>NZ_QTZJ01000001.1:1144915-1146457 GCF_003462625.1 Roseburia sp. OM03-7AC
CGGGCACATATGGCACAATAGCGGCTTTTCTCGGCAGCCGGTCCGCATGCTTCGCTACTCTAGTTCGCTCCACATCACAGCAAGGACTTTCGTGTGCGGATTTGCCAGCACACCATCCCCTCTGCTTGTACCAGTATTTCCATTCCTGGCTCATGCTTTCCTTCTGCGTCCCCACAGTTCTGACCATATGTGGTACAGGAATCTAAACCTGTTGTCCATCGGATACGCCTCTCGGCCTCTCCTTAGGTCCCGACTTACCCAGGGCAGATCAGCTTTACCCTGGAATCCTTGGATATTCGGCCGGAAGGATTCTCACCTTCCTCTCGCTACTCATTCCGGCATTCTCTCTTCTTATCCCTCCACTGCTCCTTATCGGTACAGCTTCGTCGGTCTTAAGAATGCTCCTCTACCAATCATACTAGGTATGATTCCACAGCTTCGGTGTTGTGTTTCAGCCCCGGACATTTTCGGCGCAGGGACTCTCGACTAGTGAGCTGTTACGCACTCTTTGAATGAATGGCTGCTTCTGAGCCAACATCCTAGTTGTCTTTGAATCCCCACATCCTTTTCCACTTAACACACACTTTGGGACCTTAGCTGGTGGTCTGGGCTCTTTCCCTTTTGACTGTCCAACTTATCTCGTACAGTCTGACTCCCGTTCATCATCTTAATGGCATTCGGAGTTTGATATTCTTTGGTAAGCTTTGACGCCCCCGCGGAAATTCAGTGCTCTACCTCCACAAGACTAAAACGAGGCTAGCCCTAAAGCTATTTCGAGGAGAACCAGCTATCTCCGGGTTCGATTGGAATTTCTCCCCTATCCACACCTCATCCCCACCCTTTTCAACGGATGTGGGTTCGGTCCTCCAACGCCTTTTACGGCATCTTCAACCTGGACATGGATAGATCACCCGGTTTCGGGTCTACTCCTACTGACTATAACCGCCCTATTAAGACTTGGTTTCCCTTCGGCTCCGGACCTTAAGTCCTTAACCTCGCCAGTAAGCGTAACTCGCCGGACCGTTCTACAAAAAGTACGCGGTCGCACATATAAAGTGCTTCCACAGCTTGTAAACACAGGGTTTCAGGTTCTCTTTCACTCCCCTCCCGGGGTCCTTTTCACCTTTCCTTCACAGTACTATGCGCTATCGGTCACTAAGTAGTATTTAGCCTTACGGGGTGGTCCCCGCTTATTCCATCAAGGTTTCTCGTGTCTCGATGTACTCTGGATACCGCCATGTCAGCTCTTCTTTCGCTTACGGGACTTTCACCCTCTCTGGTCTGCTTTCCCAAAACAGTTCTGCTGGAATTGCTGAATCAATTATGCGGTCCGAACCCCGGAATGCACGCACTCCGGTTTGGGCTCTTTCCATTTCGCTCGCCGCTACTTTGGAAATCGATTTTTCTTTCTCTTCCTCCGGCTACTTAGATGTTTCAGTTCACCGGGTTCCCTTCCATACGTTATGGATTGGCGTATGGATACATGAGGTATTCTCATGTGGGTTTCCCCATTCAGACATTCACGGATCAAAGGATATTTGC
>NZ_QTZJ01000001.1:1146467-1146688 GCF_003462625.1 Roseburia sp. OM03-7AC
ACGTTATGGATTGGCGTATGGATACATGAGGTATTCTCATGTGGGTTTCCCCATTCAGATATTCACGGATCAATGGATATTTGCTCCTCCCCGTGACTTTTCGCAGCTTATCACGTCTTTCATCGGCTCTTAGTGCCAAGGCATCCACCCTGCGCTCTTCTTCGCTTGACCTTGCTTCCTGTCATCTATAGCGTTAGTGACAGGCGTCTTTCGCGTTTTCA
>NZ_QTZJ01000001.1:1146870-1147298 GCF_003462625.1 Roseburia sp. OM03-7AC
TAGTGCCAAGGCATCCACCCTGCGCTCTTCTTCGCTTGACCTTGTTATGAGCACTTAGTATACACTAATGCTCCCGTCGTATAGCGTTACGACGCTTGTGTTTGTTGATTCTTTTGAATCGGTTTGTTTCTCGGATGTCTTGATATCTTAGGTCTATCATTTCTAAAATGATAGTCTTATCATCAATTCTGTATGAAGTTTTCAAGGTACGTTATGGATACTTCCGTATCCGAATGGAGATGGAGAGATTCGAACTCTTGACCCCCTGCTTGCAAGGCAGGTGCTCTCCCAACTGAGCTACACCCCCATATAGGATGATTCCTATTTAATTATAGACTCTTTCGAATCAATGGGCTTAAGTGGACTCGAACCACCGACCTCACGCTTATCAGGCGTGCGCTCTAACCAGCTGAGCTATAAGCCCTCAT
>NZ_QTZJ01000001.1:1149889-1339664 GCF_003462625.1 Roseburia sp. OM03-7AC
ACCCACTACATTTATATTTGGATTCTTCTTCAATCCTGCTTTACAAACTTCAGGTAGAATGCAGGTGGTAAAGCCAAGCTTCTCAGCTTCCTGCACACGCTGTGCTGTCATACTGACTGCGCGTACTTCACCACTTAGTCCTACTTCCCCAAAACAGATGGTCTTCTCATCAATCGGAACATCTTTATAGCTGGATACAATCGCAAGCACAATACCTAAATCAATTGCGGGTTCATTCATACGGATACCCCCGGCAATATTTACATATGCATCGCAGGAACTTAAAGACAGTCCCAGTCTCTTTTCTAATACAGCCATCAGAAGATTGACCCTGTTATAATCCGTTCCTGCAGCTGTTCTTCTTGGCATTCCAAAATTGCTGTGGCATACCAGTGCCTGTATTTCCAAAAGAATCGGACGGGTTCCCTCCATAGAGCATGCCACTACAGAACCGGATGCTCCTTCCGGCTTTCCACTTAACATATATTCTGAAGGATTTTCCACTTCCCTTAACCCTTCGTTACACATTTCAAATACACCTATCTCATTCGTGGAACCAAAACGGTTCTTCACGCCACGCAATATACGATATGCCGCATGACGGTCACCTTCAAAATACAATACCGTATCTACCATATGTTCTAACACACGGGGGCCTGCCACAACACCCTCTTTGGTCACATGGCCGACAATAAAAATAGAAATACCAAGCCCCTTTGCAATCTGCATCAGAACTCCGGTTGCTTCCCGGACCTGGGAAACACTGCCAGGCGCCGATGTAATATTTTCATTATACATGGTCTGAATTGAGTCAATGACCACGATTTCCGGTTTTGTTCTGTTAATCACTTCTTTGATAGTATCCAGATTGGTCTCACAAAGCAGTGATAAAGTATCGCCAAATTCTCCGATACGCTCTGCACGAATTTTTATCTGCTGCAGGGATTCCTCTCCGGAAATATATAATACATCGGTCTTCTGCATGGAAAGATTCCGGCACACCTGTAAAAGCAGCGTGGATTTTCCAATTCCAGGATCTCCACCGACTAAAACAAGGGAACCTTTTACGATTCCACCTCCCAAAACCCGGTCTAACTCTTTTAGTCCTGTAGTCAGCCGCTCTTCCCGTCCTGCTTTAATATCTGCAATTTTTACAACTTCTGCTTTTGCTGCTTCCTTCCGCACTTTTGCAGGTGCTGATTTATCTATCACTTCTTCTACAAAAGTATTCCACCCGCCGCATCCCGGGCACTGTCCCATCCATTTGGATGATTCATAGCCACAGTCCTGGCAGAAAAATACGGTTGCTTTTCCCTTTGCCATCTATTTTCCCCCTTATTCTTGCAATAACTGTCTTTCTTGCTACTCGCGTAAATTAGTAAAAAGAGAACCCAATCCGCTGGAATTGGATTCTCTTTCTTATCATCTTATTGATATATCCATTTATACTCTGGATACTTTTACTGCAACCGGAGTTTCCGGATCTAATTCAACGCTAAGTGTTAATTTACCACCTAAATTGGTCTTCATCTGACCAATTGATTTTCCTGCTACAAATACATCATACTCTGTCTCTTCCATTAAGCCAAGTGTAATCTCTGCATCTTCCGGTCCTTCTACTTCAAATTCCACACCGTTTTCGGATGCTACCATATTTGTAACTGCAGTTCCTGGAACAGATTCATATACAAACATTCCATTTCTCTCTAATTTGGTAATCTCACGAAATGTCTTAACTTTGTACAAATCTCCCGCATGTTCAAAATTGTCCAGTTTGGATTTTGCTCCCAGTGTATAATCTCCAAAACTGATTGTTCCGTTTGCTTCTGAACGAATTAATTCTGCAACTACAGCCATTTTTTATCCTCCTATAAGCCACTATCCCACGATGGCTTTTTCGTAAATTTTATGAAAATATTATAGCTTATCTCGACACATTTTTCCAGTTATTTTGATGAATTCACAACGGTTTTTATTTCCTTTTTTACCATGCGGATTTCCACATCATCTCCCGGCTTGATTTTACCGGATAAAATCTCTTCTGCCAGCATATCTTCTATCTGTGTCTGTATCATACGCCGCAATGGTCTTGCTCCATATTTCGGATTGTATGCCTTCTCGGCAATGTATCCTTTTACGCTGCCGGTTATGGTCAGATGGATACCCATCTGTTTTTCACACCGGTCAATTAAAGATTTGCTTAAAATGGTGACAATCTTCTTCATGTCCTCTTTATTGAGAGCCCGGAATACAATGGTCTCGTCAATTCGGTTTAAGAACTCCGGCTTAAAGATTCTCTGGACTTCTTCCATTACACCATTTTTCATGTATTCATAATTCTTCTTTTCATCTTCGCCTGCAGCAAATCCAAGCTTCTTCGGCGCAATGATAGACTGCGCCCCTGCATTGGAAGTCATAATGATAATCGTATTCTTAAAATCTACCCGTCTGCCCTGGGCATCTGTAATCTGTCCATCATCCAGTACCTGAAGCAATACATTAAATACATCCGGGTGTGCCTTTTCAATTTCATCAAAAAGAATAACAGAATATGGTTTTCTTCTGACCTTTTCGCTGAGCTGGCCGCCTTCTTCATAACCTACATAACCTGGCGGTGAACCAATCATTTTAGAAACACTGTGCTTCTCCATGTACTCTGACATATCAACACGAATCATTGCCTGCTCATCGCCAAAGACAGCCTCTGCCAGTGCCTTTGTTATCTCTGTTTTACCAACTCCGGTCGGTCCTAAGAAAAGGAAGGAACCAATCGGACGATGCGGATCTTTTAATCCTACCCGTCCTCTTCTGACTGCTCTTGCCACTGCACTGACTGCCTCTTCCTGTCCTACTACACGCTTATGCAGTGTCTTTTCCAGACGGTTGAGACGTGCAGCCTCGCCCTCAGCCAGTCTCTTCACCGGTATCTTTGTCCAGTCAGATACAATTTCTGCAATTTCATTTTCTCCAACAACCAGTTTCTTCTTGTCTGCATCCCGATGGTATTTTTCCACCTGCTTTTCATATTTCTTCCGGGCAGCTTCCTTCTCCTTGCGGATTGCCCCGGCATCTTCAAACCGCTGTTCCATCAATGCCGTCTCCATATCGTCCTCTAACTGAGCAATCTTACGCTCCAGTTCACTAATCTTCTCCGGCATTTTAAATCCGCCAAGGCGAACCTTAGAGGAAGCCTCATCCATCAAATCAATGGCCTTATCCGGCAGATAACGGTCTGCAATATAACGGGCAGACAGCTTCACTGCCGCTTCTATTCCCGCATCTGTAATCTGTACATGATGATGCTTTTCATAGCGTTCTCTTAATCCCTTTAATATCTCTATCGCCTGCTCTTCCGTCGGTTCTTCCACCGTTACCGGCTGGAAACGACGTTCCAGGGCTGCATCTTTTTCAATATATTTACGGTATTCTTCTAATGTGGTTGCTCCGATTAATTGTATTTCTCCACGGGCAAGGGATGGCTTTAAAATATTGGATGCATCAATAGCACCTTCCGCTCCGCCTGCTCCGATAATGGTATGAAGTTCATCTATGAAAAGAAGTACATTTCCTGCTTCTGTCACTTCACGAATGACTTTCTTAATCCGCTCTTCAAATTCTCCACGGTATTTAGAGCCTGCTACCATTCCGGATAAATCCAGTGTTACCACTCGTTTTCCCCGGACTGTATCCGGAACCAGTCCGGATGCAATACGCTGGGCAAGTCCTTCTGCAATAGCTGTCTTTCCAACTCCCGGCTCTCCAATCAGGCATGGATTATTTTTCGTCCTGCGGCTTAAAATCTGAATCACGCGGGCAATCTCTGCCTCTCTGCCAATCACCGGGTCTATCTCACCATAGGCTGCCATAGCAGTTAAATCCCTGGAATACTGGTCTAAGGTTGGCGTTACTTCTACTGCTTTCTTTTTTCCGGATTTGCTTGCCGCAATCTCCTCTTTATAGCGGTTTGCGTCTTCTCCCATGGCTACCAGAGTCTCGATATAAATCTTCTGGATATTCACACCCAGTGTATTCAACAGACGTACACCGGCACAGTCTGCCTCTTTCAATAATGCAATTAAAAGGTGTTCTGTTCCGATATTCTCATTGTCAAAACGCTCTGCCTCCTGGTCAGCGGTCTCAATGATATGCTGAATCCTTGGAGAATAACCTTTCCGGTCTAATACTGCCACATCCGAAGATGGAGCGATTAAATCTTCTATCAGTTCTACCAGACGGGTTTCTTCTACTCCCGCATCCATCAGAACACAGGCAGCTACTCCACAGCCTTCTTTTAGCAATCCCAGTAAAAGGTGCTCTGTTCCAATATAATTATGATGCATGCTTCTGGCTGCCTTTGTCGTCAGTTCTATTACTTTTTGCGCTTGTTTTGTATATGGTTTATGCATAAAATCCTCCTGTCACTACGCGCCAATTCTCTTATAAATCATTTAAATCCATTACTTCAATATCATCATCTGATGATTCTTTTTCAATAAAGTCATCATGGCTTGCAAAGATTCCATTATCTTCATCATCGTCATCAAAAATATCTTTGCTCCGCCGTTTCTTCTCTTTTTTTTCTCTCTTTTCCTTTTCACGTTTCTTTCTGCCGGACATAAATTCCGGTTCTTCTTCAAATTCTTCCATAAAATCAGTTTCGCCTAACCGTTCTGCCACTTCTTCCGGTAACTGAGCGGCGGAATCCGCTTCTTCTTTTTCTTCTGACTCTGCTTTCTCCGGTAAATCCTTCACTACACTGGTCTCTTTTTCTTCGACCGGTTCTTCTTCGACTTTACCGGCATCTTCTACGAATTTCTGTTTCTTCTTTGCCTTTCTGCGTTTTTCTTCTTCAAAGATATCTACTGCTTCTTCGATTTCATCATCGTCCTCTTCTTCATAACCTCTTCTTCCACGAAGCAACAGATTAATAATGATAAAAATAAGAATTACGATTACTACAATTAATCCGGCAATAATTTTTAAATCCCGGTCTTTTCTAGCGGTATATTTGTCATTTAAGTCATTTAATGCATTCTGAAGATAGGTGGTATCGGTATCCTCCTCCGTGCTGTCACTGTACTGGTATTCGCTGAAGGTTCCATCACTGGTATTGTAATTATACCAGCCTTCCTGTCCATCATTTGTCATTCCATATACGGTATAAATATTTTCTGTATCTGTTGCGTATGCATCTTCAAATGTACTGTCCCCAACCTGAATAGGCGTGGTTGCTTCGCCCGGTACAAAGGAAGTCACTGCCGAAGGTGTCATTAAAATCAGATAATTATCCCCATTATCGATACGAATATATGGACACACACTGCCATCGATGCCATTTACCACATAAAAGCCTGCATTTCCTGCTGCATCTGTCATATATAAAAGAGATAAATTACCATTGTTAAAAGCAGCGCCACGGTATTCAGTTCCCTGATAAGGCACCTGTGCTTCTGTAAAATCTGCCGGAATCTGTTCTGCTGCGAAATCTTCTGACACGGTATAGGCAGATACAGTATCGTCCGGTGTGGCTGTATCTGTGCCATTATCTGCTCCGGTATTATTGTCCGCCGGAGTATTGCCTGTGTCTGTGCTTGTTGTAGTATCTGTATTTGTTGTAGCACCTGTTGCAGACTTGGTTATGGTCAGATGATAAGTTGCAAGATTTCCATTCTCTGCCTGCACTACTACGTCAATCTTTGTATCTCCATCTGTTTTTAAGGTAGTGGTTCCCACCCCGGACTGAATCGTTGCTGCCGGATTTACCGTTTTTGCACTTACCGTCACGCTGCTTACATCCTGTCCTACCTGTACCGTATAGTACATACGGCTTCCTTCAAATGCAGGTGATAATGAACCCTCGGCTACTGTCAGTGTCTCCAGCGAATTATCCGCAGGACCTGCATATACCTGCATCGGCATTCCTGACATGGCAAAAATGCAAATCAATGTCATGAAAAGTATCTCTATCTTACGAATTGTTTTCTTCATTTTCCGTCTCCTTCAATTCCCTTTTTCTCCAAAACAACAGAAAATCTTCTTTTGATTTTCCTGTACAATATAATCAGTTTCATTATAGAAAACTATCGGGAATGCGTCAACCTCAATTCGAAAAACCATGTCGTACTTATCCCACGGATATGTCTAACGGTTTGCCCTGATTAACCATCCCCACACAACTCCGGCAAGAGAAAGTCCTGCTGTAATTGCTGCTCTGTGGTTCCAGTCTGTAATATCCTGTCCCAGCAAAGCTGCCAGCAGTAATAATGTTCCGCCGCTTACCATAAGGGCTGCAAGAGCTGCAAGCACTATCATTTCCATTCTTGACGGATGTTTCTTTCCTCTTCTTACATGTACTGTATTATCACGCATAATTGTGACCTCCCTGTGTCTTTTTTCTTATCTTTTCCTTCGCTTTTCTGCCACTTTTCTGGTATTTTTCAGTGGCTTTGCTCTCTGATAAGATCATGTTACAACAGGATGTGTCCCATATTTCGTACCTATATTATGTAAACTTATTTCCCAATTTTTTCTAAATACTTTGTTCCGAATCCAACCTTTTACAATAAATATAACGCTTGATAAACACCATAACCTGTCCGTCAGCTTCTTTGGATGCATAACAATGCAAAAGAGTTCTGCCGGCACAACACCCACAAAACTCTTTTCTCATATCCGTTATATTACTTTATTATTCGCTCTTTGTCTAATTTGCCGTACTGCCTCATAGAGCAATACGCTTACAGCTACCAGCAGACATCCCCACTGGTTCGCACTGAAAATCTTTCTGTCTTCATAATACCTCAGATAATCCAGTACGAATTTTAATATCGCATACAGCAACAGACTCTTTGGAATTATACCATTGCTTCTTCGTTCTGCCATCTTGTGAAGCAACAAAAACGCCAGCAGAAATAAGATCGTCTCTGCCAGCTGGACCGGAAAAAGGTATTCCCCCGCTGCTCCATTATCAAGATAGCGGATACTGCCAGGTCCCTGATATCTCATGCCAACACAACAGCCTGCAAAAAAGCAGCCTAGCTTTGAAACCGCATACATCAGTCCCAATGCCAGCACATATGCAGTCCATAGCTCTATCTTATGTTCCTTACTGATTTTTGTAAAAATCCACACACCGAGCAGGATGCCAGCCATACCGCCAAGACTGGAAAAACCAAATGTTTCTACTTTACCCTGTTCTGCCAGCTGCACAATAAAGGTATAAAATGCTCCAAAATATAATGCCAGGACTGTATTCAAAAGCTCTGAATAAAAGATATGACTGCCCCTTACTCCTGCTTTTTTCAAATACCATGTGGCATAAAGATATGCCAGTACAAAGCTTAAGAGAAAACAGATAAAATACGGCGAAATTCTCCAGTGCAAAATCGTAATATCTATCATTTATTTTCCTGCCTCATCAGCCCGGACAGTTTCGGACACAGCTTATGAATGCCAGCCCACAGGCAATAATTGTTACTGCTATAAATACTACTACAAGAATGGCAAGTGCAATATAAAGCCACATCAGCACTTTACCAAATACACTCTGCGGATATTTTACACGGACCAAAATCATAAGTACCAGTGCTGCAATTCCACAGCCAGCCATAAGAAAAGTCAGAATTGAACCTAATACATAGCTGCTTGCGATATTATAATAAAATTCTTCTTTTCCTGCATCAAACAACAGTCCCAGAATAATATTCTTAATAAAAATTACTGCCATCGGTGCAAACATCAAAATCATGGAAATAATACATAATTTGTCTGCCTGCTTCTTATCCTCCGGAGAGAGCTCCGGTCGTGGCATTTTTCCCTGTCGTGGCGGCATATTCGTTGGCATCGGCGGTCTCTGCTGCATCTGCATGTTTGGTGGCATCGGTCTGCCCTGTTGCATCTGCATATTCGGCGGCATTGGTCCACCTTGCTGCGGCGGCATATTCGGTGGCATCGGCGGTCTCTGCTGTGACGGCATGTTTGGTGGCATCTGGTTCCACTGATTATTCATAATTTATCCCTTTACCCTTTCTCAATACATATTACATTTCCTGCAACTTTTATCAGAGTGCTTTCTTCTCTTTAATCGGCTGTTCCTCATCACAACTATAGGTCAGTTTCTCTCCATAGTTCTGCTCGTAAACAGCTTTCCAGGCTTCATAGTTCTTATCCCGCATCTCACAGGAATTCTGTGCACGCTTTTTATTCGGATCCGGATAAATCGGTTCACAGAAATGCACCGTATATTCCTGCACATAGAATCCGTCATCATCTAAAACATCACTGTCTTCCATGGTAATAAATACCGGAAGTACCGGCTTATTATTTCTGGCAGCGAAGGTAAATGCGCCCTTCTGCAACGGTCTTGGTTTCCGGTAATTCCACCACATTCCCTGCTCCGGATAGACAAGTACAAACTGATTTTTCTCTAATACCCTGTCTACGGCAGCAATAAATTTCTCCATGGTCTTAAAATTAGAGCTTAACGGCAGTGTGTTGCAATGGCGCATTAACACTCCGTAAAATCCCGGAAATCCGGTATAATTGCCTTCCCGGATTACACGGTACATTTTTTTCTTTTTCAATTTACCCTGCTCGAAGGCAAGCTGGATGGCAAAGCTGTCAAATGCATTGAAATGGTTACAGGTAATGACTGCTCCGTCTGCTACTTTTTCAAGATTTTCAATGCCTTTGTATTCTTTGATTATCAACTGCTTTTTCTTTATCAGCATATTGACAAACCATCTTGCTACTTTAAATGCATATTTGGTCTGTGTCTTGCTCTTTAAACTTCTTGGAAGATAATTAATATCTTCCGGCATCAGAACCGGTGCCGGTGGATTTTCTTCTGCATCTTCTGAAAATCTTCCTTCCCGCTCCAGTTCCTCTATGTGAGCAAGCAGCGCAAGCTTACTTTCTGATTTTCCGGCTTTTTCCATCTTGCGAAGATAATTATCTTCTCTGTTAATCTCAGATACCGCAAGCTGGATTAATTTCTCACCAGACACACTGTCATTGCGGCGCTGCTCATCGGTATAATTAGCAAGTCCTTCTTTTATGGCATCATAATCCGCTGTCATCTTCGCATATTTCCAGAAATACTCTGCCAGACGGCAGTCTTCATAATGCCATGGTTTGGCTGCCATATTAAAATGGAATAATCCCACCTCTTCTTCCGGGCAGGCAAGTTCTCCAAATACCTGTGCATTCCACTTCGGTTCCATATAAAGCACCTGATTCTTGCAAATCAGATTCAGGTAATCCTGATCCTGCGCTACCACAAAAAGATAGATGTGAAGCATCTCTAAGAATTCATCTAAAAGATGATTTTCACGGAACTGACTGCAGTTCATCAGCATTACTCCGGCGTTGAAATATCTGGCACGCTTTACGCCTAATACCTTTTCTACATAATCACCTAAGATATCTGTCTGTGCTACCACACGGTCCGGACAGACTCCGGCATATAATTTACCAAGCTTATGGTCATATAATTCTGCAATATTTCCCACTACGATGGTATCGCTGTCAATATAAAGTGCCTTGCGGTACTGTGGAAACATATCCGGAATAAAAAGCCGGAAATATGTTGTGTTGGAATAATAGTCACGAATCGGAAGCTTATCTGCAATGCTCCTCATCTTGTCTGTAACATCCACAAAATCAATTGCAAATTCTTCATCTGCCATGGCAAGCACTTTTGCCTGGGTTGCTTCCGTAATTCCCATATGTAAAATGTAAATATGATATTTCCGGCTGCGGTCTGCATTTTCCATGATGGACTTCATGGAAACCATCGTATATTTTACAAATCCTTCATCGCAGGCAAAGAAAATCGGTATCTCCGCTTTCTTCCCATACTGTGATAAACTCTTCATTTCCATAAATTAACTCCTTACCTCTTAGTGTCCTGTTCAAATTTCTTTTTCAGATAAATATATTCGAACAGAATATCATCAAACGCTTCATACTTAAAAATTCTGTGAATTGCACTGACATTCCACTGCTTAATATTTGCCGTATGCGGATATGGCAGGTAAAAAAGCCGTTTGGAAAAATGTCTGATTATTGTACTCTTATGTAAGAACTTCTGGTCATTATATTTCTGCGGCAGCATTTTCTTTGCCGTGGTACTTCTGTATACTGCATCCTGATCCGCAAACAGTAATTTTTTTGTCTTAATGAGATGTCTTGCTTTTTCAAAAAGGCCTGTTTTCTTAATCTCTGCCATATTAAAAAGCAATACTCCCGCATTGATATAGTTTGGATTGATTAAATATTTTCCATAGTGGTCTCTTGCTGCAGCATACTCATACCCTTTTACATCAATGTCATATAAAAGCTCCGGCTCCCGGTTAAATAAAATATCTGCATCCAGATAAAGAAGCTTATCCGGGATTTCCGGAATCTTATCTGCAAACAGACGAAGCAGGGTATATGGTGAACAATACGCACCTTCGTTCGGACAGCCTGCAAATTCTTCTTTATAAATATCTGTCACATCAATCTTGATTACAATATTTTCTTTGTTATAGGACTTTGCTACCTCATTTAAAAATGCAATCTGCTCATCACTCACCGGCAGAAAATCGTCTCTTAAATGTGATACATCCATTGTAAAAATGTAGATGCGGTATGGTTCTGTCGATTTCGTCCGCATAAAAATGGACAGCATCCCGGTCAGTATTCCATCAAATACTTTGACATTCCCCGAAAATAGAATATTTCTCATACATCACCTTTTTTGATATAAGTAGCAAGTACAAGGGTGTTCCTGCTGCTTCTTTCTTTCATCTGTTCATAAACCCTGTTTCTAAGGTCTGCTTTCTGCTCTTTTCCACGCAATTTCGCATCCGGATAAAACGGACCATCCACATAGGTTACTATCTGCGGCTTTTTACTATGCTTCCGTTTCTGATATGTATTGGTAAAACAGATTACCGGGCATTGATACTGCACCGGATAACGGAAGGAAGAATCCTTAAAAGGACGTATCTTCGTATAATAAGGCCAGATATGTGCCTCCGGATATATCATCACGCATTTTTTCGTAGTGATTTTCTTTCCGATTTCTTCTAAGAAATGTTTCATGGCATCCTTATCATCCGGCAGCGGCAACGCCCCAAGATATGGCGTTACTTTTCCGAAAAAGGGCATAGAAACATTATTCGGATGCACAATCACATATACGTCCGTCGGATATGCCAGCATTGTGGGAATCAGTGCATCTGCTCCTGCATTGGTATGATTTCCGTAGAGGAAAAATCCCTGTCCCTTTAACGCTTTTATTTTTTCCCATCCCACTATCTTATGACGGTATTTTATCTTTAAAAAGCACCATGCCACCGGTTTTGCAATGAGATTATAACAGATAAAATGTAATAATTTCCTTCCCAAGCTGTCCTGGCTGTACTGATATGTTCCATCAATTTTCTTCGCAGTTATCTTTGCTTCCGAAAATTCATCCTCTAATTCATTTTCATAGTAGTATACTCGCATATCCCACAGTTTACTATTTCTTGCTATTTTTTGCAACTTTTCTGAACAAAGAATGTGCCTTGGCACATTCTCGCGCCTGCGGCGGTCGCTTACGACATCTACCTTATACGCCGCAGTGCGCATCCTCGCAGAGCGTTTTTACTTTACAGGAAAGCAATTTCCTGTAAAGTAAAAACGCTCCTGACAAAGTATGCCAGAAGCTGCTTTTTACATTTTAATATTTTACATGGAAGCCCCGTTCCGTCTCATCCAGTGGAAGTTCTTTTCTGTCCATGCTGCGGATTTCGATGTAACGGTCCTGGCAGAGTCTTTGAATTATCATATCAATTTCTTCCGGCAGTCCCTGCAATTCTGCCTGTACCGAGCCGTCATATTCATTGCGCACCCAGCCAGTCACACCAAAATGCCCCGCCAGATGCGACATGCGATAGCGGAATCCCACACCCTGGACATATCCGTTAAACTGATAAAGAACACGAATTTTTCTATTTTCTGACATACGACCACCTCTCTTTATCATTCCAATGGTATCAATCTCTTCCATCCAGACTAACGTGCCCGTTGCCTTTTTAAGTTTCTGATCAACTGCGGCGTATGTAATGCCAGTATCCGGTTGACCTGATTGACAACATGTGAATTATTTAACACATATACGATTCCAGCACTTAATCCTAACAGGATAAAAAATGCTATCCAGCCCCAGTCACCCAGATAATCATAGATTCCGGCAAACATCAGAATATCCCGTAAAATCCGGTGCAGCATATATACCGGCATGGTATTCTGTCCGATTGCTGACAACCTTGTCTTTCCTCTCGGAATGCAAAACATAATTGCCCAGGAAATAAGAAATGCTGCAATCATCAGGGAAAGGCGGACCATCGGTCCTTTCCACACTTCTTCCAGTTCATAATAGGATATATTTTCATATACCATTCCCAGGGAATCTTTCAACCTTGCTCCATATGCCAGAATAAAGATACAGATTGCCTCCGCGCATGGAACCACCAGTCTCTGAAACTTTGGCTGCAATGCTTTTTCCAGTGTCTTCTGCTCCAGAAAATAGCCCAGATAGAAAAACGGTCCAAATACCAGAATTCGTGACAGACATAAAAAGTCCCCCACATTTTTAAAATAGCCAGCTGTTAATGCCAGCACTACAGTAAGCAAAAGAACCGGCACCGCTTTACATTTACGGACAAGTGGTATCGTCAGATACCATACAATCATTGCAAATAAATACCACGGTGCACCACTTTGGGAAAAGAAATCTATCTCCGTAAATTTTTCAAATCCCGCAATGGCATATACTATCTGAATTGCCACAACGAACACAACATATGCTTTCAGCAGATACAATATTTTCTTAAAATTATATTGTCCATTTTTATAAATTTTCTTGGCAAAATAGCCGGAGATAAATACAAAAAGCGGCATATGAAATACATAGATGAGCCGTTTCACTACCACCAGTGGATTGTCTCCACGGATAGGGAGCAGGAAATGTCCCAGCACAACTAAGAATATCAATACCGCTTTTAAATTATCAAAAAAATAGTCTCTTTCTTTATTCATCTTTCTACATCCTCGCATTACCGAAAATGTATTATAGAACTTTTGCGGGAGATGTCAAGATTTTTTATCATTTAGATTACTTTTATCTTGAAACATTTAATTTTAACATAAGTGCTTCCTGTAACACTCTGGAAACATTTATATGTGCTTTTTCTGCTTCCTGATTTAACCAATTTGGCAATGTTACATTTCTTCTTACTGTTTTATTATCTACTCTCCTTCGATACTCTGTAAAATCAATATCAACAAATGATACATAGCCCTCTCCATCTTCTGCAAAAGTACCCTTAGAAGTATCAATTTCATTTATAGAACTTGCCTCTGGAAACTTTTTTTCTTTATCTTCATAGGTTATTCCTTTTAGACCGATTGCATCCCTTGCCATTTTCACTGCATCAGCCATTCCATACCCCTCAGTTAATATTTCCCAATCCGGCACCTCTATTAATACAGTATCTTTTTTATCATTCAGTGGTGTAAAAATTACTGGATATACCTGTCTCATACAAAACAACCTCCATTCTTAATCTCATCATATCATTTATAATTATCATATAAGAAATGGGAATTCTTATAATCCCCATTTCCTTATAATTGCCTTTGCTAATCTTTCATTAATTTCTTTGTGTCTTGGAATCTGTTCTTCGTCTGAACCTCTTGTATATATATCATGATTACTACCATGTCTTTCCAACGAAAAGCCTGCTGCTTCCAGTTTCTTTACTAATTCCCTATTCTTCAAATAGTATCCCCCTTTCAATTATATTATACACATTTTTTGTGTATTTGCAAATATTTTTATGTGTGTTTAATACGCATTTTCATCAATTGAACTTGAATTAATTCTTTTTATTCCATTTTTTACTATAAAGCAGTAAAAAAGGAAGGACAAACGTCCCTCCCTTTAATTTATAACTTTTTAATTCCTTCCATTAATTAAGATGCTCATTAAGTTCATCATCACTTATATGGTCATATACGTTTGCAGTTCCACCACCCGGAATATCATAAGAACGAGTTGGTTCTCCAATATCAATTGTTGTACCAGGTGCTAGATCCGGAAGGTCATCCTCTGTAAATCCATAAGGATTCTCTTCGTTGCTGGATGTAGATGCGCTGCTATTTCCTTTTCCGGAAGAAGAACCATTCCCCTTAGCTCCGGTATCGCTGGATTTATTGGATTTTGCAGTTGCATTTTCTTTGGTGCTTGTATTGCTATCTGCAACCTGCTCTTTCTCCTGAGCCGCCTGTTCCGCTGCCACTCTTGCAGCTTCCTCCTCTGCTACTTTCTGTGTTTCCAGCTCCGCTTCCTTTGCAGCTACAACTTCTTTCACCTGTGCTTCCATATCATCTGCGGATGGAATTGCCAGATTCTGCTCTGCAGACGCAACTGTATTTCCTACCTTTGGATCCTTTATTGTCTGGAAGTAAACTGCACTTCCAACACCAGCTACTGCTAATACTCCGACGATTGCAATTACAATGCTCTTTTTCATTTCAGGTACCCCTTCTCTTTGTTTCTATTATAAAATACTTCATATCAACTTTTTATTTGATCCAATTAACATATATTTATTTTTATTATATCACACATTTTTCCTTTTACTACTATCAATTCATATATCAATAGTAAATTCCAAGTTGCTACGCTCTATTTAACTATGATATAATATTTTTATGGAAGAAGGTGTTAAAATGAATGAAGAATCTATGTTAACAGATAAACAATATACTGGAATGTTAATAGATGAATTTCAAAGACTTGAGCGTATCCTGAAAGCTGCAAAAAATGAAAATACAGTAGAAACAGTCAAATTAATTAATGACGAAATGAAATATCTCAGATTAAAATTAGAACCTATCAAATTACCATAGAGCAAGTCAAAAAGTTTGCTTGAAATTGCAAATATTTTCATATATACTCCACTTAGAAAGGTAATCGGATATGCTCCGATTTGCCCTCAGTGAAAACTATTTTTGAAATAGCATCTACTTTGGACGAGTGGGATGCTATTTCTTTTTATTATTGCAATTATCTATCTACATCTTTCCTCACAATCCCTTCTCCATCAAACTCCGGGATAAAACTCTCCTCTGCCACATCTCCTTCCTGGATGAAGCCATTTTCAATGCCAAGTTCAATCGCATAATCCACCACCGCATCATATTCCGCTTCCGTTACCCGGCGGCTTAATTCCGGATACTCCCTGCACTGTGGCAGCGGCGTATACTGATTCATAATGCTGATAAAAATCTGACCGCCATAGGTCTTAAGAAGATAAGATATCACACGCTTGGAATCTTCCACACAGTCCGGCATAACAAGATGGCGCACAATGACGCCTTTTCTCATCAGAAGAGACTCCCCGGCTTCGCTGCGCTCCTGATATTCTGCTGCGTCAAATATCATATTATTCTGCTGTTCCGAAATTTTCTTTTTCTCATCTGCCGGAAATTCCGCACTGCTGCCTTCTTTGCCTGCTGCCCGTTCGAAAACAAATTCCGGCTCGCCTACCTGCCGCACCATTTCTGCAATCGCTGCACTGGCACAAGTAAAATAGTCCGCTGCATGGGAATACCTGCTGCTGATTGCGCTGTCAACATATTTTAAATCAGGAAGATAAATATCCACATAGCCCTCTAACAGGCGAAGTGTTTCCACCTTTTCATAGGAACTGGTATTATAAACAACCGGAAGATAAAGTCCCTGCTGCTTTGCCTGCTTCAATGCCTCAACCACCTGTGGCACAAAATGTCCTGCCGTTACCAGATTGATATTATTTGCACCCTTTTCCTGCAATTCCAGGAAAATTTCTGCCAGCCGCTCTATACTTATTTCAATTCCAGCTTTTCCTGTGGCAATATTGTGATTCTGGCAGAAGATACAGCCTAAATTACAGCCGCTGAAAAATACCGTTCCGGAGCCATTCTGCCCGGAAATACACGGTTCTTCCCACATATGAAGTGCTGCTCTTGCAGCCTTTATAACTGCTGTCTGACCGCAGACTCCCATTTCACCTTTTTTACGATTTACGCCACATTCTCTTGGGCAGAGCATACAATTTTCCATCTCTTTTGCCTTTCCTTTATTTTTTCTTGCGGTTCTTCCCACTCCCGCCGGATTAGTCTTGCCTTTTCCGATTCTATCATATATAGTTATTCTTGTAGGATATTTTCTTATAATAACTATAACTTTTTTATATATCCTAACACAAATCTTTGAAATCACAAAGGAGTCTGACTATGAATACATCGATTCAAAACTGCATGGTTGCCCAGTCCGGTGGACCAACCGTTGCAATAAATGCAAGCCTTGCCGGTGTCATTAAAGGTGCTGCCGGCTGCTATGGCACTGTTTACGGTTCCGTAAATGGAATCTTAGGTATTTTAAATGAACATTATCTTAACCTTTCCGAAATTATGGAAGCGGACGAAAATGCATTAGAGCGTCTGATTCACACACCGGCAATGTACCTTGGTTCCTGCCGTTTTAAGCTGCCGGATTTTATGGATGATGATTCTTCTTATAACTATATTTTCAAGCAGTTTGAAAAGCTGAATATCGGTGCATTCTTCTATATCGGCGGAAATGATTCCATGGATACCGTATTAAAGCTTTCCGAATATGCCGAGCGAATCGGAAGCAATGTCCGCATTATTGGTATTCCAAAGACCATCGATAATGACCTGATGGTAACAGACCACACTCCGGGATTTGGCTCCGCCGCCAAATATATTGCATCTTCTTTACTTGAAATTGCACATGATACATTTATCTATGCCGTAAAGAGTGTAACAATCGTAGAAATTATGGGACGTGATGCCGGCTGGCTGACCGCCGCTTCCGCCCTTGCCAGAAATGAATACAGCGATGCACCGCATCTTATTTATCTTCCGGAATGCAATTTTGACAAGGAGGAGTTCTTAACAGATGTGCGTGCTCTCTTAGAGAAACACAACAATATTATCATTGCCGTATCTGAGGGAATTCATGATGCAGAGGGCAATTACATCTGTGCCGGAGAAAGCATGGAAGACACCTTCGGACACAGCCAGTTAAGCGGTGCCGGTAAAGCGTTGGAATATCTGATTAAAGACAATATCAACGTAAAAGTCCGTTCTGTAGAAGTAAATGTATTACAGCGCTGCGCTGCCCACCTTTCTTCTGCCACCGATTTAAATGAAGCTATTGCTTCCGGTGAACATGCTGTTGCGTTTGCAAAACAGGGCATTACCGCTTCCATGGTAACCATGAACCGTACTTCCAATGCACCATATACCATCGAATATGGTTATGCAGAAATCAAGAACATTGCGAATGAAGCAAAATCCGTTCCGAGAGCATGGATTAACGAGCGCGGAAATGATGTTACTGAAGAAATGGTTGAATATCTTCTCCCACTGATTCAGGGCGAGACTTCCATTTCCTACGAAAATGGACTGCCAAATTATATGAACGTGTCACACCTGACTAACAAACGTTAGTTACCCGCATATTCAAAATCCGCTGTCCCGGTTAAGACATTTTAATCAGTCTTTTCCGATACAGCGGATTTTTATTCCGAAATCATCTCAATGAATTTGCCGACTTCAGCCCATGCCCGCTTGGATTCCGGCATCATAAGCATTGCCATCTGGAACACATGAAACATTCCTTCGTAAATGCTTAAGCGGACTTTTACGCCCTGCTTCTTTGCCTTCTCTGCTACGGATGTGGAATCACTTAAAAGCATCTCATAAGAACCAACCTGAATCAGCATTGGTGGAAATCCTATGAAGTCACCAAACAACGGTGAAATATAAGGATTCGTTTCGTCTGCGTCTCCCACATAATCCTTATTATAAATGAGACTGTCCCTTGTATTTCCAAATAACGGGTCCCGCTCATAATTGGTATCATAGGATTCACCACTGGCAGTCAGATCTGTCCAGGGAGACATGGCAATCAGTCCGCAGGGAAGTGCTTTCCCATGATCCTTTAAGTACATGCAAAGTGCCAATGCCAGTCCACCTCCGGCAGAATCACCTGCCACAATAATCTGTTCCGGCTTAAATCCACAGCTTAGCAGCCATTCATAGGCTTCCACCGTATCTTCCAATGCTGCCGGGAAAGGATGCTCTGGTGCCACGCGGTAATCGATGGTCAGCACACTGATTCCTTTTCCCACCTCACTGTAAAGTCCGGCAAAGGTACGGTAGGCATTTCGCATTTTTCCAATATACCCGCCACCATGCAGCTGCAGAACTACTTTATCTTCCCTTGGATTCTGCATGGAGGTTAAAAGCTCCATTTCAAACTGTGGCATCTTAATTTTCTGCATCAGAAAACAGTCCGGGCATTTCCACGCCGGTTCCACCATTTTCTTACGAAGCTCTCCGGTCTTTAATTTTCTTCCTATCAAGTTATCACTTGCAAAACGGGCAATTAGGTCACGGATGACTCTGCCCTGTACACTCGTCTTACTTTCTTCCATAATCACCTTACATGAAATCTTCTCTTTAACTCTAGTCTGGCTCTGCGGTCACCGATAATCAGCGTTCCGAGGAATAAAAATACCGATATTCCAAATGCCAGTTCACTTAAGCCCGGATGGGTCACGATGTGAAGTGCTATCAAAAGCAGCGGTATCAGGCTGCATACAATTCCAAACAACTGGAACATCAGATAACTCTGCCAGTTTCTGGAATTGATAATCATGAGCAGAACAATACCTGCATCTAACAGCATAATACCTGCCGGAAGCACATAATTAACCGACCAGCCATGAAATCCCACTATCCAGTCAATCAGAATCACATATAAAATTCCGGATAATGTGGTTGCTATGATTTTCGTCCGATATCCATTATTGCTTAAAATATCCAACCGGAAAATCAGGAACAGATACCAAAGTCCTGCAATTGCAATCAGGCTCCAGAGTTTTCCCTGATACCAGATATAATTGAGATAGCCTGCTGCCACACTGCCTAATAACACCAGAAAGAATATAATATTTGTCACAAATTTTAATCTTCTGGTTGGAATCCATGCATCCGGATAGGTATTGTGTCCTTCTTCTCCCTCTTCTAATACACTGTGGCACAGCGGACAGATCTGGCTGTCATCTAAGATTTCCACATTACAATTCTTACATTTACTCATAATACACACCATTACTTTCTATTTCCACATTCAGACCATCCTCTGACAGTTTCCGGAAAAATCCACGCTGCAGGGATGTATCTTTTAAAACAGAACTAAAGGTAAATGCCAGCGTATCCTGATAGGAACAAATCGTTCCCTTGATATTCTGTCCCTTTGACATGGCAAGGAATGCATAAAACATCTTGATATATGGCTGGTAATCCTCTTCCACTTTCACATTTCCAATGTTGGTTACAGTGGATGTATTTGCCAGTGCTGCCGATGTATACACATAACGCATGGCAATATTTTTCAAAAACAGCGGTACTGCTCTTGCAATCAATAATTTCTCATTGGACACATTGTAAGAAAACAGTTCCTCTAAATGCTCTTTATTAATCTGTTGATGAAGACTTTCTGTAGTAATCTTCAATACTTCTTCAAACGTATAGGAATCCTCCACCGGTTCAAACTCTGCAGATACTACCGTAAAAAAGTTCTTGGTGGTAATGGAATTAAAATATGGTCTTAAATTCACCGGAACCGCTACACGAATCGGACGTTTGTCCGGCATACCATGCAGATATTCCCGATATACGCTGTAAGCAAATGCCGCAACCAGATACTCATTGATGCTGACACCATATTTATGACATACCCCTTTCAATGCCGGAATCTTTACAAATCCATGAATCACTCCAAATTCATCGGTTCGTAATTTTTCCCCTTTGATAAGATATGCTTTCTTTGTCTTATATCCCTTGGCATAGCTGTGCTTGTAATTTTTAAGGAAGCTGTCCTCACGATTCATGGATGTGTCGCTGCTTAACTTATCTCCCAGTTTCTCCTTAAGCTTTGGATGCACCAGTCTTAAATACTGATAGGTCAGCTCCTTTAAGAAATTGATTCCGCCCATGCCATCTGTCAGTACATGAAAAACCTCAAGGTTAATCCGGCATTTATAATAAGTTACCCGGAAAAGATAGCTGTGGTTCTTATTCTGTCTGATAAAACGGCATGGAAAATGTCTTTCTTCCTGTACTCTTGGAGCACTTTTGCCATTTTCTTCAAAATAATACCAGAAAATCCCCTGACGCAGTCTTAAGTTAAAGCCCGGAAATTTCGGAAGTACGATATCCAGTGCCTGCTGCAGATACTCCGGCTGCACCTCTTCCTTTAAGGTAACTGCAATCCGGTACACATTGCTCATTGATTCTCCTGCAATGACCGGAAAAAGATGTGCCGTATTATCCAGCCGGTCCCATTTGATATCGGTATGACGACGCTTATTATCTTCTGCTTTCCGCTGCTGCTTCTCCTGCTTTTCTAGTTCCTTTGAAGCGGCTTTTTCGTGCCGGCTCTGCTCTTTGACCGCCTGCTTTTCCTGCTTGCTTTCTGCTTTGGCAGCGGCTTTCTCCTGCTTTATCTTCTCTTTATTTTGTTGTCTTAGCTTTTTTTCTTCTTTACTCATAACGAATATTATAAAATAATACACCTAAAAATACAACCGGCGTTTCTAAGCTGTCGGCATTTTTCGTCTCGGCAGGCAGACCTTAAATGTTGTCCGGTCATTTTCACTCATTACACGGATGGTTCCTCCATGCAGATCCACCAGTTCCTTTGCGATGGCAAGTCCCAGACCCGCTCCTCCGCTGTTGGTCTGTCTCGCTTCATCCCGCCGATAGAATTTATCAAAAATACGCTGCTGTTCTTCCGGTGATATTGTCTGCCCCTGATTACTGAACAGGATAACCGTTCCCGGTGGCTCCTCCCATGCGGAAATGACAATGGTACTGTCCGGGTTGCTGTAGGCAATGGCATTTTTTAATATGTTATTAAAAATACGCGCCAGCTTATCTGCATCCCCATATACTTTGCAGTTTTCATCAGCCTGTATTTCCACTTTCTTATGTTCCGGTGCAAGAAGCGGGTACACTTCATCCGACAGCTGCATCAGCATATAATAAAGATCTATCTCTGTCGTTGCCAGTTCAATATCCTGCCGGTTAAAACGGGTGATGTCAAAAAATTCATTCACCAGAACTTCCAGTCTCAGTGCTTTGTCCAGGGTGACATGGATAAATTTATCCTGCTGCTCTTTTGAAATATCCGGCATCTCCTCTAATAATTTCAGATACCCAATCACAGAGGTAAGCGGCGTCCGGATATCGTGGGCAAGATACAATACCAACTCATCCTTCTTCTTCTCTGCCATCTGAATATCATAAAGCTGCCGGTTTAAAGTTGCATTCACGCTGTTTAACTTTTCTTCCATGGCAGCCATTTCCTTCGACATGCGGATCTGTCTGCCATCATGATGCACCAATGCATTGATTCCATTATCAATTTCCTGAAAATATTTTGTAAATGAATTTAAAAAGAAATAAAACATCAGACAGAATACCAGTGCAATTGCCCCAAAGAAAATCAGTTCGAAGTGATTTCCGATATTATGCCAATAGAAATCTCTCGCATCTTCATAAGTCATGCTGGTAAAATCATAAAGAAACCTTACAATTCCATCCGCAAATCTGCCCTGCAGCACATACTGGTAGAGAAACCAGATGCCAAAGAAAGCTCCTGCCATCAGTAATACAATCCGGGAAAATATTTTTCGTCTTACCGGTGCAAAATCCAGTTTTTTCTTATTATTGTCATCTTTCAATCTTATATCCCACTCCCCATATTGTCTTAATGTATTTTGGACGTTCACCGGTATCCTTAAGTTTCTCCCGCAGATGCCGGATGTGAACGGTTATGGTATTGTTGCTTTTGCTATAATATTCGTCTTTCCAGATAATATGAAACAGCTCTTCCGCACTGAGTACCCTGCCTTTTGCTTCACACAACGCCTGCAAAATCGTAAATTCTGTCGGTGTAAGTGAAATCTCATCTCCATCCAGATAGCATTCATGTGCACATTTCTTTAACAAAATTCCACGGCATATAATAGTATCATCCGATTCCGTTCCTGCATGATTTGATGCATACGTTCCATCTGCCGCATCATATGAACCATTTGCAGATGTATTTTCTATTATATTACCGTCAAAAGACATATTCTCTGCCGGCTGGTCCGTCCTTGCTCCATAGCGCTCATAACGGCGTAACTGTGCCTTCACTCTTGCAACCAGTTCCAGCGGAAGAAACGGTTTTGTCACATAATCATCTGCTCCTATGGTAAGTCCGGTTACTTTATCCACTTCGGAATCTTTTGCAGTTAACATAATAACCGGATAATTCTCTTTTTTTCGAATCCGGCGGCACAGCTCCAGTCCACTAATCCCCGGCAGCATAATATCCAAAATTGCAAGGTCAATTTTCTCATGCTCTATTGCATCTATTGCTGTATCTCCATCGTAACACTTGATTACGTCAAACTTCTCACTTACCAGATATATCTCTACTAAGTCTGCAATCTCCTTCTCATCATCCACCACAAGAATACGGTTTTTCATAAAAATCCCTCCTGCCTGTCTGCTATTCCAAACACATTATAGCATACAGGCAAAGGAGGGATTCCTTATTATTTATTAAGATTTACTGAACTTTGCCAACATGGCGGTGAGGATGAATCCGCCATAAACCCGGTGCAAAAATCACTAACATCGGGAATAATTCCAATCGTCCAACCAGCATGTCAAACATCAATACCAGCTTGGATAAAACACTGAACCCACCAAAGTTACCGGTCGGTCCTACCCTGTTAAGTCCCGGTCCGACATTATTAAAGGTTGCCATAACTGCTGTAAAGTTCGTTGTCATATCAAAATTATCAAGACTGATTAACAACACTGATACGATAAGAATAACAACATAGCCTGCCAGATAGCATAACACAGTCTTTACCACATTATCCGGTATTCGTCTTCCGTCCATATGTACCTTCTGCACACTTCTTGGATGGGTCACAGACATAATTTCATTGCGGACAGATTTTACCATAATAATGAGACGGGAAACCTTAATTCCACCGCCGGTACTTCCGGCACAGGCTCCGACAAACATTAAAAGCACCAGAATCGTTCTTGAAAATTCCGGCCAGAGATTAAAATCTGCCGTGGCAAATCCTGTAGTACTGATAACAGATGCCACCTGAAAGATTGCCTGCTGGAATGCTTTTCCAAAAGAAGCAAAGCTGGCTCTGATATTAAATGCAATAAGCAGTGCCGAACCGAATACGATCAAAAGATAGTAACGCATTTCCTCACACATCAGTGCTTCCTTCGGCCGCTTAATCAAAAACATATAATATACAGTAAAATTGATGGAACAGATAATCATAAATACCGTAATGATAATCTGCACCGCTGTACTGTATGATGCAATACTGCTGTTTAATAGTCCAAATCCACCGGTTCCCACGGTACCAAAGGTCAATGTCATGGAATCAAAAAGTGGCATTCCTGCTATTAGCAGTGCAATAATCTCAATCACCGTAAAGACTACATAGATTCCATAGAGAATCATTGCGGTACTCTTTACCTTTGGAACCAGTTTTCCAACAGATGGTCCCGGGCTTTCTGCACGCATCAGATGCATGCTGGAACTGTCGGAAAGGGGCATGACTGCCATAATAAATACCAGCACACCCATACCACCAATCCAGTGGGTAAAGCAACGCCAGAAAGCTGTTCCACGGGAAAGTGCCTCTACATCACTTAAGATACTTGAGCCTGTTGTCGTAAAGCCGGAAATTGTCTCAAATAACGCATCAATATAAGATGGAAATTCTCCGGTTAAATACATTGGCAATGCGCCAATCAGACTGAGGATTATCCAGCTTAATGCAACTGCTGCAAATCCTTCTTTTGAATAAAATACACTGCTCTTCGGTTTTCTTCTTCTGCCCCAAAACCCAATCAGCATACAGGCAAGTCCGGTAATCAGATATAAAAAGCCTTCCTTTTCCTGATAAATACCTGCTGTTGCTGCCGGAAGCAGAAGAAAGATTCCCTCGAAGCATATAACACTGCTTAATATGTATCGAATCATGGAATAATTCATGACAAGCCTCCTACCTTAATGCATCCCGGATATCATGTAACCCTGTCGTCGTGGTAACAAGAATTACCGTATCTCCCACTTCAATTACACTCTGTCCTTTTGGAATGGTCACTTTTCCTTTATGGGTGATACATCCAATCAGCATCTTAGGTTTCAAGCGAAGATCCTGCAGCGGAATTCCAACCACCGGAGAACCCTCTTTAATTAAAAATTCCAGTGCTTCTACCCGGTTATCATTCAGCTTGTACAATGTCTCAATATTACTTCCCATGGAGTTTTTCATGGCACGTACATACTTGATAATACTCTCAGAAGTAATGAATTTCGGATAAATAATACTTCCTACATCTAACTGGTCAATAATATCATCATAAGAAATACGATGAACTTTAGTAATCAGTTTTGCAGAAGATAAACTCTTTGCAAACAATGCCAGCATGATATTCTCTTCATCAAAATTAGTGGTTGCCACAAAGGCTTCTGTCTCTAACAATCCCTCTTCGATTAAAAGGTCTTTATCTGTTGCATCACCACAGATAATCATCGCCTTTGGAACCATTTCATTTAATTCTTCGCAGCGTTCTTCATCACGCTCTACAATTTTGACACGGATACCCATTTCCAAAAGCTGCTTTGCAAGATAAACAGAAGTTCTTCCGCCACCGACAATCAGTGCATCTCTCGCAGAAGAAGTAGGCACACCCAGTTTCTTAAAGAATTCAATGGTTTTAGCCGGTGTTCCTACAATAGAAATCTCATCCCTGGCTTTCAACTCAAAATTACCATCCGGAATATATACTTCATCTCCACGCTCAACCACTGCTATCAGTACGTCACAATGCAGTCTGCTTCCCATATCCTTAAGTTGCATATTACAAAGAGGGTTGTCCTCCTCAATCCGGTAGTTGACTAATTCCACCCGGCTCTTGGCAAATGAATCCACTTTGAGCGCGGAAGGGAATTTCAGCAGTCTCGCCATTTCGCGTGCTGCTGCAAGCTGTGGATTGATAATCATGGACAACCCTAATTCCTCTTTAATAAAACCTATTTCTCTACTGTATACAGGATTGCTGACTCTTGCTATCGTATGGCAGCCTCCTGCTTTTTTTGCGATCAGACAGCATAAAAGATTCAGTTCATCTGAACCTGTCACTGCAATCATAAGGTCTGCATCTGCAATCCCTGCATCTGTCTGTGCATTAAAACTTGCACCATTTCCAATAATTCCCATTACATCACATACATTGGTCACTGCCTCTACAGCCTGCTGTCTGGTATCAATTACTGTAATATCATGTTTTTCTTTACTAAGCTGTTCTGCAAGTGTTGCACCTACATTACCACAGCCCACTATAATTATCTTCATAGCTTCTCCTATGCTTGTTCTCATACATATTTATTGGTCGTTGAAGCAAATACCTATGACGAATTATAGCAGACTTTATAAATAATGCAATCCCGGTTTTACCCAATCCTAATTCTGGGCAAATCTTGCCAGGAACTGCTTTGTTCTCTCTTCTTTCGGATGCTCGATTACTTCCTTCGGGTCACCCTGTTCAATAATATAACCGCCATCCATAAAAATGACACGGTCAGCCACATCTCTGGCAAATGCCATCTCATGAGTTACAATTACCATGGTCATATGCTCACTTGCCAGCTGACGGATTACTTTTAAGATTTCTCCGGTAAGCTCCGGATCTAATGCGGAGGTTGGCTCATCGAAGAATAAAATCTGTGGATGAAGTGCTAACGCTCTTGCAATGGCAACTCTCTGCTGCTGTCCACCAGAAAGCTGGCATGGATAGCAGTCTGCCTTATCGGATAACCCCATTTTTTCAAGAAGCTCCATTGCTTCTTTCTTTACTTCTTCTTTATTCCGCTTCTGCACATGTACCGGTGCATCCATCAGATTCTTTAACACGGAATAATGTGGAAACAGATTAAAGTTCTGAAATACCAGTCCGAAATATCCCTGAATCTTTTTTAATTCTGCGTTTCCCACATACTGGGATTTTCCATCCGCACCGGTTGACACCGCATGCTCACCGAGATAAACCAGTTCTCCTTCATCCATTGTCTCAAGAAGTGTGGCACAACGCAGCAGTGTTGATTTACCGGAACCGGAAGGACCGATAATTGCTACAACCTCACCCTGTTCCACGGAGAGTGAAATATCATGAAGTACATCTACAGCCCCAAAGCTTTTCTTTACATTCTTTATCTCTAACAGCTTCATTCTTTTCCTCTCCTTACTTATAATAACTCAGTTTCTTTTCAATTCGTTCCATGATAAATGCCACTACAAAGTTAAAGATGTAGTAGAAAAGTCCTGCTACAAACAATGGCATGATGCTGCTGACACGGGCCGCAATCTGTTTTGCAATGGTAAACATTTCTGCATAAGCCAGTACAAATGCCATGGAAGTATCTTTTACCAGTGTAATAACTTCATTGGTTACCGGCGGCACCACGCGTTTTACCATCTGCGGGAAAATGATTTTACAGAAGGTCTGTGCCTTAGAGTATCCTAATACTTTGGCTGCTTCATACTGTCCTACCGGGATTCCTTCGATTCCTGCACGATAAATCTCTGCGAAATATGCCGCATAATTAATGGAGAAACCAATGATTGTTGCATAAAAGCTATACTCTTTGGAGATTCGGATTCCAAATAGGTAATATGGTCCGAAATACACCACCAGAAGCTGAAGCATCAGCGGAGTTCCACGCATAATGGATATGTATAATTTTACAAGCCACTGCACCGGCTTAATCCGTGACTTTCTTCCAAATGCCACTAAAAGTCCTAACGGCAGTGAAAATACCAATGTTAATACAAATATAGAAAGTGATGCCAGCATACCGGAACCCAGCTGCTGTGCTACAGCAATAAATGACATATCTATTCTCCTAAGCAAACCATTTCTGGTAAATTATAATCTGTGTAGTTATTTACGATAGTAGTAAATGTTCCATCTTTTACCATCTCATCCAAGGTCTTCTGAACCTGGTCTTTTAACTCTGTATTACCTTTTTTAAATCCGATTGCATACTGCTCGCTGGACACCTGCTCATCCAACATACGGAAAGCATCTCCTCTGGATGACATCTGGTATTTTGCTACTCCGATATCCAATACTACTGCATCTACAGCACCGGACTCCAAGTTCATAAATGCAGTATTGTAATCAGCTACCTGCTGAAGTTCAGCAAAAGATGCAGTCAGCTCTTTATTTTCATCGGTTGCATCATCTCCCTGTAATGCTGCAAGTCCTGAAGAATCAGCCTGGACGTCTACTACTTTTCCTGCCAGATCTGATAATTTATTAATATCCGAATCTTTTGCAACAACTACAACGATACTGTTGTCTACATATGGATCAGAGAATGTATAATCATCTTCTCTTCCGTTCATGGTAAATCCGTTCCAGATACAGTCAATGGAACCTGACTCTAATTCCATATCTTTTGAATCCCAGTTAATTGGTTTCTTTACCAGTTCCCATCCGTTACGGTCGCATACTTCCTGTGCCAGTTCAAGGTCAAATCCGGTATAATCTCCATCCTCATCCATATAACCATATGGTGGAAATTCTGCATCAAATCCTACAACAAACTGGGTACGGTCTGAACCATTGTCGCTCTTTGCATTTTCAGTATTCTGGACAGATACATTGTCTTTCTTATCTGCATCCTTACTTCCACAGCCAGCCAGTGACACGGTCATTGCGGCTGCCAGTAAAACAGTCAACATTTTCTTCTTCATAATAGAGTTCCTCCTCTTTTTGTAACTTCTTTTTATTAAGTTCTTTTTCCATCACTTTAGTATACTACCATGATAAATCAGTAATGTAAATCATTTTCTATATTAATTTCAGGTTGTCAGCCGATAAATTTTAGACTAAAATTGGGCATATACCTGAATAATCCATAGGTGCTTGCGAATGGGGAGAGATTTTGCGAAAAATATTATGCGATTCACAGGGAAATTTCTCTTTCGATACAAAATACCACAATTCTAAAATGCATCTTTTGCTTGTTATTATTAAAACCGTCTTTCCAATGTTTGTCAGAATAGCAGCACGGTTCGTCGAAGTACAGATGCCTGATAAAGGCTGTTAGGGGCACTTGGAATTTCGTCTGGCAACAGGCAACGCTGGTACAGGGATGTACCAGCGAGGCACATTTGAACATGGATGTGAATTTGTGCCGGTTGCCAGATGAAAACAGCATTATACCGAAATTCCTAGTGCCCCTTGCAGGCATTATGTGGCATCTGCCCTCGACGGACAGTACTGCTATTCAGCCAAAGCAACAGGAAAGACAGTTTACAAACAAGCAAAAGACGCATTCTAAGAACTGTTGGCATTTTGTATCGGATAAAGAGAAATTTCCCTGTGAATCGGCGTAATATTATTGCAGGAAATCCTCTCCCCCTTTCGCAAGCACCTATGCAATCAATGATAAAGGAGACATTACACCATGAATATACCAAATGACCCAGTCATGTTATTAAGTTACATCAATACACAGCTTCGGGATTTCTACCCTACCTTGGATGAACTCTGCTCTGCCTTAAATCTTTCGAGGAACGAGCTTTGCAATAAGCTTTCCGCCATCGACTATGAATACGACGAGAAGACAAACCAGTTTGTATAAATATGGTCTGTTGTGGCGGTAGGGAGGACATTTTCCCTCTCAGCATCAAAAATAACCACATTTATACCAACCGTTCCGATACACATAATGAAAGGAGTATCCCATGTCACTTTACGAAGACCTTTTGCAAAAACAATTTCTGCCCCACGCCTATGAAGACTGGGCAGAGTATCGCAATGCCATCAGCAACTATCTGATTGCCTCTACTGCTGCTGACAGCTCCCTCGCTATCTTTGGTGCCGGCTGTTGTAACGACTGGGATTTATCGCTACTTGCCGGACACTTTTCATCGATTACTTTAATTGATAATAATCTTCCTGCCATGAAACAGGCTCTTAAACGCTATCAACTGGAATCTTATCCTGCAATTTGCCTTGACGAATGCAATCTTACCGGTTTATACGGCAGTGATTACGAAAAATTCTGTGATACACTCTTTGAGCAGAAAAAGCTCTTTGGTGCATCCATTGATACAGAGCTTCCGGTCAGTACGGCACTGGCATTTCTGCATCAGACTTATGAGAAAGCCAAAAAGCATGTCATACGCTATGGCAGTCATGCTTTTGATTATTCTGTGGCTTTTGGTCTTCACAGCCAGCTTAATAATATGGCTGCATGGATCTGGGATACCATTGCAGAAAACTTTCGCTGGCAGGATGAACGGGTAACGGAATACATTGCTTTCCAGACCGATGAAATCATAAAACGGGTTAATGATACCATTTTACTTTCCACCGAAAAAGCAGCTTTCTTTGGAAATGAACGGACTTCTTCCCTTAATGATTCTCCCATAAGCGGCGCCATGGAATGCATTTTAGACATCAAAAAACGTTACCCCGGCTGCCAGGCAGCTCTCGTTCCATGGAATTTTAATCCAGAACTTGGGGTAACGTATGAAATGCTGTTACAACATGTAACACTATAAATCAATTCTATGACTGTACGAACTGGCTGTTATAAAGGGCTGCATAGAAGCCATTCTTCTGAAGCAGTTCTTCATGATTGCCCTGTTCGATAACATGTCCGTCTTTCATAACCAGAATAATGTCTGCCTCTTCAATGGTAGACAGACGATGGGCAACGATAAAACTGGTTCTTCCCTTCATCATCCGGCCAAAAGCTTCCTGAATCTTCATCTCAGTTCGTGTGTCAATCGATGAAGTTGCTTCATCCAAAATCAGCATTGGCGGCAGGCAAAGCATAACTCTGGCAATGCAAAGAAGCTGTTTCTGTCCCTGGGAAAGATTGCCACCGTCCTCTGCAATTACCGTATCATAGCCCTTGGGCAGACGTTTGATAAAATTATGGGCATGGGAAGCTTTTGCTGCCTCCATGATTTCTTCATCGGTAGCATCCGGTTTTCCCATACAGATGTTCTCACGAATGGTTCCCTCCTTTAACCAGGTTTCCTGCAATACCATACCATAGCTGCTGCGCAGGCTGCTTCTTGTCATATCTTTAACCGGCACGCCGCTGACACGGATGATTCCGCTGTTGACATCATAGAACCGCATCAGAAGATTAATCAATGTTGTCTTACCGCATCCGGTCGGTCCGACAATTGCCACACGCTCACCCGGATTGACATGGAGATTAAAATCCTCAATCAGCTTCTGCCCCGGCTCATAAGAGAAGTAAACATGCTCTAAATCCACATCTCCCTTTACTTCCTCTAATACCACTGCATCTTCTGCATCCGGTACCTGTGCCTCTTCATCAATCAGCTCAAATACTCTTGCTGCACAAGCCAGTGCATTCTGTAACTCAGTTACGACACCGGAAATCTCATTAAAAGGCTTCGTATACTGATTTGCATAACTTAAGAAACAGGATAACTGCCCAACACTGATTCCACCATGGATAGCTGAAACTGCGCCAAACACGCCAACACCTGCATAAACTAACGCATTGATAAAACGGGTACTCGGATTGGTAATGCTGGAAAAGAATAAGGCACGAAGGGAATATTTTTCCAGTCTTCCATTAATTTCATCGAAACTTTCCAACGCCTCATCTTCATGGGAAAATGCCTGGACAATTTTCTGGTTTCCAATCATTTCATCGATTAAAGCAGTCTGCTCTCCTCTTGTTTCCGACTGCAGCTTAAACATGGAGAATGTTTTCTTTGCAATGAATCCTGCTACCACAAAAGACAACGGTGTTAAAAATACTACCACTGCCGTAATCTTTACATTGACGCTCAACATAAAGCCTAATGTTCCGACAATTGTTACCACACCGGTAAACAACTGGGTAAAACCCATCAGAAGTCCGTCTGCGAACTGGTCTACATCCGCAATTACGCGGCTGACTATTTCACCGTAGGAATGAGCGTCTAAATATTTCAGTGGAAGAATCTCTATTTTGCGGATAGCATCCTTACGGATATCCCGGACAATATTATAAGTCATCTTATTGTTGCAGACATTCATAATCCACTGGGCAGCTGCCGTAATCAGAATGACTACCACCATTTTCTTAAGGATCGGTGTAATATAAGTAAAATCCACTTTTCCTTTGTCTACGATATAATCAATGGCATCTCCGGTAAGAATCGGAATGTATAAGGTTAAAATTACACTGAGCACCGCTAATGCAATGGACAAACCTAAGAATAACCAGTACTTTTTCATATACTTAAGGATTCTTCCAAGGGTTTCCTTCTGTCTTGATTCCTTTTTCATATCAGTGTCCTCCTTCCGTCCTCTTAAACTGCGAATAATAGATTTCCTGATATACGCTGCAATCCTTTAACAATTCTTCATGGGTGCCGGTTCCTGCAACAGTTCCATCATCTAATACGATAATCTTATCGGCATACATAATGGATGCGGCACGCTGTGATACGATAAATACGGTCGGACGGTTTGGCATATTATGAATTGCCTGACGCAGTTTAGCATCGGTAGCATAATCCAGTGCAGATGAGCTGTCGTCCATGATAAGGATTTCCGGCTGTTTTACCAGTGCTCTGGCAATTGTAAGACGCTGCTTTTGTCCACCGGAGAAATTCTTTCCACCCTGTTCTACTTCCGCATCCAGCTTACCGTCTTTCTTATCTACAACTTCTGCTGCCTGTGCAACGGAAAGTGCCTGCTGCATCTCTTCTTCCGTCGCATCCTCTTTGCCCCAGGCAAGATTGCTTCGGACGGTTCCCGCAAACAGCACTGCTTTCTGCGGCACAATACCAATCTTATCTCTTAAATCCGTAATCTTATATTCCCGAACATCCATGCCATCTACCATAACCTGTCCCTCCGTGACATCATAGAAACGAGGAATCAGATTGACCACAGAGGACTTCCCGGAACCGGTTCCACCGATAATACCAATGGTATCTCCTGGCTTTGCTTTAAAATCAATGCCGGTTAAGGTATCTGCTCCGGCACCTTTATAACGCATGGAAACATTGCGGAATTCTACGGTATATCCGGTATCTTCCTTTTTGCTTCCATTTCCATCCACCATGGAAGTCTCCATCTCAAAAATACTCTGCACGCGGTTTCCACAGGCAATTGCCTTGGTTACCGTAATAATCAGGTTTGCAAGCTTTACTAATTCCACCAGAATCTGGGACATATAGTTTACCAGTGCTACTACTTCACCCTGTGAAATCTTTCCGATATTTACCTGAATTGCACCTGTCCAGATAAGAATAACCAGTGCCACGTTGATGATAATATAGGTAAGCGGATTCATCAATGCTGAAATTTTTCCTACGAAGAGCTGTACATCCGTCAGCCTCTCATTACTCTCATCAAAATCTGCAATTTCTTCCTGCTCTTTATTAAAGGCACGGATAACACGGCTTCCGGTCAGATTCTCCCTTGTTACTCCAAGGACTTTATCTAAAGATGCCTGCACCCGGCGGAACAACGGAATTGTAATTATCATAATTCCAAATACCACAACGGATAAAACAGGAATCGTTACCACAAAGATAAGCGCTGCCTTTACGTCAATGGTAAATGCCATAATCATGGCACCAAATACAATAAAAGGAGAACGCAAAAACAGACGGAGTACCATATTGACACCGGACTGTGCCTGATTGATATCACTGGTCATTCTGGTAATCATGGTATCCGTTCCTGCGGTATCCATCTCTGTATAGGACAATTTCTGAATATGGTCAAATAATGCATGACGTACCTTAGTTGCAAAACCTACTGCCGCTTTTGCTGCAAAATACTGTGCAGTAATGGAACAGGTCAGTCCCACTAATGCCAGCAAAATCAAGATTCCACACATTTTCAAGATGAATCCGCCATCTTTATTGCCAATACCGGTATCAATGATTGCTGCCATAACCAAAGGCACAAACAATTCAAAGGATGCCTCTAATAATTTAAATAATGGACTTAAAATGCTCTCTTTTTTGTAATCCTTTAAAAAACGCAATAACTTTCTCACTGTACCTGCTCCTAATTAGTGATCATCTAATATTCCCTTTTTCCTATCTTTCTATGGCTGAATCTTATCTTTTTTTAATCCATCCATATAAACTTTGGTTTCAGCCACAACCACACCGCTCAATGCAGTAACTGCAATCAGGTTCGGCAGAGCCATCAGTCCGTTGAAAATATCTGCAATGGTCCATACAGCAGATACTGTCATAAACGGTCCGATAAATACCGCTAAGATGTATAACCAGCGGTATGCTTTTACAACAGCCTTCTTATGTCCGGTCAGATACTCCAGACAGCGCTCACTGTAATAATCCCATCCTAAGATTGTGGTAAATGCAAAGAATACCAGACATACCATCAGGATAAAGGATGCTACCTGATTTGGGAACGGAAGTCCGAGCTGGAATGCCTTGGTTGTAACAGCAACACCTTCCAAGCCCATGTCCCATGCACCGGTAAGTACGATTGCAAGACCTGTCATGGTACAGATAATCAGTGTATCAATTACAGTTCCAAGCATGGAAACCAGTCCCTGTTTTACCGGATAATCGGTCTGGGCTGCTGCAGCCGCGATTGGTGCACTACCAAGTCCTGCTTCATTTGAGAAAATACCACGGGCAATACCTTTCTGCATTGCTACAATAATACTTCCCATTGCACCACCGGCTACCGCCTTAAATCCAAAGGCACTCTTTATAATGGTTGCAAATGCTGCTGGAACCTCTGTAATATGCATCACAATAATAATTAATACAACAACCACATAAGTCAGTGCCATAAATGGTACAATGACCTGTGATACTGTAGAAATTCTCTTAATTCCACCGATGATAACAAGCGCCACACAGATGGTAAGAATAATACCTGCAATAATTACAGTCCAGGAATAAGTTCTTCCAAAGAGATCAACTGTCCAGGTGGTATCCGGGTCAAAGAAACCCTTTACTGCACTGGTAATACCATTAATCTGTGTAAAGGTTCCGATTCCAAATAAGCCTACACCTACACCAAAGAAGGCAAATAATTTTCCAAGCCATTTCCACTTTGATCCCATTCCATTTTCAATATAATAGAATGGTCCGCCGATGATATGACCATCTTCTGCCACCACACGGTACTTGATTGCCAGTAGACACTCACTATATTTTGTGGCAGTTCCAACCAGTGCTGCTATCCACATCCAGAACAACGCACCCGGACCACCTTCTACCAATGCAGTTGCTACTCCGACAATATTTCCGGTTCCTATGGTTGCTGATAATGCAGTGCAAAGTGCTGCAAAACTGGATACTTCGCCGGATTCGCCACTCTTTTCATTTTCAAACAAATATTTTACTGCTAATGGTAATTTCCTAATCTGAAGTCCCTTCAGGCGGATGGTAAGAAAAATTCCCACCAGAAGGATCAATACAATAAGTGGTACACCCCAGACAAAATTATCAATTTTACCAAGAATGCTGTTAATCTGGTCTAACATTTTTGTTCGCTCCTATTCTCTTTTGATTCCAATTTAAATGGTTAAATACACTTTAGCATAGCACAGTTATCAAGTGCAATCAATAATTCTATCTTTTTTTTCGCATAATTTGTATAAAAATACTCCTTTCGGGTTATATTACGGATGAGGTGATGACAAAATGATTTTAACCGAACAAGAGACTATGCTGTTAAATGATTTAAAACAGCAGGAAGAACTTTGCCGCGACAAATATGCCTTTTACAGCAGCGAAGCAAAAGACCCTGAATTAAAACAGTTATTTGAGGTCATTCAGAAAGAAGAAGCAGAACACTATGACACCATCAGCAGTCTGCTTTCCGGTGATACGCCTGATGTTGGTATAGCTGCCCCGAAGAACTATCAGCCAAACGCTGCTTACCATGCATCCAGTGAAAATGCCGACAAGAAGCACGATGCATTATTGTGCAGCGATTCCATTTCCAGTGAAAAGTATGTATCTTCCGCATACAACAACGATTTATTCAGCTTTGCTTCTCCAAAAGTCCGTCAGATTTTAAACCATATCCAGACGGAAGAACAGCAGCATGCAGAAATGATTTACCGTTATAAAACTGCAAATCAGATGGCTTAACCTGCAGATGCATTGCAACTGTCAAAAAGGCATCGGAACAGGAAATTTTTCTGCTCCAATGCCTTTCATGCTTTTTATACTTATTATTTATTTTCGCTGCTCACGGTTCTTACATTTCATCTCATACATTCGCTCATCTGCCCAGTTAATATACTGTTCCATGGATGCCTCGGTATCCGGCTCCTTCTGGTAATAACCAATACTCATAGACAGACGGTACGGCAGCTTCTCATCCCTCTGCCACTGCTTTAACAAGGCTGTTATCTGAGCTTTCTTTTCTTCAGCCTGTTCCCAGCATAAAGCATCAGAAACCACTAAGAATTCGTCCCCTCCATAACGGATAATCAGTTCCTTTTCACAGAACGCCTCCTGCAACGCCTCTGCTGCAAGGCAGATTGCCTGGTCACCCGCTTCATGACCAAACTCATCATTGATTTTCTTTAACCCGTCCATATCAGCAAAGATAAATAACAATCGACGTCTGCTGGTATTTGCCTGTTTTACCATATCTACCACAAAACGGTTGATTCCCATCCGGTTATAAACTCCTGTCAGGCTGTCGCGGACTGCCATATTATCAATGTTACGGGCAGCATTCCGAAGTTCTGATACATTCTTTAACTTTTCCAATGCATTACTGATATTACGAATCCAGACATAATAATTCGGAATATGTTTTGTATCCAATGTACCGGTCAGTATCATATATCCCAGGCAATTATCCCTGAAATGAACCGGCATATAGAGATATTCCCCTGAACCTCTGCCATTCCACATTGCCGGGAACATCTGCTCACTGGTAAAAGAATAAAATTCCGGCATGCCGTCCTCATTATTTAATTTGGTTATGTATATCTTGTTTTCATAATCCCGGGTAATTGTGCGGTTGCGTAAAATGCTGTTACCGCGGCCGGTCATCTCATAATAAATACTCTTATTCAGGCACAGATATACATCCTCTGTCGTAAACTTTCCAATATTCTGACGGATACAGAAGATTAATTCTTCCAATGATTCGCACTCCATCATCTCATCTTCCATATTGTGTATCTGATAAGTATATTTTTCATTTTCTTTTTTTTCAAGGTATAACGTCTCTATCGCAGATGCCACACGCTTTTTGTCCTCTAAAACACAGCCACAGCTTTCATCCACTGCAACACGGGATGTCAAAATCAGTTCCTGTTTCTTCCCTGTCTCAATTTCCTGCAAAAGCAACTGCATAGCGGTATATCCCAGTGTCTCCTTGGGTCTGTCTACCGTAGTAATTCCCGGAATATAGCGCCGGGTATCATAAGAGCCATCAAATCCTGTTACTGCTATGTCCTGTGGCACCTGATATCCCAACTGTTTCAAACGGTTGCAGGCACCTAATGCCATCTCATCATTGGCACAGCAAAGTGCCCGTGGCATCCTTCCAGCCTCTTCCATGGCATCCACTACCTGTACGCCACTGTCAAAGGAAAAATCCCCATGCCATACCGTATAATCTTCTGTTGAATAGTTCTTTTCTTCCACAAAATCTTCAAATGCCTTCTGGCGGATATTACTCTCTTCATTTGTTGCATTTGCAGCTACAAAATGAATTGGATGATAGCCATGACTGTCAACATGCTCTATCATCTCCCGCATTGCCTTATAATTATCTATTCCAATCAGGCTTAAGCCTTCTACCTTTTCCTCAAAGCTTACTGCAGGAATGCCAGCGTGATGTATTCTTCGAATAATTTCCTCTTTTGTTGTTTTCTCCCAAATTGTATTGGTCGCAAAAATTACGCCATCAAAACGCGAAAGATTAGCCAGCGAATATATTTTATTTTCTCCAAGCACATGCTTGTCCGAAATCTCACTCCCTGCCTGACAGGTAAAAATAGAGATTGCATAGTTTGCTTCCTTTGCCTTACGAATAATACCATTGATTAATCTGGTCTGATATTCACTATTCCATCCAGCTAAAAAGACTGCAATATTACCCAGTTCTTCCATTATGTTCCCTCCAGCATATTTCTTTTATTTTACCACAAATATTCCGACTTTCCACCTGCTTTTTATGAAACTCTTTAAATTTATTTACCAGACATTTATCCCACATTCTCGTGCCTGCGACGGTCGCTTGCGGCATCTACCTTATACGCCGCAGTGTGCATCCTCGTGGAGCGTTTTTTACTTTACAGGAAAGCAATTTCCTGTAAAGTAAAAAAAGACCTGCAAAATAACAGGTCTCTTTTTCTACATCTTCTTTATATATTTTCTTCAGTTTTCTTATAACTGCGTTGTTACGAAAATATCGTAAATTGCCTTGATGGCATTTTCAAAATCAGAATTACTTACTCCAATGATAATATTTAACTCAGATGACCCCTGGTCAATCATCTTAACATTGACATTTGCATGTGCCAGTGCTGAGAAAATTCTTCCGGATGTTCCTCTGGTGGAACGCATACCGCGTCCTACAACTGCAATCAGGGCGATGTTAGACTCCAATTCTACGCTGTCCGGCTTTGCAAGGCGGTGAATTGCAGATACAACTGCCTGTTCCTTGCCTTCAAATTCCGGCTGATGTACAAATACGGTCATGGTATCAATACCAGATGGCATATGTTCAAAGTTAATACCGTTTTCTTCAAATGCAGAAAGCACTTTACGTCCAAAACCAACTTCTGAATTCATCATATCTTTATCAATATTTACAGATACGAAGCCTTTCTTTCCGGCAATACCGGTAATGGTATATTTGGACTGGTGACAGGTTGTTTCCACAATCCATGTTCCCTCATCTTCCGGTGCATTGGTATTACGGATGTTGATTGGAATACCGGCTTTACGGACCGGGAATACTGCATCTTCATGTAATACGCTTGCTCCCATGTAGGAAAGCTCTCTTAACTCACGGTATGTAATTACTTTAATTGGTTCCGGATTGTCAATAATTCTTGGGTCTGCAATCAGGAATCCGGATACATCCGTCCAGTTCTCATATGCTGTTGCATGTACTGCTTTTGCAACAATAGAACCGGTAATATCAGAGCCTCCTCTGGAGAAGGTCTTAACACTTCCGTCCGGCATGGAACCGTAAAATCCAGGAACTACAGCACGTTCAACCTTGGAAAGACGTTTGCTCAACACTTTATCTGTCTTGTCTGCATCAAAGTTACCATCTTTATCAAAGAAGATTACTTCTGCCGCATCCACAAATTCATAGCCTAAATAGTTCGCCATTACAATACCATTTAAATATTCGCCTCTGGAAGCTGCATAATCAGGACCTGTCTTGGCTGCAAAGTTCTTCGCAATTACTTCAAACTCATCTTTCAGAGAAAGCTTTAAGTTCAGTCCGTTAATAATGGAATCATAACGTTCTGCAATCTTTTTTAATTCCTTATCGAAATCCTCATCATTTTCTGCCAGAGCATAACATGCATATAACATATCCGTTACCTTGGTATCTTTGGAATTTCGTTTTCCCGGTGCACTTGGTACAACATAGCGGCGTTCCGGGTCTGATGTGATAATCCTGCCTACTTTTGCAAACTGTGTTGCACTTGCAAGTGAACTTCCACCAAATTTAACTACCTTAATCATCGTCATTTGCTCCTTTACTATCTCATAACTCAAGATTGTATCTTATTTTTCCCCATTTGAAAAGAAGTAAATGTAATTTCCATTTAAAAATTTCAATTTAATTTCTATTCAATTTATGCTTCTTCCTGTTTTTTGGTCTTTAACAGTTTGGTAAAGCAGCTTGCTGCCACCATAACACCTAATACCATCAGAAGAACTGCAACAATGAGCTGCAAACCATCTATCAGAAATACTGCAGTTCCATTCATTACATTGCTTACCAGTGCAATGAATTTCTGAACCAGTGCAGTAAAGGTTACTGCCAGCATGCTTACCATTGGTACATACAGTGTCCAGCCGGTACGTCCGGTAGTCTTTAAGAATACAGCCAGTGCAATCAGAACAAGTGCTGCAAGTAACTGGTTTGCAGAACCAAACAGCGGCCATACATTGTTGTATCCACCCAGTGTTAATAAGTATCCAAAGAATAAGGTCACGATTGTTGCGAAATATTTATTGGTTAATACTCTGCGGACACCACCCATTTTTGCAGGGTCTGTTGTATCCTCATAGAATAATTCCTGGAAGGACATTCGTCCGATACGTGCTACAGAATCCAGTGAAGTAAGTGCTAATGCAGATACACACATGGTCATAAATACAGTTGCCACATCATTTGGTACACCTAACATCTCAAGGAAGCCAGCAACACCGGATGAGAAGATTGCAAATGGTGTTCCATCTGGTTTTGTACCATTTACAGCTACTGCACCAACAACGACCAATACGATAATTCCAAGTAATGACTCTACTACCATTGCGCCATAACCAACCATAGGCATATCTTTTTCATTGCGGATGGTCTTAGATGATGTCTCAGAAGATACCAGACTGTGGAATCCGGAAACAGCACCGCAGGCAATGGTTACAAATAAGGTCGGGAACAGATAGGATTTACTTCCGTCTGCTCCGGTTAAAACGAATCCGTTAAATGCATTTAACTGCATTGCAGGATGTGCAACTACTACACCAACAACTGCGCCGATAATCATACCAAGAAGCATAAAGGTTGTCATATAATCTCTTGGCTGCATCAAAAGCCACATTGGAAGTACCGATGCTAAGAATAAGTAAATCATGATAATGTAGATCCACATGGTCTTATTGGTATAGATTGGAAGTTTCATACCTACTGCAAACATCACTACGATTAATGCAATTGCAACGATACCTTTTACGATTTCGTTCATCTTTGGTGCTTTCTTTAAGATAATACCAAGGATAACTGCAACACCAATAAATAACATGGAAACAGTTGCTGCTGCACCGTTAGCATATACAGCATTACCATCACCTGCCGGATATGCATTGAAGGTTCCGGCAACCATATCTGTAAATGCTGCGATTACCAAAAGGGTAAATAACCAGCAGAATAACATGAAAAGTTTTCTTCCCATCTTACCGATGTACTTTTCAATAATCATACCCATGGATTTTCCCTCATTCTTAACTGATGCGTACAGAGCACCGAAGTCCTGTACTGCTCCGAAGAACAATCCACCAACTACTATCCATAAGAATACAGGTACCCATCCGAACACACTGGCAAGGATTGGTCCCGTTACAGGGCCTGCACCAGCGATAGATGAGAACTGATGTGAGAATACGGTAAATCTGGATGAAGGAACAAAGTCCTCTCCGTCTTCATATTTTACTGCAGGGGTTTCAGCTTTCGGGTCGATTCCCCATTTCTTAGCCAGCCAGCGTCCATAAAGTAAATAACCGGCAGCCAACAATACGATGGCTATTAATACAATAACTAAACCATTCATTTTCAATTTCCTCCTCATATGAATTATTTAATTATTGTTTTTACTCCCTTTTAAATTTAATGTCAAGGTCTAAATTTAATCAATTTTGTATTACTTTTTTAATCTATCCTTCCTTTAATCGTTGCTCTGTAATGCGTCATAGCCGGTCTCTCCGGTACGGATTTTCTGGGCGGAGCGAATCTCATAGCTGAAGATTTTGCCATCGCCGACTTCTCCGGTAAAGGCTGCCTTCTGAATGGCTTCGATGGTCTTTTGTTCCCATTCTTCGGAAGATACTACGATTTCAAATTTGATTTTCGGAAGCATCTGCACTGCCACTTCCATGCCCCGGACGATTTCCTTATATCCTCTCTGCACACCACAGCCCATAACCTGCGATACTGTAATACCGTTGACTCCGATGGCATTTAATGCTGCTTTTACATCTTCGAATTTTTCTTCCCGCACAATTGCATCTATTTTAATCATCATATCTGATTATCTCCTTTTCTATCCTACTGGTCTAATCCGTTGAAGCTTGGGTAAGCATTTTCTCCATGCTGTGTTACATCCAGTCCAAGCTGTTCTTCTTTTAAGCTTACACGAAGCGGTGTAAAAATCCTTACCACTGCCACACAAAACAGGGTACCAACCACTGCAATTACAATTGTAATTAAAATTCCTTCCATCTGTGCCAGGAAAAGACGGTAATCTCCAAACACCAGACCATCCCATTTTGCAGTACTGTTAATGGATTTCTGTGCAAAAATTCCGGTAGCAATTCCACCCCAGATACCGCCGATTCCATGGCATCCAAATGCATCCAGCGCATCATCAATTTTCAGTTTTTTCTTAATAAGTGCAACTCCGAAGTAACAAATCGGGCTGACCAAAGCTCCGATAATAAATGCTGACCAGATTGGAACAAATCCTGCACCCGGTGTAATTGCCACAAGTCCTACTACAAGTCCGGTGGATGCGCCTACCAGGGTTGGCTTTCCTTCTTTTACAACATCAATAAACATCCAGGATAATAAGGCTGCTGCTGCAGAAATTGCAGATGTCATAAATGCATGGGCTGCCAGTCCATCGGCTGCCAGTGCACTTCCTGCATTAAATCCAAACCAGCCAAACCATAAAAGGGATGCTCCCAATACAACAAACGGGATATTATGAATACGATAAGTTACCTGCTCATAGCCACGTCTTCTTCCAAGTATGATTGCCAGAACCAGTGCGCTGATTCCGGAACTGATATGTACCACATCTCCTCCTGCGAAGTCAACAGAGCCAATGGCTGCTAAAAGTCCGCCTTCTCCCCAGACCATATGTGCCAGTGGATAATATACAACAAAGGACCATAGTGTTACAAAGAGAAACAGTGCCTTAAACTTCATTCTTCCTACTAAGGAACCGGTAATCAGTGCCGGTGTAATCATGGCAAACATCATCTGGAATGCACAGAATACAAGATGTGGAATGGTATCTGCATAAGGTCCTGTCTCCCAGCCTACACCATTCAAGGCTATCCAACGGAAATCTCCGATGATACCTCCGTGATTGCCACCAAATGCAAGGGAATAACCAAACAGTGTCCAAAGCACTACCGACAATCCCATGATTGCCACACATGCCATCATTGTGTTACATACATTCTTTCTTCGTACAAGACCTCCATAGAAAAATGCAAGTCCCGGTGTCATAAAAAACACAAGTGCTGTTGCAATCAGCATAAAGGCTGTATCTCCAGTATTCATATCTAATCCTCCTTCTTTTCACTTGAGAAACTCTTTATGCGAGTAGCGCACGGAGCAAAGCATGTGCCTTGGCACATTCTCGTGCCTGCGGCGGTCGCTTGCGATATCTGCCTTATACGCCGCAGTGTGCATCCTCGCGGAGCGTTTTTTACTTTACAGGAAAGCAATTTCCTGTAAAGTAAAAAAAAGATGCCAAAAACACGTTTTCGTGTTTTTGACATCTTCGTCTACAGCTAGGACTATAGCACTTTTCTATCCCTATTGCAAGGGCATTTTTTAATCAATTAATTATTTTTTGTTCTTTTATTAGTTTTTTTGCGATATTTCCGGCTGTTTTCTCACCCAAAAGGATACTTTATTTCATCCATTTATCTGCTTCTTCTTTCAGCCAGGAGTACCATACTTCCATTCCCTCTCCGGTCTTTGCGGAGATTGGGAATATCTTAAGATTCGGATTCCGTTTCCATGCATACTCCTTTACCTTATCCATATCAAAGTCAAAATATGGCAGCACATCAATTTTATTAATAATAAGTGCATCGCATACGGTAAAGATTAATGGATATTTCAATGGCTTGTCGTGTCCTTCCGGTACGGATAAAATCATTGCATTCTTCACTGCTCCGGTATCAAATTCTGCCGGGCAGACAAGGTTCCCCACATTTTCAAGGATAGCAATATCTACATCCTCAGTGCCAAGTTCCTTCAAGCCCTGTCTGGTCATGTCTGCATCCAGATGGCACATACCGCCGGTATGAAGCTGCACAACCTTTGCCTTTGTCTTATCAGCAATCGTCCATGCATCTACATCGGAATCAATATCCGCTTCCATGACTCCTACCCGGTAGTCCTTTAATAGTTCATTGACCGTTGGCACCAGGGTAGAAGTCTTGCCACTTCCCGGTGAAGACATCAGATTTAAGAGAAATGTTTTCTCTCCCTTTAACCGTTCTCTTAAGCTGGCAGCATCCTTATCATTATTTTCAAATATACTTCTTTTTACTTCAATTACTTTCATTTCCAGTTCCTCAATTATACCCTATTTTACATCTGCTCTTGCCAGTGCATCTTTATAATACTTGAAGTCTGTAAATACTTCGTTGGTATACGGATTCTTCTTATTCTTTACAGATTTGTAAATGATGTATCCTAAAGCAATGGCATTTACAATCAGTGCCAGTGCGCTGACGATTGTCATTGCGGTCGGATCTGCATTGTTCGAAGTTCCTGCTACAATGCCATTTACCGTTCCGTCTGCATACTGTCTGGAAATGGTTGCCCATGGATAATAGGTTGTTCCATCGGCAGCAGTCTCCTGAAACAGTGGAAAAATCTGGGCAAACATACACCAGATTGCCAGTGTATTTGCACGGTTCATAATCCAGCCACCCTTGTTCCAGATTAATGCTGCAATAGTAGGTGCTAAAAGCAGTGCTACACCACAGAACCAGGAGTGGGTTGGCAGACAATTGTAGGTATAAGCAAAGTTCCAGATATCATATACTACAATGTAAACCCAGATCATATCCGGCCAGATCATATCCTTCTTGTCTTTGGAGGAATATACTTTCCACCAGCCTGTCATGCAAAGGATATTTAAGATTCCTGCGATTCCGTTCATTACGTTGTGCCAGCCACCATAGAGCCATACATCTTCGGAAGATAACCACCAGGAATACCAGCCGTTGATTGCGGATTCGAAATCGCTGGCTACTGCAATCAAAATATTAATTGCTACAATTACAAACGGGAATGCGCGGAACCACTGTTTCTTTCCAATACCCCATTCATACTTAATCATCATAAAGCCGATACATCCGGCAAGTGCTGCATACAGTTTTGCGTAATGGAACCATCCATTCATATAAAGATGTGTCTGGTTATTTACTGCCCATTCTACGCCCTGTCCTGCGCATACTGCAATTACAACAAAGTAAACGGTAAGTGCCAGCGGAATAATTCCAAACATCATAAGTCCACCAAACTTGGTTCTTCTTGCAAACTCATTTAATAAAATAAGTCCGGCTAAGACTGCCAGCATGGCAATCCACTGATAAATTCCATTTCCTCCATAAACATGAAACAACATTTTTAACCCCTTCTTTCTTTGATAAATATTTTATCCGAAAGCCTGCCTCAGCAGGCCTCCATTTCTTTGATACTGCATTCATTTCCCGTCAGCAGATAGGTGTCATCACTCTTACAGTACGGACATTGTCTGCCGAATTTTACAGTCGGATAAGTCTTTTTGCAATTCTCGCACATGGTTACCGCCGGAAGCGTCTCGATACGCAGTTCCGATTCCGATAACAGGTCCGATTTCTTCCGGTAATAGTCCCAGCAGTCTAAAAGGTATTCCGGGACAATTCCGCTGACTTCTCCAATTTCCAAAGTAACAGAACCTATCTTCGTCACTTCATTTTCTTCTGCTACTTCCTTTAATGTTTTGGAAATATGAATGATAATTCCCAGTTCATGCATACACTCACATCCTGCTTTTTATTTCTTCCTGCCTTTGAATTTAATCTTAATCTCACGCTTTAACATATATGGGAAGATTGCCTTTAACTTGTCTTCTGATTTTACCATGCGGCTTGCATCCGGCAGGTCACGGCTTAAGTGGATGGCGTCAAATTCGCACTTCGTTGTACAGATTCCACAGCCGATACACTTATTCGGGTCTACTACGGTAGCACCACAGCCCAGGCAGCGGTTTGCTTCCTTCTGTACCTGCTCCTCGGTAAAGGTGCTTCGTAAATCACGGAAAGTATGCTTTGCATCTCCAGCCTTATGTCCCGGCACCTGACGTTTTGCATTGTCAAAGGTCTCAACTTTAATATTGTCTTTATCCAGCTCAATGAACTGTCTTCTGTTACGTCCCAAAGTAAGGCTCTGTCCTTCATGAACAAAACGGTGAATAGATACACAGCCTTCTTTTCCTGCTGCAATGGCATCAATGGCAAATCTTGGTCCGGTATAGTTATCTCCTCCGGTAAAAATATCTGGCTCTGCGGTCTGATATGTTACCGGGTCTGCCTTTAAGGTTCCGTTCGGATTAAACTCCACTCTGGTTCCTTCTAATAAAGCCCCCCACTTAATAGACTGTCCAATGGATAATAATACCTGGTCACAAGGAACCGTTAATAATTCTTCTTCGTCATATTTTGGTGCAAACCGTTTATTCTCATCCAGTACAGAGATACATTTTTTGAATACCACTGCGGTTACTTTGCCATTCTCGGTAAGGATTTCCTTTGGTCCCCAGGAATTATTAACTGTAATGCCTTCCTCTTCTGCTTCTGCCACTTCATCATCTGCTGCCGGCATGATATCCCTGGATTCCAGGCAGAACATGGATACTTCAGAAGAGCCTGTACGGAGTGCTGTTCTTGCAACATCTACTGCTACATTTCCTCCACCGATTACTACGGTCTTGCCGGATAATTTCACGCCTTCTTCATTTAAGTTGACACGACGTAAGAAGTCTACTCCGGTTTCTACGCCTACTGCGTCTTCTCCCGGTACTCCGGTCATACGTCCACCCTGTGCACCAATTGCTATGTAAAATGCTTTATACCCCTGTTCACGCAGCTGTGCTATTGTGATGTCCTCGCCAACTTCTACGCCGCACCTGAATTCTACCCCCATCTCGCGCAGCACATCGATTTCTACATTTATTACATCTTTTTCCAGACGGAAAGATGGAATACCATTCATCAGCATACCACCCGGTCTTTTTTCTTTTTCAAATACAGTTACCGGATATCCCATCTTCTTTAAATAAAAGGCTGCTGACATTCCTGCCGGACCTGCCCCGATTACCGCTACCTTCTCCTCAAAAGGCTTGCCGGAATAATTTAACATTGGCGGAATATAGCGTTTTTCAGCATGGAGTTCCTGTTCCGCAATAAATTTCTTGATTTCATCAATAGCAACTGCCTGGTCAATAGTTCCTCTGGTGCAGGCGTCCTCGCACCGGCGGTTACAGATTGCACCACAGACTGCCGGGAACGGATTCTCCGTCTTAATCAGCTTTAATGCATCCAGATATCTTCCCTGGGATGCCATCTTAATATAGCCCTGTACCGGAAGATGTGCCGGACATGCTGTCTTACATGGTGCAGTACCGGTATCATAGCAGTTAATCTGGTTATCATCCTTATAATTCGGATTCCATTTCTCCGGTCCCCACTTCGTAGTATCCGGAAGTTCCTGCTGTGGATAAGTGATATGTCCGCCATCTCTGGTACATAATTTCTGTCCAAGCTTTGCTGCTCCGGCCGGACAGTACTCTACGCATCTTCCGCAGGCTACACATTTCTCCGGTTCTACACTGGCACGGTATGCGGACCGTGACATGTTTGGTGTGTTAAAAAGCTGGGATGTTCGCAGTGCATTACATACACCAACTGCACAGTTACAGATTGCAAAGATTTTATCTTCTCCGTCAATATTCGTAATCTGATGGACATAGCCATTATCCTCTGCACGCTGCAGAATCTCCATTACCTCATCATAATCAATGTAACGGCCCTTTCCGGTCTCTACACAGTAATCTGCCATGTCACCGACACCAATACATAAATCATCCTCTAAGTCTCCGGTTCCCTCCCCACGGATTCGCTGCTGACGTCTGCAGGAACATGCACCAACGGAATATTTATCATATTTATTGAGCCAGTGGGAAATATGCTCCACGCTTGCCGACTGCTGGTTTGCCGGGATTGCTTTTTCTACCGGAATAACATGCATTCCGATTCCTGCTCCACCCAGCGGAACCATAGGTGTAACTTTCTCCAGCGGAAGTTTTGACATCTGTTCAAAGAAATCTGCAATCTCCGGATGTGTTTCCACCTGCTCTTTATTCATTACCATGAATTCTGCACAGCCCGGAACAAACATTGGCAGTATGTACTGCTTATGATGGTCTTCATTTTCCCGGTTGTATTCAATCAGTCCGATGACACTCATCTGCTCTAACAGTTCTTCGGTCCGTTCTACGCTCTTCTTACATTTCTTTGCTACTTCTGCTGCGGTAGCCGGTACTCTGACTTTCATTGCCAGTGCAACTTCTGCCATCTCATCCGTTACCACTCCGGCAAGTCCCCAGTATTCCGGGTCATTTTCCGTAACTTTCACTCCGATTCGGTCTGTAATTTTCTGACCGAGTTTCAGAATCAATTCTCTTGGTTCTGCCATGTGCCCCTCCTTTGTATGATACCTGTATTGCTCCCCTCACAGGTTGTTTTTTGTCGTGATTCATCACAGTATTTGTATATATTATACAATATCCGGTTATTTTTATCAATAATTATCACACTTTTCACAATAGTTCTTCATAAAAAAGAAACTGTGTCTTGTGAATTTTATACACAAAACACAGTTTCCTGTTTCTTTTGATTTTCTCACTGTTTGAAACTCATTTTCTAAAATCAGTTTCCAAAATTCTTATTTTCTATTAATCCAGTGGAATCAGTTTTTCTTTTCCACCCATATATGGCTGCAATGCCTTTGGAATATTTACGCTTCCGTCCGCATTGAGGTTGTTCTCTAAGAACGCAATCAGCATACGAGGTGGTGCAACTACAGTATTATTTAAGGTATGTGCGAAATATTTATTTCCATCCTTGCCTTTGACACGGATTTTCAGTCTTCTTGCCTGTGCATCGCCTAAGTTAGAGCAGCTTCCTACTTCGAAGTATTTCTTCTGACGTGGAGACCATGCTTCTACGTCACAGGATTTCACTTTCAAGTCTGCTAAGTCTCCGGAACAGCACTCAAGGGTACGTACCGGAATATCTAAGCTGCGGAACAAATCTACGGTATTCTTCCAGAGCTTGTCATACCACTCTTTGGACTCTTCTGGCTTACATACAACAATCATTTCCTGCTTCTCAAACTGGTGGATACGATATACACCACGTTCTTCAATACCATGTGCTCCTTTTTCTTTACGGAAACATGGAGAGTAGCTGGTCAGAGTATATGGAAGTTTTTCTTCATCATTGATGGTATCAATGAATTTACCAATCATGGAATGCTCAGAAGTACCAATCAGATACAAATCCTCGCCTTCGATTTTATACATCATGGCATCCATTTCATCAAAACTCATAACACCGGTTACAACATTGCTCCGAATCATAAATGGTGGTACACAGTATGTGAATCCACGGTCAATCATAAAATCTCTTGCATAAGAAATAACTGCAGAATGTACTCTTGCAATGTCTCCCATCAGATAGTAGAAGCCATTTCCCGCAACTTTTCCTGCTGCGTCCAAATCAATACCATGGAAACGATCCATGATATCGGTATGATATGGGATTTCAAAATCCGGAACAACCGGCTCACCAAATTTTTCAATTTCTACGTTACAGGAATCATCTTTTCCAATCGGAACGGATGGGTCTATGATGTTTGGAATTGTCATCATAATCCTGGTAATCTTTTCCTGTAAATCTTTTTCCTGCTCTTCTAACTCTGCAAGGCGGGCTGCATCTTTGCTTACCTGCTCTTTTAATGCCATAGCTTCGTCTTTCTTGCCCTGTCCCATCAATGCACCAATCTGCTTGGAAATACTGTTACGGTTTGCACGTAATGCATCTGCTTCCTGCTGTGCACTTCTTGCCTGCTCATCTAACTCAATTACCTCGTCTACCAGTGGCAATTTGTGATCCTGGAATTTCTTCTTAATGTTCTCTTTTACGATGTCCGGATTTTCCCGTAAGAATTTTAAATCAATCATCTTTGTTCTCCTTCTTTGATATCATGTGCTTTTTTTGAAAATTTTATAGGATTGATTCGTAAGCATGCGATTTTTCTCGCTACTCGCATAAAAAATGCCTTCCATCCCATGCATTTTCATACATGGGACGAAAGGCTTATCTACCGTTCCGCGTTGCCACCCATTTTGCCGCATCTCTTTTTACGTCTTCTCTTCTTTGCCTGCGACCACTTCATTGCGTATCATAAGGGGTACGAACCCGTGGCTTTCACCACCAGCCTCCGAAAGTGGACCAATTGCTTCCTAATACCGGCTCACACCAGCCGCCGGCTCTCTGAATTATTCCGTCAATCTTAGCTTTCGTCAAACGCTGTTTTTACTCTGTTCCCTATTATAGCGCGGGGATTGGATTTACGCAAGGGGATTCTACAATCCTCTGATTATATTTAAGTAATCCTGGCGCTGATCAACAACAGCATAGATTATAACTCTTTTATTTTCTTCATTTATCTTATAGAAAACCAGATTTTTTTCCAATATCAACACCCGATGCCCTTGTCTTTTCAATACAAGATAATGCGGTTCTCCCCCCTTTAATGGATGAACCGCCAAATCAAGAATATTCTGTTCCAGTTCTTCTAATTTTTCCAGTGCAACCTTATTACCAAAATTTTCGGCTATATACAATACGATTTTTCTAATCTGCGCATCTGCCGTTTCTGTACGAACAACTTCATATTTCAATAATTCTATTCCTCCCCAAGCATTTGTCTTAAATCATCAAATGTTTCACGAACCGGTGCTACTCTACCATTCTTTACATCATCTTCCGCTTCTGTAAGAATTTCCAAAAGTTCTATTCTTGACTTCATTCTTTTATATTCCTCATACGAAAGAGAGACTGTATCACCACGACCGTTTACTGTGATTATAACCGCTTCATTTTCTTCTCTGCATTGTTTTGAAATTTCACTATAATGATTTCTTAAATCTGCAGATGGTCGTATTGTTTCCTGTAATGCATGCATAAAAAACACCTCCGCCTATATTATAGTCACATCATATCATAATTTGACTATGTTATCAAGTTTTCCATTCGTAAACCATCGTAAACCATCGTAAAACCATAAAACCCATAACAAAATTCGGAAGGAATTTTTGTTACTTTTTACTATATCCATGTTCATTTCTGGAAAAAGAATGTGCCTTGGCACATTCACGGTCTAAGCGATTTTTCTTTTAACAAAATTTTTGCAGTTCTTTATATCTAAAATACTGTGTTGCTGAAAAATGTGATGAATGTATGGTTAGTCGATAACGGTGACATCTTTATCCCACAAAAACTCTCTATGTCCATTCCAATCAACCCCATAAAAGGTAGCCGCCTCTGTATCATTTTCAAAAACTTCTAATACATCAAACTCTGTTCCATTTTCCACCAAAAAGTATTCACTATATACTTCACTGCTTGGCTGGTCTGTTAAATATGCTCCATTTGAATTCGTAACCTTCACCCGAAACAGCACCGGCTCCTCTGTTTCTGTCTCCGTCACTGCCTCGGTCTCTGTCACGACCTCATTTTCTACCTTTGCCTCCGTTGCTGTCTCGCTCTCTGTCTCAGTTGTGGCAACTGCTTCGGTCACTTCTGTGGCGGCTGGATTTGCCTGCTCTTTCGTGCTGCCACAGGCTGTAACTGATATTGCCATAAGTATCGTTAATACTCCTGTCATAACTTTTTCCGCTATTGCTGTTGAAATCTTTCTGTTTTTCATAAATGTCCGCCTTTCCTGTTTATCTTCCTTTTATCATTTGAACTGCTCTCTATTTTAGTACATATATTTACTAAAATCAATAGTAAACATCTTTATTATGATAAATTAAAAAAGTCCTCTGCAAGACATACTATTTTTAGGATATATTCTGGATTTTTTGAGAATTATATAAATTTATTTTTGAAAAATTCCGGATTTATTTTTAGATTTGGAGATTATATGGATTATATACAGCGAATGCGTAATTTACGCGAAGACCATGACAAAACCCAGCAGGAAATTGCCGACGTTCTCGGAACTTCCCAGACCATGTATGCCCGTTACGAACGTGGTGCTAATGAGCTTCCTATCCGCCATCTTCTGAAGCTCTGCCATTACTATAGTGTTTCTTCCGATTATTTTCTTGGTCTTTCTGATATAAAAACAGCTCATTTACGCCATAAAAATGCAACATAAAAGAGAGGAAATTTCATCTTCTGAATTTTCCTCTCTTTTTTACATCTTGTCCTATAGGTCTACATTTTTCTATTTTTTACTCGTGACGCAATGCCTCGATTGGGTCTAAGTTTGCTGCCTTATAGGATGGCAGAAGACCGAAAATAATTCCGATAATCATGGAGAATACCACGCCGCCTACGGCTGCCGGTGCACTGATGGCAACCGGTGTGGTACTAAGTTTTGAGATAATCTCAGCTAATATGATTCCCACCAGAACTCCAATCAATCCGCCTAAACTGGTAAGTACTGCTGCCTCGGTTAAGAACTGTCCTAAGATAACAGACTTTCTTGCTCCGATTGCTTTCTTCAGACCAATCTCACTGGTACGCTCCGTTACGGATACCAGCATGATATTCATTACACCGATACCGCCAACCAGAAGGGAAATTCCGGCAATCCAGATTAACATGGTATTGGTGGACTGGCTCAACTGCTGAATTTGTTTTGCCTGCTCCAGTAAGTCTTCGGATTTGTACTTAATGGTATCATCCGATGTTGCAAGATAGCCATTTAAAATATCGGCACTCTTCTTTCCTGCATTGGTCATATCGCTGGTGCTCTTTGCTTTAATGAGAACCTGCTGTGGTTCGTCATAACGATAGATAATCGGCCAGGTTACAGATGGTACATAAATCTTACCACTGCTGTCCTGGGAATAAGTATAATAATCATCCATGGAATTGATAACCGGTTCGAACTGCTCGCTCTTGGTTGCAATTCCTACAACAATATATGGCTGCTGCTTAATCTCAATGGTCTTTCCAATTGGATTCTCGCCCTGAAATAATGCTTCTGCAGAATCTTCATCTAAGATTGCGACCTTTGCAAAATCACTGTAGTCCTCTTCGGTAAAGCAGCGCCCGCTCTTCATAATCATTCCCGCAGTATTAAAGTAGCCATTGTCTACTCCCATAATATAACCGCCGGAAAGAGAAGTATTTTTATAGTATGCTCCATCATAATCCTGTCTGGAAAGGAATAAAGATGCATCCTCTACTTCATCCAGATCTTTAATCTGCTCCAGTGCTTCATTTGTAATTACCGGAATTCCACCCGGTACACTTCCATAGGAAAAATCCATGGAATAATCTCCCTGATACAACTGCACTGTAACATTGTTATCGCCTGCGCCAATCAGGTTCTGCTCAATCTGTTCATTCGTTCCTTTAATCGTAGATACAATTGCAATAATTGCTGCAATACCAATAATAATACCCAGCATAGTTAAGAAGGAACGCATCTTGTGTGACCAGATACCCTGAAAAGATAATCTTAAATTTTCTAACATGTTCGTCCCTCCTACTAATACATTTCAGTTCCGGAATCTTCATCCTTATTGGTTTTGACTCCTTCTTTTGCTGTCTTGCCATATGGAAAAGCAAGATAATCATCCATTGTAACTCCGGATTTGATTTCTACTGCATATCCGTATATGGTCTTTCCTGTCTTCACATACTGCTTTACCAGATGACCGGTTCCATCATCCTTCATGACATAGCTCTTACCATCTTCCTTACGCACATACGCTTTATCCAGATAAATCTTATCAGAAGCATCTTCATCTCCGCCAAGATTGATGGAAAGGCTTAAGTTATCTCCATTGCTAAGTCCGGTACTGTCTTCAATATATGCAGTATAACCATAATAGGAGGCATTTGGATTACCACTGCCATAATATCCATTTGCATCTTCCGGGTAATCATTAATCTCTGTTATCGTTGCATCGAATACCATTCCGGTGCTCCAGGAGGTTGCTGTAACACTCTGTCCCACCTTCACCTGTTCCAATGCAAGCTCATTTAGTATTCCTTTTACATATAGACCATCCGAACCGGAAAGTGTCAAAAATGCACTTCCATCATTTGGAAGATTATCCGGATCTCCTGCTTTCTTTACGGTACCATTAAACTCAGCATAAACCATTCCATCTTCTGACTGGCTTTCCATCTGTTTCAACGCAAGCTCCGCTTTTCTTTTATCCAGATCAAGCTTAGTCAGTTCTTTTTCTTTATCCGCAATCTCTTTTGCCAGTTCATCTGCCGTATATCCGCTCTGCTGGTTATCATCCGGTACAGATGGTGTATCCGGTACAACCGGTTCGACCGGGGTATCCGGGATATCCGGCTCATTAATTACTTTACTTCCATCAATAACATACCATTTTGCATCCGGGTCTGCTTCCTCTAAAGCTGCACCGACTTTTGTCCATGCACTGATTAAGGTTCCGGCTACGGTATTTCCGTCATGAATTTCAAATACCGCAACCTTCCCCTCACTTTTCAATGTATTCAGATAGCTTCCATAGACATATGCTTCCTTTGTACATAAGAAGCGGTATGGATTCTCCTGGCTTCCATCTCCGGTATATGGTTGCGCCGTTGTTGAAATATAATTATAGGCATCTCCGTTCTTCTCTTCTACCGTATCCGGTGTGGTTACAGAAGTATCCGTAGATGGTGTTTCCGGTGCTGATGGTGTCACACTGTCTACAGACGGTGTACTTGTTGTGGTATTGCTGACCGGCTTGGTATTTTTAAGCTTTTCCAATTCCTTCTGTGCTACAGCAATATTATTTTCGGTCGTCTGGATGTCTAATTTCTTCATCTCAATTGCAAGGTCAATATTGGTCATATCATACTGTAACAGTGGGTCACCTTCGGATACTTCCTGTCCTTCTGTTACAAATACTTTCTGAACGGTCTGCTCTGTGCTGACATAAACATCCTGCTGCTGTCCATTGGTCACGGTTCCGTCACTTTCCATGCTGTCACCCCAGAAACCGGTATTTAACATGGATACTGACTGTACCTCTGCTACCAGCTTACTGTTCTGGTATGCCCGGTATCCTACTACTCCTCCGGTGATTCCACCTCCGGTTAAAACTACGATTAGAATTGCAATTATAACTTTCTTTTTCATGCCTTGCCCTCCTCATCGTCTGTAAATATTTCTCCGTCTACTATATGGAGGATTCTCTTTGCCTGCTTTGCAATATTAATATCGTGGGTAATCATGACAATGGTAACGCCCTCATCATTCAGGCTCTGGAACAGTTCCATAATCTGTTTACCGGATTTCTGGTCCAATGCTCCGGTCGGCTCATCCGCCAGTAAAATCTTCGGATTATTTACCATGGCACGGGCAATTGCCACTCTCTGCTTCTGTCCACCGGAAAGCTGTGTCGGGCGGAATCCGGAACGGTCTCCTAAGCCTACACGCTCCAATGCCTTCTGTGCTCTTTCTTTCCGTTCTTTCTTCTTTACACCGGCATAGCTCAGCGGAAGTGATACGTTATCCAGTGCACTTTCCCTTGGCATCAGCTGAAAACTCTGGAATACAAATCCAATACTGTTCAGTCGGACAGCCGACATCTCACGGTCTTTTAAGTTTAAGACATCCTTTTCTGCCAGTTCATAGGTTCCGGAAGTCGGTCTGTCCAGACATCCGATAATATTCATCAATGTTGTCTTTCCGGAACCGGACGGTCCCATGATAGCAACATATTCTCCTTCTTCTACCTGTAAAGATACATCCTTCAATACCGGAACTACCAGTTTATCCTGATTGTAATCTTTATAGATATGCTGCAGATTCAGAATCATTCAACCACCTCCGAATCTGTCGCACCTGACTCGCCGCTATCTGTTAATTCAGTTCCGGCTTCATCATATATTCCTTCGTCCATGTATTCGGTTCCGTCAGTATTATACATGCCTTCATCCATAGATTCAGTTCCGGCTTCATCATACATTCCCTCATCCATACCGGAATCATCTGTAGATTCCTGATTGTATAACGGAGAAGAATAATCTACTTCTTCCATATTGGTAACTGCAGCTACACCCTCATACAGTCCCTGCATCGGGAATGCAATCAGGTCATCTTCAGAAAGTCCGGATTTAATCTCATATTCACCCAGATTTTCATCATGCTCGCCTAATTCCACTTTACGTTTTTCCAGACGGTTCTTCTTATCTGCTGCCCACACATATGGGTCTCCATCATCCTGCACAATATAATAGTCATACAGCCAGAGTCCTTCCTTTTCTTCAACCTCGCCCTGTCCGTAATCCGGCTCTATATATAAATGCTGTCCTAACATCAGTCCGTCTGTACTGTCCAAAGTAACATAAAATGAATACTTGGACGCAGAATCTCCGGAGCTGCTTCCATCATACATATAAGAAGAATTACTGTCAGTCTGCGTGCTTTCAGTATCAATCTTGGAAATACTTCCTGTCCAGGTCTGCGTCTCATCTAATCTGGAACGTAAAATAACCGGTGTTCCCTCAGATATTGTTCCTACAGAAGTCTCATCAATCGTTCCCTTTACACGGTACTCGCCTGTAGCTAATATTTTCATATATGCTACAGTATTTCCATTGGAATCCACCCCGTTTTCATTGATTTCTTTTACAACACCAGCCATCTTACTGGTTACTTCTGAGTTGTCGATGGATTTCTGGTATTTGTCAATCTCTGCCTGTTTGCTTTTCTTGTTATATTCTGACTGCTTAATGGAAGTCTGCAGAGTCTGAATCTGTGTGGTATATTCAAACTGCTGGTCTTCCGGTGCACTTGCTTTTTCTTTCTGTAATTCTGCAATCTGTGCATTTGAATTTGAAATGTCATTTGCAATGCCTTCCATCTCAAGCTTTGCCTGGTCTATCTGCATCTGCAAATCCTCTGTATCATAGGAAAATAATACGGTTCCCTCTTCTACTTCATCACCAACAGAAACGTATACTTCCTTTACCTTACGTTCGGAATCCTTATTTATCTCTAAGGTCTCCTGTGGTTCTACCACACCACTGTAACGGTTATTGACTCCTGCTGACTGGTTCATGATTGCAGATACTTTTTCTACATATACCTTGTCTGCCGAATTTCCACCACTGCTCTTTCCTCTTAGGAAATAGAATCCTACTCCGGCTGCAACTACTGCAGCTGCAATAACTCCAATAATAATGCCTACCTTCTTTTTGCTCATCTGTCTCCTCCTGAATAATTCCTTTTTTCTGCCTTTTACCTGTAGAAGCTGCCGTTGGCAGTTTCTCAGGAATGCCTGACAATCGAAAAAATAGCCGTAAAGCTTTCATACTTTACGACTATTTTATCATTTTCTTATCTGAAATACAGCATGGATAATTCCTAAGATTTCTTAAGAAATCATTAATTTCCTGACGAAATTTTTTGTAATTTATTTCAAAGGATATTTTGCAGTTAACTCTGATACGATTGCTCTTGCTTTTTCAGAAGCTGTTTCACCCTCTTTAATCATCATGGCAATTGCTTCTGCAATCTTATCCATATCCTCTGTATTCATGCCTCTTGATGTAACAGCTGCAGTACCGAGACGGACGCCACTGGTTACAAATGGAGACTTTGGATCATTCGGAATGGTATTCTTATTACAGGTGATATTTACAGAGTCTAATAATTTTTCTACTGCCTTACCTGTCAAATCATAATTAGTAAGGTCTACTAACATCAGATGGTTGTCAGTTCCGCCGGATACAATCCTGATGTCACGGCTTAATAATCCCTTGCAAAGTGCCTGGGCATTATCAATAATACCCTGCTGATATACCTTGAATTCCGGCTGTAACGCTTCTTTTAAGCAGACTGCCTTTGCTGCAATGACATGCATTAAAGGTCCACCCTGGATTCCCGGAAATACTGCCTTATTAAAGTTATATTTATCTGCTGCTTCCTGATTGCAGAGAATCATTCCGCCTCTTGGTCCTCTTAAGGTCTTATGGGTTGTTGTTGTTACAACATCTGCATATGGGATTGGGCTTGGATGAAGTCCTGCTGCAACAAGTCCTGCGATATGTGCCATATCAACCATAAGAACTGCACCACAGGCATCTGCGATTTCACGGAATTTCTTGAAATCAATGGTTCTTGCATATGCAGATGCACCTGCAATAATCATCTTTGGCTTACATTCCATTGCAATCTGCATAACATTGTCATAGTCAATGAAGCCTTCATCATTTACACCATAAGGCACAATATGGAAATATGTTCCGGAGAAGTTTACCGGACTTCCGTGTGTTAAATGTCCACCATGGTCTAAGTTCATTCCCATTACGGTATCACCCGGTTTTAAAATAGCAAACTGTACAGCCATGTTTGCCTGTGCACCGGAATGTGGCTGTACATTTACATAGTCACAGCCAAACAGCTCTTTTGCTCTCTCAATTGCCAGGTTCTCTACAATATCAACGCAGTCACATCCACCATAATATCTCTTTCCCGGATATCCTTCTGCATATTTATTGGTCATTACACTGCCCATTGCTGACATTACTGCCGGGCTTACCCAGTTCTCAGATGCGATCAGCTCAATGTGGCTGTTCTGACGGTCAAATTCTTTGGTAATGGCATCTGCAACTTCCATGTCCACTGCCTGAATATCTTCTAATGTATACATGTTTCTTCTCCTTCTCTATGTGATTTTCTTTAGGCGATTGCAAAAGGGGACAGCTTTTCTTTCAAAATTTTGCTATGAAAGGGGATTTGGAGTCTGCACTGAAATCCCGCAGTTCTAAAAGGCATGTTTTGCGTAACGCGATAAAAACATACACTTAAGAACTGCTGGCATTCCAGTACAAATAACTTCAAATACCCTTTTATATCTAAAATTTCAGAAAGTACATCTATCCAATTTCGCAATCGCCCAATATATTTACTTTGAGTATCATTATAAGTGATAGCCTGATTCAACGCAACTGTAATTTTACGCATTACCGTAAAAAAGTGCATTTTCAGAAATCTTTTCCAATTTCCTTTTCTAGGTGTCGTATTTCATATTATACTGCCACTTAAATATGGCAGTTCCAATGATTACAATATAGCCTGCAATACTGAGGACATCCGGTATCTGATCCAGGAACAGAATGCCAAGAAGTGCTGCAAAGACAATCTGGGTGTAATCAAAAACAGATATCTCTTTTGCCGGTGCTTTCGTATATGCTGTGGTAATGCAGATCTGTCCGCCTGCTGCACATACGCCAGCCAGCATAAGGCAGACAAACTGTGTCATGCTCATAGGCTTATATCCGATGATAAAAAATGGCAATGTGACAACACAGGAAAAGAGTGAAAAACAAAGGACAATAACCGGTCCCTTCACTCCCATTTTTCCCAATTTACGCACATAGGTATAAGCAATTCCTGCACCCAGTCCGCCCAGTGCTCCAATCAGTCCGTAAACAAACTGTATATCAAAGGATGGCTTAATGACAAGTAGTGCTCCGGTAAATGCCAGCACAACTGCTCCCCATTCTACTTTATTTGCCTTTTCCTTTAAGATAAAGGTTGACATAATAATTGCAAAGAAAGGCGATAACTTATTTAACATATTGGCATCTGCAATATTCAGCCGGTCAATGGCATAGAAATTACAGATTAATCCTACCGTTCCGCAGAAGCTTCGCATGAAGAGTCCGCCCCAGCTTTTCTTTGGTGCATAGAATGGCTCTTTTGCCCGGATGAGCAGAAAAGCTGCCACAATGGCAGCTACTGCATTTCGGAAAAAAGCCTTTTCCATCGTAGGCAGGTCTCCTGACAGCCGGACAAAAAATGTCATCAGTGCAAAGAAGAAGCCTGCTCCTATAATAAATAAAATTCCCTGTCTTTTTTCCTGTTTCATATGATTCTTTCTATTCTGCAAGCAGTTTTTCTACGCTTGCAAGTTTGACGCAAAGTACAAAAATTTTAGTTGCTGTCTCAAGTTCTTCCATAGTCGGGAAGCTTGGTGCAATACGGATAACAGAATCCTCCGGGTCTTTTCCATAAGGGAAAGGTGCTCCTGCCGGTGTCATAACAACGCCTGCTTCTTTTGCTTTGGCAACAACACTCTTTGCACATCCCGGTAAAGTATTAAAGCAGATGAAGTATCCACCCTTCGGGCTAATCCAGGAACCGATTCCAAGCTCGCCTAATTCATCCTGCAATGTTCTTTCTACCATTTCAAACTTCGGACGCATAATTGCTGCCTGTTTCATCATATGTGCATTGATTCCGTCAATATTTTTGAAATAACGTACATGACGAAGCTGATTAATCTTATCATGTCCGATGGTCTGCATCGTAAACTGTTTTTCAATGAACTCAAGGTTTGCCTTAGAGGTTACAATTGCTGCGATACCGCTTCCTGGGAAGCTTACCTTTGATGTAGAGCAGAATTCATATACCATATCCGGGTTGCCGGCTTTCTCACATTCGCTGATGATATCTAAAAGGTCATCCTGCTCATCTTCATAGAGATGATGTACTACATAGGCATTGTCCCAGTAAATACGGAAGTCTTCTGCTGCCGGCTTTAATGCTGCCATACGGCGGACAGTTTTATCGGAATAAGTGATTCCCTGAGGATTGGAATATTTTGGTACACACCAGATTCCTTTAATGGAATCATCGCTGCTTACCAGACGCTCTACCATATCCATATCCGGTCCTTCGGAAGTCATCGGTACATTTACCATTTCTACACCGAAAAATTCTGTTACTCCGAAATGACGGTCATAGCCCGGTACCGGACATAAGAATTTTACTTTATCCAGTTTGCACCATGGTGTACTTCCCATGACACCGTGGGTAAAGGAACGGGATACGGTATCGTACATAACATTTAAACTGGAATTACCGTATACAAAAACATGGTCCGGTGTGCTTCCTACCATATCTGCAATTAATTTTCTTGCTTCCGGAATTCCTTTTAATTCTCCATAATTTCTACAATCTGTACCATCTTCTGCAATTAATTCACTGCTGCTGTTTAATACATCCAGCATCGGCATGACAAGGTCGAGCTGGGTTGCTGCCGGCTTTCCTCTTGCCATATTTAAAGAAAGACCCATTCCCTTGTATTTTGCATACTCTTTTTCAAGACCTTCCTTTACCTTATACAATTCTTCTTTTGACATTTCCTGATAAGACTGCATCTTATTCCTTCCTCCTGTATCATTCATCATTTTCTTTTAACCAGTGAAGCCACTGGGCGATTTCTTTTTCTTTTCCATTGTCGGTCGGCTCGTAAAATACCGAATCCGTCAGCCCATCCGGAAGATACTGCTGTCTGACATAGTGGTGCGGGTAATCATGGGAATAAAGATAACCCAGACCATGTCCTAATTTTCCGGCGGATTTGTAATGTGCATCCTTTAAGTGATTTGGTATCGGTGCCGTTTTGGTATGTTCTACCACATCCATCGCACGATTCAGTCCCATATAGGATGCATTACTCTTTGGTGCACTTGCCACATAGGCAACTGCTTCTGCAAGAATAATCTGTGCCTCTGGCATACCGATGCGTTCTACTGCCTGTGCTGCAGAAACCGCTACATTCAATGCCATCGGGTCTGCTGTACCAACATCCTCTGCCGCGCTGATCATGATTCTTCTTGCGATGAAACGGATATCTTCTCCTGCATATAACATTCTTGCGAGGTAATAAAGGGCTGCATCCGGGTCTGTTCCACGGATACTTTTGATAAATGCAGAAATCGTATCATAATGATTATCGCCTGCCTTATCATATTTCACTACACGCTTCTGGATACATTCCTGTGCCACATCGATTGTAATATGGATAAGTCCGTCTTCGCTTCGTGGTGTGGTTAAGATTCCAAGTTCAATGGCGGTAAGAGCTGCTCTTGCATCTCCATTGGCAACATCTGCCATGAATTCCAGTGCATCCTCATCGATGACTGCCTGATATGCACCCATTCCTTTTTCCTTATCAGTAACTGCCCGCACCAAAAGCTTCTTAATATCTTCTTTTTCCAGTGCATGCAGTTCAAAAATAATGGAACGGGATAGTAAAGCTCCATTGACTTCAAAATATGGATTTTCCGTTGTGGCACCAATCAGGATAATCGTTCCGTCTTCTACAAAAGGCAGAAGGTAGTCCTGCTGTCCTTTATTAAAACGATGAATCTCGTCGATGAAAAGAATCGTTTTCTTTCCATACATTCCCTGATTGTTCTTTGCCTGCTGCACCACTTCCTCCATGTCCTTCTTTCCTGCAGATGTAGCATTCATCTGAAGGAATTCAGCACTGGTGGTATTGGCAATCACTTTTGCCAGCGTGGTCTTTCCGGTTCCCGGCGGTCCATAGAAAAGAATAGAACTTAACTTATCTGCTTTAATGGCACGATATAACAGCTTGTCCTTTCCGATAATATGTTCCTGCCCGACTACTTCGTCTAAGGTCGTGGGACGAAGTCTTGCCGCAAGGGGAGACTCTTTTTCCATATTCTGTTCCCGCATGTAATCAAATAAATCCATTTTTGCTCCTTGCATAATTTCAAAACGAATCTTGCATTTTTACTCTTATTTTTCTTCATTTTTATACTTTTTTGGTTTCAAAATGACATTTGAGCTTTAAAATAATTCATTTCATCCTAAGATACCATACCTTAATTTTTGCCTTTTGACAAGTCTATTCTGGTATTTTTTCTCGATTTTCCAGTGAAAACACACAAAAAATCCATTGAAACATTCTTTTTTCTCAAGGTAACTCAAATATCAGCTTATCTACCGTTACAAATTCATAACCCTGTGCCTGCAGCCGGTCAATAATCTCAAAGGCTGCCAGCATACTGCTGTCATAACCGTCATGTAATAAAATAATATCACCATCTTTGACATCCGTCATTACTTTATTGACGACTTTTTCCTTATTCTGCACCTCCCAGTCCCTTGGGTCTACATCCCAGAGCACCTCTATCATATTCATCTGACAGTCCAAATTCTTCTGGGTGCTTCCGAAAGGAGAACGCAAAAACTGCGGATATTCCCCGGTAATCTGATAAATGGCATCATTGGTCTTTCGAATCTGCTCACAGGCATCTTTCTTCGATAAGATGCCAAGGTTCACATGGGTATAGGAATGATTTCCTATGATATGCCCATCATCCTGAATTTTCTTTATCAAATCCGGATATGCCTCTGCTTTCTCTCCGATTACAAAAAAGGTTGCTTTGACATTGCGCTCCTTCAGCCCTTCCAGTAAATCTTTCGTACATTCCGGGCTTGGTCCATCGTCAAATGTCAATGCAACCTCTTTTATTCCACTTGTTTTCTTTATATTCATGCTCTCTGCATTTACCAGATGATTGACACGGATCCGACAGGCTCCGGCGGCAATTACCAATACCGCCAGTGCCAGATTCATCCATATCAATGCTTTTCGGATTCGACTCATTTTACACCGTTACTTTTCTGCTCTCCTGACAATATATGCAGCAACTGCATTTCTTATTATGTCAGGCTTGAACCATTTCAGGCGGTCGCCGGTTTTGCGCTGGCAGTCAGTTCTCCATCGGTAAGGTCGATAAGAATGGTATCTCCCTCTCTGACTTTATCTGCAAGAATCAATTTTGCAGCCAATGTCTCCACATATTTCTGCAGGAAACGTTTCAGTGGTCTTGCACCATATACCGGGTCATAACCTTTCTCGGTAATATAATCCTCGGCAGCCTTGGTCAGCTCCACTTTCAGTTCACGGTCTGCAAGACGTTTATTCAGATCTTCCATCAGTAACTTGATAATGTTGCCGATGTTGTCTTTGGTCAGCGGCTTGAACATAATAATTTCATCCAGACGGTTTAAAAATTCCGGCCGGAAGTTACCCTTCAGTTCTTCCATGACAGCTTCTTCTGCTTCCGGACGAATCTCGCCATTTTCGTCAATGCCCTCCAACAGATGCATGGAGCCTAAGTTAGAAGTCATGATAATAATGGTATTCTTAAAGTCTACGGTACGTCCCTGGGAATCGGTAATTCGTCCGTCATCCAGTACCTGAAGCAGTACATTAAAGACATCCGGATGTGCTTTTTCCACCTCATCAAAGAGGACTACGGAATACGGTTTCCGGCGGACTGCCTCCGTCAGCTGACCACCTTCATCATAGCCTACATATCCAGGAGGTGCTCCAATCAGACGGGAGACGGAATATTTCTCCATATACTCGCTCATATCGAGACGGACCATATTGGATTCATCATCGAAAAGGCAGCTTGCTAATGCTTTGGCAAGCTCTGTCTTACCTACACCGGTTGGTCCTAAGAACAGGAAAGAACCGATTGGCTTGCTCGGGTCTTTGATTCCGGCTTTGGAACGGATGATTGCTTCTGTTACCTTGGTAACGCCCTCGTCCTGTCCAATGACACGTTTATGCAGTTCTTCATCAAGGTGCAGTGTCTTATTTCGTTCGCTCTCAGTCAGTTTTGCTACCGGGATTCCGGTCCAGCGGGAGATAATCTTTGCGATTTCTTCTTCGCTGACACTTTCATGTACCAGTGATAAATCTTCACCTTTGACTTTTTCTTCTTCAATTTCCAACTGCTGCTGTAACTGCGGCAGCTTACCATATTTTAATTCTGCCGCTTTATTTAAATCATAGCTCTGCTCTGCCTGCTGGATTTCATTTTTCAGGCTTTCCAAATCCTCACGCAGCTTCTGGACTTTCTCTACGGATTTCTTTTCATTGTCCCACTGTGCCTTCTTATTCTGGAACTCACTCCGAAGCTCTGCTAACTCTTTCTGTAAGTCTGCCAGACGCTCCTGGCTCAGACGGTCATCCTCTTTTTTCAATGCAGTCTCTTCAATCTCTAACTGCATGACACGACGGTTCAGTTCGTCTAACTCGGTCGGCATGGAATCAAGCTCTGTCTTAATCAGTGCACAGGCTTCATCCACCAGGTCAATTGCCTTATCCGGTAAGAACCGGTCTGAGATATAACGGTTCGAAAGCACTGCTGCGGAAACCAGTGCACTGTCGGTAATCTTTACTCCATGGAATACTTCATACCTCTCCTTTAATCCACGCAGGATAGAAATAGTATCTTCTACCGTTGGTTCGTCTACCATAACCGGCTGGAATCTTCGTTCCAATGCGGCATCCTTTTCAATGTATTCCCGGTACTCATCCAATGTGGTAGCACCGATACAATGCAGTTCTCCACGGGCAAGCATTGGTTTTAAAAGCTGTCCGGCATCCATGGCTCCATCGGTTTTTCCTGCACCAACAATGGTATGCAGCTCATCGATAAAGAGGATAATCTGTCCTTCGGATTTCTTTACTTCATCCAATACTGCTTTCAGACGTTCCTCAAATTCACCACGGTATTTTGCTCCGGCTACCAATGCACCCATATCCAGTGCAAAGAGCTTCTTATCCTTTAATCCTTCCGGAACATCACCACGTACAATCCGTTGTGCCAGTCCCTCTACAACTGCGGTTTTACCTACACCGGGTTCGCCAATCAGTACCGGATTGTTTTTCGTCTTACGGGACAAAATACGCACTACATTCCGGATTTCTGCATCTCGTCCGATGACCGGATCCAGCTTCTGGTCTCTCGCCCTCTCTACCATATCATAACCATATTTATTTAAGGTATCATAAGTAGCTTCCGGATTATCGGAGGTCACACGCTGGTTGCCACGCACCGTAGACAGTGCCTGCAGGAAACGGTCTCTTGTAATACCATATTCCTTAAAAATTTCCTTTAATGCAGGGTTCGGATATCTTAATAAGGATAAAAACAGATGCTCTACAGAAACATAATCATCTCCCATCTGCTTTGCCTCATCCTCTGCACTAATCAATACCTTATTCAATGCCTGGCCGACATAAACCTGGCCGCCGGACACCTTGGTTCTTGCTTCCAGATGGCGGATTGCATTGTCTACAAAATGCTCCTTCTGGATTTCCATTTTCTCGATCAGTTTTAAAATCAGTCCATCTTCCTGCTGCAGTAATGCCACTAAAAGATGTTCCTGCTCGATTTCCTGATTGCCATATTCATATGCTAATTTTTCGCAATCCTGGATTGCTTCCATTGACTTCTGTGTAAATTTCTGAATGTTCATATCTTTCACCTCATTTCCCACTGTGCTATGAACGAATTCCTGTTATTTCTGTTTCCAAGCATAAATATAGCACGCATTATTAGCACTGTCAAGAGGTGAGTGCTAAAATTTTCAGACAATTTTTGTTAATTACTATTTTTCTTATATTTAAAAGGAATTCAGCAGTCCTTTCAGCCCTTCCTCTTTATAAACTCCCTTATAATATGCAACTTCATCTTTTATCATCTCATCAATCACCTGCATTCCAAGAAGTTCCACCGGTGCCTTATCATCTGTAAGAATATAATCGCCCTTTTCATAGGAAACGGTATCTGCCAATACCTCTGTCATCATTCCCTTTAACTCCTGATTTTCAAGCTTGGAAATGTTGTTAGAAAGATTCTTTAAAATTTCTCCATTGTCGGATGCAAACAGTTCCCGGTTTGTAGAGCCTGCCACATCCACAGTATATTCTGTTCCAAATACACTTCCTATGGTGTCGGAAAGATACTGGTTAATATTTCCTTCTTTCTGCCCACGCATGTTCATATTCACCACCATTACGCCATTTTTATTTAAATGCTCTTTTACCAGCGTAAAAAATTCAACGGAAGACATCTGAAACGGAATCGTAATATCCTGATAAGCATCTACCATAATGACATCGTATTTCTTATCGGATGCATTTAAAAATGCTCTTCCATCATAAGTCGTTACCGGCACATCCTCCGAAAGTGAAAAATACTGTCTGGAAAGCTTTGTAATCTTCTCATCAATTTCAACACCTTCCACATTCATATCTCCAAAATATTTCCGGCACTGGGTTGCATAAGTACCGGTTCCCATTCCAAGAATCAGCACATCCATGTCTGATATTTCTTTGTCTTTTAACATAAGCGGTGCCGCCATGGCATAATCATAATACATGCCGGTCAGTTCATCCTGCTTCATATACACAGACTGCACACCGAATAACACATTGGTGGATAAGGACACCTTGTCCTGATTTTCGTATACCTGAAGATAGTTATATACGGATTCCCCCTCATAGGTCAGATTATTTTCCCAGAATGCAAATGAGTCGGAATATCCAAACCCGCAGCACAGTGCAAATATCAGAATAGATGCAACTATTTTCTTCTTTCCGGTATGCGCATTGATAAAATATACGATGGATAATGCCAGTAAAATTCCCGCAAAGATAAGAAATGTAACGGATGTTCCTACTGCCGGAATTGTCACAAAGGTTGGGATAAAGGTTCCAATGATGCTTCCGATGGTGTTAAATGCCCCTAAGGTACCTACTGTCTTTCCGTTGTCATCTAAATTATCAACAGAATATTTTACCAGGGATGGTGTTACCGTTCCCAACAGAAACAGCGGAAATACGAAAATTACCATGCAGGCTGCAAAAGCTGCAATAATCAGGAAATTATTATTTACCGCAAAGATTAAAAGGGCTGATATTCCTATGATAATATATTTTCCCACTACCGGAATTAATGCAATCCAGATTGCGGCAATGATAATTCTTCCATACAGTTTATCCGGGTTCGGTGATTTGTCTGCCGTCCTTCCGCCATAAATATTTCCCAATGCCATGGCAATCATAATGGTTCCGATAATGATTGTCCAGACTATCTGGGAAGAACTAAAATATGGTGCAAGTAATCTGCTTGCGCCTAACTCTACTGCCATCACTGACATTCCTGCAAAAAATTCCGTCAAATACAAAAATAACTTTTTCATATACACCTCTTTTATTTTCCTTCAATATCAATCATAAGATACTCCGACTTACATCCCGTTTTAAACTTAATCGCCCAGTCGGAAATTCCTGATGTTACAATAAAATTCGTATTTTCTCTCTGCTCATATCCATAGACACGGTCATCCGGTGTCATTTTCGTAAGATTCTCAATGGTCATCAGCGGGAATAGCTGTCCACCGTGGGTATGTCCGGAAAGAACCAGATCCACATTGACATTCTGCTGCGCTGCATAATCCTGTGGCTGATGGTCTAATACAATGGAGAATTTATCCGGATCAAGGTTTGCCGTCAGTTCTTCCATTGTGGCTCTTTTTTTCTGCATATTCTTCGGATTTATCCTGTCTTCCTATTATATAGAATTTATCCGCAATCAGTTCTACCTCATCCTGCAGAACATGTACCTGATTTTTTTCTAATTCCACTATCAAATCATTTCCATCATAGCCCCGGTATTCCGGCGGATAATATCCTTTATCATGATTTCCAAAGACATAATATACACCATAAGTCGTATCAAGCTCTCCTAATGCTTTGCAGCAGGCTATCATATCTTCTTTTGTCGTATCATCATCCACAAAGTCTCCCACAATCAGAACCACATCCGGGTGCTACTCCTCTATGGTTTTCATATGCTCGGCAAAGCCTTCCCCATGAAAAGTTGTCCCTACATGGGAATCTGCAAATACTGCCACCCGAAGGCTTCCTACTTCCTTATCCGTCTGAATCTGATAGTCCGTCTCCCATACATGATGTGCCAGATACCAGCCGCTTCCAAGATATCCTATGGTAAATACAAGTGCCACAGCTCCGGCATAATATCTTTTCAAAGATTTCTTCCGGCGTTTTTTTATCAGTGCAAAAATTCCGTCACTGATAAGCCAGAATATAATCAGATGCAGAATGCATACTATAGCATACCATAGCATTCATCGAACCCCACGCTACCCAGAGTATTACGGTGATTCCACATACCAAAACCGCACTAATTAGGATGCGCAGCCACTTTTTTCCTTTTGTTATTTTATTCAGGAAACCAAATTTTCCAATCCGGTTTATCAGATAGATGATTCCTGCAAACGCACTGAAAAACAGTACTATCATTAGTATTGCCCACATCTTTTAAATCCTCATTCCATCCTTTTTATTCATTATCTGTTTATCCGTCTATCATTCATCTACTCATTTATCTGTTTAATCAATTTTATCAGCTCATCCACGTCTTCCATTGTCGTTGCCCAACTGGTTGCAAAACGAATTACCGTATGCGTCTCATCCTTTTTCTCCCAGAAGCTGAATTCAACTTTTTGCGCAAGCTTTTCCATAAATGCATTGTCTACCACACAAAATACCTGATTAGTGGGAGCATCCAGATAAAGCTCAATTCCATTTTCCTTTAAGCCTTCCCGAATCTTATCTGCCGTTGCAATTGCCGGCTCTCCGATATGCTCATACAAATCATTTTCAAATAAGACATCAAACTGGATGCCAAGTATCCGTCCCTTAGCAAGCAGTGCTCCATGCTGTTTTATAATGGTAAAGAAATGCGGAATAAGTCCTGGCTTCGGAAATACCACTGCCTCTCCAAACAATGCACCGCATTTTGTTCCTCCGATATAAAAGGCATCGCAGCATGCTGCAATATCTTCTAATGTCACATTATTCGCCGAACAAGCCAGTGCATAAGCCAGTCTTGCTCCATCTAAATAAAGTGGAATACCATTGCTGCGGCATACTTTACTTAATGCTTCTAATTCCTGCCGGTTATATAAGGTTCCATATTCTGTCGGCTGGGAAATGTATACCATTCCCGGCATCACCATATGATCACGGTTGCCATCCTCTTTAAATTTATTTAAGACTTCTTCTACCTTTTCTGCGCTGAGTTTTCCGTCTGTCTGCGGAATCGTCAACACTTTATGTCCACCCGCTTCAATAGCTCCTGCCTCATGGGAACTGACATGTCCGGTCTCTGCCGCAATCACTCCCTGATAGGATGCTAACAGAGCACCAATTACCGTGGCATTGGTCTGCGTTCCTCCCACCAGAAAATGCACCTCTGCCTCCGGTGCATTGCAGGCCTTCCGAATCTTTTCCCTTGCAGTTTCCGAATATTCATCCAGTCCGTATCCGGCACTTTTTATCAGATTTGTCTCCGCTAACTTCTTGAGAATTGCCGGATGTGCTCCTTCCATATAATCACTTGCAAAAGCTAACTGTGCTGCCATTTTTCTTTTCCTCTCTCTATTCTATATTGACATAGATTCTTCTTCTATGATTTTTCCTACTTCCTCCGGTTTGATTTCCACATTTATTATACGGTTCCATCCTATCAGACGCAAATAAATTTTTCATAAAGAACTCCCGAAACATCGTTTTTCCGATGCTCCGGGAGTCTGCTATCTTTTCTTCTATCATATATTGTCTAAGTTTCTGATTACATCAGTTTACGGAATAAAGCTTTCAAATCCTCTACATTTGTATCCTTTGGATTGCCCGGTGCACAGGCATCAGCAAAAGCGGATTCTGCAAGGAATTCTAAGTCTTCTTCCTTTAACGCCTCTAATTTTGTTGGAATTCCAACATCTACAGATAACTGCTGTACCGCATCAATGGCTGCCTTTCTGTATTCTTCTACAGACATGTCATCTACGCCTTTTACACCCATTGCTCTTGCAATCTCACGATATTTCTCACCAGTGCATTCTGCGTTGTATTCCATTACGATTGGAAGCATCATTGCACAGGCAACTCCATGTGGAGTATCATATACAGCACCTAATGTATGTGCCATGGAATGTGCAATTCCAAGTCCTACATTAGAAAATCCCATTCCTGCAATATACTGTCCTAATGCCATTCCTTCACGGCCTTCTTTTTCATTGGCAACTGCACTTCTTAAAGATCTGCTGATAATTTCAATCGCTTTCAAATGGAACATATCAGTCATTTCCCATGCAGCCTTTGTAGTATATCCTTCAATGGCATGTGTCAGTGCATCCATTCCGGTGGAAGCTGTCAGTCCCTTTGGCATAGATGACATCATCTCCGGGTCAATTACTGCGATAACCGGCATATCATGCGGGTCTACACATACAAATTTTCTCTTACGCTCTACATCTGTAATTACATAGTTAATGGTAACTTCTGCTGCAGTTCCGGCTGTTGTCGGTACAGCAATAATCGGAACACAAGGCTTCTTTGTCGGAGCTACACCCTCTAAGCTTCTGACATCCTCAAATTCCGGATTTGCAATAATGATACCAATTGCTTTTGATGTATCCATAGAAGAACCACCACCAATTGCAATGATATAATCTGCTTTTGATGCTTTAAATGCTTCCACACCATGCTGTACGTTCTGAATGGTAGGATTTGCCTTAATATCTGAATAGATTTCATAAGCAAGTCCTTCTTCATCCAATACATCAGTTACTTTGGATGTTACGCCAAACTTAATCAGATCCGGGTCGGAACAGACAAATGCTTTCTTAAATGCTCTTGCCTTTGCCTCATTTGCGATTTCTTTAATTGCTCCTGCGCCATGGTAGGAAGTCTCGTTTAACATAATTCTGTTTGCCATTTTATCTTCTCCTTTGTCCTTTATTGATACCCCTATTTTACCAATGAAAAAGACAAATAAAAAGTTACAAAAAGGCAACTCTGTCACTTGATTTTTCAATATCTGTCATGGGCAAATTCCACTCTCAATCATCATCCGTCACCACTATATCATCTGCAATTTTTCAAATACTGCTTTCAGTTCCGCCGGCACCGCTTCCGTCAGTGCCTTTGCCAGTTCCCTCGGTGTAGTCTTCTTTCTTCCAAGTACCCATTGAATTGTCATATAAACTGAACCCTGGCAATACATTTCCAGAAGGAAATGAAGATGCTCCGATAATTTCTGTCCTGATTTCTTTTCTATCTTATCCGTATAAAACCGGGTAATCAGTTCAAAATCATGGTCTCTTAAGCAATTCTGGCTGTCTGATTTAAATGCAGCCCGGAAAAACAATTTTTCCTGCTCAATATATTCAAATTTCTTTACCAGCCCCTCGTATACCGTCTTTCCCTCTCCCATATGTTCAAAGGATTCTGCTAAAATTTTGTCAAAATACCAGTTTATCAGATCATATTTATCCTGAAAATGACGGTAAAATGTCTGTCTTGTCGTTCCGCTCAGTTCCACAATCTGCCGGACTGTAATCCGTTCTATCGGCATCTTCGCCATACACTGCTTCATGGCATCTGCCAGCCGGTATTTCATCTGTTCTGCTTTCTGAACATTCTGCTCCATGCCTTCTCCTCCACTTACTCTGCCAATCTACTATCGTCAGCATAGCACCAACCTGTGAAAAAGGCAACCTGACCATTTTCGCCTATAAAGTTTTCCTGCGTTTCCACCGCCAGATTACAATAGAAAGGAGAACTGCCACATAATCCGTCAATGCCTGTCCGTAGATAACACCGTGCAGACCGAGCAATGCATTCAAGCCGTAAAGCACCGGAATCAAAAGTACGCCCTGTCTCAATATAGAAAGAATCGTTGCCGGAAGTGCATTTCCGGTAGACTGCATACAGTTCATATTCATAAATAAAATGCCAATGACCGGACCGGAAATCATATAAGCAATCAGCATTTCCACACCATAATTTATGACCTCTGTATCAGAAATAAACAGGCGGATAATCGGCTCCCGGAAAAAGAAAAACAGTGCTGTCGCCAATACACCTACAATCAGACAGCATTTCTTCGTATAACGTTCCACTGCAATAAAACGCTCCCTGTTCCCTGCACCGTAACTATAGCCTAATAACGGTTGTACCCCATTTGCCAGTCCCATCTGTAAAAATGTGATAAACATATTTGCCTTAAATACAATTCCAATAGCCGCTACCGGTGCATTTCCATATGCCACCAGAATCTGGTTTAAAATAATCGTAGAAATGCTCATCAATGCAGAAAAAATAGCTGTTGGAAGTCCTGCCGAGCATACCTGGGACAGAATTCTGTCCCCACATTTAAAATACCGGAATGCCATAGACATGTTCCTGCTCTTTCTACAGAAATACCAAAGATAATATACACTCGCCATTATATTTCCAATAGTCGTTGCAATGGCTGCGCCTGCTGCACCCATACCAAATCCACTGATAAATATCGGGTCTAAAATAATATTGGCCACGGTTCCTATCATACTTCCTGTCATAGCTTCCCGGCTGGCTCCGTCCGCACGCACAACAAAGCTTGCTGCCGCAGACCAGATAATAAACGGTGCACCATAAGAAATATATGTTGTGTATCCTTTCGCCAGTTCATAAGTATCTGCATCTGCTCCAAACAATTGTAAAACCGGCTGCATTCCAACCAGTAAAATTGCAGCAAAAACAATTCCCACGATAAGTGATGCATAGGTAATAAAAGAAGAAACCTGCTTTACTCTTTTTTCCTTCTTTTCGCCCAATGCCATAGATGCCGCTGCGCTTCCGCCCATACCAAACATATTGGCAAATGCCATGAATAATATAAAAATCGGATTCGTCAGACTGACTGCTGCCACCTGCAACGGATCCCCTGTCTGCCCTACGAAAAATGTATCCGCCATATTATAAACGACAGTAACCAGACTGCTGATGACACTTGGAATTGCCATCTTTGCTACTGCCTTCGACACCTTCATGCTGCCCATTAATTCATTTTCGTCCATTGTAACCCTTCCTTTCTGCCGGTAAAATCTGCTTCCCAAGGACACTCATTGGCCTCTTGTAACTTTAAATTTCTCATTCCAGATTCCGAAGCATCTTCTCGGCAATTCTTAAAAATTCTTTTCTTTCTTCTTCCTTAATTCCCTGTAATAAAAGTTCTTCCGATTCCGTAATTTCCTTTCGCAGAATATGTTCAATCTTCCGCGCCTGTTCTGTAAAAACAATCTTCTTATATCTTCCATCCTCTGATTCCGGCACCCGGCAGATTAGTTCTGCCTGCTCAAGATTCTTTAAAGTCTCTGTTGCAGTAGACGGACGCAAGCCAAATTCTTCCTCAATCTCTTTCTGGTATACCGGATGGTTTTCTGATTCCACCAGAATATAATTTAAAATGTTACCCTTTGCTCCGCTGATTCCGATAGATTCCTGTATTTTCTTAGAACGTCTGCGGAGCCGGTTGGATATTTTATTAATTACCTTTCCTGTTTCCATGGCAAATCTGTTCCTTTCTTTAAACTTATTACTATTTCTAATTAGTTCGGTTCCTAAGTATTTTAGCCAGATTTTATTCCATTGTCAACTTTCTATTTTATCTACTCTATTTCTTCATGCATAATATTCCTTTTCCCGGCTCATGCTAATGCCGATATATAAACTTTTCTTAGGCGATTATGAAAAAGAACGTAAGAATTTATTTCAAAAATTTTAAATATAGAAGGGCATTGGAAGTAATTTGTGCTGAAATGCCCTTCTATAGTAAAAATTTTGAAAGAAAAATATATCTTTTCGCAATCGTCCAAAAAATTTTCTATAAAAGGAGATTATCGTATGGGAAATAACATGGATTTAAATTATGAAATGTTCTGCTATCAGTGTGAACAGACAGCCGGTGGCAAAGGCTGTACAAAGCTTGGCGTATGCGGAAAGACACCGGAAATTGCCAACCTGCAGGATTTACTTATTTTTCAGATAAAGGGAATCAGCTGCTACGGAAAAGTGCTGGTGGAGCAGGGACAACATATGGACAAATCGATTGTAAGCTTTATTGAAAATGTACTTTTTACGACACTTACCAATGTAAATTTTGATGCAGATGTACATGTGGCACTGCTCCGGCAATCACAGCAAATCAAAGAAGAGCTTCACAATTTGGTAGGTGAAATTTCGAATTCCACACTCCATGCCACCTATCATCTGCCGGATTCAAAAACGGATATGTTAAAGGATGCTCCTATGGCGGGCATTATGTATGACAAATCCTTAGACCCAGACATCCGCTCCCTCCGTCAGACTATTCTCTACGGTTTAAAAGGTATCAGTGCCTATGGTCATCAGGCAAGAGAATTAGGTTACTTCAGTGATGAAGTGGATGACTTTTATATACTGGCATTAGAAGCCATTACCGATGACCGGCTGACTGTCGAAGATCTGATCCGTCTGACCATGCGTACCGGTGAAATGGCTATTGAAGTCATGAAAAAACTGGACGATGCCAATACCACTATTTATGGCAATCCTTCCCCGCATAAGGTAAATGTTACTATTAAAAAAGGGCCATTTATCATTGTCTCCGGCCACGACTTAAAGGATTTGGAAATGCTGTTGAAGCAGACGGAAGGCACCGGCATCAACATCTATACCCATGGTGAAATGCTGCCCTGCCACGGTTATGATGGACTGAAAAAATATTCTCATCTTGTAGGTAACTTCGGTGGAGCCTGGCAGGATCAGCAGAAACAGTTTGACAACATTCCCGGCTGTATCCTGATGACCACCAACTGCCTGATGCGCCCGAGAGATTCCTACAAAGACAGGATTTACAGCACGAATGTAGTGGGCTGGGATGGTGTGAAACATGTCGGTCGGAAAGAAAATGGAGACAAAGATTTCAGTGAAATCATAAAACAGGCAATTGAACTTGGCGGTTTTCAGGAAGACCAGCCGGCAAAAGAGATTCTGGTAGGTTTCGGACACCACGCTGCCTTAAGCTATGCCCCACAGCTTGTGGAAGCTGTTAAAAGCGGACAAATCCGCCATTTCTTCCTTATCGGCGGCTGTGACGGTGCCCGTCCGGGTCGAAATTACTACACTGACTTTGCCCAGATGGTTCCATCCGACTGTATGATTCTGACGCTTGCCTGCGGAAAATACCGTTTTAATAAACTAGATTTTGGTGAAGTAGCAGGGCTTCCACGTCTTTTGGATGTGGGACAGTGTAATGATGTCTACTCTGCCATCCGCATTGCTACTGCACTTGCAGATGCTTTTGAAACGGACGTAAACGGACTTCCACTGTCACTGATTATATCCTGGTATGAACAGAAAGCGGTTGCTGACCTGCTTGCCCTTTTAAGCCTTGGCATTCATGATATTTATTTAGGTCCAACGCTTCCTGCCTTCATCAGTCCAAATGTGCTGCAGTATCTTACCGATACCTTCCACCTGAAACCAATCAGCAATGCTTCCGATGATATCAAAACCTGTCTGAAACAGAGCCTGTAAACAAAAACCTCCTTACCAGTTTTCTGGTAAAGAGGTTTTTATTTATGCAAAATCTATTTTCCTGTCTGATTTGCAATGCAGACGCAATACCATTTATCATCTGTCTGACTGACATCATGATTACAGTTGATAATCGGATGATTCAGGTCATTTGGTGGAATGTAACGTACCACACCGATTCTTCCATCGGACATCTGTACCTTTACATCCCGGTAATTTTCCACCATATTTTTCACAAATAAGTCTACCAGGCGTTCATCCAGTCCCGGAAATTCGCCCTTTTTAAATTTCTCCAACACATCAAAAGGAATCAGGGATTCCTTATAACTTCTCTGGGAAATCATGGCATCATACACATCGGAAATGGCAGTAATCCTTGCCAGCAGAGAAATCTCATCTCCTGCAATCTGATCCGGATAACCCTTGCCATCCAGCCGCTCATGATGATGTCTTGCCGCTAACCGGATATCTTCATCTACATTATCCCAAAGCAGCTCATATGAATAAACGGGATGAGCTTTTATGATTTCAAATTCTTCTTCCGTAAGTCTTCTCGGTGCATTTAAGATTTCTTCCGGTATCTTCGTCTTTCCGATATCGTGCACTAATCCGGCGCATACCAGCTTTTTAATCACCGGTTCCGGAAGCTTCAGCCACTGCCCGATAACACCATTGGTAAATGCTACGTTCAGGGAATGGCGCTGCAAATTCTCATCCATCTCTCTCGGTGCATCAATACACTGAAATATTTTAGGAAAATCCAATACCTTAATCTTAGTAAAAATATCCTTTGTAACAGTCTCCGTTGCTTCCATATTAATTTCGGAAGCATTTCTGGTTACAGAAAAAATACTGTCTACATCGTTTTTTAATGCTGTATAGCCGACTGCTTCTTCGTATACTCTCTGCAATGCAGCTCTTGGTGCTTTTCCACTGTTGAGAATTTCCTGATAAGTTTCCTCGCTGGTTGTAATATATCCACCACGTTCAAACTTGGAAAGTTTATCTAACCGGTCCTGTGTCAGGACTTCGCCCCGTTTCAAAAGTAGCACCGAACCTCTGTCATTATAAATATCTCCGGAAAGTTCCAGGCCTTCCCATAAAAAATCAATTGGAATTTTTCTAAGTCTCATTCTGTCACTCCGCCCTTATATATTCCTGTCACGAATCATCATGCAGCCATACTCTTCTGTCTTAAGATTTGCATTCTGTATCCGGACAATCCGATATGTCTTCTGTAACATTGTATCTCCAAGTTTCACGCAAATCCGCAGTTCCGTTCCAACTGTCCCGCTTCCTGCCATTGTCTGAATCAGAATTCCATTTCCACTGATATTACAGGTTTCCATTTCAATTGGCTTCTGCAATTCAATTAATGTTCCATCCACAATAACAGATTCTATATATCCCTTTTCTTTTAAGGGATAACGGGCATGCTTCCGCTTCTCACCATTCTTACTCCTGCCCAGCTCGATTTCTACTTCATTGGCAATTATAACCTTCCGAAGATTACCGGTAGCTTCTACCAGGCTCCCATTCGGTCCAAATATGATAACCGTCACTGCATGCTCCATCCGGTTGTCCAGGCTTCCTGCACTAACCTTTACTACTTTACGGATCGGATCATAAGATTTAATTCTTGTATCTAATACCCTCTTCCCGCCGGCAATTTCCTTTACAATAATCCGGCAGCCATTTAACTCCATCATTCCTGCCATAATTTGCATTTCTCCCTGATACTGTTGTTCACCTATTATCCATATCTCATTTCTGTTTGATATATTTTATCACGCCTATCCCGGTTTGAAAATATTTTTACCAAAAATAATAGTATAAAACCAGTTGCACAATCAGTATAAATGGCATTCCTATTACAAAGTACCAATGTTTTGTCTTATGACGGAACAGATACATACCTGCCCATGTCCCAATGCTTCCTCCCAGTATGCTTACCAGAAATAACGTTTTTTCTGGAATACGCCATTTATGACAGATGGCTCTGCGCTTATCTATTCCCATGACGGATAGCCCGACAATATTTGCAATTATTGCATATGCAATTGCTATTTTCTGAATTGTAGTCATTCTTTTCTCCTTTTTCAAATATTAATTTTCGGTGATTGAGTAGGAAGAAGATTTTCAAGATAAAATAAATTTTGTGATATTCGATGCATATTTGATTTTCAGATGATGAAATGCCACTGTTCTAAGTAGTCCATTTTTCTTTTTCTGATAAAAACAGGCTTTTCCATGTTTAACAGAATAGTGATACCGTTCGTCAAAGTACGGATGCCTGATAAGGGCTGTTAGGGGCACTGGGAATTTCATCTGGCAACAGGCAACGCTGGTACATGGATGTACCAGCGAGGCACAACTGAACATGGATGTGAATTTGTGCCGGTTGCCAGATAAAAATAGAATTATGCCGAAATTTCCAGTGCCCCTTGCAGGCTTTATGTGGCATCCGCTCTTGACGGACGGTACTACTATTCTGTCAAAGCAAGTGAAAAGACAGTTTATAATCAAGAAAAATGGACCACTTAGAACAGTTGGTATTTCACATCCCAAAAAATCAAATATACATCGAATTCCACAAAACATTTTATTCCAAAATTCTCTTCTCCCTACCACAATCACCAGATACTAATCTTTAAACTGCACATAAATGTAAAAATCCCCTCTTCCAAATCAGAAGAGGGGAAATCATTTCTGTTACTTATGCATTCTTCTTTGCAAAGCGTGTTTTGAATACAAACCACAGCTCTGTTGCAATACAAATAGAAGAATAAGTTCCACTCACAATACCTACCATAAGAGGAAGTGAGAAATCTTTAATGGATGCAACTCCAAGGATATAAAGCAGGAATACCATTACAAAGGTTGTAATTGAAGTATTTAAGCTTCGTGAAATTGTCTGGGAAATGGAGCGGTCAGCTATTTCAGTTAAACTTTCCTTATCCACATTTCTTACCAGATGCATATTCTCACGGATTCGGTCAAAGATAACGATGGTATCATTGATGGAATATCCGATGATTGTCAGCATTACTGCAATAAATGTGCTTCCTACAGACAGACGCAGCAGAGAGTAACAGGTTAAAATAACCAGTACATCATGAATCAGTGCTAAAATAGCAGAGGTTGCAAAACGAATATCTTTAAACCGGAACCAGATATAAACCAGCATACAGATTGTTGCAATTACTACTGCCCAGACTGCATCTTTTGTCATTTCACCACTGATAGTGGAACTGATATTAGTAGAGGAAACAGTTGAAGTATCTACACCAAGATTTTCTTCTAATGTAGTATTTAACTGCTCTCTTTCGTCCAAATCAAGGCTTCTGGTCTTAAATACAACCTGTGTACTTCCTTCTACCTTCTGAGCCTGTACACTGGAATCTCCAGTCACATCCTCAATCAGAGGAATTACTTCAGAATCTAATTCTGCAAGAGTATAATCTTTACCCATATCTACGGTTGTAGATGTACCACCGACAAATTCAAGGCTTAAGTTCAATGCGCCCTTGCCATTGGCTTTGTTTACGCCCATTCCCACAAATCCGGCAATGATAATTACTGCTGAAATAATAAAGAATACGTGGCGTTTTGCAATAAAATGCATTGGACGGCGGTCTTTCTGTCTTCCATAGAATTTTGCATCACGGAAACCAATTACATACAGTCCATGTAATACCAGTCTTGTTACAACTAATGCAGTAAACATAGATAATACGATACCGATTGCCAGTGTATAAGCAAATCCTTTTACGAAACCGCTTCCCTTAAATGCCAGCACTGCTGCAGCAATCAGCGTGGTGATATTTCCGTCTAAAATTGCAGATAACGCTTTCTGGAATCCGGTCTTAATCGCTGTCGAAACAGTCTTGCCGGATGCAATTTCTTCCCTGATACGGGCGAAGATAATAACATTTGCATCTACCGCCATACCAATGGAAAGGATGATACCTGCGATACCCGGAAGGGTAAGTGTAATTTCAAAAAGATAAATAACTGCAACTACCATTGTAGTATAAATTCCAAGTGCTATGGTTGCTGCCACACCGGAAATCCAGTAGTAAGCAATCATGAATACCGCAATCAGGGCAAGACCGATTGCTGCTGCCTTTAATGCCGTTGAAATTGCTTCTGTACCAAGCTGTGCTGCTACTATCTGGGACTGTAACTCAGATAACTCTAAGGAAAGAGAACCGATACGGATGTTAGAAGCTAAAGTCTCTGCTTCTTCATAGGAACTCATTCCATCGATTACTGCGCTTCCGCCGGTAATTGCTTCTTTTACACGAGGAGTACTGATTGCCTCATCATCATATACAATTGGGCAGACCTTTCCAACATTGGCAGTGGTTGCATCTGCAAATTTCTGTGCGCCTTCATCGGTAAGTGTAAGCTGGACCACATACTGCTTGTTGCCAAGGTTATCCTGCTGTGTTGCAGCCTGTGCATCCTTTACATCATTACCGGTCATGTAAACATTTCCGTCCGGATCCCGGAACTCTAAGGAACCCGGTTTTCCAAGTTCGTCCAGAATCTTGTTGGCATCCTTTACTCCTGGAATTTCAACGGTGATACGGTCATCACCTTCCTGATATACAGATGCTTCTGTACTGTAGCCTTCCACACGCTTCTGAAGCTTGTAAATAGTATCCTTCATCTGCTCGGAAGTCGGATTCTCGGATTCCACCTGATATGTGATGCTGACACCACCTGCCAGATCCAATCCAAGCTTAATGTTCTTATCTTCACCTTTTCCGGTTGAAGATAAGATGATAGACGCATAATACGACAGTCCTGCTAAAACCAAGAGAACTGCAAGTAATATGGCTACGCCCTTACTTTTCTTCATTTTCTTCTTCCTTTCTCCTGACTTAAATTTCCGCCTCTGCGGCTTTTATCATAATTGCGCATTCCACACGTTTCTTCTGCAATGCACAACCAATGTCATAGGTATTATGAATATCACCATGGAAATTATAAGAGTTCGCTGCACATCCACCGCTACAGTAGAATCTTGCAAAACACTCTCTGCATTTTTCCTTGGAATAAACATTACAGCTCTTAAAGGAATCCCGGATATCGGTACGTTTTAAGCCTTCAAAAACATTTCCCATCAGGAAATCTTCATTTCCAACAAACTGGTGACATGGATACAAGTCTCCCCAAGGTGTTACTGCCAGATACTCGGTTCCGGAACCACATCCGGAAAGTCTCTTGGCAACACAAGGACCGCCCTCCAAATCAATCATAAAATGGAAGAAGTTGAATGCTTTTCCCTCTTTTTTCCGTTTTACCATCTCTTTTGCCAGTGCATCATATTCTGCAAAAAGCTGTGGCAGGTCTTCCTCACGGATGGCATAATCATCTGTCTCCTGTGCCACAACCGGCTCTACGGAAATCTGCTTAAACCCAAGGTCTGCCAGATGCAGTACATCCTTGGAAAAATCTAAATTATGATGGGTATAGGTTCCACGCACGTAGTAGCGTTCCTGATTTCTGCTGTCTGCAAATTTCTGGAATTTCGGAACAATCACATCATAGCTTCCCTGACCACCACGGAACGGACGCATATAATCATTGACTTCTTTTCTTCCGTCAATACTTAATACAACATTGTCCATCTCTTTATTAGCGAACTCCATAATATCATCATTTAAAAGAACGCCATTTGTGGTCAGTGTAAACCGGAAATTCTTATTATGTATTTTTTCCTGCTCTCTTCCATATGCTACCAAATCTTTTACCACCTGGAAGTTTAAGGTAGGTTCTCCACCGAAGAAGTCCACCTCTAAGTTCCGGCGGTTGCCGGAATTGGCAATCAGGAAATCCAATGCAGCTTTTCCTACTTCGTAGGACATTAACGCACGTCTGCCGTGATATTCTCCCTCTTCTGCAAAACAGTATCTGCAGGCAAGGTTACAATCATGGGCAATATGCAGACACAGTGCTTTTACTACAGTAGGACGCTTTGTTACATCACCGATGTATTCTTCATAATCATCCGGTGTGAACAAATCTCCGTTCTTCTGCAATTCCTCTATCTCTTCAATTGCTTCTTTTATCTCCGCCTCATCATAGGTCTTATTCAGTCTCTGTATGATTTCTTCACGGCTTGTCTCTTCCCACAATGCAATGACATCATAGGTTAAGTCATCCACAATATGGATGGCGCCGCTGTTTACATCCAGGACAATATTATAGCCGTTGTTTTTATACTGGTGAACCACTACAATATTTCCTCACTTTCTTACAACATTATAACGACCGTCCGCGCAGGCGTACGGTCGTTTCGTTCGTTCTCAATCTGAACTTTGGGTAATTATTTGCAATGCTCGCAAGTCTGGTTTCCTACAGTACAGGAAGTCTTGCATGCTGACTGACAAGATGTCTGGCACTCGCCGCATCCGCCCTTCTTTACTGTATTCTGTAACTTTCTTGTATTCAGGGTCTTAATATGTTTCATCTCGTTATCTCCTTTCGAAAAAATACCTCTAGTTAGTATAACACATAGTCTTTCATAAGAAAAGCACTTTTTTTAACTGAGCATTCCTCCCACAGTTCCCGAAGCAGTGCATAAAATCAGTGTTGTAAGGATGTGCTGCATTCCGGAATCCAGTCCCTTTTTCAATATCAGGGACACAATGAGCAGCACTGCAAAATATAATAGCCCCATCACGGCTCCCCACAGATATTTCCGGCTCTTCCTAATCTTTCCAATGATGAAGCCGCCGACAAATCCCACTACAATATAGCTTATGATAATGCTGATATTTACCGCAGCTTCGCTTAATTCCATTTTATATAAGACTGCCGCCAGAATAAAAAGCAGTATTCCCGTCAGAATATACATGACCAGCAACACTTTGCCCATTGTCGTAAAAAGATTTCCTTTTCCTGCCACCTTCTCTTTTCCCATATATCCTCCATCCATCTTCGTACCTTGCGTCTGTATCCGTAACTTATTTTTTATATCATGTTCCGGATACATTTTCGCTTTGTACTATATATGAAAAAAAGATTTATATTATGTATAAAAATGTCTCCTGCCGCTTAACTTTCCAATCACGGATAAAAATACCAGAAATGCCGGAATATTTTTCCATCCTGTTTTATCTTCTCTGTTTCCTGAAAGCCAAGTTTATGAAGCAGTCCCAACGATGCTTCATTCCCCGGCTCCACCAGACAGTCAATTCTTCGAAATTCAAGATTATTTTTTACCCATGCCATGATTGCCTGACAGACCTCATATGCATAACCCTGCCTCTGGTATTCCGGTGCAATGACATAGCCCATCTCAATAATTTCTTCTTCTCCTAGCATGCGATAGTCGATTCCGGCTCTTCCAATCAGCCGGTGGGTATCTTTTTCCCTTACCAGCCACATGCCATATCCATAGTAGCCATACATATTTTCAATATATGCTCTCTGGTACTCCTCCTCTTCCTGCCTTTCGTAAAGGGGCTCGATATAATCGGTGATTCCCTTCTTATTATATAAATCAAATAAATCGTCCATGTCATCTAACGTAATCTCTCTCAGATAGCACCGCTTTGTCTCTAGTATCCGCCACGGCAGGTGATGCTTCCGCTGAAATGTCCGAAATAAAAATTCTGTGTCCACTTCTTCCAGTCCAAGAAGCAGCATATCCACATTGCTTAAAGGCATCTGTTTTGAAAAATCCGGTACTTCATAGCCAATGATGGTAAGCTTGTCTGAGTCTGAGTCTGAGTCTGCATCTGCATCCTTTTTCGCCCATGCCACTTCTTCCGGTTCTGTTGCAAGCAGCATACATTCCTCCGGCTTTACATGATGTCCGATCAGGAAAAATGTGATATCTTTTTCCAAATCAGCATCTGTAAAAAGAAGTTCCACTTTTTTCTGCTCTGACAGTTCTTTTTGCAGGCGGCTTAATGCATGTTTCTCTTCTTCAGAAATTTTTTCTTCTAATGTTTCTTTTCGTATGATACAGTTCCAGTTTACAGTATTCCAGTGACACATATTTCCTTCTCTCTTTCTTTACAAAAAAGCCTTTTTCCGCTATAGTAGAACTACATTCTGTTATGCAGGATGAATTCAATGAACAGAAATGAGGTATCTTACAATGGCTCAGAATCCTATTATTACATTTGAAATGGAAAACGGAGATATTATGAAAGCGGAATTATATCCGCAGGTTGCTCCTAACACAGTAAATAACTTTATCAGCCTTGTCAACAAGGGATTTTATGATGGACTTATCTTCCATCGTGTCATCAACGGTTTTATGATTCAGGGTGGTGACCCGGAAGGAACCGGAATGGGCGGTCCAGGATATGGTATCAAGGGTGAATTTGCACAGAATGGCTTTGCCAATGACTTAAAGCATTCTGCAGGCGTTCTTTCCATGGCTCGTTCCATGATGCCAAACTCTGCCGGCTCCCAGTTCTTTATCATGCATAAGGATGCTCCACACTTAGATGGTGCTTACGCTGCTTTCGGTAAAATCATTGAAGGCATGGATGTGGTAAATAAAATTGCAGAAGTTGCAACCGACTACAGTGACCGTCCAATGGAAGACCAGCGAATGAAAACCGTTACCGTAGAAACCTTTGGTGTTGATTACGACGAACCGGAAACCGTATAATGCCATCGCAACAGCCGTATCAGTGTATACACTGGCGCGGCTGTTGTTTTTTTGCAAAGCTTCTCTTTTTATTCTTTCAGTTTCCGGTAAAGCTTCTGTACAAACTGCACATCCTCTCTGGTAAGTTTCTTATGGCTATACGCTGCCACTTCAAGAATCTGAAGATAACGCTCCTTTTCTTCCATGCTCCAGCCCCCATAATTTAAAAGCTGTTCCCTGAATGTCCGGTCGGATTGTACTTTTGCATTTACAATGCCCTTCCGCCGTAAAATGCGATAAATCTGGTTCGAATTCCAACGGATGATACGCTTGTAACTATGTGTTCCCTTCTTCCGTTTTCCTTCTATCGCTCTTAAGTAATACCAGATACCTGCTGCAAGAAGCAGAATGATGATTACCACAGCAATCAAAATGACCTTTAAACGGCTTCCCTTTTTATTCTGTTTTCCTGCCTTATTGCCATCCTGCATGGAATTTTCTGTATTCCGGTTTTCCGTGCCCTGATTTTCCGTATCCGGGTTTTCTGTATCCTGACTTTCTGTGTTTTGATTTTTTGTATTCTGATTTTCCGTATTTGGCATTCCGCTGCCGGATAAATCCGACTGACTGTCATCTTTGGAACTGTCCTGATAATCACTTCGCTCCAGCGTAATTAGGTCAGCTGTTCTGCCATCATTCATCCGGATGGTAATGCTGTCACTTTCCTGCTGAATCTCCAGACGGTCAATGCCGGTTTTATTTCCCGGTGTCATTTCCACCGGCACCCAGCCAACACTGTCTATATAGATTTCCGTCCAGGCATGTGCCTGATTATCAAGAACCTCTGCCGTGTAATTACCATCACTGTCCTTCTTAAACTTCGATGTACTTACAGCATAGCCGCTGACATACCGTGCCTTAATTCCCATCTGCCGCAGAAGCAGTGTTCCCGCACTGGCAAAATGCTGACAGAAGCCTTCCTTCGTATCAAACAGAAAATGTTCTGTTACATCCTGTCCCCATGGCACATTGTCCAAATCCAGATTATAGTTACACTTCGCCAGTTCCCGTTTCACCAGATAGACTGCATAGATTTCCTTAAAGTTATAAATATTATCATAATAAGTACCATTCTCAGTAAATCGGTTATCTACAAAATCCGAATAATCTCTTTCATACTCCGCTTCCAACTGATTTCCCAGTTCCCGGATTCTTGTGAGATTTTCCGGCACATACGTATATTTTTCCGTATACTCATTATATTTCTTTATAAATGCCCATTCGTCTTCCGGTAATTTGCTGTTAAACCCAGCCAAATCATACCGCCAGCTATTCATATTCTCTATAATTTCATTTACTTCCGATTCGCTCAGTGTCTCATTCCGGTCCACATAAGCACCATCTGCCAAATCTGCTGTAAACAAAGCATTCATATAAAGATGTGACATGCTGTTTCTTATGGTTCCGTCTACTTCCAGAACGTCATTGCCATTTCGGAGCACAGTACGGTCTCCATCCATAAGAACCCCGGCGGGCTGCCGTTCATCCTGATAATAGCTTGCCAACGTATAGTATGGCAGGTATGCATAGGGGTCTTTCTTATCAAAATACTGCACCCGGTAAATGGTATCCCAGTAATAGGTATAATAGCTCTGGGTATATGCCAGAATATTCTGTACCTGTTGTCCCGCGGTCTGTTCCTTAAGACTGCTGTCCGCTTCCTGCATGGCAGATACAAAATCACTGGAATCATAAGTCTTCCAGCTTCCATTTTTGTAATAATCGCCTACATAACCTCTTAAATATACCGTATCATCCGGTATCTGATAAGCAGTCACTTCCATAACCGGCTTGTCCTCAAATTCCGGTGCCATATTGCTGACCCGTCCCGGCTGATGGAAGGAGAAAATATCTTTACCAAAAGGAATTTCTGCCAAAAGATTAGCAGCTGTCATTGCCATTTCTGTTACCATATCCTGCGCAGTTTTTTCAATTTCACTTCTTCTTGCCACCATTTCTTTGGTTTTCGGTTCTGCCACTCTAAATACCAGCGAAGAAACAACTACCGCCACCACCAGAAAAAGGCATACTGCTTTCTGTCTTAGATATTCCAACTGCTTTAATTCCACCCGGCCGGCAGCCCGGTAACCAAAGCTTCCTGCTGCAGCCAGTGAGAAACAAATCAATGCCCGCTTTGATGGTGCATAGCCCACCGCAAAATCCAGCATTATAAGAAGTAGCGGTGGAATCAACACTCCAGCCAGCCGTTTTCTTACCACCAGAAAATAAATCTGCAGAATAGACAAGATAACTAACAGCCATGCTGTTACTTCTACCACCGGATTTAAATCAAGATACCGTTCAAATCCGGATACAATCTGCACATTATAGTACATATTGATTTTCTGCACTACCAGCCGGATCAGTCCTGCCAGCCCTGGGTAAAACTCTTTCCGGCTAAGCACCAGTCCCACCAGCAGTTCTCCCACAGGCAGCAGCCACTTGTCCGCCTTCTTAAAATAGGAAAAAGAAAACGTCAATGCTGCCGCAGAAACAGAAACCCATATCAATACAGGCTTTCCAAACCGGTTAGTCAGAAAGATGTCTCCAAATATAAAGAACATGGAAAGCTCCCAAAGTACAGCCAGCAGGCTCTGTATTCCCACACGCATGACCTGCGGCGGCAATGCAATTTTTCCTGCCCGCCGTCCTTTCTGCGAATACCGTATGTTTCCAGTCTTTTTCATAACCGATGCATATGTTTTCTTCTTTTTTCTCATACTCTAATCTCCGCTTTTGCGAAATCTTCTATTTCCGTTCCTGCCACAATAAGTTTTCCTGCAAGGTTCATTTCTATCTTTGTAACTGCTGTCTCACCCCGGTATTTCTCCTGATATAAAAGTGCAATATCCATCTTTTCCCGGCTCTGAACCGCTCCATACAAAAGCAGAATAAAATAATATACCTTCTCTTCTGTATCTACCCTTACCCGGATGAGGTCATGTTCCTTTTCATCATACCATGCGATATAATGAGGGCACTGTTTTTCCACCAGTCCAAAAGAAATCGAAATTACCATTTCAAAAAAGTGGTTTCTCTGCTTCTCCGTCTCTTTCTGCCCTCCGCTGATGTCAAGCAGAATCACCACCGGACAGCCCATCGGCAGACTGTTTTCCCGAACCATCAGCTCATCTTCTTTTGCTGATAACTTCCAGTGAATATTCTGGATTTTATCTCCCGGCTGAAAGGAACGGATCTGAAATACCTCAGATACGTCATCTCCCCCGGTTTTATCATCATATACTTCCGATTCCCCCTGAAAATACCGGGATACTAATCCCACCTCTATCATTACCGGCATTATCTTTGGCATAATGGAAAGCCGTTCCTCATAGCGCACATACCTGGTCAGATAGCCGATTCCAAGCAGACCATAAAATCTTACCCGAACCAGCCGGAATGTATAATTTCCACTGCTTTTTGCTGCTACCTCCACGCTCATCCGGCTGCTGCTCTTTGCATCCGTTGCCGCCTGTATGGATAACTTTCTCTTTTTCCTGCCAAAGGAGTTCTGATAATCCATCCGGTATACCACCTTCGGCAATGGTAGCCTGCTCCGGTTTTCCGTCACCGCACAGATCATAACGCCTTCTTCCTGCTCTGCCATAACAATAGGAATCTGAATCCGGCATTTTACCCGAAGCATCATATATAAAATATAGCCATAGCCTAAAAACAGCATTACTCCGCAGCAAATCGCCAAAAGCATCAATGCCGGGCTGGTATAAATGATTCCAAGATATCCTAATGCACCAACAATAAGTACAAGTATCAGTCCTGTTGCCATAGGCTACTCTTTTCCCTTAAATGAAGTTGGTTTTGTGGTATCTTCCATAATTTTTTCAAGAACTGCTTCCCCGGACACCCCGGTGACCCGTGCTTTGGTATTTAATACGATTCTATGCTTTGTGACATCATAAAAAACATCCTCTACATCAGCCGGAATCACATAATCTCTCTCATTTAAAAATGCATTGGCACGCACCATTTTCGTCAGAGCCACCATTCCACGCGGACTGACGCCCAGCTCAATATAAGGATTTTTTCTGGTGGCATGAATCAGCGCCATCATATATTCATAAATTCTGTCATGTATAAAAATATTTTCTACGGTTTCTTTCATTGCCTGCAGCTGCGCCCCTGTCATCACACCTTCTATGCTCTCATAGCTCTGTCCGATGCTCTTTCCTTTGGCAATCTCAATCTCACTTTTCAAATCCGGGTATCCCATGCTCATACAAATCATGAAACGGTCTAACTGGGATTCCGGCAGCATCTGTGTCCCGGCACTTCCCTTCGGATTCTGGGTTGCCATTACAAGAAATGGTTTCGGAACCGGATGACTGATGCCATCTACCGTCACTTTTCCCTCTTCCATAACCTCTAACAGGGCTGACTGGGTCTTTGGAGAAGTCCGGTTGATTTCATCTGCCAAAAACAGATTGCACATGACTGCACCCGGATGATAATAAAAGCCGCACTGCTCCTTATCATACATGGAAAATCCCAAAATATCTGCCGGCAGTACATCCGGTGTAAACTGTACCCTGTGATTTTCAAGGCACAATGCCCTCGAAAAAGCCAGTGCCAGCGTTGTCTTTCCCACTCCCGGTACATCTTCAATTAAAATATGTCCTCCTGCTAAAATTGCACAGAATGCCTTCCGGATACAATCATCTTTTCCTTTTACGCTTTTTTTGATTTCATTTTGAACCCGCTTTGATAATTCCACCGCCTGCTGTAATTCCATCCTTCTCCTCCTGCCTTGAATCTGCTTTCTGTTTTCTGGCTCTTCTCTATTTCCTATCATTCTCTATTTTTTGTCTCTAGTTCAGAAATGTTTCTCTTACTTCACAAGTTTCTTCTGTCCCTGAATCTTTTTTACCAGCCATACCGAAACTAACGCCAGTACGGTTCCAATCACCACTCCTGCCAACACATCCGATGGATAATGCACCCCTACATATAACCGTGAATATGCAATCAAAACAGCTGCAATTAATGCCATTACTCCATATTTTTTAGGAAGCTCTTTCCATAATACAATTGCTGATGCGAAAGAACTTCCGGTATGTCCCGATGGGAAAGAATAATCTGACTGCTTTTCAATTAAAAGTTTCAATCCATCAACCACTTCATAGGGTCTGGTTCTTGCCACCAGATTTTTAAGTATAATATTGTCTACAATTAACGAACCAATTAATGCCAGTGCCGACATATAGCCTACGTTTCTCGTCTTCTTGTCCAACAAAAGCACAATGGTTATCAGAATCCATAAGATTCCAGCATTTCCAAGATTCGTAATATCCTTCATCACGGAAGTCAATGCCGGGAATCGCAGATACTCCTGTATCCATAATAAAATCTGCCCATCTATATGTAATAACTGTTCTAACATGATATGTTCCTCTTCTTTCCGTACGTTTTCATCACTTTTACTGCTGCTTATAGTATACCGTGTTTCCTTTGATTTCGAAACAACTTAATGAAATATTAAAAAACTAAACTCCAGCCATTCCCAAGCAACGCAAAACAGGTCATCCCAGCCCTCACAAGCTGAACATGACCTGTTTCTTTCTACATAAATTGCTTTTTATTACTTACTGAATATCTTCTTCCTGAATCGGATTCATGTCAAGTCCACGGTTGGCATCTGCCTTTGGATCATCTCCGAAATTATAATCTTTACCAGGTAAGATTGCATTTAAGATAATTCCAGCTAAAGCTGCGATTGCAAGTCCGGTTAAGGTAATGCTGGTTCCTGCAATGGTAAAGGTAAGTCCATTGGAAAATCCAAGTCCGCTGACTAAGATTACTGCTGCAATGATTAAGTTACGGGATTTGGTAAAATCAACGTGATTTTCTACTACGTTTCTGACACCGATTGCAGAGATCATACCATAAAGCATGAAGCTGACACCACCGATGATTGCAGATGGCATAGAACCAATGATTTCAGCCATTTTCGGAATAAAGCTTAAGATAACTGCAAATACAGCTGCAATACGGATCACTCTAGGGTCATGCACACGGCTTAATTCCAATACACCGGTATTCTCACCATATGTAGTATTTGCAGGACCACCAACCATACCTGCAAATGCGGTTGCAAGTCCGTCACCGATTAAGGTTCTGTGAAGTCCCGGATCTTCGATGAAGTTCTCACCAACAGTTGCAGAAATTGCAGACATATCTCCGATATGCTCCATCATAGTTGCCAGTGCGATTGGTGCCATAACCAAGATTGCAGTCAGGTTAAATTTGCATAACTGGAATGGAGGAAGTCCTACCCAGCTTGCAGATGCTACTTCGGTAAAGTTTAAGATAGCACTTCCATCCGGATTAGTCAGTCCTGCTGCCTGCATAATCAGTGCTGCTGCATAGGAAATGACAACACCTAAAAGAATCGGGATAATGCGGAACATTCCTTTTCCCCAGATGTTAAAGATAATGATAACTGCCAGTGCAATCAGTGCAAGAATCCAGTTGGTGGATGCATTGTTTACTGCAGATGGTGCAAGGGAAAGGCCGATACAGATGATGATTGGTCCTGTTACAACAGGTGGCAGGAAACGCATTACTTTCTTTACTCCTACGACTTTGATAACAAGTGCAAGAATCAGATATAAAGCTCCTGCAACAACAATACCACCACAGGCATATGGAAGCTTCTCTCCCATGGTCATGTCTGCAAAGACTCCGGTATCCAACTGTGCAATCGTAGAAAATCCTCCTAAGAATGCAAAGGATGAACCTAAGAATGCAGGTACTTTTAATTTGGTACAAAGGTGGAAGAATAAAGTTCCAAGACCAGCACAGATTAAAGTAACCTGTACGGAAAGGCCTTCTCCCTTAAAATAGCTGTTCACCAGAATCGGCACAAGAATGGTTGCGCCAAACATTGCGAACATGTGCTGAAGTCCTAACAACAGCATCTTTGGAACACCAAGTGTCCGTGCGTCGCGAATTGCGTCTTTTCGTTCGTTCATAACGAAAGCTCCTCCTTAAAATATAATGTTTGATATCCGTGGAATTTTATTTTCCACGTCTGCGGTGCTTTTCATGCATTTTTCTGTTGCTATGCTGCATCCGCTTTAACTACGGGAAACATATTTTTTATTTCCCGCATAAAACAGGTAACCCACCGAAATGGCAGATTACCTGTTATTATCTAAATTTGTTCCAACGCCTCAATTGCTTTGGCAATATATGGGTTGTCCATAGTATAAAATTGTCCTGCATCGGCAGCTTTTGCATATGCCGGATCCAATGGAAGTTTTCCAAGAACGGACAAATCAAGGTCTGCTGCGATTTCATCAATATGGCTTTCTCCAAATAAGGAAATCTCTTTTCCACAATCCGGACATTTTAAATAGCTGTAATTTTCAACGATTCCAAGGACAGGAACATTCATCATCCCTGCCATGTTATATGCTTTCTTTACAATCATCTGAACCAGTTCCTGCGGAGAAGTTACGATAATGATTCCTTCTACCGGAAGAGACTGGAATACAGTCAGTGGAACATCTCCGGTTCCCGGTGGCATATCTACGAAAAGGTAATCAATGTCACCCCATACCACGTCACTCCAGAACTGCTTTACCACGCCGGCAACGACTGGTCCACGCCATACAACCGGTGTTTCTTCTGTATCAACCAATAAATTTACAGACATAATCCTGGTTCCATCTTCTGCCACTGCCGGAAGAATCTCTTTTCCATCTCCGACTGCTTTTCCGTGAATTCCATACATCTTTGGAATGGATGGTCCGGTAATGTCGGCATCCATAATACCCACTTCATAACCTTTCTTACGCATAGCGGCTGCCATGGATGCTGTGACAAAGGATTTTCCAACACCACCTTTACCGCTGACTACGCCGATTACATGCTTTATGGATGAATGTGCATTCATTGGCTCTTTCTGAAACTTTATTGCCATTTCTATTCCCTCTTTTCGCTAAACAGGCGGTGTACGTAATCGACACCGCCCATATTTTTATTAAAACCTCATTATTACTATCATACCTTACTGATAGATACTTTTCAAGATATCAGTTTGCACAAAAATTGATACCTTATGCATTTCTCTTCGAAAGGATTTCTTTTAAGCTCTCCGTATATGGCTCTCTTGCGATTCCATACTCTGTTACAATTCCGCTTATTAAATCGTGATCTGTCACATCAAATGCCGGATTGTATACTTTGACGCCTTCCGGTGCCATCCGCTCCTGATACCACATCTCCGTCACTTCCTCTGCCGGACGCTCTTCAATGCAGATATCATCTCCGGTTGCTGTATTTAAGTCAATGGTAGAGGTCGGTGCACAGACATAAAAAGGTACATGATACCGCTTTGCTACCGTTGCCACAACGGAGGTTCCGATTTTATTTGCGGTGTCTCCATTGGCTGCCACCCGGTCGCAGCCTACAAATACTGCCTGTACCAGTCCCTGTTTCATAACGGTGCCAGACATATTATCACAAATCAGGGTCACATCCACCCCTGCTGCATGCAGTTCAAAAGAAGTAAGTCTCGCCCCCTGCAAAAGAGGTCTTGTCTCATCTGCAAATACATGAAAATGATAACCTCTTTCTTCCCCCAGATAAATCGGTGCTGTAGCAGTCCCATATTTACTGGTGGCAAGCTGTCCGGCATTGCAATGGGTCAAAATGCCATCACCCGGCTTCACCAGTGTCAGTCCGTGTTCTCCGATGCTTTTGCAGACCCGGATATCTTCTTCCTGAATCTCAAGGGCTTCTTTATGAAGCAATTCTTTTATCTCTGCAACCGGCTTATTTTTATTTGCAATGCAGACTTTCTCCATCCGGTTTAATGCCCAGGAGAGATTGACTGCGGTCGGGCGGGAAGAATTCAGATATTCTTTCTGTTTCTGAAAAGTTTCATAAAAGACTTCATAATCCTCTGTTTCAATTTCTTTTGCCAGAAGATAAATGCCAAAGCCTGCTGCTACACCAATTGCCGGTGCGCCACGGACTTTTAATAAATAAATGGCATCCCAGATTTCCTGTGCACTCTTTAACCGGATCAGTTCTATCGTTCCCGGCAGCTTTGTCTGGTCGATGATTTCAATGGCATTCTCTGCATCTAAGAGTGTAACCGTTGCATAATCCATAATATTCTTACTGTTTTTTTCCTTCTCCATAGCCTTATCTCCTACTTGTCCTGAGCCTTTATTCTGGCATTCAGTTCTTCTAAATACTCCCAGCGTTCCATCTTATGCTCTAATTCATCTTCCACTTTTATCTTCTCCTGGGTCAGCTCATTTAACTTTACAAAATCACTGGCAAAGCTTCCCATCTTCTCATCCAGTTCTTCTAACTTTGCTTCCAAAGCTGCAATATCGTCCTCAATGGTCTCATAATCCTTCTGCTCCTGCCAGGTAAATTTCAACTTCCTGCCACTCTTCCAGGTCGCCCTGGAATCCTTCTTTTCGGTATTCTCTATGGTGTCCGCATTTTCCTCCTGATCTGCTTTTTTCCTGGAAGTCTCTGTGCCTGCATTTCCTGCTGCAGTCTCTTCCTCCGGCCGCCTGGCAAGATAATCCGTATAACCGCCCTCATACTGTCTTATGTTGCCCTGTTCAAATGCAAAAATCCGCTTTGCGATACGGTCAAGGAAATACCGGTCATGGGATACCGTAATGACGATTCCATCATAATTATCAAGATAATCCTCTAAAATTGCCAGTGTCGTAATGTCAAGATCATTGGTCGGCTCGTCCAAAATCAGTACATTCGGTGCTTCCATCAATACACGAAGCAGATTCAGTCTCCGCTTTTCTCCACCGGAAAGTTTTCCGATAACGCCATACTGTTCTTCCGGTGGGAATAAGAAACGCTCCAACATGGCTGATGCGGACACCAGTCCATCCTCTGTCCGGACATATTCTGCAGTATTGCGGATATATTCAATAACCTTTAAAGACGGATCCATATAGGCAACTCCCGCCGATGCATCCTTTTCAATCTCCTGGGAATAATAGCCTATCTTTATGGTCTGTCCGATAACCAGTTCTCCGGCATCCGGCTTTACCCTGCCATCGATAATCTTCATCAAAGTGGTCTTACCGCATCCATTATGTCCCACAAATCCGGCTCTGTCATTCTTAAGAAAGATATAGGAAAAATCCTCAATCAGCTTTTTTTCTCCATAGGATTTACTGATATGATGAAGCTCTACCGTCGTCTTTCCCATACGGCTGGAAACCGAGCTTAATTCCACCTGCTTATCAAACTGTGGTCCCGACTGGTCTCTAAGATTCTCATAACGTTTGATATGGGCTTTCTGCTTGGTAGACCTTGCCCTTGCGCCCCGCTGCATCCAGGCGATCTCCTTGCGAAGGATGGACTGCCGTTTCCGTTCCCCGGCAACTGCCATATCCATACGCTCCTGCTTCAGATTCAGATAACCGGAATAATTTTCCTGATAACTGTAAATGGAGCCTTTATCAATTTCTGCAATACGGTTACATACGCTGTCTAGAAAATACCGGTCATGGGTTACCATAATCAGTGTTCCCTTAAAGCCCTTTAAGTATCCTTCCAGCCACTCTGCCATATCTGCATCCAGGTGGTTGGTAGGCTCGTCTAACAGCAGAATATCGCAGGGTGTTAAAAGTACTGCCACAAGAGCCAGACGTTTTCTTTCTCCACCGGATAAGTTTTTCGTCTTTTCTTCAAAATTATATACGCCAAGTCTTGTGAGCATGGATTTTGCCTTGCTCTCTAAATTCCACATCTGATAATCTTCCCCGGAAGCATCTGCCTGATTTTTCCGGTGTGCCGTTACCAGTACACTTTCTAAAACAGTCTCTTCTTCTCCAAATTCCGGCATCTGCGGAAGATAGCGGATTACCGCATGATTTGCCTTGGTGATTTCTCCGGCATCCGGTTCCTCTAAGCCTGCCAGCATTTTCAGTAAAGTGGATTTTCCGGTTCCGTTAATTCCCACAATTCCGACTTTCTCTCCTTCCTGCAAATAAAAGGAGGCATTGGAAAATAACTTTCTTCCGGTAAATGTCTTGGTTATATTCTCTGCTGATAATAAATTCATAAAGGTCTCCTGTATTTCTTTTTCATTCTTATTGGCAATAATTTTCTATCACAATACATATTTACATTTGACTGCTCACTGACTATACTGTAATGCATAGCACAACTATTCAGGAGGTAATATATGTATCATAGAGCATCTGAATTAAAACATATTTTTAACGAAAATATGAAAGGCGGAACCGGCACCGTTGAGATTATCCGTTCCGTCAATCCTATAGACTATGAAAGCCCAGCCAAGATGATTGCAAAACTCATCTTAAGACCGGGCTGTTCTCTCGGAAAGCATATGCATGAAGGGGAAGAAGAAATCATCACCATTCTCTCCGGTCATGCAGCCTATGACGATAACGGAACCATCGTTGCTTTAGAAGCCGGTGATACCTGCGTCTGCAAAAGCGGAGAGTCCCACAGCATTGCAAATGCTTCTCCAAAAGAAGATCTCATTCTCTTTGCTGTCATTAATTATCTTGCCTAATTACCGGCAAAATAAGCATCAATCCCATTGGCGATTCCCTGTGCAATCTGAGTCTGATAAGAGTCCGTTGCCATATTGGAATCTTCGGTGGGATTTGTCATATATCCCATTTCTACAATTGTTACCGGTACGGTACTCCAGTTAATTCCACTCATGGTATCAGTCTCCCACACATATTCCTTCTTTGCACCGGTCTGTGCACACAGACTATCCAGTATATTCTGGGAAAGAGAACGGCTCTGGCTGTAAAAGCTTCCTACATACGGATTGGATGCCGTCTGGCAGATTGTCATAGCCCCATTGGCTCCGCTGTTGGTAGATCCGTTGGCATGTATACGGACAAATGCTTCTGCTCCCGCATTGGTTGCAATGGCTGCCCGCTCGCTGTTACTGAGATTCACATCATTGGTTTCTCTTGTCATGACTACGGTATAACCTCTTGCTACCAGTTCATCCCGCAATTTTAAGCTGACGGATAAATTAAGCTGATACTCTGTCTGTCCGGTTGCAACGCCGGATGTTCCTCCGGTTACTCTTGCCTTGGTCTCAGAAGATCCCGGTGCTACCGGCTCCGGTGTACTGTCTCCTCTGCTCTGATGTCCCGGATCAATGCAGATGACATGTCCGCCGCTTCCGGATGTAATTCCGGTTCCTGCACTTCCAGTCAATGCTACCGGCTCCTGCGGCTTCTCTGTGGTCAGATAATCGGATGCTATATAATAAATTCCTTCATCCAATGAAACCTGGCTCCAGCTTCCATCATTTGCAGTGCGGGTAAGTTCTTTTCCCGCAGATAATTTCTTATAAACCTCTGCATCGGTAGAAGGTTCTACCCTCACATTGACTCTTGTTGTCGTATAAACAGTCTCTTCTGCATAAACTACCGTATCCGGATTCAATACTGCCGGAACATGCTCTGTTTCCGTCTCTGTTTCTGCTTCCGTATCTACAACTTCTTCGTTGTCAATTACACTTTCTGTTGTTGGTACCTCTGTATTTGTTAATGTTTCTTCGGTATTCACATTCGCAACTGTATCGTCTTTTTTATCCTTCCCGCAAGCGGTCAGAAATACCAGACACATAACAAGCAACAGGCATACGGTAACTGCCGAGTGCCTGCTGCCCTTATGGAATGTGCTTCTTTCTGATGTTCTCATAGATTCCCTCACATTTCCCTATATCATCTTACTTATGAATCAAAGTTCCCTTTAATCCGCTGACACCATCTAATGCTTCCTCCAAGTTTGCAATCAGTACGGAACGGACTGCAGAATTGCCGATGTAATCGATTGCTGCCTGAATCTTCGGAAGCATGGTTCCTTCTTCAAACTGACCCTCGTCCATATACTGTTTTGCTTCTTCTACCGTCATCTCATCCAATGGCTGTTCATTGGCTGTGCCATAATTTAAACACACATGCTCAACACTGGTTAAGATAATGAGCTGGTCAGCATCTAAAAGCTCTGCAAGTCTGCCTGCTGCAAGGTCTTTTTCAATAACTGCACTGGCACCTTTTAAATTATTATCCTGCTCTAATACAGGAATTCCACCACCGCCACAGGCAATTACTACCTGATCTGCATCGGAAAGTGCACGGATTGCATCAATTTCTACGATGTCCATTGGCTTTGGAGCTGCTACGATACGGCGGTATCCATCGCCCTGTTTTACCGTATGGTTCCCTTTCTTCTCTTCTGCTTCTGCCTCTTCCTCTGTCATGACACGGCCGATAATTTTGGTTGGATGATAAAACGCTTCATCGTATGGGTCTACGGTTACCTGTGTTAAAACAGTAGATACCGGTTTGTAAATTCCACGGTTTAATAATTCGGTACGAATGGCATTCTGCAAATCGTATCCGATATAGCCCTGACTCATAGCAGAGCAGACAGACATCGGAGTAGCAGTATATTCCGGATAAATTCTTGCGAATTCAGCCATTGCAGTATGTATCATTCCCACCTGTGGTCCATTGCTGTGGGAAAGAACTACCTGACAGTCATCCTTAATATAATCTCCGATTGCTTTTGCGGTAAGCTTGGTTGCTTTCTTCTGTTCCGGAAGTGTTGTTCCCAATGCTTCATGTCCTAATGCAATCACAATTCTCTTCTTTTTCATGTTACAATCCTCCAATTCTATGCCCAAAGATTTTCCGGATAGACACCGTCTTTAATCAGTCCGCGGATGGAATCCACAACAAATGGTTTGTCCTCTAAATAAGTAACTCCAAACCAGCGGTCTGCTGTCTCATAAACTTTTACGGTTGCCTTATCCTGATTCAAAAGCAATTCCACAATATTTGGCAGCAGATACTCTTTCTTCATCGGATTGTCTTCAATATGTGCCAAGAACTCACGGAAGCCCTCTTCCAGATAATCAATAAAATCCGGATAGCCAGCCCACATGTTCATAGATACATTTACATCCGGGTGAATCCATTCTGCCACATCAGCTTCTTCACAATGTACTTTTCCTTTTTCATCGGCATAGATGCTGTGTGTCTCTAAAATTTTTTCAAGATAGCCACTCTTTTCATCTACCACACAGACACCACGGGTAACGGTTCCGTTATCACTCAGTGTGTTCTTCAGGATATATCCAGCCATTCCAAGGCGGAATCTTTCCTTATCCTCTTCATGATTTACCAGAAAATCATGCATCTTTACAAATGCTTCTTTTCCGTAATAATCATCTGCATTGATGACTAAAAATGGTTCCTTCACTACGCCTTTGCAGCATAATACTGCCTGACCGGTTCCCCATGGTTTTGTTCTGCCTTCCGGCACTGTAAAGCCTTCCGGTATATCATTGATATCCTGGAATACATAATCTACTTCTACCTGTTTTCCGATTCTGTTTCCAATGATTTCTTTAAAATCCGCCTCAATATCCTTGCGAATGATAAATACAACCTTATCAAAACCTGCGTCCACCGCGTCATAAATGGAATAGTCCATAATAATCTCGCCATTTGGTCCCATTTTCTCAAGCTGCTTAATTCCGCCGCCAAAACGGGAGCCAATGCCTGCCGCCATAATAATCAGTGTTGTTTTCATTCGTATTCTCCTCAACCTTATTTTTAAAACTTTTTTCTCTCTACCCTTTTCTTTTTCCTCTATTTCACTATTCTTATCTAATGATTTCGCCGCTCGTCAACGATAAAGGCATACTGACTCACTTACGCCTGCTATTTCATGTATTCTTTGTAGCCGACTTCCTGAAGCTTCTTATCCTTTGCTTCTACCTGCTCTTTTAAATTCTTAGAATATTCTTTTAATCGTGCCAATAATGCATCATCTGATGTTGCAAGAATCTTTGCTGCAAGAATTCCTGCATTTGCGCCACCATTGATTGCAACGGTTGCTACCGGAATACCGGTCGGCATCTGTACGATAGAATAAAGAGAATCTCTTCCGCCTAAAGATGTGGTATGCATTGGAATTCCGATTACCGGCATAGGGAAGATTGCTGCACACATTCCCGGAAGATGTGCTGCCATTCCTGCTCCTGCGATAATTACTTTAAATCCTTTGCTCTCTGCGCTCTTTGCATATTCAAAAAATACATCCGGCTCACGATGTGCGGAAATAATTGTCATCTCATACTCGATTCCAAGCTGTTCCAAAATATCTGCTGCTTTTGCCATTACAGGCATATCTGAATCACTGCCCATTACAATTCCTACTTTTGCCATTTTCTTTCTCCTTTTCTCATAGATACTTGTCCTTTTAGTATACACTGTTTTACGCCGGAAATGAAGTCTTATTTTCCAACGGCTCATTCAGTTTTTCTGTGCCCGGTACTACAAACCTGCCATCTCTTATAATATCCCCGGTACTGCCATCTGCCCGTTCAATATAAATGCAGTCTAATTCATCATACGGTATCGTAATATCCGTATGACAGTTAAAGTATGCCTTACTCTCGTCTTCTTTCCGAAGAATTGAGATTTCATTATCCCTTGCCACAATTTCTTTGCCATCCGGATTATAAACCGGCGTATCCTCTGCCTGGGAATAACAGGTATCTCCCACTGCAAAATGTGGACCTGTCTTCTCTGCAATCAGAATCGGCAATTTATCTGCAATATCAAAGTCCTTTGCCATCCGGTATGCCGTGGTGTTGGTTCCAATAGCAAACTCCCCTAACGGCAGCGTATCATGGTGCATCAGCACATTATCATAAATATATTTATGGTTCTCTTCTTCACTGTCAAAATTACTGCAACTGTAATCCACAACTTTTCCATCTTCAAACGTCATTTTCAGGTTCTCATACCGGAGTCCGTTAAGATAGACATAAGATACATGCAGTACTCCGTGGGTTCCGGTCAGCACCGGTGAAGTAAATACTTCCCCTACCGGAATATTGACATCTGCCACGCAGTTTTCAAAGATAGTCTCTTCCTGTGGATTCTTAAGGCGGTATAATTCCACGGTCATATCTGTTTCGTTATTGCCTTTTCCCTTGATATGTGCCCGGACTCCCTGGTCTAATACTTCAATAATTTTCGCCTGCATATCCCGGTACAGGGTATAATCCAGTGTATTTAATTCTACCGTCTTATCAAAGATTTCTTCAAAGTTGCTGCCAATCTGTGGAAGCGGATAAGCAATAATCGTAAAGCTTCTTTCCTCTCCCTTAATATACTGATTGGTAATCTGCCCAGCCTGTGACGCATAATAGACATTTAATTCATTCTGCTTATCACTGTAATGGCAGGCAGTTTTTTTATTTTCCGGTTCAAATAACGGCTCTCCGAACACCTCGATTACAGCCGGACCTGCGTAGCCTGCTGCAAGTTCTTGCTTATCTTCATATACAGTCCGGAGTGTCTCTAATCGGCGTTCCACAAAGGCTTTATCTAAATATACTGCTTTATCTGCTTTATGGTCATAATCAAACTGACGGTTCACAGAAGCCGCATAGCAGCCCCGCTTGGAATTGCCGCGGTTACGGAAGGAAGAAAACGCATCCCGGTAAATCGTCGGTTTTAATCCCATCTTCTCAAAATTTACAATCGCTGCCCGCACCATACGTTCCATTCCGATGGCATATTCCACATTTACGGTAGATTTTATGGATAAGTCTTTTCCAGTGGTAACAAAGCCAATCCGGTAGCCTTCCGTATAAGTATCTGCCATTGCCTGAATCTTCTCCTGCGGAAGCTGGTTCATATACTCTGCCATACGGATTTCATTTTCTCCGACTGGTTCTCCATAATAATAAAGGTATTTTAAATCCTGTAAATCAGAATCCATTACAATCCGGGTAAAGAAATCCCGGCTGGCATCTACCATTTCACAGACGCTGCGCTCTGTAAATAATTCACTGTAATCGTGGAAGAACCAGTAAATTGCCTGCTGCACTTCTTTCGGGGTTGTTCCCTCTTCGTCATTAAAACAGGTATAAACCTGGATAAACAATTCACAGAAGCAGGTATAGGCTTCCACATCGCCCTCATAAGCATAAGGAATCAGGCTCCGAAGCTCTGCGTAAAGCATACTAAGCAGTGTACCGTATTCCTCTCCCAATGTTTCACAGGCATAATCCGGGTTGGCATAGCTTTCTTTATAATGCTCCGGCAAAATATCCTCATACAATGCTTCATTTATCTTCTGTAATGTTTCCCTGCTCTGGCTGCAGAAGCTGTCATTTAATACCTGCCGCAATACTTCTTCCGTTTTTACAATAAATGCTGCCGTTCCTTTAAAATAAGCACGGAACGGCTCACAAACCTCCGGTTCTGCCGCAAGTTCATGTATCCGTTCCGTTACCAAATCCAGTCGTTCTGTAATTGCTTCTCTTTCTTCTGCGTTTAAATTCTGATATTCCATACTTTATATCCTTTATATTTCTAATTTTGCCTACAACAGAATACCGCCTGCATAGACAGCAATCCAGATAAGCAGTGAAAAAATCGAGAAAAATGTAGCAGCATACGGAATGCTGCGAAATGAATTTTCCTCCTTCAGGCTTATAATTGCAAGAATCACTGCGGCTAATGCTGCAAAAAAAGCGAGGATTCCATAGCAGGCTATGTATATGCTTAAATTACCGGCACTTCTGAATGCAAGAACTACCATCACCACAAAACTGACCAGTGACAGTAATGCCAGAACAAGTGCTGTAATTCCTCTTTTCGAAAGTGTTTTTTCTGTAAATTTATATTTTCTGTATCCTCTTCGTCTTTTTCTCATGTTCTTTCTCCCGATACCATATTGTACCGAAGTCTATTCTTTCTGCTCAAATTTGTGACACCGGATATGATTTGCCAGCAAAAATCCAACATATCCAATTGCCCCGCCGATGGTATTTAAAATCAGATCATCTACATCAAAGCTTCCTACCTTGGATACAAGCTGTACCAGTTCCACCAGCAGGCTGAAGTCAAAACTCAAAAGCACTATCCGGTAGAACTTTCTCTGATTATGTGCCAGTAATGGTAGCAGCATTCCATAAGGAATAAAAGCGACAATATTTCCCAGAAGGTTAAAGCAGACTGCTTTCGTCCCCAGTACCTTTCGGTAAATAATAAACCGCTTGATTTCTTTTAAGGGCATAAGATTATAATGGTAGCTTCTTTCGGAATAGGTTCTTCCCATCATTTCTGAGAAGAACAGGAAATAGCAAAGCAGACCCAGATATATTACGAATAAAATCCATGCTCCGATACGAAGCAGTTTTCTCGTCTTCTGACTCAATTCCTTTTCCCCATTTCATTTTTGCTGTTTATTTTGCCCCATACTGCTCATAATATTTATCAATTGCTTCTTTCATCTTATCATCAATGATAAGCCTGCCCTGACAAGGACGGTTGTATAAACACTCTACCACATCTGCCATGCTGACAATTGCATTTGCAGGAAAACCATATTTCTCCTGAATCTCATCCAATGCGCATTTGTCTGTCTCAAGTCCTTTTTCCATACGGTTTAAGGATACCATCAGTCCAAGAATGGTTACATCTCCCTGTGCCTGAATGATTGGGAATGTCTCCTGAATAGATTTTCCGGATGTCGTTACATCCTCAATAATAACAACACGGTCACCATCTTTGATTTTGCTTCCAAGCAAAATTCCGGTATCGCCATGGTCTTTTACTTCTTTACGGTTAGAACTGTAACGAATCTCTTTGCCATAAAGACGGCTGAATGCGATTGTTGTTGCAACAGAAAGCGGAATTCCCTTATATGCCGGTCCAAACAGCACATCAAAATCGGTACCATAGTGGTCGTGAATTGCTTTTGCATAATATTCTCCAAGGCGGGATAACTGTGAACCGGTTACATATGCACCTGCATTCATAAAGAATGGAGACTTTCTTCCACTCTTTAATGTGAAGTCACCAAATTTCAAAACCTCACTCTCCACCATAAATTCAATAAACTCTTTCTTATATGCTTCCATGTATGAAACCTCCTGAATATGTCAACAGTGAAATATCACTTTTTTCTTTTACCTAATTTCTTATGCTACCATACTTCCCTGAAAACCTCAATGCATTTTTCTTAATGGCGCCGGTCTATACCAGCATTATTATAATAAGCTGCTTTTTCCTGATACATTCTGCGTTCAGCTTCCATCAGCAAGAGGTCAAATCCACGCTCCCAGCTTTCCTGCCATACTGATCCGACTGCCATTACTACATCTTTTTTCTTCATGCCAGCCTTCATACGTTCTATCCGCTGCTTCAGTTCCTCTTCTCCGATACCTGCACACAGTGCCAGAAGTTCATCCCCTCCAATACGGAACAGTCCATAGTCTGAAAATTCCTCACGGAGTAATTCGCCGGCACGCAGAATGAGCTGGTCACCTGCCTGATGACCTAAAGTATCATTTACCCTTTTCAGTCCTGTAATATCGCAATACACCACACCAAAGCATGAAGTCCCTGATGCATCTGTAACATACTGTTCCATGGCGAACCGGTTTCCAAGTTTCGTAAGCTGGTCACTATAGCTCATCCGTTCCAATTCCCGCACCAGATTACGCCTTCTGATGCTGGAGACAATAAAATATCCCATAATCTGAAGCATATTAGAAGTATAATCCAACATTTTTTCGGGAGGATTATCAACTCCATAAAAACCGATGATTTTCTGACCTTCATACAGTGGAACTACTACCAGCGTTGAAATATTCTGTTGTTTCAGATTCTCATACTGCAGTGGATCACTCTCACGTATATTTTCCAGATTACCAATGATAATATTTTTGCCTTCCCTAAAATTGCGGTACCAGTTCTCGCATACTTCAGCCGGAACATTCTGCAAATTATCTTTCTCAGGCCTGATACCATTCGCTACCCATTCATAGGTGTTATCGTCATTTCCCAATAAGTTTTTTTCAAAAATATAGGTACGTTCTCCATTCAATGCCTTTCCAAGATATTCCAGGATAATTTCCAGTGACTGTTCTGATGTAGGGGCATTTAACGCAATTCTTATGCCCTCATTTATAATAGCCTCCATATTTTCATAGTTTTGAATCAGACTTCCCTGTTTTTCTTCGTTGCTGACATCCAGTGCAATTTCTACCCGGTAACGTCGACCATCCTGTTCCAGCATAGTATCCTTCAACAACAGATGTTTGCCAAGAACCGGATTATAATACTTCCATTCTTTAAACTCACCTTCTACCAGTTCCTGATTATTGCACATACTACAAGGGGCGGCATTATGCTGCATCACCTCATAACATTTCTTTCCTTTTATTTCCTCCTGGGTCTGAAATCCAAAGTTTTCCCGTGTTTTCCGGTTCATATACACAAGTTCATATGTATCAACATCTGAGACATATACAAGTTCATCAAGATTTTCAAAGAAATTCCAAATCTTTTCCACTGTTTCTATCCTTTCTAGCAATTACATTCCTTTAGGCGGTTGCGAAAGGGGACAAAAAGATGATTGCCCCAATAATATCACGGGATTACAGGAGATTTATCTTTATCCGGTATGAAATGCCAACAGTTCTTATAATGCGTGTTTTTCTTGATTATAAACTGTCTTTCCGGTTGCTTTGGCTGAATATCGACGCTGTCCGCCGGGTACAGATGCCACATAATGCCTGCAAGGGGCACAGGGGATTTCGGTATGCGTTGCTTTTTGTCTGGCAACCGGCACAAATTCACATCCATGTTCAATTGTGCCTCGCTGGTACATCCCTGTACCAGCGTTGCCTGTTGCCAGACGAAATTCCCAGTGCCCCTAACAGCCCTTATCAGGCATCTGTGTTTCGGCGAACTGTGTCGATATTCTGACAAACATTGGAAAGACTGTTTTCATAACAAAAAGAAAAACACGCATTTTAGAACTGCGGTATTTCGTAGCAAAAGATAATCCCCTGTGAATCCCGTGATATTCTTCCGGCAGCATCAAAAACAGTCCCATTAATCAGTGACTGCACCAATCAGTTCATTGATATCTTCAACTCCATTATTTTCCATATAATCCTGTATACCATTGATAATATCAATCGTTGCGGTAGGATTGGTAAAGTTTGCAGTTCCCACAGATACTGCGGTTGCTCCTGCCAGTATCAGTTCCAATGCATCTTCCGTGCTCTGTACACCTCCCATTCCGATAATCGGAATATTCACTGCCTGGGCTGCCTGATATACCATACGCACTGCAATTGGATGCACTGCCGGTCCGGACATCCCACCAGTTCTGTTTGCCAAAGCAAATTTTCTGCGGTTTACATCAATCTTCATTCCAGTCAGTGTATTAATCAGGGAAATCACATCTGCTCCGCCTGCTTCTGCCGCTTTTGCCATCTCTGTAATATCCGTTACATTCGGGCTCAATTTCATAATAACCGGCTGTCTTGCATATTTTTTCACTTCTTTTGTAATTTCTTCTACAGAAGCTGCATTCTGTCCAAAGGCAATACCTCCTTCTTTGACATTTGGGCAGGAAATATTGATTTCCAGCATATCTACCGGCTGATCGGAGAGTCTTTCCACAACTTCTATATAATCGGATGTTGTTTTACCACAAACATTTACAATAATGCGTGTGTCATAGTGGGTAAGAAATGGAATATCACGCTGTACAAATACATCAATACCAGGATTCTGTAAACCGATAGCATTTAACATTCCACCGTACACTTCTGCCACACGAGGGGTCGGATTTCCCGGCCATGGTACATTGGCAACACCTTTCGTCACTACTGCACCCAGTTTATTCAAATCTACAAATTCACTGTATTCCTGACCGGAGCCAAAGGTTCCGGATGCTGTCATAATCGGGTTCTTCAATAATACTCCTGCCAGATTCACTCTTGTATTCATTAAAGTTCCACCTCCTCAGCCCGGAAAACCGGTCCTTCTTTACATACACGTTTATTATTGACATTGGAATGTTCGTCCTTGTCCTTAGACTGGCACACGCAGGCTAAGCAGGCTCCGATTCCACAAGCCATACGTTCTTCCATGGAAATCCAGCACTCAATCTGTTTCTCTTTTGCATATTCCTTAATAGCTGCCAGCATCGGCTTTGGTCCGCAGGTATAGATAATATCTGCTGTCAGCCCATTTTCACGGATGGCATCCAATACATTTCCTTCTGTCCCGGCACTTCCGTCCTCAGTTGCCACATAGACTTCTCCTTCTTCACGGAATTCATCCATCAGGAAAAGCTCATCCCGGAAGCCAAGTACCATCTGCTTTTCACAGTCCAATTCTTTTGCCAGCTCTAACATTGGTGGAATACCAATTCCACCGCCAATTAAGAACGCTTTCTTTTCTTTCTTCGGAAATCCATTTCCCAGCGGTCCTGTTATATTAAGAATTCCGCCGGTATGCATACCGGAAAACTCTTCTGTTCCCTTTCCAACTTTACGGTATACCAGACGGATGGCATTATCCTTTTTATCAATTTCACAGATACTGATTGGTCTTGGAAGCAGCCTGCTTCCTTCATTACAATATACAGATACAAACTGACCTGCTTTTGCATGTGCTGCAATCTCTTCCGTACGCAGCCACATACTGTAAATGTCATCCGCAATTTCTTCCTGGCGGATAATAATCGCCTGTTCTTTAAACTTCTCTGCCATCTTCTTCTCCTATCTTGCCTGTAAAGCTCCATCGATATCTTTTATCATTGCCTCTACTGCTGCTCTGGATGCATCTGCAAAATGCTCTGCTCCAAAAGATGCATATGTTTCCTGCTTATATGCGGCAATGATTCCACGGGATGAATTGACAATTGCACCCAGTCCGTTTTCGTCGAAGTAATGTACTAAGTCCGCTCCTTTTCCACCCTGGGCACCGTATCCCGGAACCAGGATAAAGCTCTTTGGCATTACTTTACGAAGGACTTTTCCGATCTCCGGATAGGTTGCTCCTACTACTGCTCCCACATAGCTGTAGTTATCTCCCATGACTTCTTCGCCCCACTGCGCTACCTTTTCACCGACATATTCATACAGTGGTCTGCCATCAATTAATCTGTCCTGGAATTCTCCACTGGATGGATTGCTGGTCTTAACTAAAATAAAAATTCCTTTTTTCTCTTCTTTACATACTTCCAGGAAAGGCTTGATTCCGTCTGAACCCAGATATGGATTAACGGTTGCAAAGTCTTCATCAAAAGCAGAAAGCTTTTTGCTTCCCACCTGGACTTTACCAAGATGTCCCACTGCATAAGCTGCGGATGTAGAACCGATATCGCCACGTTTTACATCTCCGATTACCACAAGGTCTTTGGAGTGGCAGTAATCTACTGTCTTCTGATATGCTTTCACACCCTCTGTTCCAAACTGCTCATACATGGCAATCTGTGGTTTTACAGCAGGAATCAGATCATAAGTGGCATCTACAATTGCTTTGTTAAACTGCCAGATTGCTTCTGCTGCACCCTCTAAAGTCTCACCATACTCCTTAAATGCTGCTGCCTTAATATGTTCCGGAACATAATCTAACATCGGATCTAAGCCGACAACGATGGGTGCATGGGTTTTCTCGATTTTTTTAATTAATTTGTTAATCATATCTTTAAGCCTTTCTTTTTCTTATTCTTCTGCTGCATCATATACAATTCTGCCTTCACAGATAGTCATCATTACTTTACCGGTTACTTTTCTGCCGTGGAATGGTGTATTCTTTGCTTTCGACCAGAACTTGTTCTTATCAATGGCATAAGTGCATTCCGGATCAAAAAGCATGACATCTGCCATACTTCCCTCTTCCAAAGTTCCTTTCTTCAAATGAAGAATCTGTGCCGGGTTATAGCTCATCTTCTCTACCATCTGCATCGGTGTTAAGTATCCCCCCAGCACAAGTTCTGTATAAGTCAGTGCTGCTGCAGTTTCCATTCCAACGATTCCGAATGGAGCCTTTACCATGCTGTTATTTTTTTCATCTGCGGTATGCGGTGCATGGTCTGTGGAAATGACTTCCATGGTTCCGTCGGAAAGTCCCTTTTTCAATGCCTCCACATCCTCTTTCCGGCGGAGTGGCGGATTCATCTTATAATTGGTATCTCCCTCTACCATATCATCTGATGTCAGTGTAAAATGATGCGGACATACCTCTGCGGATACCGGAATATGCTCTAACTTGGCATATTTCACCATGTTTACACTATTCTTCGTGGAGCAGTGGCAAAGATGCAGGTGTGCACCGGTATCTTTGGATAACAGGATATTTCTTGCAATCATGATATCTTCTACGGAATTGGTAATTCCAGCCAGACCCCAACGTTTTGCATTCTCATCCTCGTTGACCACGCCGGAGCCAACCAGATTCTTATCTTCGCAATGTGACAGTACCGGAATGTTACAGTCTCTTGCTACCAGCATGGCATCTCTTGCAAGAAGTGAATTCATGACTGATTTGCCATCTTCACTGATTGCAGGGCTTCCTGCCTCCGCCATCTCTTTGATGTCAGCTAATTCCTCTCCCTGCTGTCCTTTTGTTATAGCGCCAACCTGTAATACATGCACCAGTCCGACACTTTCTGCCTTATGATGTACATAACGTACTACATCAGCATTGTCTACCACCGGCCTGGTATTTGGCATTGCAAGTACCGTGGTATATCCGCCTCTTGCTGCGGAACGGGTTTCTGTTTCAACATCGCCCTTATGGGTAAATCCTGGATCCCGCAAATGCACGTGCATATCAACGAGTCCCGGCATTACATACAGTCCTTTGGCATCAATAGTCTTCTCTGCCTTTTTTTTGATATTTTTCCCTCTTTTGGTAATGACTCCATCTTCTATGAAAAGGTCCATTACATCATCTGTTTTCGTAGCCGGATCTAAAATGCGGCCACCTTTTATTAAGATTGTCATGTGGAATACCTCCTGTTGCTCCTATTTTAGCATACAAGCAGTTCTGGGGCAATCTGCTCATGCATGTATTTTCTCAAATAGCGCCGGAGGTACATATGCTTCTATACGGATTCCCTCCGGCAGATATTCTTCTGCTATTAATTCTCCTGTTTCTCTTATCTGCTGCAGCAATCCACCCTTGTCATATGGCAGCACTGTCTCAAGATAGCGCTTGTTCTCCCGCAGTATCCGGGCAAGACAGTCTTTCAGTTCTTCTAGGCCATCACCTCTTGCTGCAGATACCCGTAAAGTAATATCTGCCCTGCCATCCCGCAATGGTTCCCGGTCTGTAATAGCATCCTGCTTATTAAACAATGTCAGTATCTTTTTATCTGTAACCTCTAACTGGTGCAATGTCTCATATACAATATGCATCTGCTTGGCAGCCTGTGGATTGGATGCATCCACCACATGAATGATAAAATCTGCATACTTAGCTTCCTCTAAAGTACTACGGAAGGCATCAATCAGATGATGCGGCAGTTTCCGGATAAACCCTACCGTATCCGTAAGCAAAAGCTTCTGGCTTCCCGGAAGTTCTAACATTCTGGTAGTCGGGTCTAAGGTTGCAAAAAGTTTATCCTCTGCAAGAATTCCAGCTCCGGTCAGAGCATTTAAAAGAGTTGATTTACCGGCATTGGTATACCCTACAATTGCTGCCACCGGAACATGATTCCGTTGTCTTGCCACACGATTCACTTCCCGGTGCCGTTTCACTTCCTCCAGCTCCCGTTTGAGCTGGCTGATTCTTGATGCAATCAGACGACGGTCTACCTCTAACTTTTTCTCTCCCGGACCTCTCGTTCCAATTCCGCCTCCCAGCCTTGACATACTCTTTCCTATACCGGAAAGACGGCTCATGCGGTAACGGAGCTGTGCCAGTTCCACCTGTATCTTTCCTTCACTGGTAGATGCTCTGGCTGCAAAAATATCAAGGATAATTAAAGTTCTGTCCATCACTTTTACGTTCAGGGCATCCGAAAGATTCCGAAGCTGTGCCGGGCTTAGTTCGTCATCGCAGACAATTCCTGTTGCATTGGTCCATGCAATTTCATCCAGCAGCTCTTCTACTTTTCCGCTACCAATATAAAGCCCCGGATGTATTGTCTGACGGTTCTGGATTACCCTGCCCACCGTTACTGCTCCGGCAGTCTTCACCAGCTCCTCCAATTCATCCAGGGAGTCTTCTGTATCATCGCCATCCTGGCTGCTTACGCCAACCAGGATGACTCTTTCTTCCATTTCATTGTTTTTAAAAAATTCAGGCATAAAATATCCTTTTCTTACTTTCTGTTTACGCAAACACACTCTGTCCGTTCTGGGATAATCCTGCAGAAATATTTAAAATTGAAGCAAAATCATTCTGTAATTCATTTGAGCATTTCTCTGCTTCCTGATAAATTTCTTCTGCTCTTTCCGCATTTTCATCGAACAGTGCCTGCTGCACTTCTTTTCCATAGCCATGGAATCTTCTGTGTTTCTCTGCCAGCGCATTCCAGGCCGGTGCAATTGCCGGATTTCCCGGATGCATGGAATAGTAAAAATGACCAAAGCCGCATTTTGTATCATCAAATTGTAACGGAAGGACATTCTTCTCAGTTACCATGGTATGTAAAGTCTCAAGCCATGCCCTATGTGCTTCCATTGCTTTTTGTACATAAGTATCAAAAACTGCATTATCCATACGGTAAAATGCATCACGGTTCATTTCTCCTATAACCTTCGCCACATTATCCATACCCGTTTCAACCTGGGTTAATGGTTCTACCGAACCTTTTAAATTTCCATTTATAACGGTCAGCAATTCTGCATCATTGCTGAGATTACTGCACTGGTCCTCAATACAGGACACCTGGTTTTCCAGCACATTCATGGAGCTGCTGATTTCTTCACTGATACCAGCAAGGGAACCAATCGATTCGCTGATGGTTCCAACATTTTTCTTGTTCTCGTCATTAATATTCCATACAGCATTAATCTTCTGATCAATATTGTCAAGAGATGTAATTGCAACATCCACACTCTTAGAACTCTTCTCAGAAGCATCGCGGATTCCTTCTACGAATTCACCCATATTTCCGGTTAACTGCTTGGTTCCCTCTGCCAGCTGACGGATTTCTTCCGCTACAACGGCAAATCCCTTTCCTGCTTCTCCTGCTCTTGCTGCCTCGATTGATGCGTTCAATGCCAGCAGGTTGGTCTGTTCGGAAATTGCATTGATACCTTCAATGACTTCATTCATATGATTGATAACATCCATCAATGCATCCATATTCTTCTTCATTTCTGTGGATTCTGAGATTGCATCTTTGGATAAATCCCGGATAGCTGTCAGTTCTTCCTGGCCATTCTCTATCTTCTTATAAATATCAGTAGTTTTCTCTGATACATCAACAATTGTATTGGTCAGACCCTCATGGGCATTTCTTACTTCCTCTGCAATACTGGATGTTTCTGCTGCTGCATCATGGATTGCCTTTGTTGCTGTATTGACATCCTCTGCTGCCGTTGTCATCTTTACGGTATCATGTCCAACTTTCAGGCCTAAGGCACTCATTGTCATAACTGCCTGCATATCTTCCCCATATACCTGTGCAAGCTGACGTCTGCCAGCGCTCATGCGTTCATACATATTCTGCAGTTCCGGTGAACCTGCAGCATAATTCTCTTCTTTCATCTCACTAATTGACTGAACCAGATTTATAATTTTTTTATTCTTTCCCAATGCCATATATTTCCTCCAATCAATGCACTTTCTGTGCATTACGTTATACTACTAATTTTGTACTGAATCTTACCGATTGTCAACGACATTTTGTGATATTTTTCCAAAAAATTCAACTTTTTTTGCAATTTCTTTATGCAGAAAATATTTTCAAAAACATTACCAATGCCTGATAATCTCTCATATCTGCCAGTTCTCTTGCAGAATGCATGGCAAGCATCGGAATTCCAATATCCGCTCCCTGCATCGGCAGATAGGAAACCACAATCGGTCCAAGGGTCTGTCCACCCGGCATGCCGGAACGGTTTACCTGCACCTGATATGGAATATCTGTCTTTTTACAAAGCTGCATCACCACCGCTGTTGCCTCACTGTCAGAAAGATACCGCTGGCTGGCAGAAGTCTTTACGGTAATTCCTTTTCCCAATATCACATCATTCGTAATATCTGATTTATTTGTGTAATTCGGGTGTACGGCATGAGCTCCGTCTATAGACAAGAGAAAGCCTCCCCGGAGCATATCATTTACCTCTGTTTCTTCCATTCCAAAGGCTGCACCAATCTTCATTATGATATCCTTAAGAAGACTGCTGTCTGCTCCCTGCTTGGAGCGGCTGCCGATTTCCTCATTATCAAATAATCCTGCCACAACCAGTGAATCTCCGGTCGTTTTTTCACACATTGTCTCCACAATTGCTGCTACCGATGCCAGATTATCAATTCTCGGAGAAGAAAGAAGCTTCTTATCACTTCCTATTAATTCCGGTTCATCCATATTGGTAAGGAATAAATCATAGCTTAAAACCTCATTTGCCTCTGCCCCAAGCTGTTCTTTTAAGTAATCCGTGAAAAACTTCTCGGTAATGTCTCCGTCCTGCTCTATTCCAAGCAGTGGAAGCAGTTCTCTTTGCATATCATATTCCTGTTTTCCGCCTGCCTCACGGTTCAGGTGTGGTGCTAATGACGGAATCACCGCTGCCGGTTCCTCACTTCCGAAAAGCTTTACTTCCGGTGCAAATGGATGTTCCGATTCTAATACCACTTTCCCATAAATTCCAAGTGGACGGTCAAACCATGTATTTTTGAGCATACCGCCATATGGCTCCACATTTAACTGCCTGTAATCCTTCGTCTTCACTTCAGGATTCGGTTTTATTTTAAAACATGGGAAATCTGTATGGGCCAGCATCAGGCGGAGTGCCGTCTTTCTGTCCAGCTGCTCCGGAACAGCGAATGCTGCTACCATACCGGAATACGGTCTTACATAGTATTTACCGCCTGCATGAAGCTGCCAGGATTCCTGCAGCTTTAATTCTTCATACCCTGCCTCCTGTAACTGCTTTCCTGTCCATTCTGTTACATGATATGGTGATTTTCCCTTTGACAATAGTTCTGTTATTTTCTGCATGCCATACGCCTTCCTTACATGAATCTGTCTATTACAAGCGCCACTCCGTCTTCATCATTGGAAGTGGTAATATAATCTGCAACCTCTTTTACCTCCGGCTGTGCGTTTGCCATTGCCACACCAAGCCCGGCAAATGCAATCATAGACTTGTCATTAAAGCCATCTCCACAGCAGATCATCTGCTCCTTCTTTTCTCCCAGATATTCTAACAGTTTTCCAAGAGAATATGCCTTATCAATGGATGGCGGAACAATCTCTAAGAAAAACGGTTCTGAGCGGAAAATGTTTAATTGTTCTCCAAAGGTCTGCCGCATCACATCCTGTGCTTTTGCAATCTTTTCCGGTTCTCCTGTCATCAGGAATTTATTTACCGGATAATCTACATATTCTGCGAAATTATCTACCTCTTCCATCGGCATTCCGTTAATTTTTGCCTCGATACTGCTGTATTCATTCACTCCGTTTCCATGGATGATGGTATTTCCTTTATAAGTAAGCACGCCCACACCCAGTCTGCATGCCTGCTCATACACTGCCGGCACCAGTTCTACCGGTATTGTCTTATTGTATACAATCTCTCCGGTCTCATAATTAATAATCTTTCCACCATTAAATGCCAGTACAAATCCGCCATAGTTCTTCAAATCCAGTTCGTCTGCCAGCTTTACGATGCCCCCGATAGGACGGCCGGATGCCAGCACTACTTTTTTCCCTTCCTTTTGAATCCGCATCAGTGCGTCTTTCGTCTTTGGTGTAATGACTTTCTTTGAATTGGTTAAGGTGCCATCTAAATCCAGCACGATAATCTCATAGGTTTCGCTCATTTTCGTATTGTTCCTCTCTGCCCTTTTCTCTCGTTTTCCTGTCCCATACATTTTGCCCTTTTTGCTTAACGTGTCATCAAAAACAAGTATTCCCGGGCAGCTTCTTCGTCATTCGGATAATTCTTTGTATAATCCTCCATCTCGCTTTTTGCAGATGCGAAATCTCCGCTCTGTTCATATGCCAGTATCAGATTACGCTGCGCCTCCTGCTTCTGTGAGCCTGCATCTAAATCCAGTGCCATCTTAAGATAGTTTATTGCACTGTCATAATTACCTTTTTCTAATTCCATTCCTCCCAGACAGATCAATGCTGTCGGATTATCCTGATTTTCATCAATATATTCTTTATATAATCCGGCTGCCTTCTCATCTTCGCCTTTCACTTCATAGAGCTGTGCCATATACAAAGAAGCTTCCGTGCTCTTTTTATGAATGGCTGTCGTAAGCTCTGTTTCCGCATTATCATAATCTCCCAGTAATAGATAAATTCTGCCTCTCTGGGCATAGTCCTCCGCTGATTTACCACCTGCTTCAATACCTTTTTTCAGATACTCCTGACCTTCGGTCTGCATTCCTGCGGCATAACACTCCTGGTACAAAGCAATATACATTTCATAGTCAGTGCCGGCATACTGTGCTGCCAGATTAAAATTTTCTTTTGCTTTATCCATGTCATTTTCTTTCCGGTACAGTTCTCCTAACAGGAAATATGCCTGGGCATTTTTCTTGTCATAATTGATTAATGCCTGATAGGTCTCAATAGCATCCTCTTTCTTTCCTGCGGCATACTGTGCTGCTGCTTTATAATAACAGGTATCTATTTCTTCTTCTCCCACAACTGCCAGCGACTGGTCCAGTGCATTCTGAAATGCATCAATGGCGCCTTCATAGTCACCCTCCTGCATACAGTTGATGCCTATCTGCCGATATGCATCTTTATTATTCTGTGTCTCATCCTCCTCACAGCCGGCCAACAGTAGTCCTGTGGCAAGTACAACTGCCATATATTTTATTTTCTTCATAATTGCCTCGCTTTCATCCGCTTTAGTATAGCAAATTAAGGCTCTTCTTTCAACCTCGCCCCGGCTTGTTTTTCTTCGTTTCCTGTGATACACTGCAAGAAAAATCATGAGTTATTCTCATGCATATGGTTAGGCGATTGCGAAGCGGGACAGAAAGATGATTGCCCCAATAATATCACGGATTCACAGGCGATTATCTTTCGCTACGAAATACCACAGTTCTAAAATGCGTGTCTTTCTTTTTGCTATTAAAACAGTCTTTCCAATGTTTGTCAGAATATCGAAACGGTTCGCCGAAGCACAGATGCCTGATAAGGGCTGTTAGGGGCACTGGGAATTTTGTCTGGCAACAGGCAACGCTGGTACAGGGATGTACCAGCGAGGCACAATTGAACATGGATGTGAATTTGTGCCGGTTGCCAGGCAAAAGAAAAAGTATGCCGAAATTCCCAGTGCCCCTTGCAGGCATTATGTGGCATCTGTGCCCGGCGGACAGCGTCGATATTCAGCCAAAGCAACCGGAAAGACAGTTTACAATTAAGAAAAACACGCATTATAAGAACTGTTGGCATTTCATACCGGATAAAGATAAATCCCCTGTGAATCCCGTAATATTCTTCCGGCAGCTCCTGTCCCCTTTCGCAATCGCCTGACCAGAATCAGATAAGAAAAGAGGTTTTACTATGTCAGAAAACGAAGCAAAAGAAACCATGCAGGACTTTGAAGCAGAGCTTGAGGCTTCCTTCCGGAAAATCAACGAAGGAGACATCTTAACCGGAACCGTTATCTCTGTGGATGAAGACGCCATCACATTGGACTTAAAGTATTATGCCCCGGGAATCATCAAAGCAGATGAAGTCAGCAACGACCCCTCCTTTGTCATTGACGAGCACATTCATCCGGGAGATGTCTTAGAAGCAACGGTCATCCGCCGGGATGATGGAGAAGGCAACATTTTACTTTCCATGAAAGAAGCCAACGAAGTGCTTGCCTGGGATAAGTTAAAAGAGCTGTTGGAAAACGAAACCGTTGTTACCGTAAAGGTCATTGAAGCGGTAAAAGCCGGTGTAGTTGCATACCTTTATGGCATTCGCGGATTTATTCCGGCTTCACAGATTACCACAGCCTATGTAGAAGATACCGAAAGCTATGTTGGAAAGGAATTAGAAGTCCGTGTCATTACTGTAGATGAGGAAGATGACCGTCTGGTGCTCTCCGGTAAATCCGTTGCTCTTGAAAAAGAAGCAGAAGAGAGGAATCACAAGATTGCGATGTTAGTTCCGGGCAGTATTGTAGAAGGAACCGTGGAAAGCCTGATGCCATATGGTGCATTTATCAACCTTGGGGACGGACTTACGGGACTTGTCCACATTTCCCAGATTTGTGAACGCCGTATTAATAAGCCTTCCGAAGTATTAAAGGAAGGACAGCATGTAAAAGCCAAGCTTTTAAATACCAACGACGGCAAAATCAGCTTAAGCATGCGTGCATTGGAAGAAGAAATGGTAGATACTTCTGTAGAAGAAAAAGAAGACTTATCCGCCTACACCTCTGATGAAAGTGCTTCTACCAGCCTTGGCGCACTGTTAAAGAGATTGAAGCTCTAAGTCGTATTTCATAAAACGCAACAAGGGACAGATATTTCTATCTGTCCCTCATTGTTTTTAAAGGTTGGAGAATACTTTTATCAAAATTTAGTCTAATTTCCAAATATCTTTGTTGTACTGCTCAATTGTACGGTCAGATGAGAAGAAGCCGGCTTTGCTGATGTTTGTCAGCATCATTTTTGCCCATGCTTTTCTATCTTCATAATCTGCAAGCATTTCATCTTTCTTTGCACGATAAGATTCGAAATCCGGAAGAGTCATGAACCAGTCTTTGTTGATTAACTCATTGAAAAGTCTCTCTAAGTTCTCTGCATTTCCGATTGCTTTCATTTCATCACTTACGATGAAGTCGATTGCACGTTTGATATCTGCATCATTATCATAATACTTGCGTGATACATAATCAGCTTTTGCGTAATGCTCAATTACTTCGTCAGAAGACTCTCCAAAGATGTAGATGTTATCATCTCCTACTAACTGATGCATTTCTACGTTTGCTCCGTCCATGGTTCCGATTGCTACTGCACCATTTAACATGAACTTCATGTTAGATGTTCCGGATGCCTCTTTAGAAGCTAAGGAAATCTGCTCATGGATATCTGCTGCCGGGATTAATTTCTCAGCTAAAGTAACATTGTAGTTCTCTACCATAACAACCTGTAAGTACGGACTTACTTCCGGGTCATTTGCAATTAACTGCTGTAAGCAGAGAATTAAATGGATAATGTCTTTTGCAATGATGTAAGCCGGAGCTGCCTTTGCACCAAAGATTGCAGTAATCTTTCTTGCCGGTTTCTTTCCTGCTTTGATTTCAAAATATTTGTTAATTACATAGAGTGCATTCATCTGCTGTCTCTTGTACTCATGTAATCTCTTAATCTGGATATCAAATACTGAGTTCTCATCTAAGTCGATGTTCTGTGTTGCCTTTAAGTAGTTCTTAAGAACAACTTTGTTCTCAGTCTTGATTGCAAGTAATTTATCTAATACTGCATCATCATTTACGAACTGTCCTAATTTTTCCAGTTCCATTGCATCTTTCTTGAATCCTGGTCCAATCAGTTCTTCAATTAAGGATGTCAATCCCTTATCACAGTGTAATAACCAACGACGGAATGTGATACCATTTGTCTTGTTATTGAACTTCTCAGGATAAATCTTGTAGAAGTTATTTAACTCAGAATCTTTTAAGATTTCTGTATGAAGGTATGCAACACCATTTACGCTGAATCCGTAGTGGATATCCATATGAGCCATGTGTACACGTTTTTCATCATCAATGATGTATACAGACTTGTCATCATATTTAGCAACTACACGGTTGTTTAATTCGTAGATGATTGGCATTAACTGTGGAACAACTTTCTCTAAGAAAGAGATTGGCCATTTCTCTAATGCTTCTGCTAAGATGGTGTGATTGGTATATGCACAACACTTGGAAACGATTGCAATAGCCTCGTCCATGCCGATTCCTCTTTCCATTAACAGACGAATCATCTCCGGGATTACCATAGATGGATGGGTATCATTAATCTGGATTACTGCATAATCAGCAAGATCATGTAAGTTACATCCTCTTTCTACTGCCTCATCTAAGATTAACTGTGCAGCGTTGCTTACCATGAAGTACTGCTGGTAAACACGAAGGAGACGTCCCTTGTCATCGCTGTCATCCGGATATAAGAATAATGTCAGGTTTTTCTTGATATCCTCTTTGTCAAAGTCAATTCCATCACCAACAATGCTCTCATCTACTGTTTCGATATCGAATAAATGAAGCTTGTTGGTTGTGTTTTCATATCCGGTAACATCAATATCATATAATTTTGAAGTTACATTAAATCCACCAAACTGTACCTGGTAGCTCTTATCTGTCTTTGTAAGCCAGCTTTCATCCTGAATCCAAGGATTCTTGGTTTCTTTCTGAAGGTTGTTTTCAAATACCTGTTTGAATAATCCGTAATGATAGTTAAGTCCAACTCCATCACCGTTTAATCCTAATGTTGCAATAGAATCAAGGAAGCATGCTGCAAGTCTTCCAAGACCACCGTTACCAAGTGATGGTTCCGGCTCAACCTCTTCAATTGCACAGATGTCTTTGCCATTTGCTGCAAGTACATCTCTTACTTCATCATATACACCTAAATTAATCAGGTTGTTGGAGAGAAGTTTTCCAATTAAGAACTCTGCGGAAATATAATATAATTTTTTCTTTCCGTTGTGGTTTTCTTTCTTCTCAGCCATTGCTTTTGTCATCTCTAATAATGCGAAGTATAATTCTTCATTAGAGCAATCAGCAATTCCCTTGTTATATTTCTTTGTTACGATTTCCTGTAAATTCATTTTTGACCCTCCGTAAAATTTGAATTCAGTTCGTTCTCTTATGTATGCATTATCTAACATTTCTTTTACATTTTCTTGTAATATACCGATCAAAAGTGGTACAATACTATCATATTTCGGTGATTTTAGAAAAAATCACTTTTTTGTACATTTTGACGAAAGGCGTTTTCCATGAATATTCTCGAATATGAAAATTACCAGGAAAAGAAATCACATGGTTCAGAAAGTTTCCCATATATCACCTATCCCTGTTCAATTCCCTTAGATTTTGAGCGGGTGCCTGCCCACTGGCATGATGAAACGGAAATTATCTACATCAAAAAAGGCTGCGGACTGATTACCGTAGATTTGGAAGAATACCCGGTTCAGGAAGGAAGTATTCTTCTGATTCTTCCGGGACAGGTTCATTCCATTGAACAGTATCTCGATTACAAAATGGAATATATTAATATTATTTTTAAACTGGAAATGCTCCTTGCCAAACAGACAGACATCTGTAACAGCCGCTACTTTACACCGCTTTTAGACGGCACACTGCGGCTTACCACACATTTTACACCGGGTATGCCATTCTATAACGAGGTTGCCGGCTGTATCAATGCTGCGGATGAAGTCTGCAGGACCAATCCCCCGGCCTTCCAGCTTGTGATTAAAGGACAGCTTTTCCTGCTCTTTTCCATTCTGATTTCTAACTGCTGCGAAACAAGTGTCTCCCGCAAGAACCAGAAATCCCTGGAAAAAATGAAACGCATCATTAAATATATTGAGACAAATTATGCCAGTAAAATTTCCATTGAAGAAATGGCAGATGCGCTGGACTTAAGCCAGTCTCATTTTATGAAGTTTTTCAAAAATACCATGGGAACTACTTTTACAGAATATTTAAATGATTACCGGCTGACCATGGCCAGCCGGCTGCTTATTTCGTCTGAAGCTTCTATATTAGACATTGCCGCTGAAGTAGGCTTTGACAACCTCTCTTACTTCAACCGGCTGTTTAAGAAACGCTTTTATGTTACACCCCGTGAGTACCGGAAGCGTTTTGCAGGATAAGTTCTTTTACTTTTTTCATATCCATTGCAGGCAGGTAATAGGTACTGTCCGGCTTTTTGTCATCTTTTGGAGAAATATTCGAATGAATGTAAAAAGTGTCAAGGCCTGCCTCTTTGGCCCCGTTGATGTCACAGCGCACATCATTTCCTATCATCAGTGTTTTCTTCACATCCAGATGATCCTTTTCTATCAGTTGTTCAAAAAAACGGATGTCCGGTTTCTTGGTTCCATAATCGGATGAAATTAAAATATCGTCAAAATATTTTGTAATATCCAAATAATTCATCTCATATTCCGTAAAGATTCTCTGGGCATTGGATAAAAGATATACCTTTTTACCACATTTTTTCAATCCTTTTAATAATTCTCTTACGCCATCATAAATCCGCACATACTCCATAGTCAGTACCCGGAAGAACTGTCCGGTATGAACTGCCAGTGCATCATCAGCCTTTATCCCCTTCTTCGCATAAAGCTCTTTGAATACTTCTTCAATACGAATCTCCGGAAATGCCTCATGGGCATAGTGTGGCTCCTTTTCCAACTCTCCCTTTAAATCTGTCTCTTTGCTTTGAATCAATGCCAGATAAGATTCCTGTAATTCCTGCGGGTCATATAAAGCTCCATGAAATCCGTAAAACAGACTCAGTTTTTCCCATACCTTAGCATCGTTTTCCTCTGTATGGATATCTACCAGTGTTCCATACAGGTCAAACACATAATTGTCGTACATATTACCTTCCATCTCTTTCTTTTATTTAAACATCTTTGTCTTAGCAAAGATTAATGCAACAATAAGACTGCATACCACTGCGATTAATACGATAATGAGAAATCCATAAGGACTCTCTGCAAACGGCATTCCCTTTGCAGCCACATTCATGCCATACGCTGAGAATATCATAGTCGGAACAGAAAGTACAGCTGTAATTATGGCAAGCACCTTCATTACCACATTCAGATTATTGGAAATAACTGATGCAAAAGCATCCATCATTCCGCTCAAAATACCGCTGTAAATATTTGCCATCTCAATTGCCTGCTTGTTTTCAACAATAACATCCTCAAGAAGTTCTTCATCTTCCTGATATTTTTTAATATTGTCATTTTTAAATAATTTTTCCAATACCACCTCATTGGAGCGGAGTGCTGTCGTAAAGTAAACCAGACTCTTTTCCAGTTTCAAAAGTTCGATTAACTCCCGGTTCTGTGTGGACTTGTGCAGCTTGTTTTCCACAATTTCGCTCTGGCGGTCAATACTTCTTAAGTACTGTAAGAAAAGAGAGGATGTCCGGTACAAAATCTGAAGCACAAAGCGGGAACGCATGGCAGGATTAAAATCCCGCACCGTGCCATTGGCAAATGCTTCTAATATCGGAGTCTTCTCAAGACTTACTGTAATGACTGCTTTTTTTACCACAAAAATAGAAAGTGGAATGGTATCATAAAGTTCCTTATCATTATGGGTTTCAATATTCGGGATATTAACCAATACCATGGTATAATTCTCGTCTGTTTCAATACGCGAGCGCTCGTCCGTATCCAGTGCGGAACGCATGGCATCTGCATCAATTCCATACTGATTTACCATTGCTGCGACTTCTGCCTCTGTTGGATTTACAAGGGAAATCCAGCAATCCTCCCCTGGTGATTCAATTTCGGTGATACGGTTCTGTTCACTGCAATAGTACTTAATCATCTTTCCACTTCCTTTCTCTTCTTTTCCTGTAAAAAAAAGTCCCCATCAAAGCCGGAACACTTTGACAAGGGAATCTTGCTTAATCCTTTTTTAGTATATTTCCACCCCCTTTGTTTGTCAACCCTAGCCCATATATTTTCTCATCTGTAGTAATATTTTCTTCTCCATGCGGCTGACCTGCACCTGACTGGTGCCAAGCTTTGCTGCAATCTGGCTTTGCGTGGCATTTTCAAAATAACGCATCTTAATCAGCTGCTGCTCCCTTCCGGATAACTGTTGCAGCAATTCTTCTATCAGAAGCTTATTTTCCAGTTCTTCCTGCGCATTTTTCTTATCCTTTAACCGGTCCAATAGATAGATTTCACTGCCATCTGACTGATAGACGCTCTGGTAAATGGATTCTACTTCTCCATTGGCTTCCACTGCAAGGACAATCTCTTCCTCCGAAAGCCCGGTTTTTTCTGCCAGTTCCTTTAACTCCGGCTCCCTTCCAAGCATGTCTGTCAGTTCCTTTCTTGCATTGCTGATAAGATAGCCTTTTTCTTTCATGCTCCTGCTGACCTTCACCATGCCATCATCCCTCAGGAAGCGGCGGATTTCTCCCATAATCACCGGCACTGCATAAGTGGAAAAGCATACCTCATAACTTACATCAAATTTATCCACTGCCTTCATCAGTCCAATGCATCCGATCTGAAACAGTTCTTCTTTATCATGTCCTCTTCCTAAAAATCTTTGTACCACACTCCAGACCAGTCCCTGATTTCCAAGCACCAGCGTATCTCTTGCCTGCTTATCCCCTTTGTGTGCCCGTTTGATATAAGCAATTGTCTGTTCCATTCTCCACTTAACTTTCCCGCACCAGATTTTTTTTCATTTTTATAACAGTTCCTTCTCCGACCTTTGAACGTACTTCTACTTCATCCATGAAAGCCTCCATAAAAGAAAAGCCCATACCGGACCGTTCCAGCTCCGGCCTTGTCGTAAAAAACGGCTCCTTTGCCCGTTCAATATCCGCAATTCCCTTCCCGCTGTCTTTTACGGTAATATGTACGGTACTTCCGGAAAGACAGCACTGCATCACTACCGTTCCTTCCTTTTCTTCATAGCCATGGATAATGGCATTGGTTACCGCCTCCGATACCGCAGTTTTAATATCCTCTAACTCATCCAGTGTGGGATTCATCTGGGCGCAAAATGCTGCTACCGCTACTCTGGCAAATCCTTCATTTACGGATAATGCCTCAAATTCCAGTTTCATCTCATTTCTTCTTTCCATATTTACAGCCTCCATTTTCATACCTCCTTCTTCTCCCCTTCTTTCATCTGAACCAGTTTATGCAGACCTGATACCACAAAAATTTTCCGGATCCGCTCATTCATATTCTCTGCCACCACTTTTCCGCCGCTGTAATTCATGTTCCGGCACCTTCCGATTACCACGCCAATCCCTGAGCTGTCCATAAATTCTGTACCGGCAAAATCAAAAACCAGTTTGTTAACCCGGTAAGAATCAATCAGTAAATCTGCCTCTGCCCGCAGCTGTGTGGCGCAATGATGATCCAACTCCTTTGGCACCCGGATGGTAAGACATCCATTTTCTAATTCATACTTAAATTCCATTCTTCTATCCTCCATATACATTACGAAAAAAGAATCTGCCCTGGCACATTCCCGCGCCTGCGGCGGTCGCTTGCGACATCTACCTTATACGCCGCAGTGTGCATCCTCGCGGTGCGTTTTGTAGTTTACAGGAAAGCAATTTCCTGTAAACTACAAAAGACGCCCGGCAATCTGCCTGACGTCTTTTGTAAACTGTTTTTCTTTATTCTGTTACTGTTCTGCATTCTGTAATTCTTCCAGATAGCGGGAAGAATTGGCTGCACGTTCCGTATTCGGATAACCATCAATCACTTTCTGATAGTATTCGATGGCTTTTTCATTCTCGCCCAGATTCCGGTAGGTCTGTGCCAGATAATAAATCGCATTGCCATCCTGGTATGCCTCATCCATCTCTACTACCTTTTCAAATCCGGTCTTCGCTTCTTCATAGTTATAATTACTGTATGCCTGATAACTGTCTGCATAAGTCACCTGAAGATACTGGTCATTTACAATTGCGTTGATATTCTGATAAATTTCCTTTGCGGTATCGGAAAGGTTTTCTTCCTTCACACCGGAAAGTGCATCTCCTGCTGCTGTAATATCTCCCTCCTGGAAGGATTTATATGCTGAAAGCAGCTGGTCATAGCTGTTAATCTTATTGGAAGTCTCCTCGGAATCGCTTTTTGCAGAAGACACCTGCTGGTTCAGGTCATCAATCTGATTTTCCAGATTGGTAATCTGCTGATTCTTCGTGGTTATGGTATCATTTGCCTGAACCACTGACGTATTGGCATCACTCTTTGCCTTCTGTCTTACACTTGGCACTACAAGGAAACAGGTAACTGCAACACCAATTGCCACCCCAAGCAAAATGGTCAGTATTGTGGCAAAACCTGAAGTATCTTTGAATTTTGTCGGCTGGATAATGAGGTCATTTCCACTCTTATAGGAAATAAGGTCATCTTCTTTCTTTTTCTTCTTACCGCTGTTGGCACTGCGCAGCATCTGATTGGTCTCTTTCATGTAACGCAGTGTAATCGTATTGCTGGAATCAATTTTCATAGCTGCCCGCAATGACTTCTTTGCCTGCTCGAATTTATTCTCTTTCATGTACAAAAGAGCCAGCAGCTGATGTCCCTTTACCAGTTTCGGGTTTAAGGACAATACCTTCTTCAACTGGATAATTGCAAGATCTGTACTATTCTGTCTGCAATATAACAATGCCTGATTGTATTTCTTAATGGTCTGATTTACCGTTTCTAACTGTGCCGGATTCTTCTGCACAGCGTCCAGATAACGTCCTGCATCATTATCCTTTGGCTGAAGGCTCTTACTAATCACCCATTCACCCATGGCAGATACCGCCTCACCGGTCTCAAAAAGTACCAGTCCCAGGAGATTTCTTGCCTGAATGTTCGTCTTATCAAACCGAAGACTCTTCTTAAGACTTTCAATCGCTCCGGATAAATCACGGACATTGCTTCGCTCTAATCCCTGATTATAATAATAATTAGAGGTCATCACAATTTTCTTATATACTTTTACGTCAATTCCACAGTTCGGACAACGGTTGTCCCCTGTCAGATCTGCTCCGCAATTATAACATTTCATACTTTACCTCACTTAACGAATTCTACTGTCGTCTTGCTTCTTTCATCATTTCTCTTAAAATGTCTGTCATATCCGTTAAGTCCTGATTGTAAATAGCTTCCTCTGCCTCTTCTACTTCCAGGCTTGGTTTGAATTTCTTTAATTCTTCTTCAAAATCTATCATGCTTCATTTCCTCCTGCTATCTTTTCCAATTCTCCAATCAAATACAGGGAACCCGCACAGAATACCATCTGGTTGTCCTTCCTGCATTCCTTTACATATCTGTATGCCTGTGCACAGTCTTCTATTACTACTGTTTCCCGGCCGTTTGCCATAAATTCATCCTGCAATTTCAATGGGTCAATTCCACGGCTGTCCGGGATGCGGGTCAGTACAATACTATCCCACGAAACTTCCTTGCACAGTACTTTTACTGCTTCTTTATGATTCTTCTCTTCCATCATGGAAAAAAGAAGAACTGGCTTTTCTTCCGCAATCTTCTGCACATTTTTCACAAAGTGGGCAATACCATCTGCATTATGTGCTCCATCAAAATAGATAAATGGCTCTGCCTGCTGCATTCTGCCCATCCATCTGGTATGTTCCATTGCAGAGATAATCTCTGCTTTTCCAATTCCGGTTTCCACCTGAAGGACAGATAACGCCCGATATGCCAGTGACGCATTCATCATCTGATATTCTGCCGGAAACGGGATTTTCAAATCAACAACATCATACCCATTGGTATAACAAAAATCAATAGTTTTCCCGGTTATTTTATGAATTTTAAGACTTTCTAAAGAAATACAGTAATAAGGTGCTCTTTTTGCCCTTGCAGTCTGCCTTATCACTTCTGCCGCTGTTTCATTACTTCCATCAAAGATAACAGGAACGCCTTCTTTGATAATCCCTGCCTTTTCTCCTGCAATTGCTTCAATGGAATCTCCTAAAATCTGTGTATGCTCGAGACTGATAGATGTAATAATCGTAAGCAACGGTTCCTCAAATACATTCGTTGCATCTAACCTTCCGCCAAGTCCGGTCTCTAAAATAAGATAATGTACTTTCCGCTTCTGAAAAAGATACATGCCCATGGCAAAAAGATATTCAAAAAATGCTGGATGCGGCAGTCCTTCTGCTTCCATCTGCTCTACCACCTTCTGCACTGCCTCAAAGCTTTCTACAAATTCTTCCTGACTGCACTTTTCGCCATTGATTACGAAACGTTCTTCCATGCATACAAGGTGCGGAGAAGTAAAGAGTCCCACTTCATATCCATGTTCCACCAGCACCTGATTGATAAATGCACAGACACTTCCCTTGCCATTGCTTCCTGCCACATGGATGATTTCAAACTGATGCTCTCTGATAGAAAGTCTCTGCAGCATTTCTTTCGTATGCTCTAAACTGTTTTTCTTTGTGAACTTTGGTATTTCATATATATAATTGCAAATCTCTTCATAAGTCATTTTTGTCACCACTTTTATAAGTATAATATAGTGGAAAATTTTTTCAAGAGGTTATCCTGTTTCCATAAAAAGTTTTCGCCGCAGAAACTGCGGCGAATCGACAATACCTGTCTTTTAACTTTTGTAACTATTTCATCTGAGCCAGACGCTCCTGTACGGTAGCCATCATCTGCTCATATTTTGCAAGCTTATCTTTCTCTTCCTGAATCTTTGCAGCAGGTGCCTTGCTTACAAACTTCTCATTATTTAACATGCCGTGGGAGCGGGCAAGTTCTTTCTTAAGACGCTCTTCTTCTTTCAAAAGACGCTCTTTTTCTTTTTCCATATCTACCAGGTCTTCCAACGGCATGTATACAACAGCTCCCGGAATAACTACGGATACTGCATCTTCTCCGATTCCTGCCTTATCGGACTGGACATCAATCTCGCTGGCACTGATAAGATTCTGGTATGTTTTCTTCATGCTCTCGAAGGTCTCACAAAGTGCTTTGTCTTCAGATACGATAAATACCTTTGCCTTTCTGGATGGTGGAACATCCATCTCTGTTCTTAAGTTACGGATGCCTTTTACCAGCTCTTTTACATGAGCAAGCATCTCTTCTTCTGCCGAGAAATTCCACTCTTCTTTGTAAACCGGCCAGTCAGCCAGCATAATGGTCTCTTCCTGCGGATTTAAGGTACAGTAGATTTCTTCTGTGATAAATGGCATATATGGATGTAATAATTTTAATGCCTGTCCTAATACCGTACGAAGTGTCCAGAGTGCACTGTTGGCAGCCCTGGCATCCTCGTCTTTCTTATAAGTACGAACTTTGGCAATCTCGATATACCAGTCACAGAATTCATCCCAGATAAAGTCATATACTTTCTGTACTGCAATACCAAGTTCGAATTTATCCATATTTTCTGTTACATCTTTGGTCAATGTATTAACTGCTGAAAGAATCCATTTATCTTCCGGTGCCAGGTCAGAAATTGCAGGCTTTGTTACTTCCATACCCTCTAAGTTCATCATAATGAAACGGGATGCATTCCACACTTTATTGGCAAAGTTACGGGATGCTTCTACACGCTCCCAGTAGAAACGCATATCATTTCCCGGTGCATTTCCGGTAATCAGTGTCAGTCTCAAGGCATCTGCACCATATTTATCAATAACCTCTAACGGGTCAATTCCATTTCCAAGAGATTTACTCATCTTACGACCCTGGGAATCACGAACCAGTCCGTGGAATAATACAGTATGGAATGGTGCTTTGCCCATCTGCTCATATCCTGAGAAAATCATACGGATTACCCAGAAGAAAATAATATCGTATCCGGTTACTAATACATCATTCGGATAGAAATAATCTAAGTCTTCTGTTTTCTCCGGCCAGCCTAAGGTTGAAAATGGCCATAATGCAGAAGAGAACCAGGTATCCAGAGTATCCGGATCCTGTGTCATATGGGTGCAGCCGCACTTCGGGCATTTCTCCGGTGCGTTCTTAGATACTACCATTTCTCCGCATTCATCACAGTAATATGCAGGAATACGATGTCCCCACCAGAGCTGTCTGGAAATACACCAGTCACGGATATTATCCGTCCAGTTAAAGTAGGTTTTCTCCATACGTTTTGGAAGGAGCTTGATATCTCCATTCTTTACACCTTCTACTGCCGGTTTGATTAAATCATCCATTTTTACAAACCACTGCTGTTTAATCATTGGCTCTACGGTTGTGCCACAGCGGTCATGGGTTCCTACGTTATGGGAATGCGGAACAACTTTTACCAAAAGTCCTTCCTTCTCTAAATCCTCTACTAGTGCTTTCCGGCATTCGTATCTGTCCATGCCCGCATATCTGCCGGCTTTGCTGTTCATGGTTGCATCATCATTGATAACAACGATTTCTTCCAGATTATGACGTTTTCCAACTTCAAAGTCGTTCGGGTCATGAGCCGGTGTAATCTTTACACATCCGGTTCCAAATTCTTTATCTACATAGGAGTCTGCAATAACCGGAATCTCACGGTCTGTCATCGGAAGCTTTAACATTTTTCCGATAATATCCTGATAACGTTCATCATCCGGATTTACTGCTACTGCAGTATCACCAAATAAAGTCTCCGGACGGGTGGTTGCGATTTCTACGAATCTTCCCGCTTCTCCTACTACCGGATAATTGATATGCCAGAAGAAGCCATCCTGTTCTTCATGTTCTACCTCGGCATCGGAAATAGATGTCTTACAGACAGGACACCAGTTTACGATACGGGAACCTTTATAAATAAGACCTTTTTCATATAATTTTATAAATACTTCAAGAACTGCATCAGAGCATCCTTTATCCATGGTAAAACGTTCTCTGCTCCAGTCTGCGGAAGAACCCATTTTCTTTAACTGGTTGATGATGCGGCTGCCATACTCATCCTTCCACTCCCAGCATTTTTCTAAGAAGCCTTCTCTTCCGAGGTCATTCTTGTCAATTCCCTGCTTCTTTAAGGAATCAATAACCTTTACCTCTGTTGCAATGGCTGCATGGTCTGTTCCCGGCTGCCATAATGCATTATATCCCTGCATTCTCTTGTAACGGATTAATATATCCTGCATGGTATTATCCAATGCATGTCCCATATGAAGCTGTCCGGTAATATTTGGCGGCGGCATTACAATGGTAAACGGTTTCTTGCTGCGGTCAGCCTGTGCATGGAAATATCCATTGTCTTCCCATTTCTTATAAAGTCGGTCTTCAATCCCTTTTGGGTCGTAGGTTTTTGCAAGTTCTTTGCTCATAATTGTTCTCCTTTTTCTAAATTGGACGTTTCGTAATTTGTAAAAGTGCTATCTTTATTAGTAGACATTTCAGTTATCTGAAAGGTATGGGACTTTTGATAGGAAATACTGCTGTTCTAAAGGCACATGTTTTTCTTTTTGCTATAAAGGCTGTCTTTCCAATATTTGACAAGCCAGCTTCACTGTTCGCCAATACGCGGATGCTATTTTAGTTTCCTATAAGCTGTCTACAAGCACTGTCCCGCATCCGCCTCTGTCGGACAGTACCGCCGTCCTGTCAAAGTAACGGAAAGACAGCCTGCAAGCAAGAAAAACATGTACCTTAGAGCAGCTAGTATTTCCTATCAGATAAAGTCCTACATCTTTCAGATAACTGAAATGCCTCAAATAAATATTCTATCTTCCACAAATACTATACTCATGCAGAAACAAAGAATGTGCCTTGGCACATTCTCGCGCCTGCGGCGGTCGCTTGCGACATCTACCTTATACGCCGCAGTGCGCATCCTCGCGGAGCGTTTTTAACTTTACAGAAAAGCAATTTCCTGTAAAGTTAAAAAGCCCTCCCTATCCAACTGGATAAGAAGGGCGAATCAGCGCGGTACCACCTTCGTTATACATAGTATCTATGCATATCTCTTCTCCGTAACGTGGAGTGCCGGGAAAACTTATGCCATTCTGGGATTCTTTATGAGATTCCGTTTGCAGGCTTTCTGGGTCTTCCGGTTCGAAAGCTACCTTCCATCTGTCGTATTCAGACAACCTTTCAGCCGATGAGCCGTCCTCTCTTAGAACCGTACCGATGTACTCCTCTTTCTCATTACCTTTATCTCTAGGCATTATATTAAATTTGCCAGGCACTTTTGTCAAGGGTGAGTTTTTTATTCTTCAAAATTCTTTATAATTCCTTTCGAAATGCCATAAAAATCCATTCTCATTGCCTGTATCCTATGTTATAATAAACGAAAACGAGAAAAATTTATACTGTAATGACAAAGGGAGAGTTTTTATGTCTATGCTAAATTTAAAAGAACTGGATTCTATGCATTTAAGCGTTCTAGCTGAAATTGGCAACATCGGTTCCGGTAATGCTGCTACTGCACTGGCAGGCCTCTTAAATACACCGGTAGATATTGAAGTGCCAAATATCTGCCTGATGGATTATACCAAAGCTGCAGATTATCTTGGTGGGGCAGATAAAACTGCTATTGGTATGACTGTAAATGTAAAAGGTGATATGAATGGTGTTATGCTTCAGATTGTGGAGAAAGAATTTGCCAGCCGGCTTATCAACACCTTTTATAAAAAAAATGTCGCTTCCATTGATTCACTGGATGATATGGATTTATCCGTATTGCGCGAAATGGCAAACATCACAACTGCTGCTTATGTAAATTCTATTGCAAAAATGACAAATACCTTTATTGATATTGAACCACCGCAGAACCATCTTGGTACCATTGGTGAAATTCTGGCTGTCCCGGAAAAAGAATTTACAAAACTGGATTATCAGGTTCTCTTTATTGATGAACGGTTAAGTTTTGCCCATACCCAGATTAAAAGTGCCATGATTCTGATTCTTGAAATAGACTCTATGAAAGTGCTTTTTGAAGGACTTGGTATCGATTTATAACATTGTAAAAGACAAAAAAGGACGTTCCCGTCTGGAATAATTTCCATTCAGGAACGTTCTTTTTCTCTACTCTTCTTCTTTGTCCTCATCTGCAATTGCCGCTGCGGCCCCGGATACTGCGGCTACTACCGCTATTACAGCTACAATTATTACAAATAAGATTAAAATTCCAAGGAAAATCAGAAGTCCACCCTCTGTCATCTTATTACCTCCTCCTTGTGCCAGATATCTATAGTATACTACGATTCTGTATTATCGTCTATAAATTCTATCATATGACGAATATCCTGCATCTCGCAGTCCATTTCTGTAATTACATCTGCAACATGCTTTAATTTATCTGCTATTTCTTCTGAATTATTAATATGTTTCTTATAGCGAAGCTTGTGCTCAAGACTCGCCCAGAAATCCATGGCAATGGTCCGGAGCTGCACCTCCACTTTCATATGGCGCTTCTCGTTCGATAAAAATATCGGCACATCTACAATCAGATGCAGACTACGGTATCCGTTATCCTTCGGATGTGCAATATAATCTTTCTTCTCTACCAGAATGATATCATCCTGCTGCAGCAGCAAATCTGCCATAGTATAAATATCTTCCTGAAAAGAACAGATGACACGCACTCCCGCAATATCAAACATATTCTCCTCAATTGCTTTCATGGAAAATCCAATATTCTTCCGTTTGATTTTTTCAATAATACTTGCCGGTTTCTTCAGTCTTGTTTTTATGGACTCAATCGGATTCCTGTTATATTGTGTGGAAAACTGCTCATTTAATACCTTAAACTTTGTTTCCACTTCCATCATGGCACACCGGTAATACATCATCAAATCCCCAAAGGGTTTCATCTCACTTAAAAAATCCTCCGGATGTGCCTCGTCTTTTATTCTGCTAAAATCTAATGGATTCATCTTTTACTTTCCTCATAAGTTTATTTTTCTTACTTTTCTATCATATCAGAAAATACCCGAAACAACTATTAATTTTTTCTAAAGTTATCGCAGCGCTTACCAAAGTCTGGCAGAAAAGAAGTTCGCTCAAACAAACCTGGCTCCTTCTTTTCTGCTAGATTTTTTCTCGCTACTTGCGTAACAAAGAATGTGCCTTGGCACATTCTCGCGCCTGCGGCGGTCGCTTGCGACATCTACCTTATACGCCGCAGTGTGCATCCTCGCGGAGCGTTTTTTACTTTACAGGAAAGCAATTTCCTGTAAAGTAAAAAAACAGCAGTGTCCATGTTTTCTTCAACATATTTAAGACACTGCTGTTTTATCTGCCTTATCGGTAGCTTTGCTTTATAGATGACTAAGGGTTACATTTTGTTATCCGTTTTTAGTTTTTCTGCCCTAAAGTTACGGTTACCGTCTGTTCCTGATACTGTCCATCTGTCTGACGTTCAAATACAACTTCTACAGAATCACCTGCTGCACAATACTTAATCGCATCATTTAATTCTGTTGTAGATGAAACCTTGCTTCCATCAAAGGATGTGATAATATCTCCTGCCTGTAAGCCTGCCTGCTCTGCCGGTGAACCTTCCTTTACCTGATAGAGATATATTCCTTCCGGCATATTATAGGTCTGTGCAACGGCGGAGGATACATCTACACCTGAGATTCCAAGATATGCGGAACGGGATTCATCCACCTGTTCCCGGTTGATTAATTTTTCAATAATCGGAGACGCTGTATTAATCGGGATAGCATAGCCCATACCTTCTACACTGGTATCAGAATATTTTACAGAACTGATACCGATTACTTCACCCTTGGCATTCAGTAATGCGCCACCACTATTACCAGGGTTAATAGCCGCATCAGTCTGTATCAGTTCATTGGTGGTGGTAGAACCGTCATCATTTTCTACGGACACCTCTCGGTTCAATGCACTGATAACACCGGTTGTAACAGACTGCCCATAACCTAACGCATTTCCGATTGCGACTGCTGCCTGACCTACACTTAAGTCATCAGAATTGCCAAGGGTTGCAACCTTAATGGTACTTAAGGTGTCTGCGCTGATATCGGAAATCGGAACTGCAACGACTGCTAAGTCACTTCCTGCATCTGTTCCTTTTACTTCTGCGGCTACTGTGCTGTCATCTGAGAACTGCACGGTAATACTTTGGGCACCGGATACCACATGATTATTCGTTGCTACATAGATGTACTGGTCATCCTGGCTTACTATGATTCCGGAACCACAGCTTTCCTGTGGCTGTGATGCAGTATATCCATACCAGGTGCTTACCTGTTTTTCACTCATATTCGTAATTGCAACAATAGATGGCATTACATTATCTGCAATATCTGAGACATCCGTCAAATCGGTTACTGCTTTGGATGAAGTATTTGCTGCCTTAACGGTATCTCCGCTGCTGCTCTTATTCAGGGAAGCCTCTGTCTTAGCAGATTCAGAGTTGCTCCACTTCGTTCCAAGCAGCTGATTTGTTCCCGCAAATACGCTTCCTGAAATCAATCCAAAGACTAATGCAATAGCTGCACATTTTGCAAGTTTTACACCAAATCCACCTTTACCATGTTCTTTCTTTACTTTTTCTTTCCGTTTTTTCTTCTGCTGATTCTGTCCATATGGCTGTGTTCCGTGACTATAATAGGCATTTCCCTGTCCATACTGGGTTCCCTGACTATAATAGGCATTTCCCTGTCCATACTGGGTTCCCTGACTGTAGCCCTGTGAAGTATTTCCGTTCACCTGACTGCTCCATGAAGTATTTGTTCCGTCTCCTGTCTGCTGGTTCGTCTGATTATATGAATAAGGAGAGCTGGAGTTAAAATTGTTGTTATAATTGTTTTCCATAAAGATTACTCCTTTCATCTCTTTGTTACTTTCTGATTATGATAATATCCATAAATTGTGTCAGTTCTGTGTTTATTTATTGAGAAAAATATGTTTCTTTTATGTTTAATTTGTAAAAAGCTCTGCAAAAGAGGATATATTTTACATTAGAATTTTTTCTATAAAAAAGGACATTTTATTTTCACACCGAAATACCACCGTTCTTAATATTTCGTTTTGCTTTTTGCTATAAAAACAGTCTTTCCAATGTTTGACATAGATAGCTCCACCGTTCGTCGAAGTACGGATGCCTGATAAGGACTGTTAGGGGCACTTAGGATTTCGTCTGGCACCCGGCAACGCTGGCACAGGACGTGCCAGCGAGGCGCATCTGAACATGGATGTGAATATGCGCCGGTTGCCAGATGAATTTAAACTTTATCCGAAATCCTTAGTGCCCCTTGCAGGCATTATGTGGCATCCATATTCAACGGACGGTGGAGCTATCTTAAGTCAAAGCAACGGAAAGACAGTTTACAAGCAAGCAAAACGAAATTTTAGAACGGCTGGCATTTTAGTGTGCACAAAATAAAATGTCCTTTCATAGAAATAGAATTCTAAGTAAAACCGCATCTTCTTTTCCAATTGCTCTATAAATTACTCAACCGTAACAGATTTAGCAAGATTTCTTGGTTTATCCACATCACAGCCCTTTCCAACTGCTACATAGTAGCTGAACAGCTGTAATGGAATAATTGCCAGTGAATTTGCAAAATATGCATTGGTCTGTGGAATATAGATGACATAGTCTGCAGTCTTCTCAATCTCAGTATTACCTTCATTGGTGACTGCCATGACAAATGCACCTCTGGTCTTCACTTCTACAATATTGCTGATGGTCTTTTTCAGCAGTGCATCCTGTGTTGCCACTGCAACGACCGGTGTACCATCTTCAATCAGGGAAATAGTTCCATGCTTTAACTCACCTGCTGCATAAGCCTCAGAATGAATATAGGAAATCTCCTTTAATTTTAAAGAGCCTTCCATGGAAATCGCATAATCAATTCCTCTTCCGATAAAGAAAATATCCTTTGCTGCAATAAAACGGTTGGCAAATTTCTGGATCTTCTCTTTATGGCTCAGTAACATTTCCACCTGATCTGGCAGCTTCTTAAGGTCACGAAGCATTTCTCCTACTTCTGCTTCTGAAACTTTACCACGAACCTGTGCAAATTTAATTGCCAGAAGATATTGTGCTACAAGCTGTGCACTGTATGCCTTTGTAGTTGCAACTGCAATTTCCGGTCCAGCCCAGGTATACATTACTTTATCTGCCTCTCTTGCAATGGAGCTTCCAACTACGTTTACAATACCAAGAGTCTTAATACCACGCTCTTTTGCCATACGGAGTGCAGCCAGGGAATCTGCGGTCTCTCCAGACTGACTGATAATAATGACAAGGGCTCCATCCTCTAAAATCGGATTCCGGTAGCGGAACTCGGATGCCACATCTACATCTACCGGAATTCTTGCCATTCCTTCGAAAATATACTTACTGGTAAATCCGGTATGATAAGCAGAACCGCAGGCAACAATGTGAATTCTGCTGATATTTCTGATTTCTTCGTCACTCATGCCAAGCTCGTCGATGACAATTCTGCCATCCTTGATACGTGGACTGATGGTATCTCTTATGGTCTTTGGCTGTTCATTCATTTCTTTTAACATGAAATGCTCATAGCCGCCTTTTTCAGCTGCATGAATATCCCACTCGATATGTCTGCATTCTTTTTCGATAGATTCCCCGTCAACATTAAAGAATTCTATTTTTTCTTCGGACAGGCGGGCAATTTCTTCATTTTCAATAAAATATACATCTCTGGTATATTTTAAAATTGCCGGGACATCTGACGCAATCAGATTCTCCCCCTCACCTCTTCCTACAATCAGAGGACTGTCCTTACGGACTGCATAGATAACATCCGGATTCTCTGCAAAGATAATTCCCAGTGCATAAGAACCTTCCACACGATGCATGACCTTGGTAATAGTCTCCAACGGATCCCCGGTATAGTAATAATCCAGCAGCTGGGCCACAACCTCAGTGTCCGTGTCTGACTGGAACTTATAGCCTTTTTCTGATAACTTTTTCTTTAATTTCATATAGTTTTCAATGATACCATTGTGTACCACGGCAATCGTACCGGCTTCATTGAAATGTGGATGCGCATTGATATCACTCGGTGCACCATGGGTTGCCCAGCGTGTGTGACCGATTCCAACCGTTCCCGGCAAGGTAGCACCCTCATGGGTCAGCTCAGATAATACCTTTAATCTTCCGGTCGCCTTAGCCATGTTAATCTTCTTCCCATCAAAGATTGCCATACCTGCCGAATCATAACCACGGTACTCCAGTTTTGAAAGTCCATCCAACAAAATTGGAGCAGCCTGTTTCTTCCCTATATACCCAACAATTCCGCACATAATTCTTCCTCCTGCTTTTCTTTTACATTTTATTCTAATTGCTGTTATTTCATCCTGTCTTTTATAGAACTGTCTTTATAGTCCTTTTGACATTATATAAGATAAACCAAGGATTATCCAGTCCTTTTTTGAAATCTATATCAGCGCATGAACATAATAAAAACTTGCTGCAGATATCAATATGAAAAACATATAAATTCCACCGTATAACATACGATTTACTTTTTGTGGTATCTTTTCAAGTACCAAAGTCAGTCCTGTCGTGACAAAATAAAGAAACGGAATCAGCATCGGCATCAGATACCGCCCCTGTGGCTGATAGTCACTATAAAAAGAATAATAAGTACTCAATCCGCATGGAATTACCATGCATATCAGAAATGTGATATGCAGCAGTCTGTCTGACGAAAATATTTTTCTTTTCCACCCACCTGCCAGATAGCCAATGATTCCAGCAAGAAAAAGTATTCCAATCCCCAGATAGCCCCTGCCCATCAGACTCCAGTCGCAGGTCCTTAATATTCCAATAAAGCTGATCAGTGATGTTCTCAGCCAGCCGGAAGTAAATAACATCTGGTACCATGACCAGCCCTGATGATATGGCGTCGGCCGTTCTGACGGACGGAATCCCGGCTGTGCATACATTTCCCCATATTTATCCGTTGTTCGAAGTCCAAGGAAATCACCATCATATAATATTGCACTCCGGATAAACCACCAGCCAGCTAAAAGTATTGCTACAATAGCAATTACTGCTGCCATCCTGAACATCCGATGCATGTCAGTTCTTTTTCCTTCACCTTCTATTTGCCTTTCCTTCCAGTAGGAAATAAAGAAAAACGGTATACTCATCAAAAGATAACCGTAGGCATTATAATAAGATAATGCACATAACCCTATTCCAGTTCCTAATAGGATACAGCTTTTCCAGTCCCAGTGTCTGTCCCTGCCCCTAAGCCAGGCATAAATAATCCATGCAATTGTAAATAATGCAAAGGAATCATTATTCAGATAACTTCCAAGATACATTACCTGGGGCAGCAGGGTTCCAGACATTACGAACAAAAATCTGCTTCTATTGGTTTGAAATAAGTACTCTCCTATCTGAAACATCAAATATGCCATTCCGGTTATGGAAAGTACACTGGTGAATCTGACTGCCACATACAGCCAATACGCATTTGTGGTAAATAAAAAAGCTATTTTCAAAAAAACTCCGCTTATCATATATGACAGAATCGGAGTAAATCCATATGATATTCCCCAGATTGGATTTCTTAGCGCCGGGTCCGTTCCATCAGGAAGCTTTCCATGGGACGCTATATAATTACAGATATCATATTTCATTGCTTCATCCGGCCCGCTTCCGGAAGTAGTTGCCATACTCCAAATTGTCAACGCCAGAAATAAACATATTAAATACCCTCTTTTCAGAGTCTGATTTGTCTTTTCCATTCTCATTTCCTTTTCATTATTAATTTCTTCTTCATGATGAATCGTTGGTATTATACTCCTGAAAACTTATCCAGACAACTAAGAGTTCTCTTACTATTTTCTTAAGACTTTCTTTACCCTATTGATTTTACAAAAACATACGTTATCATAATAAAGAATCAAGAAGTAATAGTTTATGAAAGGAGCCAATGTTATGAAACTATCCATTGTAATACCAGTGTATTTTAACCATGATAACCTTCTTCCACTTTACAATGATCTGCGGGAAAAGGTTTTATGTAAACTAGATTGTGACTATGAAATTCTCATGGTTGATGATGGTTCCAAAGATAAATCCTATGATGTCATCTGCGAGCTTGCCCGCCTGGATACACATATTATCCCATTAAAATTATCCCGTAATTTTGGTGAACATGCTGCCATTCTTGCAGGACTCTCCCGCTGCAGTGGCGATTGTGCTGTCCGCAAAGCTGCAGACTTACAGGAACCATCCGAATTAATCTTAAGTATGTTAGAAAAATACAGGGATGGTAATAAGGTAGTACTTGCTACCCGTGCTGACCGTGAAGAACCTCTTACACAGAAAGCTGTTTCTTCCCTTTATGCCTATATTATGAAGGAGGTTGCACTTCCCACCATGCCCAAAGGTGGATTTGACAGTTTTCTGATTGACCGCCAAATCATTGACCTGCTGGTCGCAATGAAGGAAAAAAATACCTCTCTTATGGGACAGGTCCTGTGGAGTGGCTTTCAGACTGCAACTGTTCCTTATATCCGGAAAAAAAGAACCATCGGACATTCCCGATGGACTCTTCACAAAAAAATAAAACTTGCCACGGATTCCCTGATAGGATTCTCCAGCTTTCCGATTACCATGGTCACTGCAGCCGGTGCCGGAGTATTTCTCTTTGCACTCATTCTGTTCTTTATTACAATTTACCGGAAAATGACCGGAATTATAACTGCAGAAGGCTATACCTCATTATTAATCGTACTTTTAATGGGTATGGGAATTATTATGCTTTCCATCGGTATTATTGGTTCCTACATCTGGCGTATTTATGATGCCACCAGAAACCGTCCACCATTCATTATTGATGAACCGATGACACCAAAGACCTCCATGGCAGACACACAAACTGCCTTACCTAAAACTGAAAATAAATAAACGGACTGCCCTTCACATAAGCCAGACCAAGGATAAGGCCTATCTCAACAAAGAAAATCACAAGAGACCAGAAATGATTTAAATCCATAACCGGATAAAAACCATTGACGGTCTTTTCTTTTTTCTTTGCTGCCCTAAGATATGCAGCCACTGTTGCAATGCAAAGAATAATAATTGCTGCAATGGCAAAGCTGTACGGATGTGTAATGCCCGCCCGGAAGCCAAATAACTGTTTTAATACCAGCCATGCCTTCGGCACATTTTCTGCCCGGAAGAATATCCAGCAGATGCAGACAAAAATGTCCGTTCCGAGGATGGATAAGGTATCCACCAGAACATTTTTCTTTCTCTCCTGCCCTTTCTGATACCCAGCCAGTTTCCGGAAGCCCTTATGGATACAAAGAGCCAGTCCATGGAGACCACCCCACAATACAAAGCTCCATTCTGCACCGTGCCAGAGTCCCCCTAAAAGCATCGTTATCATCAGGTTTACATAAGTACGAATACGTCCCTTGCGGTTACCACCCAGCGGAATATAAAGATACTGCATCAGCCAGCTTGAAAGGCTGATATGCCACCGTTTCCAGAACTCACTGACATTATGGGATATATATGGAAGGTTAAAGTTCACCGGTAATTCATAGCCCATACATTTTGCACAGCCGATTGCCATATCCGAATAACCGGAAAAATCCATATAAATCTGAATGGAATAGGCTGCTACTGCCAGTGCAACCGTTCCGGAACCAAATATCTGAGGACTACGATATACTTCATCCACAAATACAGAAATATTGTCCGCCAGTACCACTTTCTTAAACATACCAAATACAAATATCTGTATTCCACTTTCCAGTCCCACAAGTGTAACCTTCCGGTTCTCCTTAAGCTGTGGCAGAAACTCCGATGCTTTTACAATCGGTCCCGCTACAAGCTGTGGAAAAAAACTTAAGTACAATGCAAACTGCAAAAAGCTTTTTTCTTTTTCTATCTTCCCGGTATAGACATCAATGGTATAGCTCAATGCCTGAAAGGTATAAAAGGAAATTCCTACCGGAAGAATCAGATTCAGTACTCCCGGTGTCAGATGAAACACATCACAAAAGGAAGTCACAAAGAAATCATAATATTTAAAAATTCCAAGGACCGCCAAAGGCGTGCCTACTCCAATCAGAAGAGAAATCCGGCTCTGCCGCAGATGCTTTTCATCTTTTTTTACCGCGGTAAAAAAGGAAATCCATGTAATTCCCATTAAAAGCAGGCAAAGCCGCATATTCCACCAGCCATAAAAAACATAACTGGCTATCAGAAGGATTCCCTGGCATATGATGCGGCGCTTTATTTCCGCAAAAGGCAGCACCCTCTGTACAAAAAGTAAAAGAAGAAACACTACAAGAAAAAACAGTAAAAAGCTTACACTTGCAAAACTCATCTCTGCTCCTCCTCTCCGATTGCATCATAAATGCACTGTGCCAGAAGCTCATGTCCATATGCATTAAGATGCCCATAGCCAACTGTTGTATTATCAAATCCACTGGCTACGATATGCTCTTTCACATAGGCTTCCTCTACGGAATCTGTCATGTCCGCAAAAATAATATTATATTTTCCACATAATTCTGCAAAAGTATCTCTGGTGTCCACACTTGCAGAGCATTCATAACTACCATCCTCTGTCAATGTCATATCCGGAATATAATAAATCACCGCCTGAACATCTGCTTCTTCCGCTGTCCTGCTGATATAGGCAAGCAGTTCCTCCGTGGCCGCATAGGTGTCATCACCAAATACATCATATCCTGCATTTTCCGTAATCGTTACATCTGCTTCGCCATTGTTCTGGCTCTGCAGATTCTTATACTGCTGATACAGCAGCTTGATATAAGGATTCTTTTCTAATACTTCCAGTGCCGGTATTCCGCTTCCCGCTGTCAGCTCAGGCATTTCATGGTTCAATGCCTGCGCAGCTTCTACCGGATTCATTGCCAGTGTTCCGGTCTCTAACGCAACATATTCAGCAGGCCGATAAACCTTAAGGGCATTTTCCAAATTACTGATATTACGGTAAATGGTATGGGCTGACATTCCCACGTTGTATACATACCGGTTGCTTCCATCTTCGGCGTATTTCTCATTTAGCAAATAAGATACACAATCATCCTCGTTGACATACAGTCCTTCCGTCTGGGAAGAACCCATCATTAAAATAGCAGTCTTTCTTCCATCCGCCGGATAACTGTTGTTATAACCACTGTCATCTGTAGTTCCCATGGCAAAACCTTCCGTTCCTCTCGCCCAGAACGTATCTGCCTGTCTTACATAGCTGGTCACTCCATTTCCACATGGTTCATGTACCGGAGGGTTGTAATAAAATACGCAAAAAAGCGCCAGAATTGCAAATGCTGTAATTCCAGCTCCTATTACCTTTCCGATAAAGCAGAATATTGTTTTTCCTGTTGTATTCCCTTTTTCCGATGTTCTTCCCGCCATGGAGAACCTCCTGTCATGATATAAGAAACAACTTTTCTGAATTCGTTTTCCGTCTCTTTTTCGTCTCTTCCTTATTTCCTGCGAAAGAAAAGCTGTCCTATTCCAGACAGCTTTTCCTATGAATATTTTTATTTATCTTTCTTTACTGTGTCTGGGTATCCGCCTCTGTGTCCTCTGCCGTAAACGGATTTGTATCCCTTACTGTATCCGAAGCAGTCTTTCCAGTCTCATTGATTACGGATTTACTGATATTCTTTACGGTCTGTGTTGTCTCATAATCTTCTACATCAAATAAATACTGATGCAGTAAATTCACATTGGTTTCCAGATCTGTAGGAACTACTACATCGCCAAGCTTTCCTCCCATACGCTCTGTCGTAAGCTGGAATGGCCATCCCTGTGTATCTGCCAGTTCGTAGTCTTTGATGCCTGCTGCCAGTCCCAAGATTTCAGAACTGCTAAGACTTGTGGAAATATCCGGGAATAATTCATCAATCACCTTATTTAATGTAGGAAGACTGGCTGCTTTTGCCTTCTCGACTATTTTACTGATAACGGTTCTCTGACGCTCGGTACGGCCGTAGTCATCACCACCGCTGTAACGGTCACGGCAATAAGCCAATGCCTGGATTCCGTTCACTGTCTGAAGTCCAGGTCCGGAAACGGCTGTTCCATTGGTTCCCATTACCTCATTCATCTCATTGATATATATTTTCATGGTTTCTGCTTCTTTGGAGGTAATATCAAGTTCAATTCCGCCCAGTGCATCTACCACTTCCATAACTGCATTAAAGTCCACAGCTACATACTCTTTAATATCCAGATCAAGATTCTTATTCAATGCTGCAACTGCACCGGTCGGACCGCCTTTTGCATATGCTGCATTGAGTTTTCTTAAATGGTCATCATCATCTACTGCCAGGAAGGAATCACGGTAAACCGATATCAGTCTTACTTCCTTCGTATCATTATTAATACTTGCAATCATGATACAGTCACTGTTTCCGGACTCATATTTACCGGTACTGCGGTTATCAATACCAAATAACGCAATGTTCGTATAACCATCTAACAATTCCTGGGTTTTGGCATCAATATTAATATTCAGCTTATCTTCATCCAAATCACCGGTATTATTGAGTTTGTTTAATTTAATAATTACAAATAATGCTGCCAGAAGAATTAAGATAACCAATACTTCTATTATAAAAAGAATCAATTTTCTCTTTCTTCTCTGGCGTCTGGTCATTTTCTTTCTTTTACGGTTTCTATTATTACTACTTGTACTCATAAGTCATCTCCATTATCTTATTTTCCTGATGTTAAACAGTTTCTATTCATTTTTTCAAAACAATTGAAACTAATATATAACAAAACACTTTTTGTGTCAATATTATCCATGATAGCTTAATATCCTTTTTAGAAAAATTAAGCGATTCTTAATCATTACACCCACGCTGTTATGGGAAAAATCGGATACATTCTTTTCATGCCTCCGGTAAAGAATCAATGGTTCCTTTAAAAATACCGTGCGGTGATATTTCAAATCACATTTCACACCAATCCACTGATCATGCATGGTAACATCCTTCGGAATCGGAAGTACTGCATCCAATACCTCTTTCCGAAATGCCATGCAGCAGCCCATATAGGTATTCTTAATAATATTTTTAATCGCACCTCTTCCACTGTGGCGGTAAACAAAAAAGGACGGCATCAGTGTCTCTTTGCATGCAGCATCTGTCACTCTGGCATCATGAACCACAACCATGGCTTTCTTCCTCCGGAATACTTCCATGACTTTCTCTACTTTATCCGGCATCCAGACATCATCCTGGTCTGCAAGAAAAATATAATCGCCCTGGCACGCCCTAAGTCCTGCTTCCACATTGGCAATAACGCCTTCACCCGGTCCTTCCATAACACGGATTCTGGCATCCTGTTCCTGATAGGACTTAAGGATTTCCCTCGTAGTATCCAGTGAACCATCATCCGATACCACCAGTTCATCACCCAGTCCGATATTTTTAAGTATGCTGTCTATCTGTTCTCTGATATAGGTTTCTCCGTTATAGGTTACTACTAAGACCGATATCATTCTCTCTCTTCCTCTCCTGTAAGAAACAGTGTTTCATACTGCTGTACAATTGCTTCCCAGCTATACCATTTCTTCATTCTGTCCTTCGCTTTCCGGCCAAGCTCCTCCCGCTCTGCTTCATCCATAGTATCCGCCTTCTGAATCAGTGTGGCAAGATTTCCGTTTTCCTTATTCCAGTACAGTGCGGCATCTTCTCCCACTTCTTTATTAAAGCCCACATCTAAAAGCAGGTTCAGTTTTGTGGTGCTGAGTGCCTCAAGAAGGGATGGATTGGTTCCTCCCACCTCATGTCCATGGAAATATCCATAAGCAAAGTAGCGGATTTCTGCCAGCAATGCAGCATCATACACGGTTCCTGCAAATTTAATCCGCTTATCATTTAAAAAGCCGGTTTTCTCTTTTAAACTTTCATAAAAAGCATTTTCTTCCACATTTGTGATAATTACAAGATCTTTTGTGGAATCAGATGCCATAAATTCCCGAATCATTGTCTCGTAATTATTTTCCGGGACAAATCTTCCGACGATAAGATAATAATTTTCTTTTCTGATATCAAACTTCTGATACCATGCCAGCAACTCCTCTGTTGGTTCACCTGCTTTATAAGATAGTGTTCCATATGCGATAAATGTGGTCTTCGGCTGATATTTATGATATTCATCCCTGATATACTGTTCAATATTCTTTGAATCACAGACTAATAAATCTGCATGCTTTACCATTCCCTTTTCCGAATATTTCCAGTATTTACGAATCCATTTATTCCATTTTGCCCGCATAAATTCATGTCCATCCGGGTTTACATAAAGTGTACCAGACAACCGGTGCAGCTGCCTTTTAAAGTGCCCCACAAATGGTCCTATTCTGCATGCCAGCACATAGACAACGGCATCCTCTATCTTTTCTTTTTTAATTTTCTGAATGCAGTAACGAAATGCTGCCAAATCATAATACACGGCTCTCGCTGGTCCGATATCCGGCACCTTCACCCGGAAGCATTTCGCATTATGATAAGTAAATTCTTCATTATGGTCGGACATACACGCCACATGGTACTGAATTTCTTCACTGACTGCCTGTCCGGTCAGATTCTCTACAAATGTCTCGAACCCGCCGTAAGCCGCCGGAATTCCTTTACTGCCTATAATAAATACATGTTTCATTTTCTATCCCTTATAAACTGCTGTAAGTTTTGCATCCAGCATAATCTGATATCCCGCTTTTTTCAGACGTCCGGCAAAATCTATTGCCCGCTCTAACGGTTCTTTATCCAGCGCAATTCCGCCAGCCTTAAGATATGCTTCTTTCTTTATGATACACTGTTCCAGCGGAACGGCGCTGACATTCTGCGGAAGCACTGCCCGGTTGAAATATCCCTTGAAGCAGACCGGAAGTTTTTCAAAAAGATATCCCATCTTTCCATCCGGTAATACGCCAATGCCTGCCGAAACTAACTTCCGGTGTTTTTTAAACCGGACACCTGTCAGTCCCACTTTATTTAAACAGGCATATTGTGCCAGTTCTTTTCGTTCTCTCTCCCCAAGCAATCTGGTGCGACGGCTGTCATAAATGAAAAGATATTCCCTTGTGCTGTTTTCTACCAATTCATTTAAAGCATCTTTTTCCTTTATTTCCGCAAGATTAATAAGCTCCGGCTCCGGAACTTCCTGTTCATAAATCACTTCATAAGAATTATGCCCCTGGGCTTCTTTAATCTCTGCCGGGATTTTCCGCCTCTGCACGTAAGCTTCCAATGCCCGCTTTCCCGCATCATAGGCATAATCCTTGGACAGGGAACTGCCTGCCGTGGAACCACTGTGTATTCTCCAATGATAAAGAATCTTTCGAATATGATAAATGGCAGCCGTCTGCTCTGTCAGGCGGAGCACCAGTTCATAGTCCTGGGCACCATCATAGCAGGGATTGAAATCCCCCACCTTCTCTAGCAGGGTCTTCTTTACCACCAGAAAATGGCAGATATAATTATAATGCATCAGCAATTCCGGATTATAATCCGTCTTAAAATGCGGCCGGCTGTGTATCCCGGATTCTGCATCAATCTTATCTTCATCGGAATAAATCACCTGTGCATCCGGATGGGCATTTAACATCCGCACCACTTCATAAAGGGCATTGGCAGCCAGCACATCATCATGGTCCAATAATCCGATATATTCACCTATTGCCATCGCAACTGCCTCATTGGTATTCTCTGAAATCCCACCATTTTCCAACAGTCTGCGGTAACGTATTCTTGCATCCTCTTTATAATTTTCTGCAAGAAAACGTTCGATTTTATCGGTAGGGCTTCCATCTGCAAGACACAGTTCCCAGTTTTCATAGGACTGTCCCAGCATGCCCTCTATCAGTTCCCGTAAGAAGCACTCCGGTGTCTCATATAATGGTACTACAACAGAAACCAGCGGCATATGTTCAAACAACGTATTCCGCTGCACCTTCCATTCTTCTTTTGTCACCATATAATTCTGCCAGTTTTTCGTATATTCATGGTCTATGGGCTCATATTTTGTTTCCATTACTTTAATCGCCAGTCCCCGGAGTCCATGCTTGCGTATCATTCCAACTGCATATGCAGCCTTTTTCGTTAATCCCATTGCTTACTTCGATCCTTTTCCTGTTACAACAACCTGAATGGTCTTAAACAAGATTTTAATATCCAATGCCAGTGACCAGTTTGTAATATAGTAGGTATCCAGCTGTACCACTTCTTCAAAATCCGTAATGTCACTTCTTCCACTGACCTGCCACATTCCGGTAAGCCCCGGCTTAATTCCGAGTCTTGCCCGGTGCCTTGCCTCATATCCGGCAAATTCTTCCTCCGTCGGCGGTCTTGTGCCTACCAGACTCATATCCCCTTTTAAAATATTCCAGAACTGTGGCAGTTCATCAATGGAAAACTTCCGCATGAACCTGCCAACCGGAAATACTCTCGGATCATCTTCCATCTTAAACATCAGCCCTGACATCTCATTCTGCCCCATCAGCTCTTTTTTCTGTTCTTCTGCATTTACATTCATGGAACGGAATTTATAAAAGCGGAATTTCCTGCCATTTTTTCCCACACGAATCTGAGAAAAGAAAATCGGTCCCGGTGACTGCTTCTTAATAATCGGTGCAAAAATAATGGTAGCAATACCGGCAATCACCAATCCCACAAAACCGCCTACAATGTCCATCAGACGTTTAAAAAACAACTGACGTGGTGTTGCAATACACATACTGGAAGTTAAAACCATATAATTTCCACACTGCTCGATTACTTTATTCGGCATCAGCTTGGAAGCATGTACCAGATTAAAATGTACCGTAACGCCCATTTCCAGCAGATCATCTGCCAGTGCCTGGCTGCTGGCTATCGTATTGCCATTGATAAATACTTCATCTACCACATTATTTTTTACATATTCAAAGAAATCATCTGCATTTGCTACCACCGGAATGCCCCGGATAATTTCTCCCTTACGCATTGCATCCACTACAACAACTCCGTGCACGGCAAATTCCCGATATGGCAGATTTTCAAATTCCTTAAGACAGCTCTCCACCAGTTCATCTGTCGTTACCACTATCATGGCAGACAGATTTCTGTCATTCATCATCTTTTTCTTAATAAAATTCTTAAGCCCGGAACGACCGACAAATTCAAAAATCATAGACAGTCCCCAAAACATCAGGAAAATCTGTCTGGAAAAGTCAGACTGTCTGGTCCAGTATCCATATACCATCATTCCGGCAACAATGATTGTTGTATGAATAACAACATGCTTAAATTCCTGCGTATTCTTTCTCCGCAGAATGCTCTTATAGGATTCGCCGAAAAATACCACGCAGATATCAATCAAAATAAGGACTACCGCTAATCGCTGATATTCCTCATTTAAAAACTCATTTTTTCTTCCAAAACGCATAAAATAGGATAAGGCATATGCAAGTTCCAGACAGATAATATCCAGAATCGTAAAGTCAAGATGCTTCATCCAGCTTTTTCGTTCTTTTTTATACATAATCTATTCCCTCTTATGCAATACAAGCCATCTTTTTAGGAATATTATACCAGTCCTACCCTGTCAGGTACAACCGAATTCTTTCTTAATTTTCTGTGAAAAAAGTATGTTCTTCTTCTGTCAAATGCTGTTTCTGTGAATATACAGCCAGCTTTCCGAATAGTCTTTCCGTTCTTTCTCACTCATCTTCCCATATTTCTCATAAGGAATCTTTGCCAGAACCATCTTTTCATTTCCACATTTAAAACATTCCACTTCATTTCTTCTTGAAACCGTCCGTATCCAGCCACATTTCGGACAAATATAAACTTTCATCATGTGTAACTCTACCTCCCTGTTACTTGTTTTTCTCTATACTCAGTTACAAAGTTACCACTTTCTTACAAATTCTGCAATGCCTTAGTGCTTTTGTCCCAGGGAATAATCTGTCCGGTAACGGGTCAGTCCGGGATGATAATAGGGATCTCCCTGCTTTAAAATATCAATCCAGCGGGTTCTCATATATTCAATCTCTTCCTGAAAACGGCGTACTTTCTCCTCTGTATCCTCCTGTCCTCTGGACTTTGATTCATAATGGTACGCTTCTACGGATGGTTCATATATAATAAGATAACCCTTCTTCCGGATTTTAAGACACAAATCCACATCATTAAATGCTACTGATAAAGCTTCGCAGAATCCGTCCACCTCACGGAACACCTTTGCCGGCACCATAAGAAATGCTGCTGTTGCTGCACTTAAATTCTGCCGCAGGCTGGCTCTATACATATACCCACTATCGCTGCGTACCTGTCCTACACACATATTGGCTGCAATTCCTCTGGCATGTCCACCGATGCCTATGACAATTCCGGCATGCTGTATCGTATCATCCGGGTAATAAAGCTTTGCTCCCACTGCTCCGGTATTTTCTTTTCCGCACAGGGTAAGCATCCGTTCCATGTAATCCTTTGTTATAATCTCAATATCATTGTTTAAGAACAAAAGATATTCACCCTTTGCATAGGATGCTCCATAGTTATTAATGGCTGAATAATTAAAAGTACCCGGTATTTCAGGTTTCCATTCTACCACGCGGATATCCGGATACTGCATCTGCAGCTCTTTATAATAATCAAAGATTTCTTCGCTTTTACTGTTATTTTCTATAATGATAATCTCATAATTCCGGTAGCTGCCCTGCCGAATGGATGTGATGCATTTTTCCAAAGAAGCTTTTTCGTCTTTATTCGGTATCAGAATAGATACCAGTGGCTGCTTCTTTTCGTGACTACCCGCTGCCATAGAGGCATGTTCTACTCTCGGTGCATGCTCCGCCTTTGTATGATAAAGCACTTTGGGAATATGGATGATACTATCGGACTGCTTTGCCGCCCGGCAGATCAGTTCTTCTATTGCAGGATTTCCGTCATTTTCTTTCAGTGCCTGCAGGAATACCGTTTTTCTGATGCAGCATAAATGTCTGATATAACAGTAGTTTTCCAGATAATCCGGGCTGAAGTCCGGCTTTAAAAGAGGCTCTGCTGTCTCCGTTGTCTTTGATTCATCCGGACATCTGACATCTTCATCCGTATAAATCAAATCCGGATTTCCGATTTCTTCCCAGTGAATTCCTGACTGCTTTGTCTCTTTTGGAAAAGCAATGGCATGGGCAAGCTCGTATAAAGCATCCGGTTCTATGGTGTCACCCGCCTCAATAAGAGCTGCGTATTCCCCGGAAAGTTCTATTTCTTTTCCGGTACAGAGCTTATCGATACAGGTTAGATTCCAGTTGGTATAGCTCTGCTGTTCTAACATAGCCAACGCATCTTCTCTATTTTCTCCCATATAAACACAACTGATAAGCGGTCGATAGGACCACTTATCAGATTCTTTTGTCTGTATCTTAAGTTGTGCTTCTGTTACCTTATGGCCTGCTGCATATTCCGCATAGGAAATCTGCTCCGGTTCTCCTTTTTCTTTCAGGCGGATGAAGAATTCCTTTAAACCATAATTTTTTAAATATCGGAAACCTTTTCTGAGGTTATAAAGGCTCAGTTTCATCTTGTCTCCTTTTTTCACTGCTCTAATCTCACTGCGCTAATCTCGTCGTTCTAATCAGGCAGCTTTATTTTCTAAAATTAATCTCTGTCATAAATATCTCTGGTATATACCTTGTCCTGCACATCCTCTAAGTCTGCACTGTTACGGTTGGATACAATAACATCGGACATCTTCTTGAACTCGTCTAAGTCACGGATTACTTTGGAATTATAGAAGCTGTCATCCTTTAAGGTTGGCTCATAAATCACTACTTCAATGCCCTTTGCTTTCAGACGTTTCATAACGCCCTGAATAGAAGACTGGCGGAAGTTATCGGAATTGGTCTTCATGGTCAGACGATAAATACCTACTACAGAAGGATTTCTATCTAAAATCTGCTGTGCAATGAAATCTTTTCTTGTCGTATTGGCCGCAACGATTGCTCCGATAATATTATTTGGAACGTCCGCATAATTTGCCAGTAACTGCTTGGTATCCTTTGGCAGGCAGTATCCGCCATATCCGAAGGACGGATTGTTATAATAGTTACCGATTCGCGGGTCTAAGCCTACGCCTTCGATAATCTGTCTGGTATTTAATCCTCTTACCTCTGCATAGGTATCCAGCTCATTAAAATAGGAAACACGCAGTGCAAGATAAGTATTTGCAAATAATTTGATTGCTTCTGCCTCGGTGAGGTGTGCTAATAATACCGGAATATCCTCTTTGATAGCACCCTGTTTTAATAAGCCCGCGAACTCTTCTGCCTTTGCCCTTAAGCTTTCATCCTCTTTCGGATATCCCACTACGATACGGGATGGATAGAGGTTATCATATAATGCTCTTCCTTCTCTTAAGAATTCCGGAGAGAAGATGATATTTTTGCTGCCAAACTGCGCTCTTACTTTTTCGGTATAGCCAACCGGAACTGTAGATTTGATAACCATAATTGCATCCGGTGCATATTCCATAACCAGCTTGATTACGGCTTCTACGGATGATGTATCAAAGTAATTCTTCTTCTCATCATAGTTGGTCGGAGTGGAAATGATAATAAAATCTGCTCCTTCATATGCTGCCTTTGCATCTGTGGTAGCCCGCAGATTCAATGGTTTCTCTGCTAAATATTCTTCAATCTCCTTATCGACGATTGGAGATTTCTTATGATTAATCAGATCGACCTTCTCTTCAACAATGTCGACTGCCCATACCTCATTATTCTGTGCTAATAAAATGGAATTTGACAATCCCACATAACCGGTTCCTGCTACTGCAATTTTCATGTGTATCCTCCTTATTTTTCATTGTGTTTCAATTTTCCAAATATCATGCGTACTTCTTCACGCACCAGTTCATCCCCTAAGATTAAAAGCATAATGCCATAGGTTACTACTCCAATGATAATCATCAGTAACATATAAATCAAATAACTGCTGAAAGTTACCTTCTGAAACAGCACATATGCAATGACCATCGGAACGGATGCGGTGACATATTTCCAGACACCCTGCATCATTCCCTTAAACGGTATCATCTTATGTCCTAAGATAATGCAGATTAACATTACCATTGCCTCTGCCAGTACGGTAGCAATTGCTGCTCCATCGTAGCTTAATACCGGAATCAGCAGGTAGTTAATGATAAGGTTACTGATTGCACCACCCAAGGTTGCCCAGAAAATAATCTTCTCTTTCTTCTTTGGCATAAATATCTGATATGCAATAAAGCCGTTAATCGGCGAGAAGAACAAATTGATGGCAAGAATTCTAGAAGTTGTAACACTCGGGAAAAACTCGCTGTAATTCTTACCGGATATCAGATGAATGACTTCCGGCGAAATCAAAAGCATACCCACCATACATGGTACAATTAACATCATCATAAAACGGAATGCCTGTTTTAACAGCCGGTCAAAGTTATCCTTCTGATCATTTTCAAGATAATATGCCATCCGGGGCATGATAACCGTACTCAGAGATTTAATCAGCGTACACAAAACCTGATTCATCTTCGATGCCGTTGTATAGATTCCCGCATCCTTATCTCCCTTCATCCATCCTAACATTGTAATATCGGAATTGAGATAAATAACAGATGCAATCGAAACGCCAAACATATATACCATCGGTTTCATATGAACCTTGATATCAGCCCAATGGACTCTTGTTTCAAATAAATGGATGTAATGTCTGCTGTGAATAAAATTCAGCACACCGGAGCCAACGGTAGATACCGCAGTCAATACCACATACCATGCCACATCACCTTCATTCCGCACCAGCACAAATAGCATTACAAGTGCTACTACCTGGAAAATAACGGAACGAATCGTAATATATTCATACTCTTCCAACAGTTCATAAAGCCATTCCATACCAAGGGTGGTAAATAGAATCGTAGAACTGCTGATTAACAGCAGCATTTCATAGCCGTCAAACTTCGGCAGGAACAACGCACCTGCAAATCCGATATAAGCAAGCACCGTAAATACCAGATTGATGAAAAACATTTCCGAAGCAAATTTATTTAATTTTGCTTTATCATCACGGATTTTTGCGCCCTCTGTAATGGCATAATTATTGACACCAAAGGATGCTATCAGCTGAAAATAGCTGACAATGGATGCTACATAGGCAGCCCGTCCTACTCCGGCAGAATTCAGTACCCGCGTTGCATACGGATAGGTAATCAGTGGGAATAATATCGTCATCAAAACCCGAATCAGATTCATTATAAAGTTAAATTTGATTGATTTTACTTCTTTCACAATATGTCCTCGCTGTTACTTCTGCATTACCTCTAAATGTTCCAAGAGAATTCCAAGCGATTTAATCTGATTCTCCAGATTAAAGATTTCTTTTTTACGCTCGGTCTTATAAATATAATCCGTAGAGATATCCTCAAGATGAAGAATTCTTACCTCCGGGCAGTATACCATCGGTATTCCCGCTTCTTTACATCTTAAATATAAAAGTTCTTCTTCCCGGAACATAAAGGTATCCGGCACGAATGCATCTTTATATTTTGTAAGATAAATCGGCGAGAAAATCAGACAGCAGCCATGCAGTACCAGCTCATCCTGATATTCCAAGGAGCCTTCTGTGCAGTCTTCATGTTTCTTTAATTCCGGCATGACATGAATCTTTCCAAGGAAGATGCGAAGCAGCAGCTTTGCTCTGTCCCAAAGATTCCAAAGCGGATAAATAGAAGAGGTAATGTGTTTTAATCTCGTCTCATATACATGGCGTTCTTTTTTCAAACCCTCAATGGATGCAATTTCATAATACATGGCATTTTCCCTGCCATCCTTTAATTCAATATGCGGTCCCATTACTGCAAACTGATGGGCTTCATAGGCTGCCTCCACCAGCTGTGCAAAGTTATCCTGCAATAAAATCACATCATTGTTCATTACACAGATAAAATCGCAGTGCAGCTCTTCTCTTGCATATACATAGCCAAGATTGTTGCCTTTGGCAAAGCCGAGATTTTCCTTGCTCAAAAGAACACTTACATGCTCTGTATCTTTATAGCACTCTGCTAAATCTTTGCCGGTTCCGTTGCCGGATGCATTATCTACTACCACAATTTCATAATCAGCCTGTGCCATTTTCTCCTGAATTGCCGCAATACACTTCTTTGTCATATCAAGAGTACAGTAATGCAATACCACAAAGCCAAATTTTTTCTTCTCACTCATCTTTGATTCCATCCATTCCAGATATCTTAATTGTGTAATAATAAACTGTCAATGAACAGCCATTTTACATGGCATACAAAATACCAAAGCATTGCCTTCCGGTATAATTTTAATGCCTTTTTATCAGACATCTTTCCGGTCTTGCAATATTCTAACCACGCCTCGGATACTGTAAGTCCGTCTTTTTTTATCTTTTCCTCATAGAAAGCCACCTTTTCTCCGGCTGGCTGTTCCTTACATTTATGCATAAAACTCATATCTGCCCGGTGACGTACGAGACTGTAGCGGATAAATTCCGGTGCAATCTTCTGCTCCAAGTCATAGTCCATCAAATTTCTAAGATAGTTGATAAACCGGGAATTTCCCGTCCAGATGCCGTCTCCGGTCTGACGATAGCTCGCCATAATATCCGGCATATAATATACATCCCCATGCTTGATAAAACAGAACGTAATGGTATTATCATTAAAATAATCTGCTACCACATCCATCGGAATATCCTTGATATAGGCACTTCGCATCAGAATAGAATCCGGATGGAAATAGAAACGTCCCCAATAGGTTTTTCCCTTTAATTTCATCGTATGATTGCAGTTTAAAAATGGTGTATTTTCTTTCGTCTTCTCATCATAGGCATAGACATTGTGGGCACAGACTGCATATTTTGCATTTTCCGGCTGATCCATAATCTCTACCTGCTTCTGCAGTTTATGGTCATCGATATAGAAATCATCCCCATCGAGATAAGCAAAATACTCTCCCTTTACATACTGCAAAAGATTCAGACGGTTTCTTGATGCCCGCTGGCTGCTGTTGTATTTCACACCAGGTTCCCGGTCCATCACATAAATTTCCATTCTGTCCGGATATTTCTGCTTCCATTTCTGTAATTTTGCCATGGTGCCATCGGTAGAACCATCGTCACCAATCAGCACCTCAAAATCAAAATCACATTTCTGGTCAAAAACACTCTGCAATGCCTCATCCACATAATCTTCCTGATTATAAAAAGTCACAAGGACGCTTACTTTCATACTATCCTCCAGTGCCTACAATGTAATTGAGTAGGTCAGGTTATTACAATAGGAACTTCCGAAGTCTTCTTTACTGGTAATCAGTCCCATATTCAGATAATTACCCAAATCTTCGGTTGCTGTTCCCCAGGAAATCCGTTTATAGCCACGATTCTTCATTTCCACAATCATGGAATAATACATAAAGGTCATCGGGCTTAATTTATTAAACGCCTGTCTTGCAGCAAGATACTGTGTATGGGCACAGCCTACTTTATCGAAATAAAACATCATGGAGCCAGCTAACATTTCATCCTCTTTGAAAATGCCAAAGAAGCCACATTCCTTCGGAAAACGGTCATTCTTGAAATCTAAAAGCTCTGCTAAAGTATGTACCGGTTTGGTATCATACTTGGAAAGGTTCTCACAGAGAATATCATAGAATTCTTTAATCTCATCATCTGTCGTCAGCGGTCTGCATTCCAGACCTTCCTTCTCACAGTTGTGTACATTGGTACGTTTTCCCTGTGCAAAGTTAGATAGAATTGCCTCTTTATAGGTAGCATAGTTTACATAAGTGCTCAGTTCCTTATGCTCCGTATAGCCTGCATGCTGGAATGCATACTGGAATAAATCACTTTCTACTTCTGAGAAAATATCGGAAGTCATCTTAAGGTAAGCCTCATCATAGCCCTGCTCCTTAAGATAATCCTTTAATTCTTCTACTAATACCACTACATGTTTGGCATTGTGATGCTTCTTGTCGATAATGATACCGCCAAAGGTGGTTCCTTTGTGGGAGAAAAAAACCTTTTTTCCATCCTGCTCTAATTCACATGCCGGAATCAGTGCTGCGATATTATTTTTCTCATTATATACTACCAAAGATACATCTTTAAATCTGCCTGCCGGATGATAATTGAAGAACCGGCGGCTCTGTAAAAAGGTTCCGTTTATGGATTTTTCTGTGATAAATTTATCCCACTGTTCCTCTAAACTGTCCTCATATTTTTCAAATCGAAACATAGTCTCTCCTCTTCTATTTGAATGCATTGATTGCATCAATAACATATCCGGTTTCTTCCTCTGTCATTCCATAGTACATCGGAATGCTAAGCTCTGTTGCAGAAATCTCTTCTGCCAGTGGAAGCTCTCCCTTTTTGATGCCAAGGCTTTCATATGCGCCCTGCAGATGCATTGGAATCGGATAATGTTTATTGGTTCCAATTCCCTTTTCATTTAAGAACTTCTCTAATTCATCCCTGCGTGCACAGCGGATTGCAAAGATGTGGAATACATGCTTCGTATCCGGCATTATAGTTGGCAGAGCGATTTCCGGATTCTTAATTCCGGCAAGATATTTCTCTGCTGTCTCAATACGGTTTGCATTCCAGCGGTCTAAGTTCTTTAATTTAATTCTTAAGAAAGCTGCCTGCATCTCATCCAGTCTGGAGTTATTTCCCTGATAGATATGATGATATTTATAATCAGAACCATAGTTGCCAAGGGCACGTACTTTATCTGCCAGCTCTTTATCATTGGTTACAAAAGCTCCTGCATCTCCTAATGCGCCTAAGTTCTTGCCCGGATAAAAACTGAATCCGGCTCCGTCTCCAAGACTACCCACATGTTTTCCCTTATAGAGTGCACCATGTGCCTGTGCAGAATCTTCAATTACTTTCAGATTATGGCGTTTTGCAATCTCCATGATTTCATCCATTGGTGCCGGCTGTCCATAAAGATGTACTGCCATAATTGCTTTGGTCTTATCGGTAATCTTCTCTTCGATTCTTGCCGGGTCAATGTCAAAGGACTCTAAAGCCGGCTCTACAAATACCGGAGTTGCACCTGTATAAGAAACTGCCAGTGCAGTTGCAATAAAGGTATTGGATGGAACAATGACTTCATCGCCTGTCCCGATTCCATATGCTTTCAGTGGAAGGAACAGTGCATCCAGTCCGTTTCCTACACCGACACAGTATTTCACGCCACAATATGCGGCATACTCTTCTTCAAACTTTGCTAATTCTTCTCCCTGGATAAACCAGTTTTTCGCTAAAACCTGCTGAAATTTTCCGGTAAGTTCGTCCTTGATTTCATCATGCATTTTCTCAAATGACACAAATGGTATTTTCATGGCAATTCTCCTTTACTTATCCTTATTTTCCTCTTTTACAAATGCAAGGAATTTATCGTAATCCCTGATATAATCATTTTCATCATAATATTCTGATGCCAGTACCATCAGCACTGCATCCTCGGAGAAATCATACATTTCCCGCCACATATTATTTGCAATATATAAGCCTTCATATGGCTTGTCCAATAAGACCTCTGCCGTCTCACTGCCGTTATCCAGATGAATCTTACAGGTTCCATGAATCGGAATCAGAATCTGTTCTAAACACCGGTGTGCATGATAGCCTCTTCGTACACCATCTACGGTATCATACATATAGTAAACACGCTTAATTTCAAATGGAATATCACGCATCTCTTCCAATGCTACCAGCTGACCGCGTTCATCCCCATGCTGCTGAAATCTGTACTTAATCACTTCCATGGACATTCTCCTTCTTCCACATTCCTGTGTTCTGCTTTTCTCGTTTCTTTTCTATGTTACTTTCTATTTTCGCTCTTATTTTAGTTCCTGTTTCAATTCTCTTCTTACTCTGCTTTTTCTTTGCCGAATTCCGGATTATCCAAAAATCCCTTCTGCTGATGTGCCGGCTGGTATGCGCCTTTTCGCACCTGCAACATATGGCTTACAAGATAACGGATGGCATCCGGATTGCGGAACAGCCGTAACAAAGTACGAAGATAAAGATTTCTGATTTTATATAATCCCAATACCTTTTTCTGCTTCTTCACATATGGATTATCGCTGTACTGCTCCTGAATCATGGCATAGAACCGGTCTACATCCTGTGCAAGAAGCTCTGAGAAGCTGCTTTTCTTCTTAGTGGATACTCCGGTATCGGCCTCATACCATACCAGATAATCCGGGAAGAAATGCATCGGTCTGCCATCTAAGCCTGCCATCATCTGAAAAATGTCTTCCGCATAGATTACCGTTCCCTCAATCTTCTTAAGATAGGTCATATAATAGTCTACGGTATAACAGGTACATGCACCGGAAGCATTATCACGATACAGCACCAGATTCTTTACAATCTTATCCACATTCCAGCTCTTATATGGAGATAAATCAAAAGGATGCGGAAATTCCACATAATCAACACCGCCATCTTCCCTGCGGCAATAACCCCGCATCAGTCCAAAGCAGGACTCATACCGGTTCTCTTCCATAAAGTCATACACCTGCTGCAGGGTATGTTCATTATAGAATGCATCCCCCGGTCCAAAATCCCGGACATATTTACCCTTTGCCTTTGCCAGACCATCTATGAGGTTCTTTACCGTTCCCTGATTCTTCTCATGAGGAATAAGGGTATAATTCGCAAACTGGTGTGCCGCAAAATATGCTTCTATCTTATCAAAACAGTTTTCTTCTGAACCATCATCTGAGACTACGATTTCATAATCCTTAAAGGTCTGTGCCATGACAGAATCCAGTGTAACTAATAATTTCTTCCAGTCCGGATGATAGGTTACGATTAAAACAGTAAATTTCATCGTTGCTCCTTCTTGTTAACTTATACAGTTTACTATGTTTTCTTAAAATTTGCAACTTATAGCCTTCCGATGAGGAATACCAGACGCACAAATATCTCATCTACGACTTTCTGTCTTAACTTCTTCGGATAAAAAACCTTGCGCAGTGCAATCAGCGGATGAAAACCATCCCTGGTAAAAAGTGCCAGTGCCTTCTGATTTTCCGGGGTCAGTTTTTCATTGTAAAGTTCACTGTATTCCTTAATCTGCTCATGAATATGATGGAAATAGTGATTCAGGAAAAAACGTTTAAAACGCCAGATCTGGAACTTAATAAAGCTGTCCCCACCATCACTGACATTATTATTGTGTCTGCGGTATTTTACCGTCGGACGCTCATCATAGATTACTTCGCCCATTCCAGCACAGACCATATACATCCACCAGTCATGTCCGGTAGATTTCTCCGGCATCTGCTCTGTTACCATGTCCTTTGCTTTGCGGTTAAATACACTGTTAAAGCCAAGAGACACACAATCCACCAATGAATTCACAAAAGAAATATTCGGCGTCTTCCCATCCCGGTGCGCCATGAAATTTAAATCTCCGTCATAGAAATCATAATTGGAAAAATACAATACCGGCACATCTTCCCTTGCATGTTCTAATTTTTCCACTGCCATCTTAATCTTGTCTTCAAACCAGACATCATCCTGGTCACTGAAAGCATAATAATCTGCTTCGCCGCCATTTGCAATGAGCCATTCAAAGCTTTTTACGAAGCCCACATTCTCTCCTGCTTCCAAATGAAGCAGTCCTTTTTCTTCATATTCCCTTACAATTGCAAGGGTTCCATCTTTAGAGCCGTCATCCCGGACATAAAGTTCCACATTGGGATAGGACTGATTTAAAATACTGTCAATCTGCGCCTTAATATACTTTTCTCCGTTATAAGCAGCCAATAATACATTTACTTTTTTACTCATACAATTCCTTTCTTGCCACAAAACCTATCCCGGTATCATATATTCTCTCTAACGAATCAAAATAAGCCTGTTCATCCGCATAAATCTGGCTGTCTTTTAATACCAGTATATAGTTGGCACCGGATTCATTCAGGTGATTAAAATAATCCGTATGATCCGGGTCACTTTGTCCCCAGCCATAATACCGCTGGTCTGAAATTGCCTGATACCATAAATCATCTTCCCAGTATCCTGCCATCGGGACAATTTCCTCGCCCTTACAAATCAATTCATTATATACCCAGTGGTAAAGTTCTTCCTTTTCTTTGGAATATCCCGGCATTCCAAATGATACATAATTATAACGCAAAATATCATTAAAATCTTCTGCCTTGTAAGTAGAAATCATCAATTCACTATGCATGGCAATTTTCTCTTCTATTTTACCAAGATACATTCCTGTCAGGAACACCCACATCAGAAAGCTTCCGGTTATCAATACCTTTGTCTGCTTTTCTGCATAGACAACTGCATAGTAGACCAGCACCAGTGCAATCAGCCACAGCAGGAAATGAATCTTGTAAAAATAATAGGTAGATGCTTGTCCATTTACTGTCTTCAGGAAAAGATATAAAGCAAACAGAAGCGTATATGGTGCCAAAAACAATACCAGATTATTTTCTTTCTTCCTGCACATTCCATAGAATCCAAAGAGCATCAATGGAATAAACAGCACAAAGTTTGAAAACAAATCCCGGTAGCAGGCCCCCTCATTTACCAGTGCGGAAGATACCGTCACGCCATTGGTAAAGATACCTGCATATGTATAATAAAAACCTACCATACATGGGAACAGGAATACCGTCAGACAGATTGCCACGGTATCTTTGGATACCAGTTTCTTTGCTTTAAACTGTTTTACAAAAATGCAGGTGATCAAAGCAAAGAAGGTAACCGGCATAAACATGACGTAACATTCAAAAATGGCAAGACAGCCTAACATCAGGCATACAATATTCTGCCATTTTGGCATATCATCCTTTAAGTAAACATCTGTTAAAATGATAATCATTCCGATAACCGTTACACCCATGCCAAGGTAAACAAAGCCGTAGAGCATGGCGCACAGCGGATAACCAATCATATAGATAAAGGACAGGGCATAAGCTGCCACTCTGCCAAACCGGTCTTTGCTTAACCTTCTTGCAATTCCATAGAAGATAAATGCCGACATCATCAGCTGTATCAGTTCGCTCAAGACAAAGAAACGATAGAAATAGTCCACCGGTGCAAATGGAGCTAAGAATTCGAAAAGCAGTCCGTTTAACACCGTCTCATAAAACATACTGGTTACGGTTCCGGTCTCTACTAAATCCATAGCTGCCCGGAAATGATTTGCCGGATCAATGGTCAGGAAATTAATATTAAAAGCCATTCCGCCATATCTTACCTTGGCAAATATTGCAATAATTGCCACTGCGGTTACAAGAAATGCTGCATCTGCTATGGCAAACTCATACCTCTGCCATTTCTTTTTCTTTACGATAAAGAACCAGAGTAATCCGCCGGTAAGCAAATCAATGATTCCCATTGAAATAATATTAACCGGAATATGAATCACATTCAGTATTGCTGCCCAGAAAGTGTGATAGCAGTTCATCAGAATCAACAGCAATACCATCCATGTCATTCCTGCCTGCTTCCGCTCTGACTTATAGCTAAAGAATGCACCACTTAAAAGTGCCAGCACTGCTATTCCATAAAAAATTGTAGTTCCAAAGTTCCATCCCATCGTATGTTATCTCCCTTTTCCTTTTGTTTTCCCGCGTTTTTCTTTTGTTTCCTTTATTCTATCTTTTCTTTAATAGCAGGTATTCACCAGCATAAATACTGCATATAAAAGCATGATGCCCATGATTCCAGAACATTTTACCGTAAAATGTCTGATATCCTGTTTCACCCGGTCACTTCCCAGCGCCAGAAACGGTAATATCAGCATCAGAATAAAATATCTTCCCTGAATACCATTGATGACAGAAGAACCTACCGGATTGGCAATGCCATCCCCGATATAAAGTCCCATCATAATTGCTGCAAAAGTGATTATAAAAGCAAGCAGCATAATAATCCGGTGTCGTATCTTAATCCGTCCTCTTACTTCCTGACCGTCTAATAGACCAACACCCAAAAGGAAGCATGGTCCAAATACCAAAAACAGTGTCAGTGGATAATTCATACTGCCTAAAATATTTAACTGCATCAGATATGCATTGATATTTACCAACAAGGTAGAAATGATAACCTTTACTGCCGCAGCCGGATACATCTTTAAATACTGCATCTGTGTCATGGTGTCTGCACCGCCGCTGGCACCTGCCTGCAAGCCGCTGATTCCGGAGGATACCCGCAGCATAACATAGCCACCTAAGATGACGAACGGAAGTAATGCTATTATAAAGGATTTCCAGTAATCTTTTCTGCTGTTAAACTTATCTTTCGGTATCATAAACACCAAAAGGCCAAGACACGCATAGACATATTTACTTAAGAACATCATCAATAATAAAAGTCCAAGCACCAGTGTTTTCTTCCAGTTCAGTTTCACTTTTTCATCAAAAGCATAGTAACAGCACAGTGCTACAAATAAGAAGCCCACACCATTTAATACTGCATCCTGGGAAAGAGAGGATGCCTGATAAATGCTTAAAGGCATCACTGCAAACATTGCCATAAGATTCTTATAAAACGGCATAAACCGCACCGCTGCATATGCCAGTCCCATATATGCCAGCAAATTGAAGATACGTCCCATCAATATTACACCATAAATACTGAAATTGAACGTCCTTCCAAGGAAGATTCCAAGCCCCTGTGGCCAGTATACTACGGAAGTCACACTGTCATAATAAGTCATCTTTATCTTATTTTTTGAAAACTTATGGCTCTTTAAATATTCCATATAGGCAGTTCCTTCACTGCCATTTGGTGTCAACTGCCGATAAGCAATTTCCTGCACATTTTCCGGCACATAAATCACACCATCCTCATGCGTGAGATTAGCAAAGGAACCAAGTATATTTCCATAGGACACGTCCATGCTCCGGTAGAAATGGGAAGGTCCGTCACATTCCTGAAATGCCGGATTGATTACTGCCATGCTAAGTCCCATCACAAAAACCAGTATCAGTACCATATTTTCCGGCTTTGCCCATTTTACCGGCATTACAAAGATTCCAATTACCACTGCCATTCCCAGTGCAAACAGAACAAAAAATGTCTTATTGAGTCCACCACCATAGACTACCGACATACGAAGTCTTGCAGCCGTTGCCTCTTCATTAACAAGAAGCGTCTGCTCATAATCTCCGGTCAAGGCACAATAATATACCTCCGATGCCCTGGTCTCCTCTTCTAACGTCAGATATACACTTCGTGTTCCCTCTACCCCATCTAAGGTCAGTTCCATGCTTACCACTTCTTCTGTTCCGGTAGACTTTGGCACATTACATTTTACTGCACTTAATACCTCATCTGTCTCTGCATCCCTAAGCATTGCCTGAATCGTAATATCCTCTCCGGAATCATTCGTCATAAGCAACGCGATATTCTGCATATTGCCGGAAATTGTAAAATACTGTGACACCACCGCATCTTCAGCAGCAATATTTTCCTCTTCTCCACTCATATCATTATAATTATCCTGATTAGAGTTATAGAATATGCTCCGATGCTTTACCAGCAACAACAGCATGACAATAAGAACTACTCCCGCCACGATATATTTCGGTGGTATCTTCTTTAACTTTTCCTTCATTTTCCTTACCCCTGTTTTCTCTTTCTATCCCTGCGATACAGCCACAGACAATAACCTGTCAGCAATAATGCTCCAAGAATACTTACTACTTCCCCCTGTTTCATATAAGGGATATGATAGACTGCCTTCACTTCATGATTTCCCGCCGCAAGCTTCACTGCCAAAAAACCATAATCTCCATTGATAGTCTCTGTTTTCTTACCGTCAACATAAACTTCCCATCCATCCTGGTCCGGAATTGTAAGAAGCAGAAAGCCTTCCTTTTCATTCGAAATAGTTCCGGTAAAATATTTTCCATCTGCTACAAATGAACCCAGTGTCACTTCTCCGGTTTCGGTATCATGCAGCACATCCTCTCCATCCGGTACGATTAAGGTATCCTTTAAAAGCAGCCTCCGTCCTGTCTCATCCATAGATTCGCATTCGCTCTTAGAAATCGTATTGGTATAGAAGGACGCAGCAGAATCAGCATACTTATTTCTGTAAATATAAACGCTGCCTGTTCTGCCAACATATTCACACCAGGAATAATCCAATTCTCCCATGGATAAAATATATTTTAAGTTAATAAGGCTCATTGGATAGACTTCCGATTCATCAGAATATTCAAAAAGCCTCTGGGCATCGGATACCTTTACTTTGGTATATAACATATTATAAAAATCTGCAAGATGCCGGTTAATGGTACTGTTATAATCTGTCACAGAAGAATAACCCATGACCTGGGAATCTCCATAGGTAGATACCGCTGCATATCCTTTATCCACACGGAAGAAGCCTTTATCCTGCTCTTTTAAATATTGGAGGGCATCCATGGTATCATTTGTCATGGTATGACCATCATATCCCATTGCTTCTGTCCAGGTATATGCTGTCCAACGGTTATTATTGGTCATATGGCTTTCCAGACAGGTGGATAACAGAATACATACCAAAAACAGACTCCCCGCAACCTTTTGAACCTGACGATTCTTCCAAAGTCCCACCGCAAGTAAAATAATTGCAAAAGCAACAAATAAGGTAAGAATTACTGCATCATATTTCTTCACTTCATCCGATGCCCGGTTATATGCTTCAATCACTACATACATGCTGGCTACCAATCCAAGTAGCAGCCCGGTGAAGCTGAACTCTTTTTTTATCATAAGTCTGTCCCACTCCACAGCAACCAGTAAAGCTGCTATCGGCATAAGCACAAAGGTATATCTCGTCTGTGCATAAGCAAATCCATTGAATGCAATAGCAACACCCGGATTAAAGATTAATAAAATTCCAACTAGAGCTATCAACACGCCATACCATATTTTCTTTACATCCTTACATCGCTTTATGCTCTGTACAAGAAGCTGTCCCAAAAAGAAATAGATAAATATCGTAAAGCACACATTTGGCATCTCATAATAATTAGTCCAGCCATCAATGCAGCTATAATCGTTGATATAATATAAGTTATTCGAAATCAGTCTGCCTGCTGTCTCTGCATTCTGTGCCATGGTATAGGACGAAAACAGACCGCCAAAGAATTTTGCCAGTGCCGATGCCTCCGAATCCAGTCTGGAAGAACTAGAGGTCAGATAGGATGCCGCCGGAAGCAGCATCACTGCACCGGTCAGCACACCGCAAATAACACTTCCTAATATGCAGCAGCCTCTTTTGATGCGCTCCTTCACATTCATTCCAAGATTTGGATTCAAGAGCCGCAGTATACAATAGATTGCCGCAAATGCCAGTGCCATATACGTATTGTAATAACTGTAGATAATCGATGCTGCAACGGAAATTCCAAGCCCTGCCACATATCTTATCTTAAATTCCTGTATCAGCTTCTCTAAAAAAATCAATATCAAAAGAAGATAGATACAGATGGTTCCCAAAAGGTAATGCTGTCCCCAGAGCATCAAATATCCGTTAAAAGCATAGAGATACCCGCCGATACAAGCAGCTTTCTCGCTTACCGGAAACAGCTTTAAGAAATAGCGGCACAGCAATGCTGAAATGATAATTTTTAAAATCTGCGCAATTACCAAAAGCCGTCTTACTTTTCCGATACCGAGTACCACGCCGCCTAATATCACAAACAGCCCAAAGGGATCAAGGGTCTGTGAAATATTATTGATAAAACTGGTTCCCAGTCCATAATCCCAATTCCAAATGGAAAATGTTCCTTCCGTAATTCTTCGCACACAGTTTAGATAATACGGATAATACTGCTGCATCGTATCTGCGCCCATATCCATATAGATAAAAAGCCGCTCTCCAAAAATAAAATCGTAGAATACATACAGTGCTGTAATTCCTACAAATCCAAGAAAGACAAAAACTGTCAGCCACTTGCGAAGCTTTTTATACTCTGCCGGAATCAACTCCATTCCATGCAGTAAAATACAAAGAAGCCACAGTGCTGCTCCCGCTTTTGCAATCTCCTTCTTATGCATTCTTGCAAACACACTGAAAGGATTGCGATAGCTTACATTTGTAAGATTATAATGTAACCCCGGCTGGGAAGAAATCTTAACCCGGATATACTTTGTTGTTTTCTTTATCTGAACCGGATTGTGCCCCAGTTCAAAGGTATACGGAGACGATTCTTCTGCAAAGGTCTCGTTTTCCGACTGCCAGATTTCTCCTAAGATTCCCTCGCCCTCAATACGGCTCATCTCAAGATCAATTAACTTATCCGAATCCACCGGAATCACAAAATAAGTATCTTCTCCGGTCACATAACCATTTCCATCCTCCGATGGAATCAGGTCGTTGGCCCCGGCTAACACTTCATCCATATCCTGATACTGTGGAAAAATAGTGGTATATATCTTTAGATTGTCAAAACCTCTTGTTCCAACCGTTCCCACCAGAACCAGCCCTGTAAGAATCAGAACCAGTTCTGCAAGCAATACTGCTGCATTTTTTAACCATTTCTTCCTATCGACTTGAATCTGCATCTTCCTTCTCCTCATTCAGCATCTGGCGTACCACATAAAGGGGTCTTTGTTTTGACTGCATAAAGATATTTCCTACATAAATGCCTACCAGACCGACTACCATAATAATAATTCCTCCGATGAGACAGTTGGTTGCCACGATACTGGTCCAGCCTGCTGCCACATGTCCGGTAAAATAATAGATAATCAGTCCGATAATCACCAGTGCTGAAATGATGGACATCAGAAATCCAAAGCCCATGGTGAATTTCAAAAGTTTATCCGACTGGGAGGTTAAAATCTCTCCCGCCATCTTAAAACGTTTCTTCATGTTATAAGAGGATTTTCCCTCAAAACGCTGGTCGTGTTCCACATCAATTGCAGTCTGCTTAAATCCAAGCCATTTCACATAAATTACAAAGGCACGGTGCATCTCACGCATCTTACAGTAATTATCGATTACCACCCGTTTGCTGATACTGAAATTACAGATTGCCGGGTCATAATGTCCATCCGATGCAAAAGAATAAATCTTATAGAACATCTTTGAGACAAGCACTTTTAAGAAAGAATCTTTTCTATGAGCTCTTCTTGCAAAGACTACATCGTACCCTTCCTGTGCTTTGCGATAAAGATTCGGAATTTCCTCCGGTCTGTCCTGCAGATCGCAGTCCATTACGACAACCCAGTCTCCTTTGGAAGCATCCAGACCTGCAGTTATTGCCATAATCTGTCCGAAATTCCGGGATAATTCAATCCCCTTTACACGGCTGTCTTCTTTACATATTTCTTCGATTACTTCCCATGAATTCTGCGGGCAGGCATCATTTACCAGAATAATTTCAAAATCATCGGTAATCGTGCTGACTGATTCCACCAGACGTCTATGCAATTCATGCAGTGCTGCCCGGCATCCATAGACCGGAACTACAACTGATATATCCATTTTCATACCCTCCTATAGGTAAAACACGATAATACCAAGCAGTATCAGTGCATTTCCAAATACTTTACGCTTTGTAATCGGCTCTTTAAAAAAGAAAAAGCTTAAAATCATAATCAGAATATAACCCAATGATTCAATGACCGGGCCATTCTTATACTCAATGCCATGATAAGCTAAAATCGTCAGTACCGTTGTTCCAACCATCATCATGTATCCGATAATTACATAAGGATTCAGATATTCCTTAATCACGTTATCGTACTTCTTTGCTGCACTTTTCTTTAATAAGACCTGAGAAAAAGAGGCAACAATAACAGACGCTACAAGAAAAAGCCAGTATATCATCCTTCTATCCCTCCTTATTCACAATCATGGTGCCGGCAATTACCAGAAGGACACCAATAATATTCTGTACCGAAATATGTTCTCCAAAAATCAGTGCTGCCCAGATCATAGACCACAAAATCGCAATGCTCCGGTTTGCATATGCTACCGACAAATCAACCCTTTTGATAATCTGCTGCCAGAAAATGGCATACAATCCAAGGATGCAGATTTCTACTCCGTAACACAGGATAAATCCCATGGATAAAAACTCATATCCTGCTGCAAACTTTGCTGCCACACCGGATAATGTGTATATCATAATTACCAGCTGCAGTAAAATCAGCAGTAGCCACTTTTTCTTTCCTTCTACTTTACTCATCGTTCCAACCAATCCTTAATCTCTGCCTGATTTTTTCCAGCCAGAATGTAATAACCAAAACGGCTTCCACTGTCTACTACCTGATGTTCCCCTACCGGTTCCATTTCACTTACCATCTGAAGCAGTTCCGGACTTTTGCTCTTAATCTCTTCCAAAACATCCAGATCCTTCTTTGTAAACACAAAGCGGATTCCCGCACACATCGGCTCATGTTCCGGTGTCAGTTCCGGTTCCTGTCCCAAAGCAGTCTCAATTACCATGCGGACAAAGTCATATCCGGAAGATAAATATACCAGATGGGAGCCAATACAGTCGCCACCCATACGGGAACCGATTTCAATGATTCTTACATTGCCATCGGCATCCAGTTTAAATTCCGAATGGGAAGCACCATTTTCAATCTCAAGAGCAGTAAGTGCCTTCGGAATAAATTCCTTCACCCGGTTCATTTCGATTTCAGAAAGCTCCGGTGGCTCCATATGTCCGGTCTCAATAAAATGAGGATATCCTGTGGTATATTTCTTTGTCACCGCCAGCACATGATGTCTGCCCTGATAAGAAATACATTCACAGCTATATTCATTGCCTTCGATATATTCTTCAATAATTGCCTTCTTTTCAAAGGAATTACGCACTGCCTCTTCCACTGCCGGAGCAATCTCCTCAAGGCTCTCCACCCTCATAATACCGCGGCTTCCGGAACGGTCGGTCGGTTTTACAATCATTGGAAACTGCATATCTGCTACAGCCGCCGCATAATCATCCCCTTCGCATACACTGACAAAGCCCGGTGTAGGCACACCATGCTTCGAAAAAGCTTCCCGCATGGCAAATTTATTGGTAGATATATAGATACAGTTGTCAGAATTATGTGGTAATCCAAGCTGCTCTGCCAGATACTGCACGGTAATATTGGCAAGATCAGATGCTATTGTTGCAACTGCATCCGGCTGAATCCTCCGGCATTCTTCTAAGATTGCTTCCTTTTCCACAATGCTGATGGGATAAAAATAATCTGCTGTCCGTTCTCCGATAGAGCCATCTTTCCATGCAAATACATGTGTCTCATATCCCATCTCTTTCGCCTTTAAAATGAGCGGATTCTGAAAAGAATTCGCTCCTATAATTACAATTTTCTTCATATTGCCATCCTCCCGGCACTTAACTTTCCTTGCGGCGGCTTGCGATAAACTTATCCCATCTTCCGCTTTCTAATTCTTTTTTATAATCTTCCATTATTGCACGATAAGAAAGATACTCCGGCACGAAACCGAAATCTTCCTTCGCCTTTGTTATGTCAAACAAAAAGGATGGTGTATTATTTGGCTTATCCGGGCGATAGACAATCTTAGATCCCTTACCCGGTCCAAATACGTCAATAACGGTCTGCACCTGCTCCTCTAAAGTTAGTTCTGTACCGGATGTCATATTATAAAGACCATAGGTCTTATCACTGCGTAATGCCAGCACAAATGCTCTTGCAACATCCTTTACATAAATAATGTCTCTGGAAATCTGTGGGTCACCCCAGATTTCAATGTCTTTTCCGGCTTCTGCATTCTCAATAAAGGTCTGGATTCCGGTCTTATAATATTTACCATTCACATAAATCTCAGAATGAGGTCCTACTCCGTATACCGGTGGCAGGCGGAAAGATGCACACTGCATGCCATGCTGCTCATTATAATATTCCATCACATCATTGGCTGCATTTTTGGAAATCACATATACCGCATGGTCTCCGGTATACATAAAATCTCTCGGCTCTGTCTCTTTTAAAGCAACGCCTTTTTTCCATGCATTTCTTACATCTGCATAGCTGCTGGTGGAAATCACTTTCTTAATGCCATTCTTCCGGCAATACTCTAATACATTAACGGTTCCTTCCACATTAATGCGGATATAGTCTGCGGCATTCTCATCTGCACTGATATCCACCGGTGCATTTGCCGGAAGCAGACCTGCCAGTAAAATGACACCCTCTACACCTTCTGTCGGTAATTTATCAAAATCTTCTTTTTTCGAAATATCCAATGACACACAGGTAACGCCTTTTGCTTCCAGTTCCTGCTTCATGATTGCATTTCTTCCAGTTGCCAGCACCTCATAACCTTCTTCCAAGAAGCGGTCTACGGTATACATTCCAATAAATCCTGTTGCCCCAATAACAATAACCATTTACTCTGCCCTCTGTCCTCTTTCCTGTATTTTCATTTATCTCTCTTTGTAAAATGCATTAACCTTATCTATCACATAGTCTGCCTGTTCCAATGACAGATTATAATATAATGGCAGGCGGACCAGCCTCTCGCTTTCCCTCGTTGTATAACGGTCTTCTCCTGCAAACATACCATAGCGCCGACCTGCCGGTGCTGTATGTAATGGAATATAATGAAATACTGCCTGTACCCCCTGTTCCTTTAAATAACTGATTAAAGCTGTTCTTTCCTCTAAATCTCTTGCTTTCAGATAAAACATATGTGCATTATGTACGCAGCCCTCCGGTATCGTTGGACGGATAATTTTACCCTCATCAGATAATTTTTCCAATCCATCCCAATAGCGGTTCCAGATAGACCGACGTTTTTCATTAATCTTATCTGCTGCTTCAAGCTGTGCATAAAGATATGCTGCATTCAATTCACTTGGCAGATAAGAAGAACCTGCTTCTACCCAGGTATACTTATCAATCTGTCCCCGGAAGAATTTGCTGCGGTTAGTTCCCTTCTCCCGGACAATCTCTGCATTTTCCACATTTTTCTCATCCCGGATTAAAAGTGCTCCGCCTTCTCCCATACTGTAATTCTTTGTCTCATGGAAACTGTAGCATCCGTAATCTCCCATGGTTCCAAGTGCTTTCCCCTTATAAGAAGCCATGACACCCTGGGCCGCATCTTCGATCACCAGAAGATGATATTTCTTTGCAATGGCAAGAATTGTATCCATCTCGCAGGATACTCCGGCATAATGTACCGGAACAATTGCTCTTGTCTTATCCGTAATTGCATGTTCAATCAGTTTTTCATCGATATTCATGGTATCCGGCCGGATATCTACAAATACCGCCTTTGCCCCTCTCAACACAAAAGCATCTGCTGTTGATACAAAAGTATAGGCTGGCATAATTACTTCGTCTCCCGGCTTGATTTCTGACAGAATTGCCGCAAGCTCTGTTGCATGGGTACAGGATGTTGTCAGCAATGCCTTTTTTGTTCCTGTATGTTCTTCTAACCAGGCATTGCACTTCTTGGTATATTCCCCATCCCCACATATTTTCTTATTTTCTACCGCCTTACGGATATAGTCCATGCTTTTTTCCATATAAGGTGGTTCATTGAAATTAATCATTTCCAAACCTCCATTATGTTTCATTGTATCTACTATCTTTTATTTTATCATTTTATTATTCCTTTAATGAAAAGTCTGCTTTATCCAGTGTTAAATTTGGATTATAGTACGGATCTCCATGTTCTAAAAGTTCTCCCCATCGTTCTCCAAATAAACCTATCTCCTGCTGGAATCTCGCCACCTTATCAGCGGAATCCTCCTGCCCTCTGGACTTTGATTCATAATGATAAAACTGTGCATATGGATTATATACTACAAGATAGCCCGCTTTTCTTACCTTCAGGCAAAAATCAATATCATTAAAGGCTACCTTAAATTCTTCATTTAAGCCCTCTACCTCATCAAATACACTTCGCCTTACCATCAGACAGGCTGCCGTTACTGCTGACAAATCCTGAACGCTTATAATTCTTGAAAAATATCCATTATCATCTCTGTCCTGTCCGATAAAGGCATGTCCTGCAACACCACCAAAGCCAATGATGACGCCTGCATGCTGTATCGTGTTATCTTCATATAATAATTTGGCTCCAACAATCCCCACATCCAGACGCATACATACATCCAGCATTTCTTTGATGCTGTCCGGTTCAATCATTTCTGTATCATTATTTAAAAGCAGAACATATTCCCCATTTGCCTCTTTTGCACCAAAATTATTGATTCTTGAATAATTGAAATCTTCCTTGTAATATAAGACCCTGACATTATCCCTTTTCTCAATCTCTTTATAATAAGAGAAGGTCTCTTCTTCTGTACTGTTATTCTCTACAATGATAAATTCAAAATTCCGGTATGTGGATTTTTCTTCTATGGAATCCATACATTTTTTTAAATCCGCAGCATGATCCTTATTTGGAATCAAAATAGATACTAACGGCTGCTCCTTCCAGAGATAATGGGTACGATACATCCCATAGAATGGTCCCTGCTCCACTTCTGCCGGAATTCCGATTCTGTCATAATGTGCTTTTACCGCTTTGCACCCATTCTCAAAGGCATATAACTTGCTTTCCGGATTCTCGGAGGTTGACTGTGCATGACAGCGCCAATGATACAGCACCTTCGGAATATGCACGATATGCTCTGCTTTTTCTGTACAACGTAAAATAAAATCATGATCCTGTGCACCATCATAACAGCTTTCAAATAACCCCGCCCGCTCCATCACATCTTTGCGAACAACAAAGAGATGACAGATATAATTCATGGTACACAACAAATCAATATTATAATCGGATTTAAAATGCGGCTCAAAAAATTTCTTTCCACTCATATCCACTTTATCTTCGTCCGAATAAATCACATCTGTCTGTGGCTCCTTCTGTACCGCTTTTGCACACTGATACAGTGCTTCCGGAGAAAGTAAATCATCATGGTCTGTCAGCACAACAAAATCACCGTCTGCCATTTTCAATGCTTCATTGGTATTGCCGGCAATTCCCTCGTTGCTGTCTAAAAGGCAATATTTAATCCGCTTATCTTTTGCAATATATTCCCCGACAACAGGCTGGAGGCTGTGTTCCCTGCCACTTCCATCCGCAAGGCAAAGCTCCCAATTCGTATAAGTCTGTGCCTGTACCGATTCTATCATTTCCCGCAGATATTTTTCTTTTGTCTGGTACAGCGGAACTGCAATGGAGAAACATGGACCATTTTCAAATACTTCCTGTCTCTGTCGAGCCAGTTCTTCTTCCTTCACACCATATTTTTTCAGAAAATCCTCGTAATTTCCATAATCTCTCTGACCACTTAACTTCTGGCAGACCTTCTTTATAGTATTTTTCAGTCCATAATTCTTCCAGTAGCGCAAAGTCTTCTGAAAAATATTCGCGGTATCCTGGCCGTTTTCTCCGTGTCTTATTTTATCTAATGCTGCAACATAAGTGCTTTCTCTTCCATCGGCACTTAATTCCAAAGTCAGCTTGCTGCCACCCTTATCCGGCACATATATCTCAAAGCCGCATTTTGCATCGGAAGAAAGCTCCGGGATTACATCTACTACATCCTTCCGGTATTTCCAGTGAACCTTTGTAGAGACTTCTGTTCCATCTACAATAACCTTGCATGCCGTCTCTTCTCCTGCAGCACTCCAGCCAGTCAGAATAAACTGATTCTCCTCAAAACGTTCCATTTCAAGATTGCTGTCCAGATGATGAACCAGCTTTTCAAACTGCTTTCTGTTAGCATGAAAAACTTCCGTTTCTTCCGTGCCAAGACAGCTGCATACCTTGAAGTCAGTCACAGCTTCTTCCGGCAGCTGCAGGCTTGCGGTAATTTCCTGTCCCACATTCATCCGATAGTGAAGATATCTTCTCCGCACCTCCGGCCCTTCTGTGCATACAATGGAAATCGGCATTTCTTTCTGATTCACATATACTTTCAGTGTTCTTTTCTCCGGATTATCCTCCGGAAAAAATCCACGAATTATCAATTGTTTTTTATCCTGTACATGCAGTCTGATACATTCTGCAACAAAGTCACGTTCTGCCATAGCTGCCTCCGTTCTTAAAAGAAATCATAGCTTTCTATATTGTACCAAAAATAAGCCGGATGGTCAAATAATGACCACCCGGCTTCTATGCCTTTTCTATTCTTTTAATACTTGTATAACTGATTCATATAATCATTTAAAATACTATAACCATATCCTTTTTCTGTAGCCCAGCCAAATCCAGATGGATTCTCTGATATACCAAGCCACTCGATATATGGAGCTGTTCCGGAACGATTTGCCGCAAACCAGGAACTGTAACGTTTATCCACAACCGGATTTGCAAAGACTGGATTCTTTACTGCATATGCTTTCAAATGCTGCACATGTGCCCGGATTCCTTCTCTTACATTCTGATAGGAATCTCCATTCGTGCCTGCACCTGTTACACCCATTCCTGCAAAATTAAACTGCTCAATCTGTACCTGTCCATTAAATCTTAAAAAACCGGTCTCTTTCATTGCCTGACAGAATGCCAGTGCCGGATCCACACCTTCCGCTACAGCTTCCTCATAATACATCTGACAGAACGCACGGATGTCTGCTGCATCGGCACTTCCATAATAGGAAGGATAGGAAGCTTTCGCATTATAGTAATTCACCATCTGGTTTACTGTAGTCGTTGATTTTGTAATAACAGAATGATAAATCTGTGACTGTGCATTTCTGCCCTCTGCTTTACCATTCTGGATATAATGCATATAATATGACTTCAAATTATTGCCAAATGCCTGCTGCAAATCAGTGTAATTGTTTTTATATATCTGAACGTTAAAATTCTTGCTTGCCTGACGTCCTTCGGACATTCCATTATTTATAAAATGGGAAAGTAAATCAATATCATCCCCCTTAAAAGCAGCTTTCAGATCACTGTAACTGCCATTATAGTAGCTATAATCGTATACTGCTGAATAATCTGTACCATTAAGGCTTGTAACCGGATTCTGCAAAGTTTTTACACCGGTTGCGATTCGTCCTTCTTTTTTGCCACTATTCATATAATGAACATAATAGCTTCTTAAATCTTTGCCAAATGCCAGTCTTAAATCCTGATACTGATTCCGGTAAGAGAAAACATCAAAATCAGCCTTTGCCTGACGTCCTTCACTCATTCCACAATTTACAAAATGGGCAAGCAGTCCTACTTCATCATTTGTATATATTCTTGCTAAATCACCATATTTTTTGATATAAAAATTGTAATCATATACCGCAGAATAATCTACTCCATTATATGTTGTTACTGGATTCTGAATAGATTTCACACCTGTAGCTTTTCTGCCTTCTGCTTTACCATTGCTAATATAGTGCATATAATAGCTCTTTAAATTATTTCCGAATACTACTCTCAAATCCTGATATTGATTCCGATAAGAAAAAACATCAAAGCTGTCTTTTGCCTGACGTCCTTCGCTCATTCCACAATTTACAAAATGAGCAAGTAATCCTATATCATCATTCGTATATATCTTCGCCAAATCACTATGCTTTTTCAGATAATAATTATAATCGTATACGGCTGAATAATCTATTCCATTGTACGTCGTTATCGGCTTTTGTAATGTATTTACACCTGTAGCTTTTCTTCCTTCTGCCTTTCCACTACTAATATAGTGCATATAATAACTCTTTAAATTATTTCCAAATGCAGCCCTCAGATCAGGGTACAGATTCTTATATGAATATACATCAAACTGGGAACTTCCCTGGCGTCCTTCTGCCATACCATACTGTATAAAATGCTGTAATAGCGCACTTTCATCACCGCCATATGCTGCCTTTAAATCAGGATAGCGGTCTGCATAATATGCAGCATCAAATACTGCTGAATATTCTTCCGGTGTCTCTTTCTTTAATCCAAAATACTGTGCAATTCCGGTTGCATCTGCCACACCAAGTTTTTTTAATCCTTCATCATTGGAAAGGAAGTTAGCCGCATCTGAAGAATTAGACATAAAAGCATGCTCTACAATAATTCCAGGGATGCCATATTCCTTACAGTGTCTGATTACTGCATAATAATCTGCTGCTGAGCCATCCGGATATTTATCCTCTTTTGCATTTCTTATCTGTGTCCCTCTATTATGTAAGCCAAGACTGGTCAACTGCTCTAAAATCTTAGATGCAGCCGAGCCACCTACCTGACTGGTCCATGGGTTATAATTCTGGTTTGGATACCAGATTTCTGCACCAGATGCACTGGATGCACTGGAATAATTATTATGTAGAGAGACAAAAAGATTTGCTCCCATATCTCTTGCTATATCAGCTCTCCGCTGGAGGCAGGATTTATTATTTCCCCCACCATTCGGGCAGGAGGCAGAATCTCTCGTCATATATACAGTCACACCATAGTATTCTTCCAGTTCCGCTTTACAATACTGTGCAATTTTCAGATTCAGCTGTGCTTCCACGAATCCATTTGCAGAACTTCCGCCATGGGTTCCATCGTGCCCCGGGTCTAAGACAACAACCACATTTCCATTATAACGTGCTGTGCTTATTCCAGATTCTGCCGTTTCTGCTTTCTGGGTTGCAATGGCATCTGCAATCGAATTTTCTGATGTCTGATTGCCATTTTCATCAAAGCTTACTACATCCATATCTACATCTGCTGCACCTTCATCTACCACTTCTGCATCCGGATTGGTCTCTACTTCTGTATTGACACCAAACCTGACATCCATTCCTGCATCAGATAAACAAATCTGATACTCCTGACCATCTTTCTCATAAATGATAGCGTCCAATGCATATTCACCGGTACGGCTCTCATCCGCAAAAGTCTCTGAAAATCTGAGACCGTTTCCATCTATCTCTGTGGCTGCCATCTCATAAGCTGCTCCATCAGATACTCTGTAATACAGTAATCTGCCACCACCAATAGCTAAATCTTCATTTCCGATATTGGCAACTACATTCTGTGTACCGCCAACTGCTATGTACGCATTATCTAATACCAGATAATTCAGTAAATCTTCTGCTGTCAATATATCTGCTGTCACTGCATTTTGTGTGTCCGCACTCTGTGTTTCTATTTCTGACTTTCCGGCAGCTTCTGTTCCATCAGTCGTTTCTTCTGTAGCGGTTGTTCCTTCTACTGTCTCTGTCGTTTCCTGTTCAGTGTCTGCAACACTCTCCTGTCCGGTAAGGGCTGTGTCTACTACTGTTTCCTCATTGCTCTGCTCTTCTGGCGTTACAGTATCCTGTATTTCCTGCGTTTGTGCTGCATACAGATATTCTGTAGGCAGGCTGGTAAGAATTGTTACTGCTGCCAGCAAAAGGGCTGCTTTTCTGCTCCATTTCTTTTTCATTTTGTCTTTGCTCCTTTGCTGCTTTACTACTTGTTTCTTTTTACTAACTATCTATTTTAACACTTTATCTGATTATGGCAACCACTTTTCCCAGGAAAGACTGCCTGCCGGCTGGCTTGCTGCTGATGGAAAATACTGTCTGATACAGTCGGCAATAATCTGCTGTTTCTTTGGAATAGGATAGTCTGCCCTTATCATATAGTCCTTCTTATAGGCGCGGAACATATAATCTGTGAATGTTTCTGCCCGGTCTTCCCTTCCATTGGTCTTGGCATAAGCAGAAATATAATATTGTTCTTCACATCCTCTGTTATAATCCGATGTGGTATAATCACTATTTGTACTGTTCACTTCTGCATCCGGTTTGATTGCTTCCGTTGCTTTTAATGGTGATTCATACTGCTGTGTGGAAGCATTCCATGATTTTGCTTCTATATAATATTCAATCAGATGCATCATTTCATGATTAAAGGTTCTGTCAGACAGTAAAAAGGACTGGGATGTATTTAGTGCAATAAACATTTGATCTCCGTACTCCCTGCTTGTCACTCCTGCAAAAGAACCTCCACCGGCATCCAAATTATGTACCAGCTTTATGGTTACTGTAGTAATATCCTGCATGTCTGTAAAAAAACCTTTCGGATATCTTGCCATCTGTTCATCCACCATTGTAATCCATGTAAGCGTTGTCTCCGGGTCTGTCTCTCCGGAACAATAAGTATCCGTCCAATAGAAGCCTGCCGAATCTCCAGTCAGGACTGTCACGCCATAATCGTTACTGATTTTTGCAACCTTTGCTTTAATCTTATCCTCCGTTGTTGCCGGCTCTTCCGGTTCCGGACCTGGAGCCGGGCTTGGCTCCGGATTTGGTTCTGGCTTCGTCGGTGTACCAATCTTTGTTACTGCATTTCTGCCTTCCTTTTTACCACAATCTATGTAATGAAGATAATAGCTCTTATTATCATTGCCAAATGCAGCTCTTAAATCACTGTAATTGCTCTTATATACACTCAGTATAAATTCGCCACTTGCCTGTCTGCCCTCTGCCATTCCGGATTCTACGAAATGACGGATTGCTGCACTGTCGTCTCCTGCAAAAGCTTTCTTTAAATCACTGTATTTTGAAATATAATAATCATAGTTATATACGGCTGCGTAATCTTTTTCCTTATATGCTGTAACCGGATTCTGCAATTCTGTGACACCGGTTGTCTTTCGTCCTTCCCTCTTACCACAATTCATATAATGCAGATAATAGCTTTTCCAATCATTTCCAAATGCCTGTCTCAAATCTGCATATGCATTCCGGTAAGAGGTCACATCAAAATTCTGTGCTCCCCGGCGTCCTTCTGCCATTCCATAATTCACAAAATGTGCCAGTGTACTGATGTCATCATCCGGAAATGCCCTGGCAACATCCGGATTCCTGCTGATATAGTAATTGTAATTATATACAGCTGAATAATTTACGCCATTATATACTGTAACCGGATTCTGCAAGATTGTAACACCGGCTGCCTTTCTGCCTTCTCTCTTACCATAATTCATATAATGCAGATAATAACTCTTTAAATCATTTCCAAATGCCTGTCGTAAATCTGCATAAGCATTCCGATAAGACTTCACATTAAATTCCGCACTTGCCTGACGGCCTTCTGACATTCCGTAATTTAGGAAATGTTGAAAAAGTGCATTTTCATCATTTCCAAATGCTATTTTTAAATCCTTATTATTCTTTGCATAATAGGATGCATCAAAAACAGGTGCATACGCACTTTTCTTCACCTGATAATTGACTTTATCCAGATTGATTTTCTGTTCTGTATCTGTCAGCCTCTCTGTACTGATTGCCGTAGTCTCACAATCTTTCTGCCCCGCATAGAAATGTTCTGCATTTCCACTCGTCCATACCGTTACCACTGCCAGCCCCAAGGCAAGCTGTCGTCTCCATGTTTTTCTCATAAGTATTTTCTCCATATTTTTCTATTTGCACAACTGTTTGTATTGTAACACGATATGAATCTACTTTAAAGAATTACTACTTGTCATTATGAAAATCTTAAGAATTTTGTCACAAAATGGAAAAAGCTGCTGCACCGCCGAAATTCATCTGCCTGTGCAACAGCCTTTCTTATCTGCATTCCAATCTATGCAGCTTTTCTTCCTTCATTTTTACCATAGTTCATATAATGGATATAATACTGTTTCAAGTCATCGCCAAATGCGGCTTTTAAGTCTCCGTTTTTCTCACGGTAGGTCAACACATTAAATGCTTCACAACCACAGCGGCCTTCCTTCATTCCATAATTCACGAAGTGTGACAATACAGCCAGATCATCATTTCCAAATGCTGCCTTAATATCCGGATTTGCGTTCACATAATAATTAAAATTATAAACTGCAGAATAATCCACTCCATTATATACTGTAACCCCGTCAATATCTGTTACTTTTCCGGTTGCCTGACGACCCTCTGCTTTACCAGAACTCATATAATGGTAATAATAACCTGCCAAATCATATCCAAATGCACTTCTTAAATCTTTATAACGCATACGATAAGAATTCACATCAAATTTACTGCTTGCCTGGCGGCCTTCCTTCATGCCGTAATTCACAAAATGAGCAATTGCAGCAAGGTCATCCCCGCCAACAGCTTTCTTCACATCTGTATTCTTGTTCAGATAATCATCCATATTATAAACTGCAGAATAATCTACTCCATTGTATACAGTAGTTCCCTGCATAGTTTTAGTTCCGGTTCCTTTCCGGCCCTCTGCCTTGCCATTCTGTATATAATGAAGATAATAAGCTCTCCAGTTTGTACCAAACGCACTCCGTAAATCTGCATATTGATTGTAATAAGAATTCACATCAAAGTTCATATTTCCCTGACGTTTTTCATTCATGCCGCATGTCACAAAATGAGCCAGTGTACTGATATCATCATTTGGAAAAGCCTTTGCTATATCCGGATATTTCTTAATGTAATAGCTGTAATTATATACAGAAGAATAATCTACTCCATTATACACAGTAACACCATCCGCAATTGTCACATTACCAGTTGCCTTACGGCCTTCTGCTTTACCATTTGATATGTAATGCAAATAATAAGAGCGTAAATTGTTGCCATATGCCGTCCTTAAATCCTTATACCTGTTCTTATAAGAGATTACATTAAAGCTTGCTATTCCCTGACGCCCCTCATTCATTCCATTATTAATAAAATGCATAAATGCCTGATTCTCATCCGCACCGAAAGCTGCTTTAATATCCGGGTAGGTTTTCAAATAATAATCCACATCAAAGACTGACGAATAATCCACTCCCTGATATTTATAATCTCTATCTGTAATTACGTTGTTATTCTCACAGACCGGAACACTATAGCTGCTCCACCAGCTTTCTGCTGTATGCGACCACTTGCTATATTCATCACTGTAATTATCTGACACATTAAAATACATATAACCATAGACGGTTCCCGTTTTATCATCTTTATCGTCATCCCAGGTACAATCCACTGCATACCATCTGCCATACAATTTTACTTTGTTCCACTCATGACTGCTGCTGGTAACACATACCGTCTGAATACCAACTGCATTGCAAAGCATTTCAAAGGTTTCCGCATAACCGGCACATACTGCTTTACCTTCTAATAAAACTCCGGCACTGCTCTGATGATAGTTTCCCTCCTCAGAGTACCAGCAATTCCGCATAATAATGTCATGTGCTTCCTGCTCCATATCAAGAATTGTCGCTTTGCTCTTAATCGATGCTACCCATGAATCCAGCTTGTTTTTAATTCCATTCGTCTTATCCGCTCTTGCACTTCCATTTGAGCAGGTATTGTAAACGCCTAATGCCAGTTGATATTTACCATCTGAATTCACCCCATAAAGCATCTCATCATTTACAAAATAGAACTGCGGATTGGACATCTGGAGAATTTTTGCTACTTCCAGTGCAGTATCCAAATCCAGACTGCCGATTGAAACAAAGCCCGAATGATAATGTCTCGTAGAATCAAAGGTCTTATAGCCGGCGCTCTTATTTCCTGTAAGGAATGACATATTCACATCATAAAGTGCCTGATAGAACTGCTTCTCTGCACCAGACATCTTACTATAATAATAGTCGGAGCCATATACTGCCCAGTAAGATGCATCTGCTGCATTATACTGTGCCCTGACTATTGGTAAATCTTCTGCTTCATCCTCATCAAGTTCTCCGACATTGATGGCCTTTGGCTGTTCATAACCACACTTCTGTGCTTCATCAGCCACCCCATTGTCTGTTTCTTCTGCCCCAACCGCCATATCCGGCATCATGGTTACTGCCATAAATAATGCCAGTAACAAGGCAATTAATCTGTTTCCTACTTTTTTCTTCATTGGTTCCCTCCTTAATTCTTTGCTTTTCCACATCTTACTTCATGCCAGCAAAAATCTTCTTTGCATATTTTCTTTCAAAAACATCTACATCAATCGTATGAATTTCTCGATAAAAAGTATTTTGATAAATTTCCGTTTCCCATAATAGCTCTTCTTCTGTTTCAATTTTAGCCAATTTTTTCATTTGTTTTTTCAGACTCTCCAACGAATTACTCTCATTTTCTCTTTGACCCTCATAATGGCTATCATTATATATCACAAAATATGTACTTTTTTCCATCAATTCATCTAATGACTTTTCAGAATTTTGACACACCTGCCAGGTTAAGATGCTATCATGCATTTTTTCCAATATACCTTTATGCGAAACATGATTATGTGGCACATTTTTAAACTCAAAAAAATATATTTTTTCCTGTTCATCAATATATATCGCATCTGCCGAAGATAACTTCTTTTTTCTGCGGTATAACATTGCCTCCATTTCACTTACTGTATCAAAACAATAAACCTTATTCTTTAAATGTGTAACCGGCTCTCCATTATCATTTTTAGAACATTCTTCCAGTGTAACCTTTTTCTCTGGTAAATCAACTTTTGTCATTTATTTTTCACAACTCCTATAATTCTTCCAATGGTTTATATAACTGCGCATATATCCTCTCTGTATTTTCTGTTACGTCTTTTGCATCAAACATATTTCCGCTCTGTTCCATTAAATAGAACTTTCCACTTGCTTTCATCTGATTAGCCGCCAATTTCACTTCTAATGCTCTTATAAAATAGGCGCTGTGTGAGGATACGATAACATTAATATTCATTTCCTTTTTCATCAAGACGAGAATTTCAGCCATTTTAATATGCCATTCGGGATGTAAATTGGTCTCCGGCTCATCAATGAGCAACCATGAACCAGATTTTAAAGTTCCATTCTCTACAAGACGTTGCAATATTAATAACGACTTCATTCCAGATGCGATATTATGCAGACTGATTGCATCGGATATCTTCTCATCCTGATACTTCAATGCCCCTTCATCTCTCTTGAGTTTTCCATGTAGCACATCTTTAAAAATATCATTCAATAACATCTTGTTTTTCTCTATCTCATTATATTGTTCATATACTTCAATTTTCTCTTTTCTGTTCAGCCAAATCCTCCAATCATTTCTTCCCCATTGCAATCGTTCAAAATCATCCAGCAAATTTCTGGTTTCCATATAAATAACTTCTCCCCCCGGCAATTCTTCTCCATCTGCCAGAAGAAGTTTTTCATTATAGACTATTTTTCCTGATTTTTCATTCTGTTTCCAAACAATTACTGAATCTTTTCTATTCATCAAATTAACCGTCTGGTTACCGAACATTTTTCTTAAATTTAACGTCACCAAATATTCCCAATAATCCTGCGTGGAACGATAAATAATTTCCTCCAATCCATCATATAATTTTCTGACAAATTCATCTGACAGAAGTGCCTTCATTTTTTTATCATTTTTTCCATCCGTCACAAAAGGGGTTATTACCTTATAATAAATATTTTCAAAATTTTCATATTGAATTCTTTGAGGGTTGATTTTCAATTCACGTAACCCATCAAAAATATCATATAAAATCGACTCTGGTAATTCTGAAAATCCCATTTCATCAAAGACTTGCTCTTTTCGTAATAATAATTTATTAATGCTTTTCCAGCGCTCGTTCTCTATTTCTATTTCCCTTCCAGCAAAGGATTTCAATGAAACATCTATTGCCTTTAATATTGTGGTCTTTCCAGTATCATTATATCCGGCAATGACAGTTACTCCATTTGTTTCAATTTCTGCATCATTTACTTTTCCCACATTATTAATACTAAATTTCACCGTAACCTCCTACTCATCTCTTAATATACCTATTATTCCTTTTTTCTTTTCATTAACATTCATTCTTAGAAATATATATCTTTTTTCTATAACCTCTTCCTTATTGTATCATATTTTTTCATATATCAATCATTTTTCTTTTGAAGCCACACTTATCGGCTAATATTATACCGTTTCATCCAGCCAGACACTGGATTATGTTCCAAGATAATTTTCCATAACTAATAACAAATTTATATTCTAAATTTTATATCTGATTTTTGATTATCCGCATAAACACTATACTTTCAAGCATTTTGAAATATAGGAAAGCACTCATTTTACCACGAATTTACCACGATTGAATGAGCCTTGATATGACGTAAGAATTTGAAAAGGACACCGTATAGTTTGGTGTCCTTTTACATGAAAATCATTAGTCGCTATTGATTGTTATTATACATTTTGTTAATTGTTCTTATTTCTTTTACGTTTTTTACCGAATAAAACAGCTAATACACCGGTTGAACCAGCAAACATAGAAGTAAACAATCCTACGTTTGTCATATCACCTGTTTTTACAGGGTTCTTTTGTCCGCTAGGCTTTGTTGGAGTAGTTGGCTTGCTCGGTTTCTGTGGCTGTTGTGGACTTACAGGTTTATTTGTTGCTTTTTCTTTTACGGTAACTGTAATTGTTTTTTCAGTAATTGCACCATTTTTATCTACTACACGGAAAGTTACATGATAAGTGCCAGCCTTAGAAGTATCTACATCATTTGCAATAATGTTATCTTTTGTTAAAATAATCGTTCCGTCCTCTTTATCTGTTGCTGTCACATTTGCCAATGGATCGAACGTATCGCCTACATTCAATGTAACATCATTTGCTGAAATGATTGGAGCAGAGTTAAGGTCGCCTGTATTTTGTTTCACAGTTACAGTAATCGTTTTTTTAGCAGAAGCTCCGTTTTTATCTGTTACTTTATAAGTCACATGGTAAGTACCAGCCTTAGAAGTATCTACATCATTTGCAACAATATTATCTTTTGTCAAAGTGATAGTTCCGTCCTCTTTATCTGTTGCTGTTACATTTGCCAATGGGTCGAAAGTATCGCCTACATTCAATGTAACATCATTTGCAGAAATAGTTGGTGCTGTATTATCTTCTCCTTGTGAGTTTAACGATAATTCTACTTTTAAAACAACGTTTCCGTCTTTATAAGTACCGCAATCATACTCATAAGTAACTGGTTTTTTTACATCATCTACCGTTATAATTCCTGTATCTTTATCTAAAGTTCCATTTGCAGTAACTTTTACTTTTGAAATATCTATTCCTTGTTCAACATCTTTTTTTAAGTCGATTTTATTCCCTTTAATATCAATATAACCGTTGCCTACAAAAGCATGATTATTTTCAAGAACTTTATTCTCTCCGACATTTAACCAGTATAAATCATCGCAAATTAATTTTTTAATTTTTGTGTTTTTACTTATATCAAGACCTCTTATCCCTTGTTCAAAAATTTCACCGCAACGTAGCATTTCAAGTTCTAAATTATTGCTTAAATCTAATTTTTTAATAGTTGTATCATGACAAAAAAGGCGTGTCAGTTTTGTGTTTTTTGTTACATCTAATTCAGCTATATTTGTCATATAACATGATAGTTGTTTCAAATTAGGGTTCTTACTTATATCAAGTGTTTTTACTTTTGTATCTCCTATATCTAAAGTGACTAATTGCGGATTATGTGTGACATCAAGTTCCATTAATCCTGTATTGCTACAAGATAGTTGTTCTAAGTTAGGATTGTTTGTTACATCTAAATTGGAAATAGAGGTACTATCTGCAAATAACGTATTCAATTTTTCATTCTTAGATACATCAAGACTGTTAATTGATGTATTATCGCAAAGGAAAGCTTCCAAATTCGGATAACGTGTTAAATCAACGCTTCCTACTTTTGAAGAACGACAATCTAATCTTTTTAAAGATTTATTATTTTTCATTTTTTTAAACTATTTAATACTAATGTCTTTTATAATAGCTTTTCATATATTATATAATCAATCTTTATAAGTCCTTTTATAAATTTCTTTTCTACCATTTTCGATAAATTCCTGTTTAATATTTTTAATTCCATAAACAATAGTTTCAATAGGATAATATTCTTCAACTATATCTTGATATTCTTTTGCTTTCTCAATATCTATATTTCCATACATTCTTAATATATCTTCTCCAAAATTTGTTCCTATTTCTTCTTCACTATCTTCAAGTAAGTATATAAAATCACAATATTCATCTATAATTCCAGAATCTCCAAAATCAATTATTCCAGTTAATCTATTATTGCCATCTAACAATAGATGATTACAACTAAAATCATTATGGCATAAACACTTTTTACCCTCAAAAACTGTTGTTGCATTTAGTCTTTCCATAAAACTTTCTATATAATCTTTTTCTATATCAGTTAAATCATTATAAATAGTTTCACGCAACAATATATACTCTTCTAATACATTTTGTTTATTATCAATAGTACATTCACTAATATCTGTATAATCTAAACCGTGCATTTGTCTTAAAAAACTGGCAATATCTCGTTTTAACAAATTTTGTTCTTCTTCTGACATAGTAGAATAAATTTCTGGTGTTAAAAAAGTTCCTTTAATTTCTTTATAACCTAGTATAGATAATTCATCACTAATATACGAATATTCAATATTAGGAATTTTTACATTAGTTTCTAAATTTGTATTTAAAAAATTATATATTGCTTTTTCTTTTGCATAACCTTTTTTCTTATTAGTACTAAATTTTGTTTTAAAAATGTATTCATTATTAACTAAATATGCCACACTATCATAACCACTACCGATTATTTCAATACTATCTACTTTGAAATTATCAAAGTAATGCTCAATTAAATATTTCATTGCCTTAACATTTGTGGCATTATCATCATATCTATATTCCATTAAATAACAATCTTCTTTTTTGCCCTCGTGTAATTCATGTTCTGGCAAATCTTCAATAATTCTAAAACCAGATTTTTGGTATGCCCTTATTGCTCTTGGATTATTTTTATGAGGGTCTAAAATAACTGCATTAGCATTTCTTTCTTTTTTCAAAAATTCAAAAATCAATTTAATATATCTTGTACCAATTCCTTTACTCCAATAATTTGGCTCTCCTATAAATTGATCCATACCATAGACTATCTCATCAGTTTTTGGATAATGATAATCAGTATATAACTCATCATACATTTTATATATTTGTCCATATCCAATAGGAACATTGTTATATTCAATAATTACTCTAAAAACTTCATCTTCCCAAGGCTCTGTATAATGTTTTTTTAATGATTCTAATGTATATTTTTTATCTCTACCACCATAAAATTCTAATACTCTTTCATCAGTTAACCATTTTAACATCAAAGGAAAATCATCATCTATTAAAGTTCTTATACATATTTCATTTTCAACTATATTCATTTATTTATCACCTTTTTCATAATCATATACATATACTATTTCATCTTTATAATCATTTTTACCACCTAATTTTTCATATACATGGCAAGCTCTAGGATTACCTTTATCAGTTATTAAAAACATTTCAGAACAACCAATCTCTTTAGAATATTCCTTAATAAAAGATAATAATTTTGAACCATAACCTTTGTCTTGATAGTTAGGTAACATTCCTATTGAGTGTAAATAAAACATTGTTTTTCCATCAGGTCTTAAAAGTGTATAGCAATATGCAAATCCTATAATTTTATTATTTTCTTTAGCTATAAACCCAAATGAACTGGTATCATTAAGAAATCCTTTTAAATTATCAATATCAAAAACCATATTATCATCAATTAAAACTTCTTCCATAAAAGATGAGTTTTTAACCGGACTTAAGTCTGAAACAGAAGTCGTAGAAACATCTAAAGACTGCAAATTTGTTAGATATTGAATACCCTCTAATGAAGATATCGTTTTCATACCATGTAAGTTTAAGAATTGGGCTTTTGATATTTCATCAACAGATAACACACTATCGCCGTCTTTATCAAATTCTGCAATGATTTGTTCTCTAAATACTTTGTCTGGAAAATGTGTTTCATCAATAGCAATGCTTCCAGCTTTTACTTCTGTATTTTTGCTTGCTTCAACGGTCTTATCTTCGGTAACCACTTCTTTTTCTGGTGTTGCAGGTGTTTCCTGTTTTGTACTTTCTTCTTTTAAAGTTTCTGCATTTTCAGCAGTTTCTTCCTGTTCCTTGTCTGTTATATTCTCTTGTACTTCTGCGTTTTCTGTTTTCTGTTCCACAGGAACTTGCTCTGTCTTGTTTTCTTCTACAACGGCTTCCTGCACAACTTCTGTGTTTTCCTGTGCCATGACAGGAGTAGGAAGCCCTGTAAGTGCAGTTGTTGTTCCAATCATCAATGCGGAACTTACTGCAAGGACTTGTTTTTTCTTCATAGTTTGTTCACTCCTTATTTTTCATAAATTCTTTGCATAGAAAAACGCACAAACTCCCCCTTATAACTGGATAATCTGTGCGTTCTGTTTATTATTGATAGAATTGAAAAAAGGGCAGAATTTACTTGTCTGTCTGTCTGTCTGTCTGTCTGTCTGTCTGTCTGTCTGTCTGTCTGTCTGTCTGTCGCAAGCGTAACAATGTGTGAACATGACTGTCAACCCTTTCTTTCAAAAAAATTCAATCCTTGCTTCTATACAAAAAACATTATACTGGAAACAAACACCTCTTTCAATCTTTTTATGCGTGCAAGATAAAAAAATTGAGACATCACACTTTTCCTTTTTTCCTCTTGAGTACCCACAACAGAAAAGAAAAAGCCCTGTCAAGAGCTTGCCACCATTGGTGGTGCTTTGCACTCTTGATCGGGCTTTTTGTTTGCTGTATCTTCTCGCAAGAGGAAAAAGATTACTCGTCCTCATCATCAAAATGGTTATTTCTTAATACTTCCCGTAACAGTTCCATATCCTCTTTTGAGTTCAGATTTATCATTTTCACGACTTGATAAGGTGTCCTATATTTATGTCCCTCTATGCTTTCCCCAAACATATCCATACTGTATAAATCATCATAGCGGTCTAGTAATTTTTGAAACTTCAAATGCTGGATAAATTCTTTGATTGGGTAAAGGTCGGACGCTTCAATGCTTTTCCCGTTGATATAGTCTGTAATGTATTCCCGTAACTTTTCCAATTCATATTCCAGCCATTCTTCCTCGCTGTCAAAGAAGTTATCATAGTGTCCGTGTTTCAGTTCTGCATTTAGACGTTCTTCTGTTCTTAAAAACTGACAGACTTCTTTTTCAGACTGATTGACATACTTCCATTCTCCCGATAATAATTCATTCGGCGTTACGTCCAGCACTTCCATTATCTTTTCCAGCGTTTCATAAGCAGGATAGTTCAACCCTCTTTCAATCTTGGAAAGGCTCTGCATATTGATACCGATTTTGTCCGCAAGTTCCTGTTGTTTCATTCCCCTAAATTTTCTTATGGTCTGTATATTATTTCCTAAATGGCTTATTTTCATTGCACAACCCTCCATATCTCGTTATATCTTCACTGTTATAAGTCTATCATGCTTAATATGATTTGTAAAGACAAAAAAAGATATTGACAAATAAGCATATAAGAATTACTATGCTATTGTGAGTGAATAAGTACAATAGAATGAAATACAAAAACATTCAAAAAGAAATCCCCATCTGATTAAACCCGTAGATATGAATATTGGTTGAAATGGAACTTGTTAGAAAAGGCAAAACAGGACTTGCTGACAAAGTATTTCTGACACGGTGGCGGAAGCCTCTCAGGCTTACCGCCATGACACCTTGTGTCAAGGGGAAGAAATGCTTTGTCGGCTGGCGAGCCTGCGAGCCTTGACTGTGCCCCCGTTATCTAACAGGGGGGCACTATTTCACAAAAGACAAGTCAAAAACCATACAACCCCAAACCTGTGAGTAGTAATGAGAAGTTTTAAGAAGATAGTAATTTCACATTCTTTTGAATAGTGGTTTACAGGTATTTCAAGGCTGTTGTGGGATTGGAGGAATACAATGAACAATTTAGAATTTGCACTTGAAATGAAGAACAAACGTCTTGCAAGCGGTCTTTCACAAGGAGAACTTGCAAGTCTTACCCATGTATCAAGATATAGTATCAACCGCTTTGAGAACGGAAAAGCCAACGCAAGTAAAGAAACACAGAACATTATCCTGCGTTGTCTGAATTACTATGTCTGTGATAAGCCTTTTTATCTGCTCGTTGATTATCTGTCTGTCCGTTTTCCAACGACTGACGCATTAGAAGTTATCCGAAAGGTGCTTGGCATGAAAGCGGACTATTTTATCCATTATGACTATGGGTATTATGGCTATAAGGAGCATTATGCCTACGGGGAAATCAAGGTCATGGCTTCTGATGATGAACACATGGGTGTATTTTTAGAATTAAAAGGGGCAGGCTCACGCAACATGGAATATGTCTTACAGGCACAGAACAGGGATTGGTATTCATTTTTAAACCGCTGTCTTGACTGTGGCGGTGTTATCCGACGTTTTGACTTGGCAATCAATGATATGTGCGGTCTGCTGGATATTCCCGTTTTGTCTGAAAAATACAAAAATGGCGGTGCGGATTGTCGCTGTAAAAACTATGAAAATGTACAAGGTGGAAAACTAAGCGGAAAAAACCGTAATTTAGCAAGTACCCTTTATATCGGCTCAAAGGCAAGCACAAAATATTTCTGCCTGTATGAAAAACAAAAGGAACAGGCAACCAAAAAGAAACATACGGATATTATCAACCGTTTTGAAATTCGTCTGCGTGATAAAAAGGCAGTACAGGCAGTTGAGGAATTGTTATTGACATATAACCCTCATGGGTTGGTGTTTTACCTTATTACTGATTTTGTGCAATTTCCCGATTATCCGCTGTGGGAGATATTCATTTCCCATGACAGTTTACCTTTTGAAATGAACCCCGTACCTGTCAATATGGAACGCACTCTGCAATGGCTGGAAAGACAGGTCATGCCGTCAATCGTGATGATAGAGGAAATCGACAGGCTGACAGGCTCAAACTACATGAAAATGATTGATGAATGTACCCACCTTTCCGAAAAACAGGAAATGCTTGTAGAACAGATGTGTACGGATATAGCAGATGTAATCGAAAGTGAGGGGGTGTTTTATGAGTAATGCACAGGATATTCCCGTATGGGAAAAATATACCCTTACCATTGAAGAAGCGTCAAAGTATTTCCGTATCGGAGAAAACAAGTTAAGACGCTTGGCAGAGGAAAACAAGGGCGCTGGCTGGCTCATTATGAATGGCAACCGCATACAGATTAAACGCCGACAGTTTGAACAGGTTATTGACAAATTGGACGCAATCTAATGCAAATGAGCCTTGTATGTGTTATGATGAACACA
>NZ_QTZJ01000010.1:0-58988 GCF_003462625.1 Roseburia sp. OM03-7AC
AGCCCTTTATTTTCAAGGCTTGAAAGCGGTTTTCATCAACACATTTTGTCCTATAACTCTATTTCTGCTTTCTGATTTCAGTTGCAGCTTTAATAAAGCCTTTGAATAAAGGATGTGGACGGTTTGGTCTGGATTTTAATTCCGGATGTGCCTGGGTTGCTACGAACCAAGGGTGTCCAGGAATTTCTACCATTTCTACGATACGTCCATCCGGAGAAAGACCACACAGCTTCATACCGTTTTCAGTAAGAATGTTACGGTAATCATTGTTCACTTCGTATCTGTGACGATGTCGTTCATGAATGGTTTCTTCTCCATAAACCTGATAAGCCAGAGAAGCAGTATCCAGAACACATGGGTAAGAACCAAGACGTAAGGTTCCGCCGATATCTTCAATACCATCCTGATCCGGCATCAGTGCAATAACAGGATGTGTGGTATTCGGGTCTAATTCAATACTGTGGGCATCATTGAGCTTGCAGACATGTCTTGCATATTCAATGATAGCAACCTGCATACCAAGACAAAGTCCTAAGTATGGAATTTTATGTTCTCTTGCATATTTTGCAGCAGTAATCATTCCTTCTACACCACGGTCACCGAAACCACCCGGTACAATAATTCCGTCAGAATTACCAAGAATTTCTTCTGCATTTTCATCATTTAATAATTCGGAATCTACCCAGTTTAAATTAACGGTTGCACGCTCGGCAATTCCACCATGTTTTAATGCTTCTACAACAGAGATATAAGCATCATGAAGCTGTGTATATTTTCCAACTAAGGAGATATTTACTTCCTGAATCGGATTGCGTAATGCTTCAACCATATCGGTCCAGTCTTTTAAATCCGGCTCCGGACATGGAAGATGAAGAGAATCACAGGCAACCTTTGCCAGATTTTCTTTTTCCATGGCAAGTGGTGCTTCGTAGAGATATTCTACGTCCAGATTCTGCAGCACATGGTCATTTGGCACATTACAGAATAAAGCAATTTTATCTTTTAAGCCCTGGTCTAAAGGATGCTCGGAACGGCATACGATAATATCCGGCTGGATACCCATTCCCTGTAATTCCTTTACACTGGACTGTGTCGGTTTGGTCTTTAATTCACCGGATGCCTTGATATAAGGAATCAGTGTTACATGAATCAGAATTGCATTTTCATGTCCGACTTCATGCTGGAACTGTCTGATAGACTCTAAGAAAGGCTGGCTTTCAATATCTCCAACAGTACCACCTACTTCAATGATGGCAATATGGGTATCATTGGAAGTAAAGTTACGGTAGAATCGGCTCTTGATTTCATTGGTAATATGTGGAATTACCTGAACAGTACCTCCACCAAAGTCTCCACGGCGTTCTTTCTGAAGTACAGACCAGTAAACCTTTCCGGTAGTAACGTTAGAATTCTTGGTAAGACTTTCATCAATGAAACGTTCATAATGGCCTAAATCCAGGTCGGTTTCTGCTCCATCATCGGTAACGAAAACTTCACCGTGCTGGATTGGGTTCATGGTACCCGGGTCAATATTGATATACGGGTCAAATTTCTGCATAGTAACCTTGTAGCCTCTGGCTTTTAACAGACGGCCAAGTGATGCAGCAGTAATGCCTTTTCCGAGACCGGAAACAACTCCACCGGTGACAAAGACGTATTTTACAGGCATGGTAGTTCCTCCTTAAATGTGTGTATATGGTTAAAACTTAGATAGACCGACAGTGAATGCGCCGTCGGTCTCATTTTTTCTCAAACTTAGTCTATTATACAACGACAGTAAAAATAAATCCACAAAAATTTATAAAATATTTAGAAAAGAAAGGAAAACTTAACAGAGTTATTATTGATTTATCCGGGCAGATTACATATAATAAGAACTATATTTTGGGAGAGTTTCGAGAATCATATACGGAGGATACAATGGATAACCTGTTTAATAATGGAAATAATAATCAGAATGGTGGAAATAATAACCAGAATAATGGGAATAATAATCAGAACGGCGATAAAAAGGGCGGTAATGGCCAGATGATACTGGCATTTGTTATCATTACTCTTGTGACGCTGTTCTTTATGAGTCTTTTAAACCGTTGCAGTGCAGATATGACTTCCCAGCGGATTACCTATACGGAATTTGTCCAGATGGTAAAGGATGACAAGGTAGAAAAGGTCGAAGTAGGTGCAAACCAGTATAATATCACACCAAAGTCAGATGATAAGACGCTGGTAAAGATGACCTATTATACCGGATTTATTAAAGATGAAAATTTATTAGACCTCTTAAATAAACACAATGTAGAAATTGATGGATATATTCCGAATAATACATCGACATGGGTATTTAATATTTTAAGTATTGTATTGCCTTTGATTATTATCTGGATTATTTTTGGCGCAGTCATGAAGAAGGCCGGCGGCGGAATGATGGGAGTCGGCAAGAGCAATGCCAAAGTATATGTAGAAAAGACAACCGGTGTAACCTTTAAGGATGTTGCCGGACAGGATGAAGCAAAAGAATCTTTACAGGAAGTGGTAGATTTCCTGCATAATCCGAAAAAATACCGTGAAATCGGAGCAAAACTTCCGAAGGGAGCATTGCTTGTAGGACCACCTGGAACCGGTAAAACGCTGCTTGCCAAGGCAGTTGCCGGAGAAGCAAATGTTCCGTTCTTCTCACTGGCCGGTTCTGACTTTGTAGAGATGTTTGTAGGTGTCGGTGCATCCCGGGTAAGAGATTTGTTTAAGGATGCCCAGAAACAGGCGCCATGTATCATATTTATTGATGAGATTGATGCCATCGGCAAGAGCCGTGACAGCAGATTCGGCGGTGGAAATGATGAGCGTGAGCAGACCTTAAACCAGCTGCTGGCAGAGATGGATGGATTTGATACTTCAAAGGGACTTTTGGTTCTGGCAGCAACAAACCGTCCGGAAGTACTGGATAAAGCGTTACTTCGCCCAGGCCGGTTTGACCGTAGAATTATTGTAGACAAACCGGATTTGAAGGGTCGTCTTGAGACGCTGAAGGTACACTCCAAAGATGTGCATATGGATGAATCCGTAGATTTGGAAGCAATTGCTCTGGCAAGTGCAGGACTGGTTGGCTCCGATCTTGCAAATATGATTAATGAAGCTGCTATTAATGCAGTAAAACATAACCGTAAATTTGTAAATCAGAGTGATTTGTTTGAAGCCTTTGAAATCGTGGCAGTTGGTGGAAAAGAGAAGAAAGACCGTGCCATGAGTAATCATGAGAAGAAGATTGTTTCTTATCATGAAGTAGGTCATGCAATGGTTACTGCATTACAGAAGAATACAGAACCGGTACAGAAAATTACTATCGTACCAAGAACCATGGGGGCATTGGGATACACCTTGCAGACACCGGAAGAAGAGAAATTTCTTGAGACCAAGGATGAATTAATTGCCAAGATAACGACTTATATGGCAGGCCGTGCAGCAGAAGAACTGGTATTCCATTCTGCAACCAGTGGAGCAGCAAATGATATTGAAAATGCGACCAAGATTGCAAGGGCAATGATTACACAGTTTGGTATGTCAGATAAATTTGGCATGATGAGTTTGGCTTCTGTAGATAATGCATATCTGGATGGTGCAGCACATTTGAATTGCGGCGATGAGACAGCGGCACAGATTGATGAAGAAGTCCGTACCATGATTCATAACTGCTATCAGGAGGCATATCAGCTCTTAGAAGAGAATCGCGAGGTATTAGACCATATTGCGGATTATTTATATGAACATGAAACCATTACGGGTAAAGAATTTATGAAGATATTCCGTGAGTTAAAAGGGCTGCCGGATCCGGATGAGGAAAAGAAGGAAGAAGAAGACCAAAAAGAAGAGAACGGGAATGACGTTTAATATTAAAGAAGAATTAAAGAAGCTTCCGGATCAGCCGGGGGTCTATATCATGCATGATACCAGTGATGCCATTATCTATGTAGGTAAGGCAGTAAGCCTTCGGAACCGGGTACGTCAGTATTTTCAGGCGTGTCATGACGAAGGAATCAAGAAAGACCAGATGGTAAAGAAGATTACCCGGTTTGAATATATTATCACTGATTCGGAATTAGAAGCACTGGTATTGGAATGCAATTTAATAAAAGAGTACAGACCGAAGTATAATACCATGCTCCGGGATGATAAGACTTATCCCTATATAAAGGTGACTCTGGGGGAAGAATTCCCCAGGGTTCTCTTTTGCCGTCAGCTGAAAAAAGACAAATCCAGATATTTTGGTCCATATACCAGTGCCGGTGCGGTGAAAGATACGATAGATTTGTTGAAAAAAATTTATCATTTAAGAACCTGCAACCGGGTATTGCCAAGAGATATTGGAAAAGAACGTCCGTGCCTTAATTACCATATTCATCAGTGTCAGGCACCCTGTCAGGGGTATATTTCCAAAGAGGAGTACCGGGAGAAAATCAATCAGGCAGTAGATTTCTTAAATGGCAATTATCAGCCGGTTTTAAAAGAATTAGAAGAGCGTATGATGCAGGCATCGGAAAATATGGATTTTGAGCGGGCAATTGAGTACCGGGAACTTTTAAACAGTGTAAAACAGGTGGCACAGAAGCAGAAAATCACCAGTTCCGATGGAGAAGATAAAGATATAATAGCTCTTGCAGCCGATGACCGGGATGCAGTAGTCCAGGTATTCTTTATCCGGAGCGGAAGGCTTATAGGAAGAGAACATTTTTATGTAACTATTGCCAATGAAGACAGTAAGGAACAGATTCTGACGACATTTTTAAAGCAGTTCTATTCCGGAACACCATATATCCCGAAGGAAATCATGCTGCAATATGCAGTTGAGGATGCAGCAGTTATTGAAGACTGGCTGACTAAGAAGCGTGGTCAGAAGGTAGTACTCCGGGTACCGCAGAAAGGAATGAAGGAAAAACTGGTGGAGCTGGCAGAGAAAAATGCCGCACTGGTATTGTCCCAGGACAGGGAAAAACTAAAGCGTGAAGAAGGCAGGACAATCGGTGCAATGAAAGAAATTGCATCCTGGCTGGATTTAGAAAAGTTAGAACGCGTGGAAGCCTATGATATTTCCAATATCAATGGATTTGAAACGGTAGGTTCCATGGTGGTTTATGAAAAGGGAAAACCACAGCGTAGTGATTACCGGAAATTTAAGTTAAGAACTATCACGGGACCGGATGATTATGCATCCATGCACGAGGTTCTGACCCGCAGATTTACCCATGGACAGGAAGAAAGGAAAATTTTACAAAAAAAAGGGCTGGATGACCAATATGGGGGATTTACAAAGTTCCCGGATTTGATTATGATGGATGGTGGAAGAGGTCAGGTAAATATTGCTCTTCAGGTGCTGGATGAACTGCATCTTTCCATACCGGTCTGTGGAATGGTAAAAGATGATCATCACAGGACGAGAGGATTATATTATCAGAATATAGAGATACCGATAGACACTTCCGGTGAAGGATTTCATTTGATTACAAGAATACAGGATGAAGCACATCGGTTTGCTATAGAATATCATCGTTCTTTACGAAGTAAGGAACAGGTACATTCTGTGCTGGATGATATTCCGGGAATCGGTCCGGCACGAAGAAAAGCGCTGATGCGAAGGTTCCAGTCCTTAGACGCAATTCGCAGTGCATCCATAGAAGAATTGTCTGGGACAGAAGCGATGAACGAAAAAGCAGCGGAAGAAGTATTCCGCTTTTTCCACAGGGGAGAGGAAAAATAAAAAGAAAAAGGAGAATCACTATGACCAAAGAAGAAAAATTCAAAAACAAAAGTATCAAGAAAAAAGTTAATGATGCATTTAACATGATATTCAGGCTGTATTTTGCAACAGTAGCACTAGCCAGTCTGGGATTGATTCTGCTGGCAGTGGTGCCGGATGCGTTCCGTATTCCGGTTCTGGTTATCTGCATTGTGATTATGCTGACAATTGTAGTAGTAAGTGTTACTTTAACTGGTCGGGAATCCAAGTGGTTAATTTATTATATTGTAAAACCAATCCGGGAATTAGAAGATGTAGCAGAGCATCTTTCCCATGGAGAATTGCATGAGAAAGTAACTTATCAGTCTGAAGATGAAATCGGAGAACTGGCAAACCGGTTCCGTAATATGGAAGATACTTTACAGAAAATTGTTGGCGATTTACAGAATATTTTAAAAGAATTTGCACAGGGTAATTATACCGTACGTTCTTCATGCAAAGAAGCATATGTGGGAGAATTTGAAACAGTGATGGAAGAACTGGTAAGCACCATCCAGAACGTAAGCAGTACATTATGTCTGATTAAGGAATCATCTAATCAGGTAGCCGCCGGCTCTGAACAGCTTGCAATCAGCTCCCAGGATCTGGCAAAGGGTGCAACAGACCAGTCTATTGCAGTAGATAATCTGGTGGAGAATGTTTCAAAGGTTACAGAACAGGTTGTTGCAAACAGCAAGTCAACAGATATTGTACATGACCGTGCAAAGAGCGTAGGAATAGAAGCAAATGTCAGCCAGAACAAGATGCGGGAACTTATGGAGGCAATGGAACGTATCTCGACAACATCCAAAGAGCTGGAAAGAGTTATTACTGAAATTGATGGTATTGCAAGCCAGACCAACCTTCTTTCCCTGAATGCATCCATTGAGGCTGCAAGAGCCGGAGAAGCAGGAAAGGGATTTGCAGTTGTTGCGGAGCAGATTCGTATGCTGGCTGAAAGCAGTGCAGAATCTGCAGAGACATCCAAGCATTTACTGGAGACAAACCAGGTAGAAGTAGAACATGGAAACGAAGTAACACAGCAGACATCGGAATCATTAAATAAGGTTATTACAGAACTGGATGCTATTATTACAGAAGTTGCTAATATCAGAATTGCATCTGACCGCCAGGCAGTGTCAGTAAAAGAAATTGAAGATGGTGTAAAACAGATTGATGATGTTATTCAGACCAATTCTGCAGCATCCCAGGAAGCATCAGCAACCAGTGAAGAATTGTCTGCAGAGGCAACTTCTTTAGATGAACTGGTAGAACGTTTCAAATTATTAGAACAGTAAAGAATTATAAAAATACAGGGGTGAAGATAAGGAAGGAGTCATGCCATGGAAGGTGTAGGAATTGAGAAAATTGTAAAAAAACTGCAGTTAAAGAAATATATTGAGGATATGGAATTAAAGGGACACCGCATCAGACTTGCGGATGTAAACCGTCCGGCGTTACAGCTGAGCGGATATTTTGAACATTTCGAGCAGTCCCGTGTACAGATTATCGGTATGGTAGAATATACATACCTGCAGCATTTGAATGATTCAGAAAAGGACAGCATTTACAGCCGGTTCTTAAAATATGATATACCATGTGTTATTTTCTGCAGGGATTTACAGCCGGATGACCTGTTCTTACAGAGGGCAAAGGAAAATAATGTTCCGGTATTCGGAACAGGCAGAAGCACATCAGAATTCATGGCGGAGCTGATTTATCTTTTGAGTGAAGAGCTTGCTCCGTGTATTACCATCCATGGTGTGCTGGTAGACGTTTACGGTGAGGGACTTCTGATTACCGGTGAAAGCGGAATCGGTAAGAGTGAAGCAGCACTGGAACTGATTAAGCGGGGACATCGTCTGGTAACAGATGATGTGGTAGAAATCCGTAAAATCAATGAGCATACCTTAACCGGCACATCACCGGATATCACCAGATACTTCATTGAGTTAAGAGGTATCGGAATCATTGATGTAAAGACTTTGTTCGGTGTTGAGTGTGTAAAAGAGAAACAGAATATCGACCTTGTAATAAAACTGGAAGACTGGAAGAAAGATAATGAGTATGACCGCCTTGGCCTTGAGGAAGAATATACAGAGTTACTTGGAAATAAAGTAGTATGTCATTCCCTTCCAATCCGTCCAGGCCGAAATCTGGCAGTTATCTGCGAGGCTGCAGCCGTTAACCACAGACAGAAGAAGATGGGTTACAATGCAGCTCAGGAATTGTATCGTCGTGTACAGGCAAATCTGAACAAGAAGGACGACGAGGAAGAAGAGTAAAAGGAGATTCATTCATATGGAACGAGAAGTAGCATGGAATCATTACAGTGAAGAAGAGAAGAAGAAAGTTTTTGAATTTGCAGAAGAGTATCGTAAATTTATATCAGCATGTAAGACAGAAAGAGAATGTGTACGCACTTTTGTAGAGCGGGCAGAGGCAGCAGGATATCTTGATATAAAGAAAGTGATTGCAGAAGGAATAAAACTGGAATCCGGTGCAAGAGTGTATGCAGATAATAATGGAAAAGCACTTGCTATGTTCATTGTAGGAAAGAAACCAATGGAAGAGGGCATGCGGATTCTCGGCGCACATGTGGATTCTCCGAGAATGGATTTAAAACAGAATCCATTCTATGAAGATACCGGGCTTGCTATGTTAGATACCCATTATTATGGTGGTGTGAAGAAATACCAGTGGGTAACACTTCCGCTGGCATTGCATGGTGTAGTGGCAAAGAAAGACGGAAGTGTAGTAGAGGTAAATATTGGAGATAAGCCGGGAGATCCGGTATTTGGTGTCAGTGATTTACTGATTCATCTTGCCGGTGAGCAGATGGAAAAGAAAGCAGCAAAGGTTATTGAAGGAGAAAACTTAGACCTTCTGATTGGAAGTATTCCGCTTGCAGGTGAAGAAAAAGAAAATGCCAAGGATACGGTAAAAGAAAATATCCTTGGAATCTTAAAAGAGGAATATGAAATTGAGGAAGAAGATTTCCTGTCCGCAGAGATTGAAGTGGTACCAGCCGGAGAAGCAAGAGATTATGGACTTGACCGGAGCATGATTATGGGGTACGGACATGATGACAGAGTCTGTGCGTATCCATCCTTTGAGGCAATGCTGGCAAAAAATGAAACACCGGAATATACCAGTGTATGTCTCCTGGTAGATAAAGAAGAAATCGGCAGCGTGGGAGCAACCGGGATGCAGTCGAGATTTTTTGAAAATATGACAGCAGAAGTGATGGCAGCAGCAGGACAGTATACAGAACTTGCACTGCGTCGTGCATTGCAGAATTCCCATGTATTATCCTCTGATGTCAGTGCGGCATTTGACCCCAATTATCCGTCCGTTATGGATAAGAAAAATGCAGCATATTTTGGAAAAGGAATGGTATTTAATAAATATACCGGTTCCAGAGGAAAGTCAGGTTCTAATGATGCCAGTGCAGAATATGTTGGAAAATTGCGTGCAGTGATGGACGATGGTAATGTATTTTATCAGACTGCAGAATTAGGTAAAGTAGACCAGGGTGGCGGCGGAACCATCGCGTATATTCTGGCAAATTATGGAATGCAGGTAATTGACAGTGGTGTGGCAGTTTTAAATATGCATGCACCATGGGAGATTATCAGTAAAGCAGATTTATATGAAGCATATAAAGGATATGTAGCATTTTTGGCTTCATAGAGAAATAAAAAATGGGAGAAGCAAATTGTGAGAGAAGACTGGATAGAAGCCATTAAGACAATTGTAGATGAAAGCAGAATACGCTTGCAGGAGCCGATGAGCCGTCATACCACATTCCGGATTGGGGGCATGGCAGAGATTTTTCTGATGCCGACCATAAAAGAGGCAGTGGATGTTATCACATTGTGCAGAGCAAAGAAGATTCCGTATACGATTATTGGAAACGGAAGCAATCTTCTGGTGGGCGATAAGGGAATTCCCGGAGTGGTCATTGAATTTGGCGCAAATGCTTCTTCCATTGAAGTAAAGGAAAATATGATCCGTGCTGAAGCGGGAGCATTGCTTTCGAAGGTTGCGCACAAGGCACTGGAAGCATCCTTAGGCGGCATGGAATTTGCAGCAGGAATTCCGGGAAGCATCGGAGGTGCAGTTGTGATGAACGCCGGTGCTTATGGCGGAGAGATGAAGGATATTTTAGTATCTGCGGATCTTTTGACCAAAGATGGTGAAGTGGTAGAAGTTCCGGTAGAAGAGATTTCCTTAAGTTACAGACACAGCCGTGTTATGGAGACCGGGGAAGTAGTGCTGGGTGTAACGTTAAAATTAGTATCCGGAGAAAAAGAGAAAATTGAAGCTGTCATGCAGGAACTCCGCCAGAAACGGCAGGAGAAGCAGCCGTTGGAATTCCCAAGTGCAGGAAGTACCTTTAAGCGGCCGGAAGGCTATTTTGCCGGAAAGCTGATTATGGATGCCGGGTTAAGAGGCTATCGTGTGGGAGATGCCCAGGTATCTGAGAAACATTGCGGCTTTGTTATAAACCGTGGGCAGGCAACTGCAGCAGAAGTGGAAGAGCTGATGCGCAGGGTGCAGGAGAAAGTAGAACAGGAGTTTCAGGTAAGACTGGAGCCGGAAGTAAGAAGGTTAGGAGAATTTTCATGAAACTGGTAATTCTGACAGGAATGTCCGGGGCGGGAAAGAGTACAGCACTTAAGATGATGGAGGATATCGGATTTTATTGTGTCGATAATCTGCCGATTCCGCTGATTGAAAAGTTTATAGAGTTGGCAGATTTAAGAAATACCGAGCTTCAGAAGGTTGCTGTGGGTGTGGATATCCGAAGCGGACAGGCATTGGAAGATTTGCAGGATATTCTTGACCACCTGAGAGGTGAAGGAAAAGAATTTGATGTACTGTTTTTGGATGCAGAGGATGGTGTGCTGGTAAAACGTTATAAAGAAACCAGAAGAAGTCATCCACTGGCAGGAAGCGATCGTGTCGATAAAGGCATCGAAGAAGAAAGAAGAAGATTGGAATTCTTAAAGAAACAGGCAAATTACATTATAGATACCAGTCATCTTCTGACCAGAGAATTAAAAACAGAATTAAATAAAATATTTGTAGAGAATCAGGAATTTAAGAATTTATTTATCACAATTTTATCCTTTGGATTCAAGTATGGAATTCCGGCAGATGCAGATCTGGTGTTTGATGTACGTTTTCTGCCAAATCCGTATTATGTGGAAGGATTACGCCCAAAGAATGGTAATGATAAAGAGATTCAGGATTTTGTGATGCAATATAAGGAAGCCCACGTATTTCTGGATAAATTAGAAGATATGATAAAATTTCTGATACCGAATTACATAACAGAGGGGAAGAGCCAGCTGGTAATTGCCATTGGCTGTACCGGAGGCAAGCATCGTTCCGTAACCCTTGCCAATGAATTGTTTAAACGGTTGGAGAAACAGAAACAGTTTGGAATTAAGATAGAGCATCGTGACATTGAAAAGGATACGATGCGGCACTAGATGGAGATATGAGATGTCTTTTTCGGGAGAAGTAAAGGCGGAACTGGAGAAGCATATAAGTAAAAGCAGACACTGCCAGTTAGCAGAACTTGCAGCAATTATAAGTTTTTCCGGAAGAATGATATTGACGGGAGCAGATCCCAGATTGGAAATTGCAACAGAACATGCCGGATTGGCAAAAAAGTGCTATACGCTTTTGAAGCGGGCATTTGACATCAGTGCAGAGTTATCTGAACAGAATCCGGGTGTGTTATATATAGAAGAACAGGATGCCATGCGCAGGGTATTAATGGCACTTAAATTTTTGGAAGAGGACGGTTCACTGCATCCGTTCCGACAGGCAGTAAATGGAATGTTGCTGCAGAAGTCCTGCTGTAGAAGGACGTTTGTAAGAGGAGCATTTCTGGCTTCGGGTTCCATGAGTGACCCGCATAAATCCTATCATTTTGAAATTGTATGTGCAACGCCACAACAGGCAGAACAGCTCAGGACGGTAATCAGTGACTTTGGCATGGATGCGAAAGTGGTGGAACGTAAGAAGCACCATGTGGTATACTTAAAAGAAGGTGCACAGATTGTGGATATGTTAAATATCATGGAAGCACATGTGGCACTGATGAACCTTGAAAATGTACGCATTTTGAAAGAGATGCGTAACAGTGTAAACCGGCAGGTAAATTGTGAAACTGCCAATATTAATAAGACAGTGAATGCTGCAGTAAAGCAGATTGAAGATATTAAGTTTATCCAGGAAAAGGGACGACTGCAGGAATTGCCGGATAATCTTTACGAGATGGCACAGGTACGTTTGGAGCACCCGGAAGCGCCTCTTAAGGAACTGGGGGCATACTTAAATCCACCGGTGGGAAAATCGGGTGTGAATCACAGGTTAAGAAAGATAAGTGAAATTGCTGAAAACATGAGAGTATGAAAAGGATGAGGAGGAATACATATGATGAAGAAAGAGGTGACCATTAAATTTGTCAATGGTGTCGAAGCAAGTCCCATTGCATTGCTTGTTCAGACTGCAAATCGTTTTTCCAGCAGTATTTATATTGAATCCGGAGATAAAAAAGTAAATGTGAAGAGCATTATGGGTATGATGTCACTGGCAATGAATTATGAGGATATGGTAACAGTTGTTACTGAGGGTGAGGACGAGAAGGAAGCCTTGGATACATTGGAACAGTTCCTGTCTGAGGGCTAGAAGGAAAAGAGAGGTTATGTAAAAAATGAAAAAGAAATTACTTTTTATATTTAATCCACATTCCGGCAAGGGACTGATTAAGAATAAACTGTTAGAAATTGTAGACATTATGGTAAAGGCAGATTATGAAGTAACCATATATCCGACACAGAGCAAAGGGGATGCGCAGAACCATGTCAGAGAAGAAGCGAAGAATTATGATTTGATTGTCTGTAGTGGTGGAGACGGTACTTTAGATGAAGCAGTCAGCGGAATGATGGAAAGTGAAGAAAAGACACTGCTTGGCTATATTCCGGCAGGAAGTACCAACGACTTTGCCAATTCTTTAAGAATACCTAAAAGCATGCTAAAGGCAGCAAATGTAGCGGTAAAGGGAAGACGGTTTCCGGTAGATATAGGATATTTTAATGGAGATTCATTCGTATATGTGGCAGCATTTGGACTGTTTACTGCAGTATCTTATCAGACCAGCCAGCAGTTAAAGAATGTATTAGGACACGCAGCTTATATTTTAGAAGGAATGAAACAGCTTTTAGACATTCCGGTCTATAAGATGCGGGTAGAATATGATGATGAGGTATTAGAGGACGAATTTATCTATGGTATGATTACCAATTCTATTTCTGTGGGGGGATTTAAGAACCTGACAGGTAAAAATGTACTCCTGGATGACGGTGTTTTTGAGGTGACACTGATTAAAGCACCGAAGAATCCACTGGAGTTAAATGAGATTATTGCAGCATTAACCAGCCGCAAGGATGATACCGACCTGGTATACTCATTTAAGAGCAGCAATATTAAGTTTTATCCGGAAGAAATTATTCCATGGACTTTAGATGGTGAGTTTGGGGGAGACCATAAGGAAGTGGAAATAAGAAATATGCACCAGGCTTTGGAGATTATGGTCAAGAATAAAGAAACATCTGTAAAATGATTGTTATATTTTTAACTTTATTTTTGGGAAAAGCCATGGTACAATGAAAAAAAACAATGGAGGAATCAAAATGTTAGTATCAGCAACAGAAATGTTAAAAAAAGCAAAAGCTGGTCATTATGCAGTAGGCCAGTTCAATATCAACAACCTTGAGTGGACAAAATCAATACTGTTAACTGCAGAAGAATTAAAATCCCCTGTAATTCTTGGTGTATCTGAAGGTGCAGGAAAATATATGACAGGTTTTAAGACCGTTGCAGCTATGGTAAAAGCTATGGATGAAGAACTTGGAATCACAGTTCCTGTAGCACTTCACTTAGATCATGGAACATATGAAGGATGTTATAAATGTATCAAAGCTGGATTTACATCTATCATGTTTGATGGTTCTCATTATCCATTTGAAGAGAACCTTGCTAAGTCTACAGAGCTTGTAAATGTAGCTCATCAGCTTGGACTTTCTATCGAGTGTGAGGTTGGTTCCATCGGTGGAGAAGAAGACGGAGTAGTTGGAATGGGCGAGTGTGCAGATCCTAACGAGTGTAAGACAATCGCTGATCTTGGTGTAGATATGCTTGCAGCAGGTATCGGTAATATCCACGGAAAATATCCGGCAAACTGGAAAGGACTTTCCTTCGAGACTCTGGACGCTATCCAGCAGAAGACAGGAACTATGCCATTAGTACTTCACGGTGGTACAGGAATTCCTGCAGATATGATTAAGAAAGCTATCTCTCTTGGCGTATCTAAGATTAATGTAAATACAGAGTGTCAGTTATCTTTCGCAGATGCTACACGTAAATATATTGAAGCTGGTAAGGACTTAGAGGGCAAAGGATTTGACCCACGTAAATTATTAGCTCCAGGTGCAGAAGCAATCAAAGCTACTGTAAAAGAAAAAATGGAATTATTTGGTTCTGTTGGAAAAGCAGAATAAGAATGATTTTTATAAGGGCCGCCCATTAGAGGGTGCAAGTAAGGGATTTTTATCCTTTGAAAAATCGGCATAGTTTCGGAGAAATCCGGCTATGCCATTTTTTTCTTTTGCTTGCAGGAAGATTAACTGCACCAATGCAGTTGTAGATAATTTGGATTTCCTGCTGTCTGCGACCATTCATTTTCTCTGCTTTGAATATAATAATCTTGTCATCGAATTCTCGTATAATCTCAGCATTTAATTCTGTAAATTCAGCATATTTCTTTACTAAGGATAAGAAGTACTGTGCATTGAGGTTTTCTTCCTTAGCCTATGATAAGAATAATTTCAGTTCAGAGACTCTTCATATTCTTTCTTGCCTGAAGTGCCGGAAACCACGGAATGCGTACATTAAAAAGCACAGAAGAGGGTACGGAAAAAGTAGTTGCAGATGAGAATGGATATGCAGTACCGCCTGGCAGCAACTGATTTCGAAACCGGCGATTGATAAAATCGACAAAAAATGTATATTATTTTGCACAAATTTGTAGAATGTATCAAAAATAAAAAAATTATAAACTTTGACTTGATTTTTTAGAAAGTTTCATGTATTTTAGATATAGCAGATGAAATGTGCGTGACGAACAAGGGTGTTCCAAAAGAATTGGAATGCCCTTGTTTCTATATCTGGGGAATTACCGGAGGAGAGAAGTCATACATTGATTGCAGAAAATAAAAATCATATTTCTCAGGGGATTTATGGTGAGAGGCAGAAAGGATGTATAGTATGAGTGAGACAGAATATTTCAATGTAGCAGATATTTTCGGCGAGAACGTATTCAATGATGCAGTAATGCAGGAACGTCTTCCGAAAAAGACCTACAAAAAGTTAAGAGAAGTAATCGAAGAGGGAAAAGAATTAGACCTTGAGACAGCAGACGTAGTGGCACATGAGATGAAAGAGTGGGCAATCGAAAAAGGAGCTACCCATTATACACACTGGTTCCAGCCATTAACAGGAGTAACTGCTGAGAAACATGATTCCTTTATTACAGCACCAATGCCAAATGGTAAAGTTTTGATGAGCTTTTCCGGTAAGGAATTAATCAAAGGTGAGCCGGATGCATCTTCTTTTCCATCCGGTGGATTAAGAGCAACCTTTGAGGCAAGAGGATATACAGCATGGGATTGTACTTCGCCGGCATTCGTAAGACAGGATGCAGCAGGAGCAACTCTTTGTATTCCTACCGCTTTCTGCTCCTACACAGGAGAAGCATTGGACCAGAAGACACCGTTACTTCGTTCCATGGAAGCAATTAATACCCAGTCTCTCCGGCTTTTAAGATTATTTGGAAATACAACATCTAAGAAAGTAACTCCTTCCGTTGGACCGGAGCAGGAATATTTCATCGTAGACAGAGAAAAATATTTAAAGAGAAAAGATTTAATCTTTACCGGACGTACCTTATTTGGAGCAATGCCTCCAAAAGGACAGGAAATGGATGACCATTACTTCGGAATCATCCGTGAGAGAATTGCAGCATACATGAGAGATGTAAATAAAGAATTATGGAAACTTGGTGTATCTGCAAAGACACAGCATAACGAAGTTGCTCCTGCACAGCATGAGTTAGCTCCAATCTACTCCGAAGCAAACGTAGCAGTAGACCACAACCAGTTAGTAATGGAAACCTTAAAGAAGGTTGCCGGCCGTCATGGCTTACAGTGTCTGCTTCATGAGAAGCCATTTGCAGGTGTCAATGGTTCTGGAAAACATAACAACTGGTCTATCACAACAGATGATGGAATTAACTTATTAGAGCCGGGCAAAACACCTCATGAGAACGTACAGTTCTTATTAGTGCTTACCTGTATCTTAAAAGCAGTAGATAAACATGCAGACCTGCTTCGTGAATCTGCAGCAGACGTTGGAAACGACCACAGATTAGGAGCAAACGAGGCACCGCCAGCAATCGTTTCTATCTATCTTGGAGAACAGTTACAGGATGTATTATCACAGCTTATCTGCACCGGAGAAGCTACACACAGTTTAGCTGGTTCTAAATTAGAGACTGGTGTTAAGACATTGCCTGACTTCATGAAAGATGCAACAGACCGTAACAGAACTTCACCATTTGCATTTACCGGAAATAAATTCGAGTTCCGTATGGTTGGTTCCCAGGATTCCATCGCACAGCCTAACGTTGTATTGAATACAATCGTAGCAGAAGCATTTTCTGAGGCGTGTGATGAACTGGAAAAAGCAGACGATTTCGATATGGCAGTACATGATCTGATTAAGAAATATGCAACTGAGCATCAGAGAATCGTATTCAACGGAAACGGATATTCTGATGAATGGGTAGAGGAAGCAGAGCGTCGTGGACTTCCAAACATCAAGTCCATGGTAGATGCAATCCCGGCACTGAATACAGAAAAAGCAGTTTCTTTATTCGAGCGTTTTGGTGTATTTACCAAAGCGGAGCTGGATTCCCGTGTAGAAATCGAATATGAGACTTACGCAAAAGAGATTAACATCGAAGCAAAAGCTATGATTGATATTGCAGGAAAACAGATTATCCCGGCAGTTATCAAATATACAACAGAGCTTGCAACTTCTGCAGCAGCTGTAAAATCTGTATGTGATGCAGACATCAGTGTTCAGACAGAATTACTGGCAGAAGTATCTGACCTCTTATCTGAGACCAAGGTTGCTTTGGCAAAACTGGAAGAAGTAACAGAAAAAGGTGGAACAATGGAAGAGGGAAGAGATCAGGCTGTATATTACAGAGATGTTGTAAAAACAACAATGGATGCATTAAGAGCTCCGGTTGACAAGTTAGAGATGCTTGTTGACAAAGATATATGGCCAATGCCATCTTATGGAGATTTAATCTTCGAAGTATAAAAAAGAACTTTAATTGCAGGGCATTCTCCTTAGAACAGACGGAAAAAAGAGGCATAAAAGGGAGGATGCCAGGCAACTTAAGTTACCTGGCAGATTATGAAAAAGAATATTTAAAGTTATGTTTTTCTTTTGCGTATGACTATACTATATCAGCCTAATTTGAAAAAAGCGTGTTGATAAAGTGAATCATCTTTGAATGCCAGGTGAATAAATTGTGAACAATAATAAGAAGGAGGACGAGATAATATGAAAAAGCTGGAAATTATTATCAAACCGGAAAAGCTTGAAGACTTGAAAGCAGTCTTGGAAAGCAGTGAAGTCAATGGCTTAAACATTGTAAACAGCATGGGATATGGTAATCAGAAGGGTATTATCAAGAATTACCGTGGAGCATCTTATAATGTAACATTACTTCCGAAAATCAAAGTAGAGACTGTTGTCTCAGATGAAGTTGCACCAGGATTAATTGATAAGGTAGTAGATGAGATTAATACCGGTAACTTTGGTGATGGTAAAATCTTTGTGTATGATGTAGAAGATGCCGTTCGTATCCGTACCGGCGAACATGGAGACAAAGCATTATAAAAGATGCAAAGAGGAGTAAGGCGCAGATAGGAATCTGTCTTGTGGATATTGAAAAATGAATATCGCAAATAAATATTATCGAAGGAGATAAGCAGACAAGGAGAGAGCCTTGTTTGATATCTCTATTTTTTTTACTTTAATATTTATTTTGGTAAAGGAGGAAATGATTATGGATATGAGTGTTTGGTTCCTGATGGGAGCAGCGTTAGTATTTTTTATGCAATGTGGATTTGCAATGGTAGAGGCTGGTTTTACCAGATCAAAAAATACAGGTAATATTACAATGAAGAACCTGATGGACTTCTGTATTGGTACCGTTGCATTTTATTTATTAGGATATAATATTCTTTGTGGTGATGGAAAATTTGTAGGATGGGGTTTAAATCCATTGAAGAATTTTGGAACAACAGACTGGTCCAATTTCGTATTTAACCTGGTATTCTGTGCAACAGCTGCAACAATTGTATCTGGAGCAATGGCAGAGCGTACCAAATTCATTACATATTGTATTTACAGTTTTGTAATCAGCCTGATTGTATATCCGGTAGAAGCACACTGGGTATGGGGCGGAACTCCATGGCTTACAGACCTTGGATTTACAGATTTCGCAGGTTCTGCATGTATTCATATGGTAGGTGGAATTACCGCATTTATCGGAGCCGCTTTATTAGGACCTCGTATTGGTAAATATGACAAAGATGGTAAATCAAGACCTATTATGGGTCACAACATTTTAATTGGTGCGTTAGGAGTATTTATTCTCTGGTTTGGCTGGTATGGATTTAATGGTGCAGCAGCAACTGATACCTTACAGCTTTCGCAGATTTTTGCAACAACAACCATTGCACCGGCAGCAGCAACTGTTACAGCAATGATTTATACCTGGATTAAGAATGGTAAACCGGATGTGTCCATGTCCTTAAATGGTTCCCTGGCAGGTCTGGTAGCAATTACAGCAGGATGTGCAAATGTTGATGCAGTAGGAGCATTCATTATCGGTGGTTTAGCTGGTATCCTTTGTACCATGTCAGTATACTTTGTAGAAGACAAATTAAAAGTAGATGATCCGGTTGGTGCTGTATCCGTACACGGTGTCTGTGGTCTTTTTGGAACATTGATGGTAGGTCTTTTCGATTATACAGATGGTCTTTTCTATGGTGGAGGAATTCATCATCTGGCTATTCAGGCACTTGGTGTCGTATGTATCGCAGGCTGGGTAATTGTAACCATGAGCATTATATTTATCGTATTAAAGAAGACAATTGGTCTTAGAGTATCAAAAGAAGAAGAGTTAGAAGGTCTGGATTCTACTGAGCATGGCTTAGAGTCAGCTTACCCGGATTTTGTAACAAGAGAACTTCACTAATCATGTACTAATCTAATTGTGATTAGGTTAGTAATTATCTAATCCCCTTAGTAGTATATACATCAACAACGAAAGTCCTGGCGTATGTCAGGGCTTTTGTTGTTGTCTGTGCCCGGCATCAGATAGAAAAAATAGAAGCTGCCTTTGGCAGCTTCTATAGGTGTCTGATTATAGAATAATGATTTGGTTAATTCGTAGTGTTTCCATCAGAGCCGGTACCGGAACTTCCACCGCCGGTTCCTGTACCACCACCGGTTCCTGTACTGCCGCCGGTTCCTGTACCACCACCGGTTCCTGTACCACCACCGGTTCCTGTATTGCCGCCGGTTCCTGTACCACCATTGGTTCCGGTATCACCACCGGTATTTGTGCTGGTTCCGGTATTACCATGATCTGGTGTAGTATTATCCCCACCACCGGTAAGACTTCCACTGGTTGGATTAGAGGTATCTGTTGTATTAGTAGATGGGGTGGAAGGCTGTGTAACGGAACTTGAAGTGTGTACGTTACAGGTGCTGTTGGATAATTCATCTGTCATAAGATATGGAGAATCATCCGTACCTTCAGAACCGCCAACGATATAGATACCAGTCTGTCTTGTTTCTTCCGGACAATATTCATTTGCAAGCATTCCGGAGGAAGTACAGATTGTTGCACTGACATGATGGTCACATACTTCTGTTGGAACTGTGCCGGTTGCAAAATATTCTGTTTCAACCATGCTGCCACGCGGATCACAGTCACATAAACCTTCTACGGCAAGTTTCCCGGATTTCTTACATACGACAGCAGAAGTAATTCCGCTTGGCATAGTAAAGTCTTTATATTCCAGATTTTCATGAACACGGGACATAACTGCTTTCCAGATTAACTTTGGATATCTGGTGCTGGAAAGTTCGCTGTTATCATCATATCCGCCCCATACACCACAGGTATAATATGGTGTGTATCCTACGAAAAGAGCATCGCGGTCAGAGGTTGTAGTACCTGTTTTACCGGCAATCGGCATAGAACCGAAGTTAACGATTGTACCGGTACCGGAGGTAACAACATCTTCCATGGCATTGGTTAAGAGCCATGCAGTGGTGTCCTTTAATACAGTATGGGTCTGCGGAGTATTGTCAATTAAAACATTTCCGTCATGGTCTAAAATCTTGGTATAGAATCTTGGTTTGGTATAAGTACCGCCATTTGCAACGGTCGCATAGGCGGCAGTTAATTCTAAGTTGGTAACACCTTTATAGATACCTCCAAGGCAGAGAGCCTGATTATTATCGTGTTCAGCATCTAAGGTGGTAAATCCGAAGCTCTGTAAGTAACTGTAACCTAAATCGGTACTGATATCAGTGAGGGTCTTAACGGTTACAATATTGATGGAGTGGCAGATTGCTTCTCTTAAAGTAGTAAATCCACGATACTGGTCATCGTAGTTACGAAGAGAACGTCCATTGGTATAAGAATAAGGAGCATCATCTTCTACAGAGGCTAAGGTCATTCCACCACTGTCAAGAGCAGGTGCATAAGCAGCTAAAATCTTGAAGGTGGAACCCGGCTGTCTGGTGGTATCAGAAGCCCGGTTTAAGGTTTTGTTTGCGGTTTTATCACCACGGCCACCAACTAATGCTTTCACTTCACCGGTAGCCTGATCCATCAGCGTAAGGGAAGCCTGTGGCTGAATCGTAAAGGTAACGGATTCGCCGCTGCCCGGGATGGTATCTCCCTCTTCCATAATATCTGCTTTATACTGGTCAATGGCAGCCTGGGCATCTTCTTTGGAACTGAAGTTGATGTTGTAGCTGTTATTACCGGTTTTTTCACGATAGTAGGTGAGCATGGTCTGTTCACTGTAATTCTGCAGTGTACCATCGGCTTTCTGGATGGAAAGACGATAGGAGAAAGAATATTCCACCTGACCGTTGTAGTTATCTAAGTTATTGACTTCCTCATCACAAATCTGCTGGAGATTAGCATTCTGGGTGGAGTAAATGGTAAGACCACCACCATAGAGTGCATTGAAAGCCTGTGTCTCGGTATAACCTAATTCATTGATTAAGTCATCCATTACCTGGTCGGTAAGGGTATCCACAAAGTAGGAGTTGACATTTGCAGTAGAAGAAGTGCTGTTATCTACAATCTGAATACGGTCGTAGACATTATCTGCTAATGCTTCGTCGTGTTCTTCCTGCGAAATATAACCCTGGTCTAACATATTGTCTAAGACATCTTTACGACGGGATGCGTTGTTGTCCGGGTTAGTAATCGGATTATACTTTGTCGGACTCTTGGTAATCGCTGCAATTACTGCACACTCAGAAAGTGTTAAGTCAGATACATCTTTGTTAAAATATCGTTTGGATGCAGCCTGGACACCAAGGGTATTCTGACCAAGGTTAATGGTGTTTAAGTAATTTTCCAGAATCCAGTTCTTGGATTCTCTTTTTTCAAGCTGTACAGCCAGATACTGTTCCTGTATTTTACGCTCAAACTTATCAGCCATACTGTCTTCGCTTGTCCAATCGGTGAAGACGTTGTTTTTCAGAAGCTGCTGTGTAATTGTGCTGGCTCCCTGATTAAAATGAAAACCGGATGCAATGCCTTTGAAGCCGGCACGGATGATTCCTTTGATATCAATTCCGTTGTGATCGTAAAAACGTTCATCTTCGATGGCTACGAATGCATGCTGAAGATTAATCGGCATCTTATCAATGGTTACCGGATCACGATTTGTACCGGAAGTAACCAGAGTGGCAATTTCATTACCCTCATCGTCAAGAACGGTAGAGAGCTGTCCGGTAGGACTTGCATCAATATCATCTATATCTGGTGCAGAATCAATGATTCCTTTGAAGATTCCGATTCCTGCACAAATACCGACGACAGCTACTAAGAAAAAGCAGATCAGTAGAGTCTTGCAGAAAATTACGGAAAACTTCTTACGGACCATAGTACCTTTGGAAGTGAGCTCTTTTTCCTTCCTGGCGGTACTCTTCTTTCCATAATTCATAATGTGCCTCCTTTGGATTAATAACATTATTTTCTTATTATAGCAAAAAGATACCATATAATAAAGAAAAAAGTAAAAACGCAAGGTTTTGATAAGAAATTCTTAAGGTTTCCTTGCAGGAAAAATGGAAATCATGCTACAATAAGGAAACGAAAAAAGAGGCAGGAGCAATGCAATATGTCAGAAGTTTCAAACGGAAAAGTAATATATGAAGGCGGCAGTGGTGAGATTGAAGAGAAAAAATCGCGGTTTATTGCAAATATTGCACCAGTTACCACAGAAGAGGAAGCGGTAGCATATATCAATACTATGAAGAAAAAATACTGGGATGCAAGACATAACTGCTCCGCATTTATAATAGGAAGAAATCAGGAGCTGACCCGCTGCTCGGATGACGGAGAACCTTCCGGCACGGCAGGCCGTCCGATGTTAGACGTACTTTTACGGGAGGGCATCCGGGATGTAGTGGTAGTAGTAACCCGGTATTTTGGTGGAACACTTCTGGGAACCGGTGGACTGGTGCGTGCTTATCAGGGTGCTGTACAGGAGGGCTTAAAGAATTGTACCATCATTGAAAAGAGACCGGGAAAGCGTCTTAAGATAAGTACGGATTATACAGGACTTGGCAAGATACAGTATCTTCTGGCAGAACAGGGCGTTACGATTATGGATATCGAATATGCAGAAGGTGTGGAACTGGATGCAGCAGTACCGTTAGAACAGTGTCTGGAATTAGAAAAGAAACTTACGGATTCCACCAGTGGAAAGGCAAAGCTGATGTGGGAAGAGACCATTGAATTTGCAGATTTGAACGGTACAATCAAAGTTTTTTGATGACCTGTAAAAACTTTTTGCAAAAAATCGAAAAAAAATCGAAAAAGTGCTTGACGAATGGAATGTTTTCATGTAGAATACCCATTGTTGACACAACAAAGGGCTATCGCCAAACGGTAAGGCAACGGACTCTGACTCCGTCATTTCAAGGTTCGAATCCTTGTAGCCCTGCTCATGAAAACACCACAGCAGCGTGGTGTTTTTTTACTTTACAGGAAATTGCTTTCCCGCAAAGTAAAAACGATCCGCGAGGATGCGCACTGCGACGTATAAGGTAGATGCCGCAAGCGGCCGCCGCAGGCGCGAGAATGTGCCCAGGCACATTTTTTTTAATAGCCAGGCATTTACAAGGAGGACACATCTATGTATTCCATGAAAAGCAGAGTAAGATATAGTGAAGCAGACAGCGGACAGAAGATGACATTTCAGGCATTGACTAATTATCTGCAGGATTGTTGTATATTCCAGTCAGAGGATCTTGGAATTGGCGTGGACTATTTGAAGGAGCATGCACAGGCATGGTTTTTGGCATCCTGGCAGATTGTGGTAGAACGGCTGCCGGTTCTTGGAGAAAAAATAACAGTAAAGACCTGGCCATATAACTTTAAAGGTTTTTATGGTTATCGTAATTTTACCATAGAGGATGCTGAGGGAAAAATCTGTGCTTATGCGGATTCCCAGTGGATTTTTATGGATTTAAAGAGGGAAAGACCGGCACGGATTTCTGATAAGATGTTAGAAGAATATCAGATGGAAGAGCCTTTCAAAATGGACTATGCGGACAGAAAGATAAAACTTCCGGAGAAAATGCAGGAACAGGAAAGCTTTCAGATTCGCCCGGAGCAGATTGATACCAATCATCATGTAAATAATGAACAGTATATTGCCATGGCAAAGAATTATCTGCCTGAGAATTTTAATATCCATAAAATGCGGGCAGAATACCGGAAAGCAGCAGTATTAGGAGACAAGGTATTCCCATTTGTATATGCAGATGATAAAATGTATCTGGTATCACTGGCGGATGAAGAGCAGAAACCATATGCCATTGTAGAATTTGAACAATAGAAAGCAGGAAAATATGAATCTTGGAGAAAAACAGGAACTAACAGCAGTAAAGAAAGTTGAATTTGGAATGTATCTGGCAGAAAATCCGGAGGATGAGACCAGAGTGCTTTTGCCGGCAAAACAGGTGCCGGAGGGACTTTGCATTGGAGATAAAGTAGAAATCTTTTTATACCGGGATTCCAAAGACCGCCTGATTGCAACCACCCATGAACCGAAATTGGTACTGGGACAGCTTGCAGTGCTTCCGGTATTGGAAGTTGGTAAAATAGGAGCGTTTTTAGACTGGGGACTGGAAAAGGATTTATTCCTTCCTTATAAGGAGATGACCCGCAAGGTAAATGCCGGGGATGAAGTCATGGTAACTTTATATATTGATAAGAGTCGCAGACTTTGTGCCAGCATGAAGAATCTTTATGACCTTTTAAGCAAAGATTCTCCATATAAAGCCGGGGATGAAGTAGAAGCAAGAATCTATGAATTCAGTGATAATTTTGGAACCTTTGCAGCGGTGGATGATAAATATTCTGCAATGATTTCCAAGCATGAGGACAGCAGCCATCTTCGGATAGGGGATGTAATTGCTGCCAGGGTAGTCAATGTAAAACCGGATGGCAAACTGGATATTACCCTTCGGGAAAAAGCTTACCTTCAGATGGACAGCGATGCACAGAAGGTAATGGAAGTGATAGATTCCTATGCCGGCGTACTGCCATTTACAGAAAAGGCATCACCGGAAGTAATCATGAGGGAAACCGGACTCAGCAAGGCAGCATTCAAGCGCGCTATAGGCAGACTCTATAAGGAGAGAAAGATAACCCTCAGCGAGCATGCAATCCGTAAAAACAGTTAATTTACGCGAGCAGCCAGAAAAACTGCATGTTTGCATGCAGATTTGGCGAGCACCGCGAATAGTTATTATTTAAATAAAGAAAGAAGGAACGAGACATGAAGAAAGTAATCGCAACAGAAAAAGCACCGGCAGCAATCGGACCATATTCACAGGCAATTGAAGTAAATGGAATGGTATATACTTCTGGTATTATTCCCGTTGTACCGGCAACCGGCGAGATTCCGGAAGGCTCTGTAGCACAGGCAAAACAGGCACTGACCAATCTTTCCAATCTTTTAGAAGCAGCAGGCACAAATATGGACAAAGTGGTTAAGACGACGGTGTTCATCAAAGAGATGAATGATTTCGCAGCAATTAATGAGGTTTATAAGACATTCTTTACCACCGATTTCCCAGCAAGAAGCTGCGTAGAAGTAGCACGTCTGCCAAAAGACGTTATGCTTGAAATCGAAGCAATCGCAATCAAATAGCAGGATGTGAATTTCACTATCTGCGTAAAAAAGAGACTGGAAAGTTGTAATCAGGAAGAATCCAGACTGCAATTTCCAATCTCTTTTTCTGTGATGGCACCTGTAATCTTAGCATGCTGCCCTAATTATACGGAAACATCAAAGTTACCGCCAACGGCAGGATTCACAGATAATTCCATGGCGCGGATCAGACTGTCACTCATACTCTGACTGACATCCAGCTGGTTACTCAGCATTGCAACTCCAATCGCTTCGCTGGTTGGAGTAGAGGCACTGCTGAGTGCGCTTAAAGCAGTATTGTTTAATGCTGCAATATCCATATCAGTCACATCCTTTCTGCTTTGATATGTACTTTCATTATGGCATGGCAGATTAGAAAAAGCAAGGAAACATTCATATATTTTGGAAAAGGTGGTATACTTATCCTACTGAAGAAATGGAGGAGCCACAACATGTATGATGTGATTATAATAGGAAGCGGCCCTGCAGGGCTGTCGGCGGCAATTTATGCAGGAAGAGCAAAATTTGATACACTTATAATAGAAGAAAAGCCAATGAGCGGAGGTCAGATTGTCAATACCAGTGAAGTGGACAACTATCCGGGACTGCCAGGAGTGGGTGGATTTGAACTGGCACAGAAGATGCGGGAGCATGCCCAAAAGAGCGGCGTGACTTTTGTAAAAGAACAGGTCGTATCGGTAGAGGATAAGCAGGAAAAGAAGCTAGTAACAACCAATCAGAACCAGTACGAAGCAAAAGCAGTAATCATTGCATCAGGAGCATCTTACCGGAAGCTTGGGGTACCGGGGGAGGAAAGACTTACCGGTATGGGAGTTTCATATTGTGCTACCTGCGATGGAGCATTTTTCCGGAATCGGACTGTTGCGGTGGCAGGCGGTGGTGATGTCGCGTTAGAGGATGCACTCTTTTTGGCAAGAGGTTGTGAAAAAGTATACCTCATTCACCGGAGAGACAGTTTCCGTGGCGCAAAAGTGTTAGCGGAGCAGGTGCAGACAAATGAAAAAATTGAAATTTTATATGATACCGTAGTAGAGGAAATCTGCGGTGAAGGAATGGTAGAGAAAATCAAAATATTAAATAAGAAGACACAGGAAGAAAAAATGCTTCCGGTAAATGGCATTTTTGTTGCTGTGGGAATGGTGCCGAATACCGTAAAAGTAATACCGCATCTGGCATTGGATGATACAGAATATATCAAAGCCGGAGAGGATGGAAGGAGCAGTGTGCCTGGCATATATGCAGTGGGGGATGTCAGAACCAAACAGCTGCGCCAGGTCGTAACGGCAGTAGCAGATGGCGCCAATGCCATTGCTTCTATGGAAAGTGATGGAATGATTTCGTAAAAGAAAGGAAAGAATGTTGTAAAAAAAGCGGGAATTTTAGGTTGACATGACAGGTTAGCTGCGCTATAATGACTCTGTAATAAATGTAATAAATTTGTAACAAATCGTTAGGTTTGGAGGTTTTTATGTATAAGAAAGCGTTAAGATTAACAGCCTGCGGACTCGCAAGCGCATTATTAATCACTGGAAGCAATGCAACAACATATGCAGCACCAGTCGCAGGTGTTACTTCAGCAATGGAAGTGGGGGCTTCCAATGACACATTAGTAGCAGGTTTTTCTTTGACATTCAGCAATTATATGGCAAGCAGTGAGCTTGTAGCAAAGGCGAATGTGGCAACTGCACAGAATAATGATACACCTGTTGTTACAGAAGGGGATGCAGCGCAGCAGGATACAGCAGAAGAGGCACAGCCGGTAGAAGAAAATCCATTTGCAAATGTGGCAATTGCACAGGTTGATAACTATGTAAATATCAGAAGCGAAGCATCAGAAGACAGTGAGGTGCTTGGTAAGCTTTATAATAATTCAGCAGCAACCGTCCAGCAGACCGTAGATGGCTGGTATCAGATTACATCCGGTACCGTTACCGGTTACGTTAAGAGCGAATATGTAGTAGTCGGCAATGAAGAACTGGCCCGTTCCGTCGGACGTCGTGTGGCAACGGTAAATGAAGATGCAGTTACTTTGTTTGTGAGAACAGAGCCTTCTACCGATTCTAAGAAACTTGGAATGGTTGCAGGACTGGATGATTTGACAGTTACAGATGAGTCCGTAGATGGATGGGTAAAAGTTTCCATCGAAGAGGGCGAGGGATATGTATCCGCTGATTATGTAACATTATCTACTGAATTCGTTCAGGCAGAATCCAAAGAAGAAGAAGCGGCTAGACTTGCAAAAGAAGAGGCTGAAAGAAAAGCAGCAGAAGAAGCAGCAAAGAAAGCAGCAGAAAAAGCTGCTAAGAACAGCAGTTCATCTTCCACTACATCTGGTGGTACATCTACATACAATGCACCATCCGGATCTGATGGAGCAGCAGTTGCAAACTTCGCAAGCCAGTTCGCTGGTAATCCATATGTAGCAGGTGGAACAAGCTTAACAAACGGAGCAGACTGTTCCGGATTTGTAATGAGTGTGTATGCACAGTTTGGAGTATCATTACCACATTCTTCAGGAGCAATGAGAGGCTGCGGATATGAAGTTGGTACAGACCAGATGCAGCCGGGCGATATCGTATGCTACAGTGGACATGTTGCAATTTATGTTGGTAACAACACAATCGTACATGCCAGCACACCGTCATCAGGAATCAAATTTACATCACCGATTGACTATAAGCCAGTTCTTTCTGTAAGACGTATTTTCTAGGATGTCCGGATTTGATTTACGCGAGTAGCGAGAAAAATCGCATGCTTGCATGCAGATTTGGCGAGCGCCGCGATAACTCGAGAAACTCGCAAAGCGTGTTTCTTGTAGTTTATGGTAAAATTAAGGATGAAATAATATTGAAAAGGATAAACAGGGACTGTTGCGGTTGCAACAGTCCTTTTTTTTGCTTTACAGGAAATTGCTTTCCTGTAAAGTAAAAAACGTTCCGCGAGGATGCACACTGCAGGTAGACATTTGGAAAAAAGCAGATATAAAAATTTGATACGTTATTAAAAGATATTCTATTTTTATCTGGAAAAACTGCAATTATAATAAAATCAGCCAATAAAGTGGCGGAGGTGCATTATTATAGAATGAAAGGCAGGTTACCACAGATGGAATATACAGCATCAGAACAAAGATATGAAACCATGAAATACAGAAGAGTAGGAAAGAGCGGATTGTTGTTTCCAATATTGTCCCTTGGTTTCTGGCATAATTTTGGAACCAATGATAATTATGAGAACATGAAAGCAATGTGTTTTACGGCATTTGACCATGGAGTCACACAGTTTGACCTGGCAAATAATTATGGCCCGGAATATGGCAGTGCAGAGAGTAATCTTGGCAGGATCATGCGGGAAGAATTGCATGCCTACCGCGATGAATTGTTAATTACAACGAAAGCAGGTTTTGATATGTGGCCGGGACCTTATGGGGATCATGGCAGCAGGAAGTATCTGATTGCGAGCTTAGACCAGAGCTTAAAACGTATGGGACTTGAATATGTGGACATTTTTTATCATCACAGAATGGATCCGGATACGCCATTGGAAGAAACCATGCTGGCATTAGACCAGATTGTAAGAAGCGGAAAAGCATTATATGTAGGAATATCCAATTATGATGGCGTGCATATGAAACAGGCAGCTGAAATCTTGGAAGATTTAAAGTGTCCGTTTGTGATAAACCAGAACCGCTATAATATCTTTGACCGTACGGTAGAGAATAATGGCTTGCTAGAAGCTGCAAAAGAGAAGGGGAAAGGTGTGATCGCATTTTCTCCACTTGCACAGGGAATGCTGACAGATAAGTATATCGATGGAATTCCGGAGGACAGCCGGATTAAAAGAGATGGCAGATTCCTTCATGCATCCGACCTTACGGAAACAAGAATGCAGCAGATTAAGAGCCTGAATGAAATTGCAAAGCGCCGTGGACAGACACTGGCACAGATGGCATTAAGCTGGATATTAAAGGATGAGACGGTAGCAAGTGTTCTGATTGGCGCATCCCGTCCGCAGCAGATATTAGATAATTTAAAGATTGTAGATGCACCGGCATTTACCACGGAAGAGTTAGAAGAAATCGAAGCTGTCTGCAGAGCCTGAAGCCTGGACGCAGATGCAGTTTTGGAAAAAAGAATAGAAGGAATTGTTCATACAATTTCCCAATCAAAATAGTTATGTGAACGAATATGATATTATGTAAATATACATATGGGGAAGAGGTACTATTTTGAAAAGTGGAAAAGAAATTCATTTGACGGAAAAGAAGTGTAAATTGCAATCAGACAATTTTACACTTCTTTTTTGAAAATATACAATATGCACAAAAAAGAAAAGAACGTCGAAAAAAAGTGCTGGAAATCATAAAAAAGTCCCAAAAGTTATCCACATCGAAAAATGTGGAAATATCGAAAAAAAGGAGTTATACACCAAGTTATACACATTATCCACAGAAAAAAGGAGAAAAATATAGGTTTACATAGCAAAAAATAAGAACGGATGTTTTGTGAACAAATGATAAAGTTGATAACTTTTCAAAAAAATACACAAAATCTATTGACATTGCAATATTGAAAAAATCATATAAAATTGTCTGAAAATGTCAGTTTATTTACAAAAGTGTAAAAAGGCAATCTGAGAAAATTATTACAGAAAATTTGCACAATGGTTGAAAAAAACTGGAGCTTTTGCTATACTACTTGCATAAAAGCGCATGGAAATGCACAGAATAAGACAGGTGTAAGATGTTAAAGAAAATCGATATACTGGGAATAGAAGTAGATAATTATACAGTCCGTGAAGCAATGATGCAGGTGGAAAATTATCTGGATAACACGATAATGAATACCATAGAGACCATAGATATGAAGATGTTAGAACTGGCAGGACAGGATGAAACGGTGCGGGCGTGCATTGAACAGCTGGATCTTGCGGTAATCGGAGAGAAGGAGATTCTGATTGCGGCAGATGTTCATTCCAGCCAGCGGCTCAGTGAGACCATTAATCATGATTTCTTCCGGGAATTCATCAAGCGGATTATCCGTAACCATAAGAGAGTATTTTTGTTGGCAGAAACCATTGCTCAGGAAGAACAGCTGGAGCATTTCCTTGTAGGAAAATACGAACAGATTGAGGTGGCAGGTCATTGTGCGATAGAGGAAAAGTCCAATGACTTTGAAAGTGTGGTAAATGAGATTAACAGTGCCAGTGCAGATGTTATTTTTTCCATTCTGCCGTCTCCGTTACAGGAACAGTTTTTGACAGAAAATAAAAGCAAACTGGATGCTAAAATATGGTATGGGTTGAGCAGTGATTATGCACCGCGTTCCCGTATCAGCAGAATATCCCAGATAGCGGGCAGATTGATTCATAAGAAGAAACTGCAGAGCAAATTACACAAATATAATAAAGATTAAAGGAAACGGATGGTTATGGGTCTGGGATATAAAAGACCGGCCATAGTGGATTATTTGTGTATGACAGCAGGAACCTGCCTTATGGGTATAGCAATTCAGTCCATCTATGACCCGGTAGGAATGGTTGTTGGTGGATTTACCGGAGTTGCAATTCTCATCAGACAACTGACAGTAAAATGGATTCCCGGAGGAATTCCGTTATGGTTTACGAACCTGGCGTTGAATCTTCCGGTTTTTTTATGCGCATGGAGAAGAAAGGGAAAGAAATTTTTGTGGCGGGCATTATATGGAATGGTAATGCTGTCTTTCTGGCTTCTGGTACTGCCTCACTGGAATATAGCCCAGGATGATTATATGCTGGCAGCTATTTATGGCGGATGCATCTCCGGAGCGGGAATCGGTCTGGTTCTGGTGACGAAGTCCTCTACTGGAGGGACAGATATGGTAGCCACTTTATTACAGCGTTTTCTAAAACAATATACCATTGCACAGATTATGCTGGTGTTAGATGGTATTATTGTGTTAAGCGGAATGTTTTTCTTTGGAGTAAAGCCGGCGTTATATGCTGTGGTGGCAATTTTTATAACAACGGAAGTATCGGATGCAATTATGGAAGGTATCAAATATTCCAAGGCGGCGTATATCATTACGGAAGATGCCGCTGAAGTGGCAGATGCACTGATGCACCGGATGAACCGCGGTGTTACGGCGATTCATGCAAAGGGAATGTATTCCGGAAATGAGAAGGACATACTCTTTTGTGCAGTGCCGAAAAAGGAAATTGTAGAGTTAAAAGAGATAGTAATGGAACTTGACGCGAAAGCTTTTGTAATTGTGACGGATGCCCGGGAAGTGCTGGGAGAAGGTTTTTTGGAATATTAGCATAAAAATATTCACATTTCCTCTTTATTTTTTTGACGTTTTGCATTAAAATAAGATTCAAAGAGTTTTATCTTTCACAAAAGGATGCGGATTTTTTGTGAAAGTTGTCCAGTAACTGGGGCGATATTGATAAGAGAAGGAGAAAAAAGTATGATTTCAAATCAGATACTTCAAAACACAATTGACGGTTTGAAAGGGATTACAAGAGTGGATATGTGCATTATCGATACTGAGGGGAAAGTATTGGCAACCACATTTCCTGATGCAGATAATTATATCAATCCTGCATTGGCATTTGTAGAATCTCCGGCAGACAGTCAGGTGATTCAGGGATGCCAGTTCTTTAAAGTTTTTGATGATCATCAGATAGAATATGTTTTACTGGCAAATGGTGACAGTGATGATGTGTATATGGTGGGAAAAATTGCCGGTTTCCAGATTCAGAATCTTCTGGTAGCATATAAGGAACGGTTTGATAAGGACAACTTTATTAAGAATCTTTTATTGGATAATCTTCTTTTAGTAGATATTTATAACCGTGCGAAGAAGCTTCATATTGAGACGGAAGTACGCCGCGTGGTATATGTTGTAGAAACCAACCGGGAAAAGGACGGAAATGAACTGGAAAAAGTACGCAGTATCTTTGGCGGCAAGTCCAAGGATTTTGTGACAGCGGTAGATGAGAAAAATATCATTGTGGTAAAAGAACTTGCAGAAAATGAGACCTATGAGGATTTGGAGAAAACGGCAGAAGTTATCTTAAATCTATTCAAGGCAGATGAAGACTGCGAGGCTTATATCGCATATGGTACCGTAGTAAATGAGATTAAGGAAGTATCTCGTTCTTATAAAGAAGCCCGAATGGCATTGGATGTAGGAAAGATATTCTTTGAAGAGAAGAATATTATTGCGTATTCTGCACTGGGAATTGGACGTCTGATTTATCAGCTCCCGATTCCACTTTGCAAAATGTTTATCAAAGAGATTTTCGATGGAAAATCTCCGGATGATTTTGATGAAGAAACACTTACTACCATCAATAAATTCTTTGAAAACAGCCTGAACGTTTCAGAAACATCCAGACAGTTATACATACACAGAAATACACTGGTATACCGTCTGGATAAACTGCAGAAAAGCACAGGCTTAGACCTTCGGGTATTTGAAGATGCCATTACATTTAAAATTGCGTTAATGGTAGTAAAATACATGAAATATATGGAGACATTGGATTACTAAGCAGTAGTTTTAGGAGGAACACATGATTAAGCTTGAACATGTAAGCAAGTCATATTCGGCAGGAATACCGGCATTAAATGATATCAGTCTTAATATAGAAGAAGGGGAATTTGTTTTTATCGTTGGAAACAGCGGCTCCGGAAAGTCAACACTGATTAAATTATTGTTAAAAGAATTAGAGCCGACCAAAGGGGTTATTACGATTAACAACCGTAATTTAAATGCAATCCGGAGAAAACAGATACCGAAATATCGTCGTAATGTAGGTGTTGTGTTCCAGGATTTCCGCCTTTTAAAAGACAGAAATGTATATGAGAATGTAGCATTTGCCCAGAAGGTAATAGGTACTCCGGCAAGGCTCATAAGAAGCAGTGTACCGACCATGTTATCTATGGTAGGGCTGGCTGCCAAATATAAATCTTATCCAAAACAGTTGTCCGGTGGAGAACAGCAGAGGGTTGCCATTGCAAGAGCACTGGTAAATCAGCCGAAGATTCTTCTGGCAGATGAGCCGACCGGTAATCTTGATAACCATAATGCATGGGAAATCATGAAACTCTTAGAGGAGATTAACCAGAAGGGAACGACAGTAGTCGTTGTTACACATAATCTTGAGATTGTCAAGGCAATGAAGAAACGTGTAATCACAATGAAGAAAGGCGTCATTATCAGTGACGAGAAAGGTGATTGCAGCGATGAGGATTAGTTCGTTTTTCTATTCAATAAAACAGGGTATCAAGAATATCTGGCGTAACAAAATGTTTTCAGTAGCATCTATTGCGACCATGTGTGCCTGTATCTTTTTGTTTGGACTTTTCTATTCGATTGTAGAAAACTTCCAGTCAATGGTAAAAGAGGCAGAGGAAGGCGTTGCAGTATCTGTTTTCTTTAATGAGGGAATCTCGCAGGAACAGATAGATGAGATTGGTAATAAAATTAGTAAGCGTGTGGAAGTTGCCAGCTATGAATTTATTTCCGCAGATGAAGCGTGGGAAAGGTGTAAAGAGACATATTTTGGTGGCTCAGAAGAAGCTGCAGAGGGATTTGCGGAGAATCCACTTGCTAATTCTGCCAGTTATGAAATTTATATGAAAGATGTTTCCATGCAGGATGCACTGGTTACATATTTAGAGTCCTTAGATGGCGTAAGGGAAGTGCATCATTCTGCAGTGGTGGCAAATACATTGTCTGATTTTAATAAACTGATTGCGTATGTTTCCGGAGGCATTATCTTAATCCTGCTTGCGGTTGCTATCTTCTTAATCAGTAATACCGTTACAGTTGGCATCTCGGTACGAAGAGAAGAGATTGCGATTATGAAGCTGATTGGAGCTACGGATTCTTTTGTGCGGGCACCATTTGTAGTAGAGGGTGTGCTGATTGGACTTCTGGGTTCTGCATTGCCACTGATTCTGCTTTACTTCATGTATGGCAAGATTATAGTATATGTAGCGGACAAATTCAGCTTTTTAGATAATATTATGAATTTTATTCCGGTTGCAGAACTGTTTCACAGTCTGGTTCCAATTTCACTGCTGTTGGGAGTGGGAATTGGATTTGTTGGCAGCCGGCTGACTATTAAGAAGCATTTGAAAGTATAAGGACAAAGGGTATCGCCTGTGTACTGGGGCAGTCACGGGGATACCCTGTTTTGAATATATAAAAGGTGATGAGAATAAGATGAAGATACGAAGAAAGGTAACAACCGCAATACTGACAGCTGTGATGTTACTTTCTCCGGTGATGGAGATATCTGCCAGCAGCCTGTCTGATGCACAGAAGGAAAAAGAAAATTTAGAGAAGCAGTTAGAGGAGGCCCAAAGTGTCATTGATGGGCTGAAAGATTCCAAGGCTGATATTCAGACGAAGGTAAAGGAATTAGATCAGCAGCTTACAAGCATTTCTCTTGAAATTACCAATACACAGGCACAGTTAGAGGAAAAGAGTGCCGAGATTACAGACACCCAGAGCGAATTAGAGGATGCCCAGGCGGATGTGGCAAGCCAGGCAGAAGCTATGAGCAAAAGGATTCAGTTCATGTATGAAAATAGTGGAAAAATGTCATATCTGGAAGCATTTTTTCAATCCGGCAGTATGGCAGAATTTTTGAATCAGGCAGAATATATCCGGCAGATTTCAGAATATGATAGAGATATGCTGCAGCAGTACAATGACAGTGTACAGACCGTGGCAGATGCCAAGGAACAGTTAGAACAGGAATATACAGAGCTGGAAGAATTGAAGGCACAGGTAGAATCCCAGCAGCAGACCGTGCAGGCTCTGATGGATGCCAAGGAAGACGAACTGGATAAGGTAAAGAGTGACATTACGGTGGCACAGTCGGATGCAGATGCAGTACAGGCAGAGATTGATGCACAGAATGAAATTATTGCGCAGATTCAGGCAGAGGAAGCCAGAAAAAAAGCGGAAGAAGAGAAACGAAGACAGGAAGCAGAGGAAAATGGAACTACTCCGGATACGACTCCCGGAGATGTATACAGTGGCGGGGCTTTTGTATGGCCGTGTCCGAGCAGTACCAGGGTAACCAGTGATTACGGAACGCGATTATCTCCGACCCAGGGAGCATCCTCTAATCATAAGGGACTGGATATTGGGGCAAGCTATGGTGCGAGTATTGTGGCGGCGGCAGATGGAACGGTTTCCTATGCAGGCTATAATAATGGAATGGGCAACTATGTAATGATCAGCCACGGCAGCGGGCTATATACAGTATATGGGCATGCTTCGGCACTTTTGGTATCCACCGGTGATAAAGTCACGGCGGGACAGACGATAGCCCAGGTAGGAAGTACCGGTATATCTACTGGAAATCATTTACATTTTGGCGTATCCTTAAATGGAAGCTATGTAAGCCCATGGAATTATCTGAGTAAATAGTAAAAGAGGAAGAAAGATGGACGAAATAAGGGAAGAGACAAATTCAGCAGAAGCAATCAGGCAGGAAATAAAGGAAAAGAAAAGAACTTACTGGCGTGGTGCGATTACCGGTGCTGCTTCGGTCATGGCGGTATTGCTGATTGTATTATTGATTGGTATTTACAGTGGTGCTGTGGTAATTGGTGGAAAAGGCGTAACAGGAGGCAGCCAGACGGTAACAGCATCAGATGGTGATCTGCTTTCAAAGGATGTCATCAATAAGCTTGATAATCTGGCAGACCAGATTAATGCAGATTATTATGAAGATGTGGATCAGGAAGACTTGATTAACGGAATGTATAAAGGCTTGTTTGAGGGGATCGGAGACCCGTACAGTGAGTATTATACCCCGGAAGAATATGAAGATATCATGATATCCACCCATGCAAATTATTATGGAATCGGAGCAGGACTTACCCAGGATAAGAATACCATGGAAGTATCCGTTACCCATATTTATGATAATTCTCCGGCACAGGAAGCAGGATTAAAAGAAGGCGATAAGATAGTCAAGGTAGATGATATTGAAGCCACTTCTATGGAATTGTCGGAACTGGTAACCAACATCCGTGGCGAAGAGGGAACCACCGTTCATCTGGTAATTGAAAGAGAAGGGGAATCAGAAAATCTGGAATTTGATGTGTCCCGTGCCAAAGTAGATATTCCAACAGTAGCTTATAAAATGTTAGAAAACAATATCGGATATATACAGGTATCTGAATTTGCAGAGAATACACCAACCCAGTTTTCGGATGCAATTACAGATTTACAGGGTCAGGGTATGGAGAAGCTGGTTATTGATTTACGTGATAATGGCGGCGGAATGGTAGTATCCTGTCAGCAGATGTTGGATATGATTCTTCCGGAAGGAACTGTTGTTTATACGGAAGATAAATATGGCAACCGTCAGGATTATACTTCTGATGCAGAGCATTATCTTGATATGCCGATTGCAGTATTAGTCAATGGCAATTCCGCCAGTGCATCCGAGATATTTGCAGGAGCCATCCGGGATTTTGATTATGGAACACTGATTGGAACCACAACCTTTGGAAAAGGCATTGTGCAGAATATCATGCAGTTAAAGGACGGCAGTGCCATTAAGCTTACGGTAGCAAAATATTATACACCAAACGGTGATAACATCCATGGAACCGGAATTACACCGGATGTTGAAATTGAATATGAGTACACCGGAGATACCGAGGGTACTTATGATGAGATGCAGGATAATCAGATATTAAAAGCCATTGAAGTATTGAACGGAGAAGAATAATGAAGATGAATAACGAAGAGAAGAAAAAACTTATCATTCGCTATGTGGTGGCAGTAATTCTTTTGGTAGTTACCATTCTCGTACTTAAGGGGATGTATCAGGATGCGGAAGAGCATGACAATGCACAGAATACAGAAATTACAACAGAGATAAATCATGAGTGAATTAAATGAAAAGATTCGCCAGCAGTTAATGGAATGGGCAGAACCGGATTTTGGCACCTTTTCCGCCGGATTGATTCCGGGGGAAAAACATGTGCTTGGAGTAAGGTTGCCCTTACTTCGTTCTTATGCAAAAGAATTAGCAAAAGGAGACTGGCAGACTTACCTTTCACAGGCATCGGATGATTCCATGGAAGAGACCATGTTGCAGGGCATGACCTTAGGCTATGTGAAAAGTGATTTCACAGGAATCCGTCCGTATCTTGATGCCTTTCTTCCAAAAATTAAGAACTGGTCGGTATGTGACAGCACCTGTGCAAGTTTAAAAATTGCCAGAAAAGAGCCGGAGGCAGTTTTAGAATATTTACTGCCTTATCTTCGCAGTGATGAAGAATTTTTCATCCGGTTTGGCGTTGTGATGTTATTAGATCATTTTATTACGGAAGACTATATCGACCTTGTCTTAGAAGAGATGGATAAGATTCATCAGGATGCCTATTATGTGAAAATGGCAGTAGCCTGGAATTTGTCCGTGTGTTTTGTGAAGTTCCGGGATAAAACACTTTCCTATCTCAGGACAAATCATCTGGATGACTGGACTTACAATAAGACGATACAGAAAATCAGGGAATCCTATCGCGTGACCAAAGAGGATAAGGAAATGCTCTTAAAAATGAAACGGAAAGCAGAAAAATAGACTTTTCAACCAATATTAAGGAAAATATAATTGATTCGAAGCCGGGAAACCACTATAATGTTTATAGTGGTTTTTCTTACTTTACAGGAAATTGCTTTCCTGCAAAGAAAAAACGCTCCGCGGGGATGCGCACTGCGGCGTATAAGGTAGATGTCGCAAGCGACCGCGCAGGCGCGAGAATGTGCCAAGGCACATTCTTTGTTATACAGAAAATCATAAGAATATAAGAAAGTTGGTGATACTGTGGTTGAATTGGACGCATACCGATACAAATTGGGAACCTATAAGGCTCCACTACAGGAAGTGAGGGATTCACTTTGACTTAGCAGATAAGTCAAAAAAAATCGAAGAATTGGAACGGGAGATGGAAGCACCAGATTTCTGGAATGATGCAGAAGTGTCCCAGCAGAAGATGAAAGAGTTAAAAAGCTATAAGGATGACGTGGCAGTCTGTGCACAGCTGGAAGAGAAACTTTCTGACATTGAAACACTGATTGCGATGGGAGATGAAGAGAATGATGTTTCCCTGATTCCGGAGATTGAAGAAGAGATAAAGGAATACGAAGAAGCGTTTGAAAAGATTCGGATCAAAACCCTGTTATCCGGAGAATATGATAAAGACAATGCAATTGTATCCTTGCATGCAGGAGCAGGCGGAACAGAATCCTGTGACTGGGCATCCATGCTATACCGCATGTATACAAGATGGGCATCCGATAAAGGATTTGCCATTGAAGTACTGGATTCCTTAGATGGAGATGAAGCAGGAATCAAATCCATTACCTTTCAGGTAAACGGAGAAAATGCTTACGGTTATCTGAAATCAGAAAAAGGCGTACACCGTCTGGTGCGGATTTCACCGTTTAATGCGGCAGGAAAGCGTCAGACCTCCTTTGTATCATGTGATGTGATGCCGGATATTGAAGAAGACATTGATATTGAAGTAAAGGATGAAGATATAAGGATTGATACCTACCGTTCCAGCGGAGCCGGTGGACAGCATATCAATAAGACATCTTCAGCAATCCGGATTACCCATTTTCCGACGGGAATTGTAGTAACCTGCCAGAATGAGCGTTCCCAGCACATGAATAAAGACAAGGCAATGCAGATGTTAAAATCCAAGCTGTATTTATTGAAACAGCAGGAAAATGCAGATAAAGCAGCAGATATCCGTGGTGAAGTCACAGAAATTGGCTGGGGAAATCAGATACGCTCCTACGTATTGCAGCCGTATACTATGGTAAAGGATACCAGAACCGGCGTAGAGACGGGAAATACAGATGCAGTATTAGATGGAGATATTGATATTTTCATCAATGGATATTTAAAGTGGCTGTCACTGGGTTGTCCGGAGAAGATGGGAGAGTAAGATGGAAAAAGTAATCATACCACTGGTCATTATTCTTGTCATTGTGGGAGTGATAGCAGGCGTTGTTTTCTATGTGAAAAATAAAGTAAGGAAATTCTCACAGGATCTCTTTGGAACAGATTCTTTAGTGGAAGGCTGGAAGAAACAGGAAGAGGAACTGTCTGTGACACCATGTTCCGTATCCGGAATGACAAGATTATTAGAACCACAGATACAGCGGGATTTCCCGGAATTTAACTGGGTGCAGTTTAAAAATAAGGCAGAAGATGCATTGAAATTGTCATTGATGGCAATTTCCGCACATAGTATAGGAAGGGCAGAGAGCCTGTCGGAAGCACTTAAAGAAGAAGTGGCAGCAAGAATTGAGCAGAATCAGACAGCAGGTGTAAATGAGGTATATGAACGTATCCGTGTTCATCAGACTGAGATTGCCAGATATGAAAAACAAAAGGGTAAATGCATTATTACACTACAGAGTGCAGTGGAGCATATTCACTATAAAGAAAAAGACGGAAAACTGATTTCCGGTAAAAAAGATTTGTTAGAACAGACCAAGTACAACATGGAACTGATGTATATCCAGGATGAGAGCAAAGTCAGTGCTGATAAAGGGGTAGGACTTACCTGCCCGCACTGCGGTGCTCCGGTTACATCCCTTGGAGCGAAATACTGTGAGTTCTGTGGCAGTGAAGTAATACCAATCAATATGCAGGTTTGGTCTCTGCAGCATTTTTACGAAGTTACATACCAAAAGGTGTAATGAAAATATATAACATAAGAAAACAGGAGGTTTGTTATGGGTTTAATTAAAGCAGTAGCACAGGCAGTTGGAGGAAGTTTTGCAGATCAGTGGTTAGAGGTAATCGAGCCGGATGATATGGGAGATCAGACCGTCTTTACCAGAGGTGTGTTGATTCGCCGTGGACAGAATACAAAGGGAACGGATGATACCGTATCTAATGGTTCCATCATCCATGTATATGATAATCAGTTTATGATGTTAGTAGATGGTGGAAAAATCGTAGACTATACTGCAGAACCGGGATATTACAAAGTAGATAATTCTTCTTTGCCATCCCTGTTTAACGGACAGTTAAAGGATACTTTAAAAGATTCCTTCGCACGTATCAAATTTGGTGGTCAGACACCGGATAAACAGAAGGTATTCTTCATAAACCTTCAGGAAATCAAGGGAATCAAATTCGGAACAAGAAATCCGATTAACTATTTTGATAATTTCTACAATGCAGAATTGTTCCTGCGTGCACACGGAACTTATTCCATTAAGATTGTAGACCCGATTCGTTTCTATGCAGAAGCAATTCCAAGAAACAAAGACAGGGTAGAAATCACAGATATCAATGAACAGTATATCTCTGAATTCTTAGAAGCATTACAGACATCTATCAACCAGTTATCTGCAGATGGTGTCCGCATTTCCTATGTATCATCCAAGGGACGCGAGCTGAGTAAATACATGTCAGAAACTCTTGATGAGGAATGGAACCAGATGCGTGGTATGGAGATTCAGGCAGTAGGTATTGCAAGTATCTCTTACGACGAGGAATCCACTAACCTTATCAATCTGCGCAACAAAGGTGCAATGATGGGTAGTGACCCGAATGTAATGCGTGGTATTGCTGTTGGAAATATTACGGAAGGTATCCGTGATGCAGGTTCTAATGCAGCAGGTGCAATGACCGGATTTATGGGTGTTGGAATGGGAATGAATGCATTCAACAGCAGCATGGACAGTTTAAATCAGATGACAGCAGGCATGCAGCAGAACCAGCAGATGAATAATGGAGCACAGATGGCAGGCGGAGCAGCAGGCGTGCAGCAGGCAGCACCGGCTCAACAGGCAGCACCGGCACAGCAGGCAGCATCACCGGCAGGCAATGAGTGGACCTGCGAATGTGGAACAACAAATACCGGAAAATTCTGTTGTAACTGTGGAAAACCGGCTCCGGCTCCGGCAGTAAAGACAGACTGGACCTGTGAGTGTGGAGCAGTAAATACCGGAAAATTCTGTACTAACTGCGGAAAACCGGCTCCGGCTCCGGCAGCAGACTGGACCTGCGAATGTGGAACTGTAAATACCGGAAAATTCTGCAGCAATTGTGGAAAACAGAGACCATAATGGAGGAAGGAGCACTGCATGTCAGTAATTAGTTTTAAGTGCCCGAATTGTGATGGCGAACTGATTTTTGACCCTGCTTCCGGCGCATATAAATGCGAATATTGTGGCTCAAAATTTACACAGGAAGAACTGGATGCCATGAAGCCGGCGGAGGAAAAGGAAAAAACTGCCGGTAGCATGGATGGAAGCCAGGCTTCTGAGAATACAGACGGAACACAGGAAGAGAAGAAAACAGAGGAAGAAGCAGTCATTTATACCTGCCCAAGCTGTGGTGCGCAGATTGTAACAGATGCAACCACGGCGGCAACCTTCTGCTATTATTGCCACAATCCGGTAGTGCTTTCCGGAAGATTATCCGGAAACTATATGCCGAATAAGGTCATTCCGTTTGCAATTGACCGTAAAGAAGCAGAAAAACGTTTTATGGAATATGTAGGCAGGAAAAAGTTTGTTCCAAAGGCATTTTTCAATAAGAAACAAATTGATAAATTATCTGGTGTATACTTCCCGTTCTGGATTTATGATACCAGGATGAACGGTAATCTTTCGGCAGAGGCAACCCGTGTCCGGGTATGGCGTTCCGGGGATGAAGAATATACCGAGACTAAATTCTATGAAGTAGAACGTGGCGGAGATGTATCTCTTTCCAATCTGGAACTGAATGCATTACAGAAAGCCAACAAAGAGCTGGTAGAGGGTGTACTGCCATATCAGTTTGACAAGATGAAGGATTTCTCCATGGGGTATCTTTCCGGCTTCCAGGCAGAGAAGCGTGATATTGAAAAAGAAGGCGTAGCCGAGGAAGCCAGACGAGAGACAAAGGATTATGCAACCAGGCTCTTGCGGGAAAGCGTATCCGGCTACGACGGTGTGAAGGTACATAACTGCGGATTTTCCAATGGCAGTGAGAACTGGAATTATGTGCTTCTTCCAATCTGGACCATCACCTATCGTGCCAATAACGGCAAGATGTATTACTATTCCATGAATGGACAGACCGGAAAAGTATGTGGAGAACTTCCGGTAGATTATAAGAAGCTGACTCTGGTTAGTGGAATCATATCAGCAGCAGTGCTGGTACTTGGATTGTTAGGAGGGCTGCTGATATGGTAAAGAAAAAGATAATCGTACCATTACTGCTTTTATGCAGTATGTTATTTGCTGTTCCTGTTATGGCATCAGAGCCAAAGGCAGACTTCGTCTATGATGACGCAGAGCTTTTTGACCAGAGTGAAGCAGATTCCATCAGTGAAAAAATCAGCGGTTTTTCCAGTGAGACTGGCTGGGAAATTTATGCATTTACCACAGAGGATGCGCAGGGGTATACTTCCCAGGAGTATGGAGAGAATACCTTTGACCAGTATGCCACCGGCATGGATGGCGTTGCTTTTGTCATTGACATGGATAACCGTGAAATCGCAGTGGTTCATTTTGGAGAAGCAAACCGCTATTATACGGATGAAAGAGTAGAAAGTATTCTGGATGAAGGCTTCAATTATATGGGAGATGCAGAGTATGCAGATGCCATGGAGGCAATGATTGATGAGGCAGAATATTATTACGGACAGGGTGTGCCTTCTGGTCAGTATAATTACGATGAAGAAACCGGGGAATATGATTACTACGAGAAAAATACGCTGACCTGGTTTGAAATCCTGATTACCTTACTGGTGGCATTGGGCATCGGTGGTGCATTCTGTGGAATCACCATTGGAAAATATCGCCTGCATTTTGATAAGTATAAATATGATTATCACAAGAACAGCCATGTAAATCTTACAAACCGTACTGACCGTTTTGTAAATCAGGTAGTAACCCATCGTCATATCCAGAGGGAATCTTCTGGTGGAGGCGGAAGTAGTTCCGGCAGAACAACAGTACATACCGGAGCAGGAGGACGAAGCACCGGAGGCGGAAGCCGTAAATTCTAAGAGCTTTCGGATAAGGAAAGCAAATATAAAAATTCGTCAATTTACCCATATGGAATCCGAAAAAGGTTCCATATGGGTACTTTTGTATAAAAAAGAGAAATTTACTTGTAATGGCTGTATATATGTGCTATCATCTTTCTGGTGAGAACAGTTGTGTTTGTACCACAAACAGTCGGAGGGAATATGGCAGAGAATACGAAGTATTTTGTGTTGAAAGAGAAGGCTGTACCGGAGGTATTGCTGAAAGTAGTGGAAGCGAAACGTCTTTTAGAATCCGGACGCGTAACATCTGTACAGGAAGCAGCCGAGCAGGTAGATATCAGCCGGAGTTCATTTTATAAGTATAAAGATGATATTTTTCCATTTCACGACAATGCGAAGGGGAGAACAATTACGATGGTAATCCAGCTGGATGATACGCCGGGATTATTATCAACCGTTTTGAATATTGTGGCAGAGTTTCATGCCAACATATTAACTATCCACCAGTCTATACCGGTAAACGGGATTGCATCCCTGACACTGAGTATTGATATTCTGCCGGAGACAGGAGATTTGTCACAGATGGTAGATAAGATTGAAGGACAGGATGGAATACATTATCTGAAAATATTAGCCAGGGAGTGAAACAACAATGAAAGCAGCAGTAATGGGATATGGAACAATTGGTTCCGGAGTAGTAGAAGTATTAAACATTAATCATGACAGCATTGCAAAACGTGCAGGCGAAGCAATCGAAGTAAAATATGTTTTGGATTTACGGGATTTTCCGGGAGACCCGATTCAGGATAAAATCGTGCATGATTACAAAGTAATTGCAGAAGACCCTGAAATTGGCATGGTAGTTGAGACAATGGGCGGTGTAGAACCGGCATATACTTTTGTCCGTGCCATGTTAGAGGCAGGAAAGCATGTAACAACTTCAAATAAGGCATTAGTAGCAGAGAAAGGTGCAGAACTGATTGCACTTGCCAAAGAGAAAAATGTGAATTTCCTGTTTGAAGCCAGCGTAGGAGGCGGTATCCCGATTATCCGCCCGTTAAATTCCTGCCTGACTGCAGATGTAATCGAAGAGATTACCGGTATCTTAAATGGAACGACCAACTATATGCTTACCAAGATGAGTGTAGAGGGTTCTGAATTTGCAGATGTATTAAAGGATGCACAGGATAAAGGATATGCAGAGAAAGATCCGACTGCCGATGTAGAAGGCTTTGATGCATGCCGTAAGATTGCAATCTTAACTTCTTTAGTATGCGGACAACAGGTAGACTTCAATGACATTCATACGGAAGGAATTACCAAAATCAGTGCAACAGATATCAAATATGCAAAAGCAATGGGTAAAGCCATTAAATTACTGGCAACCAGCCGTAAAGTAGGAGAAAGCTATTGTGCAATGGTATCTCCATGTATGCTTCCACAGGAGCATCCATTGTATCCGGTAAATGATGTATTTAATGCAATTTTTGTACATGGTAATGTATTAGGAGATGCAATGTTCTACGGAAGTGGAGCAGGAAAACTTCCAACCGCCAGTGCTGTTGTGGCTGATATGGTTGAAATTGCAAAATTCAAAGACACCAACCTTCCAATGGAATGGAGACCGGAAAAATTAGAGCTTGCAGATTATAAGATGGTAACCAACCGTTTCTTTGTCCGTACCAAAGCAGACGAAGCAGCAGTAAAGAATGCATTCGGAGCAGTTGAGTTCGTTGCAGCAGAAGGTGTAAACGGAGAACTTGGATTTGTAACAGAAGAAATGACAGAAGCAGCATATGAAGAGAAGGCAGCAAAACTTGCTGATATTCTTCAGATGATTCGTGTAAAATAGTTGCGAAAAACCCTTCTGGAAATTATAATTGTACTAAGGGTATAAATATAATTTCAGGAGGGTATTTTTATGTCAAAATTTATTATGGCGTTAGACGCCGGAACCACCAGCAACCGGTGTATTCTCTTTAATGAAGCCGGTGAAATCTGCAGTATGGCACAAAAAGAATTCCGTCAGATGTTTCCGAATCCAGGATGGGTAGAACATGATGCCAATGAGATATGGTCGACGCAGCTTGGGGTAGCAGTAGAGGCAATGTCTAAGATTGGTGCTACGGCAGCAGATATTGCAGCCATTGGAATCACCAACCAGAGAGAGACGGCAATTGTATGGAACAAAGAGACCGGAGAGCCGGTTTATAATGCAATAGTCTGGCAGTGCCGCCGGACCTCTGATATTGCAGATGCGTTAAAGAAAAAGGGGTTAGAAGATTCCTATCGTAAGAAAACAGGATTGATTATTGATGCCTATTTTTCGGCAACGAAAATTAAATGGATTTTAGATAATGTGAAGGGTGCAAGGAAATTAGCGGAAGAAGGAAAGCTGCTCTTTGGAACGGTAGAGACATGGCTGATCTGGAAACTGACGAAAGGGGAAGCACATGTAACCGATTATTCCAATGCGTCAAGAACCATGCTTTTTAATATAAACACATTAACCTGGGATAAAGATATTCTGGCAGAGCTTGATATTCCGGAGAGCATGCTGCCAAAGCCGATGCCGTCAAGCTGTGTATATGGTTATACAGACCCGGCATATTTTGGAAGTGCGATACCGATTGCCGGTGCAGCAGGAGACCAGCAGGCAGCTTTGTTCGGACAGACCTGCTTTTCCGAAGGAGAAGCGAAGAATACATATGGTACAGGCTGTTTCCTTTTGATGAATACAGGAGAACGTCCGGTATTTTCAGAAAACGGACTGGTCACCACCATTGCCTGGGGGCTGGATGGCAAAGTAAATTATGCACTGGAAGGCTCTATCTTTGTGGCAGGTGCGGCAATCCAGTGGCTGCGTGATGGTATGCGTCTCATTGACTCCGCATCGGATTCAGAGTATATGGCGACCAAAGTAAAAGGAACTCATGGCTGTTATGTGGTTCCGGCATTTACCGGACTGGGTGCACCATATTGGGATCAGTATGCAAGAGGAACAATTGTAGGAATTACCAGAGGAACCAATAAGAATCATATCATCCGGGCAACTCTGGAATCTATTGCTTATCAGGTGGAAGGAGTTATCTCTGCCATGGAAGCGGATGCTGGAATCGAAATCCGTTCCTTAAATGTAGATGGAGGAGCCAGTGCTAATAATTTCCTGATGCAGTTCCAGTCAGACATGATACAGGCACCGGTCAATCGTCCGGCATGTGTAGAGACAACAGCAAAGGGTGCAGCATATCTGGCAGGACTTGCAGTAGACTACTGGAAGACCAAAGAAGATGTGATAAAGAACCAGCAGATAGAGAGGGTATTCCATCCACAGATGGAAGAGGAAGAGAGACAGAAAAAATTAAAAGGCTGGAAGAAAGCAGTAAAATATGCCTTCGGATGGGCAAAAGATACAGAAGAAGAGGAAGAGGCGTAAGCCGCTTCCTCTTCTTCACTTTACAGGAAATTGCTTTCCTGTAAAGTAAAAAACGCTCCGCGAGGATGCGCACTGCGGCGTATAAGGTAGATGTCGCAAGCGACCGGTGGCAGCTCCTTATAGGTTTTGATATATAATACCTTATGATATATGCGTCAGCGGCATAAAATCAATCTGAAAGAATAGAAGAGCCGCATTTTTCACAATGAAATTTATAATAATAATAGCCAGTGCAATCCAAAGAAATACTTCCCGGAAATGCATGCCAATACGAAGCCTTCCCTTAGAGAGCCGTTCAATGGTCTGGGAAATCATAAACCAGGTGCAGAGCACAAAGGCATATGGCACAAAGGGATGATAAACCAGTGAGTGCAGGAAATCCCCATGCAGTAAAAAAGCTACGGCTCTGGTGCCACCGCAGCCAGGACAGTAAAGTCCGGTCAGGCTGTGAAGCACACAGGGGAAAAGATATTTTGAAAGCTGGATATTTGTTGCTTTTATAAAAAGCACCAGCAGAAGAAGTGTGCCTATGATGCACCAGCCGGTGATATATAATCCGTTGTCCATAGCAGTGGACGTTTTTTTCTTTTCCATATAAACCCTCGCAAATCAGTATTCAAACAAAATATAGAATCTGTTGGTAGTATACAATTGTCATAAGGGAAAGTCAAAGTTATTGTGTTTCACCCAAGATATGTGTATAATAAAAAGAGGCACTTTTTTCAGACTTTGGAAGGAGGAGCGGTTTATGCAGATTGATGGATGGAATCCGAAAGATATAGGATATGATACCGGGTACAATCATACATATGGGGTCGGAACTGACGCAGATGCGAAGAGTACCGGGGTGGCAGAGGGCAGCAAAGGCGAATGCCAGACCTGTAAGAACCGGAAATATCAGGATGGTTCCAACGAGAATGTTTCTTTTAAATCAGCTTCCCACATCTCTCCGGAGGCGGCGGGAATCCGTGTGGCAGCCCATGAGGCAGAACATGTTTCCAATGCTTATGCCAAAGCAGCAGAAGGAAATGGTCAGGTGGTATCTGCAAGCGTAACACTTCGTACCGGCGTATGCCCGGAGTGCGGAAGAGTATATGTGGCAGGCGGAGAGACCAATACCACCATTAAGTATCCGAATGAAACAAATCCTTATCAGCAGGAGCGGAAGAGCCAGGATGCGGCAGATCTGACCGGAGCCAGAATCGACACAAGAAAATAAAAACAGGAGCTTGAGATAGATGAAAAGAAAATCAGCAGAAATAAAACGTATTGCAAGAGAAAATCTTACCGGACATTATGGATTGCCAATGGGAGCCATGGTAGTATCGCAGTTAATCGTAACTTTGCCGACCATGTTCTTTTCCTGGAATTTGACACCGTATTCCGGAAAAATGGAGTGGGCAATTTATTATGTGGCAGCATTTGTACTGGCATTGCTGGGGGTTGTTTTAAATATAGGAATTCTCCAGATTGCCCTGCGAATGGGAAGAAAGCAGCCATATAAGTTTACCGATATGTTCTATGGATTCAATCATCATCCGGATAAATACATTCTGGCATATCTTTTATTTATGGTTGTGGTATTAATTCCGATGCTTCCGGCAATCGCAGTCTCTGTTGGAATGTATGTAACTGCCATTTCCGGCAGCATGAAAATCACAGAGGGGATTTTTATTGGCTATGTAGTAGCTATGTGTGTACTTGGAATTGGAGGAGAAGTGATCGCATTTATTCTTTCCTTAAAATATTCCATGCTGTTTTTGATATTGCTTGAGGATAATACCAAGGGAATCCGGCAGGCAATGAGGGAAAGTAAAGCACTGATGCAGGGCAACAAGGGAAGATACTTCTATATCATGTTAAGCTTCCTTGGCTGGTCTTTCCTTGGCCTCCTTTCATTTGGAATTGGCTTCCTGTGGATTGGACCATACTATACGCAGACACAGGTGACATTCTATCGTGACATTACAGGAGAATTAGACCGGACAGAAAACCAGACAGACCCATACGGAACAAAACAGCAGAATCCGCAGTACAGTACGTGGAGTGCTTCGGTATAAAAATAAGAAAAGAAAAATGCCGGGAAATCAGAATTGGTTTCCTGGCATTTTTCTTTTGCATATATTTACTGGTACATCTGATTCATTTCATTAAACTGCCGCATCAGTTCGTTATAATCAGCGGTATTTCCGTTGGACATCTGGTTGATGAAATCGGCGTTGGTAAACATCATGACAATGACGAAAGTATAAAGTGCAATAGTAAGTACAAGACCGATAATTCCAAGGACGATACCGATTTTGCCGGTGGTGGAAAAAGTCATCTCGCCGCCACGGGAAAGAAGTCCTAAAATAATGGCAAGTGCCCCACAAGGCAGTGCTGCATACAGGCAGCAGAAAGTTACAATGGAGACAATGCCAAGAGCAATGGATGCGGTGGCAAGTCCGGTGGAACGTTTGTCCATGTAATTACGTTGCGGTGCCTGGTTCATATTATATGAATAATGGGGATTTGGTTGATAGCCGTTTGGCTGCTGTTGAAAATCCATAAAAAACCTCCTCAAATCGTGGATAAATCCAGTATACCATTTTCTGCCGGAAAAAACAATAAAACCCAAAATCTTCCCTTTTGCAGAAATGCCGGATATGCTATAATGAGCGCAAACGCATCAACAGGAAAGGAAATACAAGATGGACATAACAGCAAAAATTGCCGAAGAACTTGGAATCAGAAAAAATCAGGCACATGCAGCAATTCAGTTAATTGATGAAGGAAATACCATTCCTTTTATTGCCCGGTATCGAAAAGAAGCAACCGGCGCATTAAATGATGAAATATTACGTAACTTATTTGACCGGCTGACTTATCTTAGAAACTTAGAAGAGAAGAAAGAACAGGTCATTGCCAGCATTGAAGAACAGGGCAAGCTGACGGACGAACTGCGGAAACAGATAGAAGAAGCACAGACACTGGTAGTCGTAGATGATTTGTACCGTCCATACCGACCGAAGCGCAGAACCAGAGCAACCATCGCCAAAGAGAAGGGCTTAGAGCCGCTGGCAAATGTAATCAGTCTTCAGATGCTTAAGACTCCAATCTTAGAAGAAGCAGCAAAATATATCAACGAAGAAAAAGAAGTTCATACTGCAGAGGAAGCCTTAGAAGGTGCTAAGGATATTATTGCAGAGCATATTTCCGATGAAGCAGATTATCGTATCCGCATCCGTGACCTTACCGTAAAACATGGTCGGATTGTATCTGCTGCCAAAGATCCGGAAACAGAATCTGTTTATGAAATGTATTATGATTTTGATGAGCCGATTGCAAAAATGGCAGGACATCGTACGCTGGCATTGAATCGTGGAGAGGCAGAGAAAATACTGACAGTAAAAGTAGAAGTGCCGGAAGAACAGATTATTCCGTATTTACAGAAAAAGGTAATAACCAAAGATAATGCCATAACCAGACCTGTTTTGGAAGAAGTAATCGAAGACAGCTATAAGCGTCTGATTGCACCGGCAATCGAGCGTGAGATTCGAAGTGACCTTACGGAAAAGGCAGAAGACGGAGCAATCAAAGTTTTCGGAAAAAACTTAGAGCAGCTTCTGATGCAGCCGCCAATTGCAGGACAGGTTGTGCTTGGCTGGGATCCGGCATTCCGTACCGGATGTAAGCTTGCAGTGGTAGATCCGACCGGAAAAGTATTGGATACGACAGTCATTTACCCGACAGCACCACAGAATAAGGTAGAGGAAGCAAAAGTAGTATTAAAGAAACTGATTTCCAAGTATCATATTACACTGATTTCTCTTGGAAATGGAACAGCATCCCGTGAGTCGGAGCAGATTATTGTGGATTTATTAAAAGAGATTCCGGTAAAAGTACAGTATATTATCGTAAATGAAGCAGGGGCTTCCGTATATTCTGCAAGTAAACTTGCTACAGAGGAATTCCCAAACTTTGATGTGGGACAAAGAAGTGCCACTTCCATGGCAAGACGGTTGCAGGATCCACTGGCAGAGCTGGTTAAAATTGATCCGAAATCCATCGGAGTCGGTCAGTATCAGCATGACATGAACCAGAAAAAATTAAGTGAAGCCTTAGGCGGCGTGGTAGAAGACTGCGTAAACAAAGTTGGTGTAGATTTAAACACCGCATCCGTATCCCTGCTGGAATACATTTCCGGTATCAGCAAAGTAATTGCGAAAAATATCGTGGCATACCGGGAAGAAAATGGAAAATTTGCATCCAGAAGCCAGCTTTTAAAAGTAGCGAAATTAGGACCGAAGGCATATGAACAGTGTGCTGGTTTTCTTCGTATTACCGGTGGAAAGAATCCGTTGGATGCAACCGGCGTGCATCCGGAAAGTTATGAAGCAACCAGAAAGCTTTTGGAAAAATTAGGATATTCAGAAGAAGAGATAACCGGTGGCGGATTAACCGGGATTTCAAAGAAGATTTCAGATTATAAGAAAATGGCAGCAGAATTGGAAGTAGGAGAACTTACTTTACGGGATATTGTAAAGGAACTGGAAAAGCCGGCAAGAGATCCGAGGGAAGATATGCCAAAGCCGATTCTGCGGAGTGACGTACTGGAAATGAAGGATTTGACCCCGGGAATGGTATTAAAAGGAACCGTTCGTAATGTCATTGATTTCGGTGCCTTTGTGGACATCGGAGTACATCAGGATGGACTGGTACACATTTCCCAGATGAGCGAACGCTATATCAAACATCCGCTGGAAGTGGTCAGTGTGGGAGATATTGTAGAAGTAAAAGTAATGAGCGTAGACCTTAAGAAACAGAGAATCCAGCTTACTATGAAACTGTAAATAAAAGGTAACAGATAAAATTGGGTATTGACAAGGAAAAAGTGAAGCTCTACAATAGACCCATAGTAATTGAATAGGAAGTCTTCGGGGCAGGGTGATATGCGAAGCATAGATTCCCGACCGACGGTGATTGTGCATGACACATTAGTCCGTGAACTGCAGTATTGCAGTTGATTTGGTGAAAATCCAAAACCGACAGTATAGTCTGGATGGGAGAAGATAAGTGACCATTAAGGTGATTATTTTGCGTGCCCCGGATAGTTTTATCCGGGGCTTTTATGGTACACCAATACTCCGGACATCCCTTGCAAGAGCTAAAAGTAAAGAAAAAAGGAGTAAAAGAAATGAGTACAAACAGTGTAACAACAAACAGCAACGTAAAAACAGGTGTAAATGCAAGATATCTGACGATGACAGCAATGCTTTCGGCCATTGCGTTCATCCTGATGTTCCTTGATTTTGCAGTTCCGTTTATGCCAAACTTCATCAAACTGGATATTTCAGAACTTCCGGCATTGATTGGAGCATTTTCCATGGGACCGGTCAGCGGAATTGTAATCTGCCTGATTAAAAATCTGATTCATCTGACTATTACAACCACAAGTGGTGTTGGAGAATTGTCCAATTTCATTCTTGGAGTAGCGTTTGTGCTTCCGGCAGGACTGATTTACAAATTTAAGAAGAACCGCAAAGGTGCATTAATCGGTTCTTTAGCAGGAGCGCTTTTCATGGCAGTATTCAGTGTGGTATCAAACTATTTCCTGGTATATCCGTTCTATACAGCATTTATGCCGGAAGATGCCATTATTGGTGCTTACAATGCAATCGCTTCTGCAGTAGGCGGACATATGGATAATTTATTGGAGTGTCTGGTAGTATTTAATATGCCATTCACCTTCTTAAAAGGTATGATTAGTGTTGGAATTACATTTTTGATTTATAAACATATTTCACCAATCATCAAAGGAACCAACAGCCGTAAGAATTAGACGTCCCTTTTTTGCCCGACACAAAATTGATAAAGAGTTTGTCTATTCCCGAAAATAATGCTATACTTCAATCAGAAAAGTAAGCAGGAGGAAAGACAATGCCAATTGAATTTGATGTAAAAATAACAGCGAACGATATGTACCGGTTTAATATGTATCATATATATACCAGTTTTACCGGAATCTTTTCCATCTTGGCAGCGGTGCTTGGATTTGTAGCCGCAGTGGGAACCTATGGAAAGGTAGATACCATGTATACGGTGCTTTACATCATATTTGGCATTGTCTTTCTTTTTTATTTTCCATTAACCTTGAAAATGCGGGCGGCAAGACAGATTTCCATGTCAGAGGCACTGAAAAGTACGCTGCATTATATGTTGGATGATGAAGGTGTCCATGTATCTCTGGGAGAAGAAAATGCCCTGCTGGAGTGGAAACAGATTTATAAAATGGTGTCAACAAAGCATAATGTTCTGATTTACAGCAGCCGCGTAAATGCATATATCCTGCCGATGGAAATTGTAGGCGGACAGTATGCAGCGTTGAAGAAACTGGCAGATAAGAATTTGAAGAAGCACCAGAATTGTATGAAGAAGAGATAGGAAGAAAAGTATATGGTATATGAAACATTTTCGGCAGAAGAAACAGAAAAGTTAGGCGAACAGATTGGACGGGAAGCAAAGCCGGGAGAAGTGTATACATTAATCGGAGATTTGGGAGTAGGAAAAACCGTTTTTACCCAGGGAATAGCCAAGGGTTTGGAGATAACAGAACCTATCTGCAGTCCGACTTTTACTATTGTGCAAGAGTATGAAGAAGGAAGAATGCCATTTTATCATTTTGATGTATACCGGATTGCGGATATTGAGGAAATGGATGAAATCGGCTATGAGGACTATTTTTATGGAAATGGTCTGACCATGATAGAATGGGCAAATCTGATTGAAGAAATTTTACCGGATCATTACCGGCAGATAACAATAGAGAAAGATTTGGAAAAAGGATTTGATTATCGCAGGATAACAATAGAAGAGGTGGAACGATGAAAATATTGGGATTGGACAGCTCCGGACTGGTAGCCAGCGTAGCAGTAGTAGAAGATGATGTGCTGTTGGGAGAATTTACTGTAAATTATAAGAAAACACATTCACAGACCTTGCTGCCAATGTTAGATGAACTTGCGAAGATGATAGAACTGGATTTGGATACATTAGATGCCATTGCAATTGCAGCGGGCCCGGGCTCATTTACCGGACTTCGGATTGGCTCTGCAACAGCAAAAGGATTGGGACTTGCACTGGATAAGCCGCTGATTTCCGTACCGACCGTGGATGCATTGGCATACAACCTCTATGGGCATAGAGATATTATCTGTCCATTAATGGATGCCAGAAGAAACCAGACCTATACCGGTTTATATCAGTTTGAAGACGAAAAAATGCAGGTATTGTGCCCACAGTGCGTTGTGGGAATTGATGAGATTGTAGCAAAGATAAATGAAAACAATGCTCCGGTTGTATTTTTGGGAGATGGTGTCCCTGTATTTACCACTTATATAGAAGAAAACTGTAAAGTGCCATATTCCTTTGCACCGGCACATGTGAATAAGCAGCGTGCAGCAGCTGTTGCAGCTTTAGGAGAAGAATATTACAAAGCAGGTAAATTAGAATCTGCAGAAGAACACAAACCGGAATATCTGCGCCTTTCCCAGGCAGAACGCGAGAGGATGGAACAGCATGGAAATTCGTAGAATGTCAGAGGCAGATGTTTTTGATGTAGCAGCCATAGAGGCAAAAGTCTTTTCGCAACCATGGAGTGGGCAGGGATTTCGCGATGCTCTTGCCATGAACCATGTGATTTTTCTGGTGGCAGAAGAAGCGGGTTCCATCTTAGGATATTGTGGAATGTATATGGCATTAGATGAAGGCGAGATTACCAATGTGGCAGTAAGTGAGGCCTGCAGAAACAGAGGTTATGGGGAACAACTGGTAACAGAACTAATGCAGCAGGGTAGAAAACATGGTATTAGCCGGTATGTTTTAGAGGTAAGGGTATCCAATGAGCCTGCCATTCGCCTGTATCAGAAACTTGGATTCTCTGTACTTGGAACTCGAAAGAATTTTTATGAAAAGCCCTCAGAGGATGCATATATCATGAGCAGGGTCCAGTAATTTCCGCTGCAAATTTATTGGAATGGTTCTATAATGAAAGAGAACCACAAGATAAGAGACGGAGGATGCGAAATGGTTTGCAATTGTTGTGGAAAAGAAATCGAAGAACGAAAACAGGATTATATTTATATAGAAAAAGAATGGAATTATTTTTCTACGAAGGATGGTGTGAAAAGCAAACTGCGTGTATGCGAGTCCTGCTTTGATGAATGGACAAAACAGTTTGTGATACCGCCTTTAATGGAAGAAGTAACAGAAATTGTATAGAGAGCTGAGGAAATAGAATGTTAGATGTCTGTTTATTAGGAACCGGTGGAATGATGCCATTGCCATATCGCTGGCTGACTTCACTGATGACAAGATATAATGGCAGCAGTCTGATGGTTGACTGTGGCGAAGGCACCCAGATTGCAGTAAAAGAAAAAGGCTGGAGCTTTAAGCCGGTGGATATTATGTGCTTTACACATTACCATGCGGACCATATCAGCGGACTGCCTGGAATTCTTCTTACCATGGGAAATGCGGAACGAACGGAGCCGCTGACGATGATTGGACCAAAGGGGCTGGAACGTGTGGTAAATGCACTGCGTGTGATTGCACCGGAACTGCCTTTTGAGATTAAATTTATAGAACTGACGGAACCGGAAGAGACTATAGAATTAAAGGGATATACGATCCATGCTTTCCGGGTGAACCATAATGTTACCTGCTACGGCTATACCTTGGAGATTTCAAGGGCTGGAAGATTTTCAGTGGAACATGCATTAGAACGGCAGATACCGCAGAAATACTGGAGCCGCCTGCAAAAAGGTGAAATTATTGAAGAAGAGGACAAGACCTATCTGCCGGAAATGGTATTAGGCCCGCCAAGAAAAGGCATCAAGCTGACATATTGTACTGATACCCGCCCGACGGAGAGCATTGCAAAAAATGCAAAAGATTCCGATTTATTTATCTGTGAAGGTATGTATGCAGAAAAAGAGAAACTTGCAAAAGCGAAACAATATAAACATATGACTTTTTATGAAGCAGCACATCTTGCCAAGGATGCCGGGGTGAAAGAAATGTGGCTTACCCACTTCAGCCCGTCCCTTGTAAGGGGCGAAGACTATATGGATGCTGTAAGGAAGATATATCCGAATGCATATTTAGGCAAAGATGGAAAGAGTGTTACACTGGATTTTGAGGAGGCGTAAACATGAAGAAACGTACAGCAGGCATAATTAAGACAGTTATTATAGGTGTGATTTGCATTGGAATTGTGGTCGGATTTTATTATTATCTGACAAACCGCTCACCAAGAAGTGTGGAAACAACAGGAGAAACAGATGAGATAACCTCTGTTTTAAGTAAAAATTTAGAGAAGGATTATCCGGCGTCACCTCGTGCTGTAATCAAATATTATAATAGGATTCTGCTCTGCCTTTATAATGAAACTTATGATGATGAGCAGTACCAGAAGCTGTTGGAGAAGATGCGTGCACTGATGGATGAAGAGTTATTGGAAAACAATCCGCAGGATACATTTTCAACCCAGATGCAGAATGACATTGCGGCTTATAAAGCAGAAAGTAAGATTATAGCAACAGCATCTGTCTGCGATACAGATGAAGTGGCTTATAAGAAAGTAGATGGAAGTGATTGTGCCTATGTGACGGCATCTTATTTCCTGCGCTCTACCAAGGCATATAACCGGGCTAACCAGGAATATGTGCTGCGTAAGGATGAGAATGGGGACTGGAAAATATTAGGATTTGTGGCACTGGAAGGAGACAATGGTGATGCAGAAAAATAAAGGAGATATTGCAATTCTTGCAATAGAAAGTTCCTGCGATGAGACTGCGGCGGCAGTTGTAGTAAATGGAAGGGATGTGAGATCGAATATCATTTCATCCCAGATTGCATTACATACCTTATATGGAGGTGTGGTTCCGGAAATTGCATCCCGTAAACATATTGAGAAAATTAATCAGGTAATAACAGAAGCAATGCAGGAAGCACAGGCAGACTGGGCAGATATAGACGCAATCGGTGTAACTTATGGACCGGGATTAGTGGGTGCCCTCCTGGTTGGTGTGGCAGAAGCGAAAGCAATCAGTTATGCAAGAAATATTCCACTGGTAGGTGTGCATCATATTGAGGGACACATCAGCGCAAATTATATTGAAAATAAAGAGTTAGAGCCACCATTTTTATGTCTTGTAGTATCCGGCGGTCATACACATCTGGTAAAAGTACTGGATTATGGAAAATATGAGATACTTGGAAGAACCAGGGATGATGCAGCAGGTGAAGCCTTTGATAAAGTGGCGAGAGCAATCGGATTAGGCTATCCGGGTGGACCAAAGATTGAAAAAGTAGCACATGAAGGAAATCCTCATGCTGTGGAATTCCCAAGACCGAAGATTGCAGATGGGGAGTATGACTTCAGCTTCAGTGGTTTAAAGTCTGCTGTTTTAAACCATCTGAACAGCTGTAAAATGAAAGGTATTGAGATTGTGCAGGCGGATATTGCAGCATCTTTCCAGAAAGCGGTTATTGATGTGCTGGTGGGAAATGCCATGCATGCCATTGAAAAATATCAGATTGATAAATTTGCTATTGCGGGAGGAGTGGCTTCTAATGGAACCTTAAGAGGAGCAATGGAAGAAGAGTGCCGGAAGAGAAATGTGGCATTTTATCATCCGTCGCCGATTCTCTGTACCGATAATGCAGCAATGATAGGTGCAGCAGCATATTATGATTACCGGGCGGGAATCCGTTCCGGACTTGATTTGAATGCAGTACCAAACTTAAAATTAGGAGAACGTTAATGGCAAAGTATACAGCAATCGTGCTTTCTGCGGGAAAAGGAAGCCGCATGGGAAGCTCTGTCCATAAGCAGTATCTGCTTCTTTGTGGGAGGCCGGTGATTTATTATACCCTTAAGGCATTTGAAGAAAGCCCGGTAGATGAAATCGTACTGGTAACCGGTGAAGGAGAAGAGGAATACTGCCGGAAAGAAATTGTAGAAAAATATAAATTGCATAAAGTAACGAAGATAGTAAAGGGTGGTAAGGAACGTTACCACTCTGTTTTTCAGGGCTTAAGTGCGTGTGAATATACGGATTATGTATTGATTCATGATGGGGCACGCCCGTTTATTGAACAGAAAGTCATCCGCCGCACGATGGATGAAGTACGGGAAAAGCGGGCGTGTATTGCAGCTGTGCCGGTAAAGGATACCATAAAAAAGGTAGATGAAAATGGAAAAGTGGAGGATACCCCACCAAGAAAAAGCCTTTATACGGTACAGACACCGCAGGCATTTTCTTATTCCCTGATTTATGATTCTTATCAGAAGATGATAGCGGATGGAAGAGAAGATGTTACAGATGATGCAATGGTAGTGGAGGCGTATGGAAAAGTTCCGGTATATGTAATAGATGGGAGCTATCGCAATTTTAAGATTACAACACCGGAAGATTTGGAAATGGCGGAGTTTATGCTGAATGCAGGAAATCCTGGTAAGGGTGTATGTTCATAGAAAATGAACTATCCGGCACCAATGGGAAATCAAATGAATATGTTTTGAAATTTTGAAAAATGATTTTGAAAAAATGAAAATAATTGTTGACATGCTATCTATTTGATGATAGAATCATTTTTGCGCTGATTTGAAGCGTATCAATATGGAGAGATATCGAAGTGGTCATAACGAGGCGGTCTTGAAAACCGTTTGTCCGCAAGGGCGCGTGGGTTCGAATCCCACTCTCTCCGCTTCCAACTTAATAATTGGAAACTGATTCGGAGAAGTACCCAAGCTGGCCGAAGGGACACCCCTGGAAAGGGTGCAGGTCGTTAACAGCGGCGCGAGGGTTCAAATCCCTCCTTCTCCGCTCGCTTGTGAGATGATTATGCGGACGTTCGACAATGGATTTTACGACTGTAAAAAATAAGTCAAAAAAAGTAAAAAAAGTTGTTGACAAAGAAAGAGTCCTGTGATAATATAAACAAGCTGACCGGTGAGAGCAAAGCAAAAGAGCTCACAGAACTGGTCAAGAACCTTGATAACTGAACAGTGAAATAACCTTGAAAGATTTTGAGAAAAACGTAATC
>NZ_QTZJ01000011.1:0-54866 GCF_003462625.1 Roseburia sp. OM03-7AC
ACTATAACGCATAAAAACACCCTCCTTACTGGTTGTCCAGTAAAGAGGGTACATATCAATTTGCAATGGTTCTTCCGGGGGTTCTTTATATAGCTAATCGGAAAATCTTATAATTAGCAGATTTCTGCTCCTGCCGGCATATCCTTTTCCGGTGTCAGAAGTGCTAATTCTCCATTTTCATCCTCTGCGCAAAGTAACATTCCTTCAGATAATACACCTGCAAGTTTTGCCGGTTTTAAGTTTACTAATACCATAACTTTCTTGCCGACCATTTCTTCCGGTGTGTACTGTTTGCGGATACCGGATACAATCTGTTTTACCTGGCTTCCGATTCTTACCTGTGAACACAGTAATTTCTTGGATTTCTCTACTGCCTTACACTCGATGATTTCCCCAACCTGGAACTGCATTTTCATAAAATCATCATAGGTAATCTCTTCTTTTGGCTCGATGTCGATTACTTTTGCATTTTCATCACTTCCTGCACCTTCTACCGGTACATCTTTGCCCAATGCTTTCTGCTCAGCCTCAAATTCCGCCTTCTGTGCGGCGCGGATAGCTTCTACCTTCGGCATTACTTCCTTCGGGTCTAATCTTGCAAAAAGAATCTCCGGTTTCTCCGTTACTTTATTGTCATTTGGATAAAGTCCAAACTGATTCAGCTCATCAAATCCACGCAGTCCTGTATTAAGCTGCGCTGCGATTTTCTCTGCGGTCTCCGGCAGAAAGCTTGCTAAAAGGCTTGCGCCGATAGCAATGGACTCGGTCAGATTGTAAAGCACTTCGCTTAAGCGGTCTTTCTTTGCTTCATCCTTTGCCAGTACCCAAGGTGCTGTTTCATCAATATATTTGTTGCAGCGGCGGAATACATTAAATACTTCTGTAATAGCATCTGCCACACGAAGTCCGGACATCTTATCTGCAATCTTATCTCTTGCGCCGGTTACGACTGCCTTCAAGTCATTATCTACTTCTTCTGTGACTCCGGTGCTCTTTACGACACCGTCAAAATATTTATTGCTCATGGAAATGGTACGGCTTACCAGGTTTCCAAGGATGTTGGCAAGGTCGGAATTGAAACGCTCTACAACCAGCTCCCAGGTAATGATTCCATCATTTTCAAATGGCATCTCATGCAATACGAAATAACGGGTTGCATCTACACCAAAGAGGTCTACCATATCATCAGCATAGATTACATTTCCCTTGGATTTGCTCATTTTCTCGCCACCCTGTAAGAGCCATGGATGTCCAAATACCTGCTTTGGCAGTGGCAGGTCTAATGCCATTAAGAAAATCGGCCAGTAAATGGTATGGAAACGGATGATATCTTTTCCTATTAAGTGTAAATCTGCCGGCCAGTTCTTCTTGAATAAATCGGAAGAATTGCCATCTGCATCATAGCCAATCTTGGTAATGTAGTTGGTCAGTGCATCCAGCCATACATATACTACATGCTTTGGATCAAAGTCTACCGGAATTCCCCAGGAAAATGAGGTTCTGGATACACATAAATCCTGAAGTCCCGGAAGTAAAAAGTTGTTCATCATCTCATTCTTACGGGATACCGGCTGGATAAACTCCGGATGCTCATTGATATATTCGATTAACCGGTCCGCATATTTGCTCATTTTAAAGAAATATGCTTCTTCTTTTGCCGGCTGTACTTCACGTCCACAGTCCGGACATTTTCCATCTACCAGCTGGGATTCTGTCCAGAAAGACTCACATGGAGTACAATAAAGTCCCTCATAGGAACCCTTATAAATATCACCTTTATCATAAAGTTTCTTAAAAATCTTCTTAACCTGTGTCTCATGGTCTTCATCGGTAGTACGCACGAAATTATCATAAGAAGTATTCATCAAATCCCAGATTCTCTTTACTTCTCCGGCAACTTCGTCTACGAACTGCTTCGGTGTAATTCCTTTTTCCTCTGCCTTTAATTCAATCTTCTGTCCATGTTCATCGGTACCGGTCTGGAAATATACATCATAGCCTTCCAGTCTCTTGTATCTTGCGATTGCGTCTGCCAGTACAATCTCATAAGTGTTTCCAATGTGCGGTTTACCTGATGTGTAGGCAATCGCGGTGGTCATGTAAAACTTTCCTTTGCTGCTCATCTTCATTCTCCTTTTTATACTTTTGGTGCTCCTCAAGCGTTCCTGCGAGCCGCTTCGCTACTCGCGACCTGAGAAACTTCGTTTCACAGGTTTTCGCGGTATTTCTCAAGCGTTCCTGCGAGCTGCTTCGCTACTCGCGACCTGAGAAACTTCGTTTCACAGGTTTTCGCGGTGCTCCTCAAATGCTCGTGCAAGCACGGCATTTTCATCGCTACTCGCGAAAAAAATCCCGTCTTCTAATGAAAGAAGACGGGTGTTATCCGTGTTACCACTTCTATTTTACACATACCTTACAATATGTGCCTCATGAAGTATCCTGCAATACTTCCCGCTATAACAGGCGGTCCTGTCGAAGCTTTGTCTCTTAAGATTCAGCCCCGCCACTCCAAAGCCATCTTCCATCTATCGCCCTTGATTCCATCTCAGCTAAACCTTGCGGTTTATTGGAACTCTCTGTACAATTCCGATAAATGTACTCTCTTCTTCCTTGCGTTTATCATCTAGGTGTAAAACTAACACAATTTATTTGAAAAGTCAACCTTTGGGAACTTATTCCACATGGAAATACTGTACGCTTCCTGCCAGCTGGTCAGCAATCTCACGAAGCTGCTCCGCACTCATGTATACCTGCTTAAAGGTATCTACAACCTCTTCCGTATCTTCGTAAGTCTTTTTCGTTCCGGATACGCTGTCCTGCGCTATATTAGAAAGAGTCTCAACTGCCTGCAGAACTTCATTTCTCACATTCGCAAGATGCTCTGTGGTCTCTTTAATCTGCTGGATGCTCTGCATGGAATTGGCTATCTGTGCCACAACCTCTTCCACTACCTTCTGGGTATCCTGCATGCTTTCACTCTGGCTCATAATGATTTCCTGCATCTTCTGCATAATCTCTACAGCCTTCTGGGAATCCTCACTTAACATCATGGCAGTCTCTTCAATTTCGTTGCTGGACTGGTTGGACTGCTCAGATAATTTCTTAATCTGTTCTGCAACTACGGCAAATCCTTTTCCGTTCTCTCCTGCTCTGGCTGCCTCTATGGATGCATTCAGACTAAGTAAATCTGTCTCTTCTGCAATCGATGCGATAAATGCGGTTGCTTTGTAAATCTGCTGGACAGAATCGTTGGTACGGTTGGTCTGCTCCTGTACTTCTCCGATAATCTGCTCTACTTCGCCATTGATGCGCTGAAGATTTGCCAGTGTCTCCGCTGCTTTTTCACTGGATTCATGCATAAATGCCGCATTGCTGTTTAATGCCTCCACCTCAGCAGAAGTCTCTGTTATATTATCTCCCATCAGCCGCATATGTTCTGAGGTACTCTTTGAATTCTCTGCCTGCTCCGTAGAATTTTCTACAATACGGTTTACGGCTGTGCGCACCTTATTCATGGTTCCATTGGTATTATCGGCCGCTGTTCCAAGCAGAGAAGATGCCTCTAACAACTTCTGCACATTCTGATTGATTTCAAGTGTTGTCCGCTGCATCGCATCACGCAGGGTAATCGTAACTCTGGAAAGGTCTCCGATTTCATCCTTACTCTTAAGCAGCTTATTATTCACCTGTACATTCAAATCGCCTGCTGCAATCTTCTCCACCGTTTTAATACTGGTTCTGATATTCCTGCTGATAGTGCTTGCCAGCTTCGTGCTGACAAGCAGGCAGACCAGCATAATTGCCACCACCGCTGCCACAATCGATCCTAAAAGCCGCATTACAACAGCATCTTTATCCTGCTTATTGGTTCCTACGAATACCATTCCCACAATATCTGTATCGGAGCCATTCTGATATACCGGCATAAAATAACCATAATTTAAAGTTCCTTCTATAGATACTGCTTCACTGAAATATTCTTCTCCACCATTTAATACTTTTTCTACAATGACATCTCCTGCTTTGGATTTTAAGATACGATTTCCATTCTCATCCGTTGCTGAAGTCATGATTCGTTTATCTCCATAGAAAAAAGTTACATCCATTCCGGTATTATCTTTAATCCGGTCTACCAGATTCTCTGATTTGGAAATATTGTAACTTCCCTTCCAGATGTCCCCATTGCTGGTCTCAAGATAATCTCCGGTATTCTGGTCATATGCTGCCAACGTTGCGGCAGCGGTTCCCTTTAATGCATCCTTTATCTCATCCATCATAGAATTCTTTACCATGGTTACGGTAAATAGTATGGTGATAATTCCTAATATCAATACCGGTCCAATTGTAATTGCCAGAATTTTTTTCTTTAGATTCATTTGCTTCCCCCTACTCTACCACTTCAACCGTCTTAAAATACCAGTCTATTCCTCCGGTAATTGTCGCATCATCTAATGTTTTTCCTTCTTTTCCTACGGTTTCTCCGGCATTGGTCTCAATTACACCATCAAACACGCCATTTTCCCCGGAAAGAATTGCTGCCTTTGCCTCCTCAACTTTCTCCTCAGTTCCATCTGCACAGAAATCAGCAAGCGACGTAAGTCCTACCAGGTTCTCATTCATTCCACCATAATAATTGCTGCCATCCCATGTTCCGTCGATAACACTCTGCACTGCTGATGTATAATAGGCACTCCAGTTCCAGATAACACTGCAAAGACAAGCCTCCGGTGCATTTTTACTCATATCAGAATTATAACCGATACTATAAACACCTTTTTCCTGTGCCAATGTCTGCGGATATTCTGTATCACAATGCTGTGCAATGACATCACAGCCCATGTTAAGAAGCGTCTCTGCTGCCGCCTTCTCTCCGTCAGGGTCAAACCAGCTGTTTGTAACTTTTACATAGACTTTCGCGTCCTGGTTTACAGAATATATTCCCAGTGCAAATGCATCTATTCCACCAGTTACCTCTGAATTTGAAGAATCCATTGCCGCTACATAGCCGATTTTATTTGACTTCGTATTCATGCCTGCTACAATTCCGCTTAAATAGCGTGCCTGATAAATTCTTCCAAAATAATTATTAAAGTTCTTTCCGTTGCTCATATATCCGGTTCCATGGGAAAAATAAATATCCGGATATTCTTCTGCCATCTCTGCGGTGGTCTCCATATACCCCCAGCTTGTGGCGAAAATAATATTACAGCCTTCGTCAATGCATTCCTGTATTGCTGCTCTGGTTGCATCTGCATCAGTATCCGAAATATTAATTTTACGCACAATCTGGTCATCGGAAAGATTTAAGTTCTGCTGCATTCCCTGAATACCAAGATCATGGGTATATGTATAACCACTTCCCTCTGCCGGATCGGATAGATGAATGACACCTACCTTAATCTCATCCTTCGGTATCCCCCCGGTATCACCCGATGTGTTATCCGCCACTGCTTCCGTGCCTTCTTCTACGCTGTCACTGCCTTCATTGGTAGCATAATCGTCTAACTGCGTGCTTTTCCCGCACCCGGAAAAAACCAAGCTGGCTACCAGTAATAAAGCACCGGTCAGTTTTATCATTCGTTTCTTCATAAATTGCTGCACCTCCCTATACCTTTCTCTTCCCTATTGGTATACCATTTATTATATCTTATGTTTTTTCATAAAACAACCTACCCATTGGTATGATTTTCTCAAAACAAATAGGTAGGTTGTCCACTAATCTTCAAAGATATTCAGTTTTGCTCCACATTTTCCACAGAACTCTGTGTCCTCCGGCACAGTTGCGCCACACTGCGGGCACTGACGCGCTCCTTTAATCTTTAATACTTCCTCTTTCATATGGTCAATTGCTGCAAATGCCTCTGCAATTGCCTGCATCTGCTGTCCATATGCACCATCTGCTTCTTCCTTGTGGTCTTCATAATAAAGCTTTCCAATCTGTGCATACTGCTTTTCAATAAAATCCTCTTTTGCCTTGATGTCAAAGTTTAACTTTGCAGTTCCGGATAAATCCTTTGCCTTCTGTGTGACATCCTTTCCTGCAGTTACCAGTTTCTCTCCCATGCGGTCAAGAAAATCCATTGTGTATCCTCCTTTTCTTACTATATTCCCCTGTGCGTCCGCACTTTACCTGATTATATACCTCTTAATATTGCTTTTCAATTGGGCGAATCTTAAAAAAGAATAAAGTTTTGGTCAAACGGATGTCTGCACCGTTTACCGGGTCCGGACGCGATAAAAGGGCAGCAAGGGGCACTTGGAATGCCAAATGTCCGTGTTGTTCAGCAAAGTGCGGATGCATGATAAGAGCAGCTAGGGGCACTTGGAATTTCGGATAGTGCCAGGCAACGCCGGCACAGGGACGTGCCGGTGAGGCGCAGATGAACATGGATGTGAATTTACGCCGGTTGCCAGTCAATCTCATATCCCTTCGAAATTCTTAGTGCCCCTTGCCGCCCTTATGTCGCATTCGGACTCACTGAACAGCACGGACATTACGCTTCTTTCACCCCCTAACGCTTTCCCCGGAAAACTTCATTCTTTTTTAAAGATTTTTCCAGATAAAATGTGCTATACTCTAGGTACGAATGCGAACCACAAGGAGATATCTATGAAGCAAAGATTTATTGTCCTGATTTGTATTGCCACCCTGGTCTTTTGCGGATGTGGTGGGAAGAAACAGTCTTCTGTACAGACGGATTCCGGCAGTGAACAGCCGGACGCTACAGAAGAATCAACAGAACAGTCCCGGAATGACCCGGTAACAATAACATTTAATTCCAAAACAGAGACTTATCATGCCAATGATTTATCTACTGTTTTATTATATACCTCCTATCAGAAACCAACGGTGACCATAGACGGTCATCCGAAGATTTCCAAAACCATTACACAATCTTTAAACGAAGAACTGGATGCTTTCCAGGATGCCCGATTAGAAAGTCTGCTTTCCGCAAGAATTTCTTTTGCTGAGTCACCGGATTCCTTTTCCGCCTATCACTTAGATGAGGATTTTTCCTGTACCAGACAGGACAGCCGGATTATCTCTTTTGAGAGTACCAGAAAAGAATTTACCAGTGAGGAGACCCACAGTGCTGCTTATGGTGGGTTTAATTATGATCTGGAAAATGGCAAAACACTTTCTCTTTCTGATATTGCTACAGATTCCAATGCCCTGATAAACAGTGCACTTTCCTTTATTAACCAGCAGCTTTTGTTACCGAACTACGGCAAAGTCAGTCAGCTTGCCAAACATGACGGCTCCGATGTATCTGCGAACCTTTTGGAACATGTACTGATGGATGGCAACTGGTATTTTACCAAAGCAGGAATTACTTTTATTGCAAATGACGGTGTTATTACTCCATCCTATTCCGAGACACTGTTATTTTCTGTACCTTACCAGCAGCTCAATGCACTTAGACCGGAATATCATTACACGGGCAATTTCCAGTTAAATGCTCTTATGGGCTCTGCCGTATCTGCAGATATGGATGGAAACGGAGAAATGGATGCCATCTACTACGACACTACTTACAACGAAGAAACGGGAATGCTTTCTTCTACCCTGACGGTAGATGGAACCGATTATTCTGAAATGCTTTATAATGGCGACTTTACACTGTCCCGCAGTGCTGCCTCCGATATAACAAATGAATATTATCTCATTGACCTTGATACAACAGATGAATATATCGAGCTTGCCATCCCGGATGATGGATTAAGAACAACCTATTTCTTCCGCTATGCCGGCTTTCATCTGGAATACTTAGGTTCCATTCCGGACCTGATAGACAGCTCCACCTTCCAGCTTAACAATGTACTTTCCCAGTTAGAAGAATCGGAAAATTAGTCAGCATCCTGCAGAATCTGCCACCGGCAGCTTCTTACAGATATTTTTGCTGCGCGCATAACACAATAAGAAGCCCACAAAAACGGGCTTCTTATTTCTTATCAAATATATTATCTCATACAGATATAGACCATATATCCCGCATAGGAAAGCAGCATAATTGCTCCTTCAATGCGGTTTATTTTCTGCCTGCTCCAGGCAAACAGCAGTACCATTATGCTCATTGCAATTAAGATTACAATATCAATCACATTTTCCATGATAAAGGCGACCGGACTTATGGCTGCGGCAATACCAAGAACAAAAAGGATATTGAAAATATTAGAACCAATGACATTTCCAAGAGCCATATCTACTTCATTTTTACGGGCTGCCACAATAGAGGTTACCAGCTCCGGTAATGACGTTCCCATTGCTACTATCGTAAGCCCGATTAAATTCTGGCTCAAACCAAATGCTGCTGCAATAGCAGACGCACTGTCTACTACCATGTCGCCACCAAATGCAATGGCTGCTGCTCCACCCACAATGTATACAAGACAGAGCCATACCGGGATTGGCTTTGCGCGTTCAATCTCATCTGCTTCCTCGGAAGCATCTGTTGTAATTCCTGCTGTTCTTGCCTTTAATGCAGAACGCACCATCCAGAACATGAAGAGAGCAAAGAAAATCAATAAAATCACACCATCTATTCTGCCAACGCTCATTCCAATGTAACCCAGCACTAAAAGCAGGGCTGCCATAAGCACAGAAAATGGAAATTCCTGCTTTAAGGTCTTTTTTCCTACTGCAAGTGGTGTAATTACGGCACAAAAGCCACAAACCACCATCAGGTTAAAGATATTTGAGCCAACTACATTACTGACTGCCAGGGCATTGTTTCCGGAAATAGATGCTGCCACACTGACGGCACATTCCGGCAGGGACGTTCCCATTGCCACTATCGTAAGTCCGATAATCAACGATGGCACCTTTAATTTCTTTGCAATTCCCGAGCTTCCTTCTACAAAGAAATCTGCTCCTTTAATTAACAGTACAAAACCAACTACCAGTAATACATATGTCCAGATTGTTGTCATATTATATTCCTCCTTCTTTTAAAATGCCAAAATTCCAAGATGTTCCAGTAAAATCTTAACTCCGATTAAGATAAGAATCATACCGCCGGCCAATTCCGCCTTCTTCTTATATCTGTTTCCAAAGAAGTTTCCTACATATACACCAATGACAGAAATCACAAAGGTCGTAATTCCGATGATGGAAATTGCCTCAACGATTGGCACCTGCAAAAATGCAAATGTGATTCCAACGGCAAGGGCATCGATGCTGGTTGCGATTGCCAGAATAAACATCTCTTTGAAATCCAGTGGCGGATCCATTTTCCCGACTTCTACTGCTTCATCCTTTTCCCGGATTGCTTCCACTACCATTTTTCCACCGATAAATCCTAACAGGATAAATGCAATCCAGTGGTCAATGCTTGTAATATACTGTTCAAACTGGCTTCCCAGTACCCAGCCAATAAATGGCATCAGTGCCTGGAATCCTCCGAAGAATAAGCCAATTACAAGACATTGCTTTTTGTTTACCTTCCGCATGGAAAGTCCCTTACAAATAGACACTGCAAAAGCATCCATCGAAAGACCTACTCCCATCAGTAAGAGTGTAAAGAACATTACCATAAACACAAATTCCTCCGATAGTATAATTTAAAATGAGACTGCATGTATGCAGTTATCCTGTGCTGCATACATGAGTCTCATTCATTAAGATTTGCCAGGCCTTCATCAGACCGAGGTTGTTGACAAATCACGTATTCACGCGAACTACTCCCTCACGGATTGTTATTCAAATATACGCTAAATGATAATTTATGTCAATTCTTTCCATTCTTGTTCTTCCTAAAATACAATTTCTATGGTGGTTCCCTTACCCAGCTCACTGTCTAAGCAGAGGGCAGCATTATGTTGTGCTACAATATGCTTTACAATGGCAAGTCCAAGACCTGTTCCGCCGGTGGATTTCGAACGGCTCTTATCTACCCGGTAAAACCGCTCAAATACACGTTCCTGGCATTCCTTTGGAATTCCGATTCCGGTATCCGCTACACTTAAGAACGGACGCTCATCCTTTGTTCCTACCGTTACTGTAACACTTCCACCTGGCTTATTATAGCGGATGGCATTGCTGCAAAGATTATAAAAGACTTCATCCATCAGTCCCTTGTTTGCCATGATCATGGTGCTTTCTCCCTGCAACGTCAGCCTGATTCCCTGCTTCTCTGCTGTCACCTGCATCATCTGCACACAGTTCTCTGCCAGTTTATAAAGGTCGATTTTTTCCATTTCCATCTGGTGGTCTGCCTCATCCAGTTCTGAAAGCTTTATAATATCATTAATCAGGCTTAACAGCCGGTTGGCATTGGAGTGTATCTCATTAGAGAAACGGATGGTATCCTCTTTACCGGTCATTCCGTTTCCGATTAACTCCGCATAACCGGAAATTGCTGTCAGCGGTGTCTTTAATTCATGGGATACATTCGCAGTAAATTCCTGGCGAAGCTGCGCATTATTGATAATATTGATGTGCTGCTCCTTAATGGTATTCACAAAAGGCCGGATTTCTTCATATACATTATTTTCATCCACCAGCATAATATTTGTTGCCAGCTTCTCGATAGGCTCTACCAGCTTCTTCGTCAGATAATGGGAAATTCCCATACAGACAAAGAGGATACAAAGTGCAATTACCAGTACAATCACTAAAGTATTTACCATAATACGGTTTACACTGACGGAATCCCTTCCGATTCGAAGCACATTTCCATTCTGTAAACGCTCCGCATAGTAAAAAGTATGGGTTCCGGAAGTGGCCGAGTAACGGACGGCTTCGCCTTCACCTTTTTCCCTTGCTTCAATAATTTCCGGGCGTTCATTATGATTGTCCATCTCGTCTTTATTTAACAGACTTTCATATAATACTTCCCCATCTGTTCCAATCAATGTGATTCGAAGGTCATCATCGATGGGATTATACGGGTCTTTTTCTATTTCCACTGCAAGGTCATCTATATTCAAAAGCTCTATCACATGGGCATAGGCTTTCAAATCTCCAAGTACCTGCTCTTTTAAAATATTATAATACACTAACATAGCAGACAGCGCTGTGACCACAATGGCAAGCGCTGCTATCATAATAAATTGTATATTTATTTTTTTCTTCATGAATGCTCCTACGGCTCCATCACATAGCCCACATTACGGACGGTTTTAATCTGTTGCCCGCCATCGCCAAGCTTATGCCGGAGCGTCTTTATGTGCATATCTACAGTACGGCTTTCTCCTTCGTATTCAAATCCCCAGACCTGATTCATCAGCTTGTCACGGGATAATACAATGCCCTGGTTTATCATAAGGTATTTTAATAGTTCAAATTCTTTAAAAGTAAGCTCACAGGTTTCTCCCTGAACGGTTACGCTGTGACGCTTATTATCAATCTCTATGCTTCCACAGGCTAATGTATCACCATCATCTTCCTTTTCGGTGCGGCGGAGTAATGCTTTCACTCTGGAAATCAGCTCCATAACACCAAAAGGCTTACTGATATAATCATCTGCACCCATATCCAGTCCACGGACTTTATCAATCTCTGTGGTCTTTGCCGTTACCATAATCACAGGAGTCTTTTCTGTTGCCGGATTTTTCCGGACACGGCTTAAAATTTCCAGTCCATCCTCTCCCGGCAGCATAATATCTAACAGCATCAGGGATGGTGCCTGCTCTGACACTCTCTGGAAGAAATCTTTTCCGTTATCAAATTCCTCTACTTCAAATCCACTGTTTTTTAGTGCATAACGTTCGATTTCCCGTATGTTTATATCATCTTCTACGATATAAATAAGTGCCATTGCATTTTCCTCCCGGCTTTTTTATTTTTCCGGCAAAGCGTATTTTTCTGTATATTCTTTTATCTGCTCTGCAAATTTTCTATTGTCTTCTTCATCCATATGTGCCGTCAGGTCATGCTCTTCTACATCTTTATCCTGTTCCTGGATCAGGCAGACTGCAATGTTGGAACAATGGTCTGATACACGCTCATAGTTGGTAACGATATCTGCCAGCACCAGTCCTAACTCGATAGAACATTTTCCTTTCCGGAGACGTTTGATATGCCGTTTCTTAATTGCTTTATTTAATTCATCAATAACCTGCTCTAATGGTTCTACGGTCTTAGCCAGCTCTTCATCATCGGCAGTGTATGCAGTCATGGTACGGCAGAGAATGTCTTCTACTGCTTTTCCAAATACATGCATTTCTTCCTCTGCTTTCTTAGAGAAAACCAGCTCCTTCTTTTTCATCTCGATAATGGAATCTACGATATTCGCTGCATGGTCCGAAATACGTTCAAAATCTGTAATACAATGTAACAGCGTAGATACATTCTGGCTGTCTGCATAGGTCAGATTCTGACTGCTTAACTTGGTCAGATAAGCACGCAGCTTGTCTTCGTATTTATCTACGAGATTTTCCTTTGCGATAATGTCATCTGCTACTTCCTGTGTATAATTCTCCAAAAGTCCGATTGCTTCTAAGAAGGAATCCTTGGACAGGTTTGCCATCTCAATGGACATGCTGTGGCACTGCTCAATGGCAAAGGATGGTGTTGCAAGAAAACGGTCGTCTAATAATGGGAACTCCTGTACTTCCGTCTTGCTCTTTTCCTCTTCTGTAATTGGAAGTGTCAGATATGCCAGCTTCTCCAGTCCTTTTGTAAATGGGAATAAAATTACTGTTGCAAATATATTAAAGATACTGTGAATCAGTGCAATTCCTGCTACACCAACTGTATCATTTGCAAACGGGAAATGAATAACTGCATTCAAAATACTATATAATGTCAGGAACAATACGGTACCAATAATATTAAAATACAGATGCACAAAAGCAGTTCGCTTTGCATTCCGGTTTGCTCCAACAGAAGAAATCATAGCTGTAACACAGGTTCCGATATTCTGTCCTAAAATAATTGGAATAACTGAGCCATAAGTAAATGCTCCTGTTACAGACAGTGCCTGCAGTATACCTACAGATGCGGACGAGCTCTGAATCACCGCTGTCAGAAGTGCTCCTACCAGAATTCCTAAAATTGGATTATGGAACATAGTCAGTATATTGGTAAATTCAGGAACATCAGCCAACGGTTTTACTGCTCCGCTCATACTTTCCATTCCGGTCATCAATACTGCAAAGCCTAATAAAATCTCCCCTACATCAGCTTTCTTGCTTTTCTTTCCGGTCATCATTAAAACAATACCTATCATCGCAAGAACCGGTGTAAAAGAAGATGGTTTTAAGAGATTAATCCATACATTTCCACTATCTATTCCGGTCAGACTTAAGAGCCAGGATGTTACCGTTGTACCGATATTGGCACCCATGATAATACCAATTGCCTGGGAAAGTTTCATAATTCCGGAGTTTACAAAACCAACTACCATTACGGTAGTTGCTGAAGATGACTGAATAACAGCAGTTACTCCGGCTCCTAACAGCACTCCTTTGAGCGGATTGGAAGTTAATTTCTCCAGTATCCGTTCTAACTTGCCTCCTGATACTTTCTCCAGCCCAGCTCCCATAACATCCATTCCATACAGGAACAGGGCCAATCCTCCAATCAGTGTCAGTATTCCAAAAATATCCATTTTGTCCTCCTTATGCATGGTAATATGCATAGACTTTTCAATTTTTTACATATTTTTCGTCTTACATATACACCATATACACTTTAGAGGCATTTTGCAAGGACATTTTGACAGTTTGTAAGAATTATGTATAAGCAGTGTAAAAAATGTACTATTTTTTTCACTTTTGTCTAAGAATGTTTAGTTAATGTGGCTTCCGGTAATGGAATAGATTACCCATTCCGCAATATTGGTCGCATGATCTCCGATTCGCTCAAAATACTTGGCTACCATAAGAATATCTGCTGCCTGCTCGCCATTTTCTGCGCTTTTATTGATCATCTGGATTAAATCCTGTTTTACTTTCATGAAAAGGTCATCCACAACATCATCCTGTGCGATTACTTTCTTTGCCAGCTCCATATCGCGTTTTACAAAGGCATCAATGCTCTTGATAACCATGTCTGTGGTTTCCTTTGCCATACCCTGAATCTCCTCCGGGCTGATGATATACGGTTCATCAGACATCAGCAGTGTCATCTCGGAAATATCACCGGCATGGTCACCGATTCGCTCCATATCGGTAATCATTTTTAATGCTGCAGAAATCAGGCGCAAATCTCTTGCCACCGGCTGTTGCTGCAATAAAAGCTTCATGCATAAGGATTCAATATCACGCTCCTGATGGTCGATTTCCACATCATATGCCATTGCTTCCTTGGCTTTTTCCGTATCCTGGTTTACCAGGGCAGAAACTGCCATTTCAATGGCATGCTCTATCATGCTTCCCATCTGGATTAATTCATTGTTTAACTGTTCTAGCTGTCTGTCAAAACGATTACGCATTTAACCGAACCTCCCTGTAATATAATCTTCTGTCCGTTTGTCTGTTGGAACGGAGAATAATTTTTCGGTATCTCCACTCTCTATAATCTCTCCCAATAAGAAAAATACTGTTTTATCCGATACACGGGTTGCCTGCTGCATATTGTGGGTTACCATAATAATGGTATAATCTTTTTTTAATTCGATTACCAGATCCTCAATTTTGGAAGTGGAAATCGGATCCAGTGCAGAAGTCGGCTCATCCATCAGGATTACTTCCGGCTGTACTGCCAGTGCTCTTGCAATACAAAGTCTCTGCTGCTGTCCACCGGACATTCCCAATGCACTCTTATTCAGGCGATCCTTTACTTCATCCCAGATAGCTGCCTGACGCAGGGATGTCTCCACGATTTCATTTAATTTAGCTTTGTTGTGGATACCGTGGGTTCTCGGACCGTATGCAATGTTGTCATAGATACTCATCGGAAATGGATTTGGCTTCTGGAATACCATTCCCACACGCTTTCTAAGCTGGCTGACATCCATGCCGCTGTATATATTTTCACCGTCTAATCTTACGTCCCCGGTAATCTTACAGCCCTCTACCAAATCATTCATTCTGTTTAATGTTTTTAAAAATGTTGACTTTCCACAACCGGATGGTCCGATAAATGCAGTTATCTCTTTTGCATTGATATCAAGATTCACATCTTTTAATGCGTGGAAATCTCCGTAATATAAGTCAAGTCCTTTGACAGAAAATTTTGCCTGCTCACTCATTTTACTTCTCCATCTCCTTTCGTGAATTTCCTGGCTATCAACGTTGATACACCATTTATCAGTAATACAATAACCAGAAGCACTACGCCGGTTGCATAAGCTTCATTGGTATGTAATCCCTCTCTGGAAAGGGAATACATATGAACGGCCAAAGTTCGTCCGGATGCCATCAGATTCGGTGCAAGGTCTGCTACCGTTCCTGCAGTATAAATCAGTGCTGCGGTCTCTCCTACAATTCGTCCTACTGCCAGAATGATTCCGGACAAGATTCCAGGCATCGCAGATGGGAGTACGATACGGAATACCGTACGAAGTCTTCCGGCTCCCAATCCAAAGCTTCCTTCCCGGTAGGTATCCGGTACACAGAGTAATGCTTCTTCTGTTGTTCGCATGATAACCGGCAATACCATAATGGCAAGGGTTGCCGCACCGGCTAACATGGAATAACCCCAGTGCAGATAAGTTACGAAAAATAACATACCAAACAGACCATATATAATAGAAGGGATACCGGTTAAGGTCTCTGCCGTAATTCTTACTACTTTAACCAGTTTACTTCCCTTCGGTGCATATTCCACCAGATAAACTGCGGCTCCGATTCCAAGCGGTACTGCAAAAAGCAGGGAAAACAGCGTCATTTCCAGTGTATTTATCATTGCCGGAAGCATAGATACGTTATCCGAATTATATTCCAGTGCGAAAAGACCTGGTTTTAAATATGGCACACCGTGAATCAATATGTACGCCACCAGATAAAGTAATACTGCTACTGTTATAATTGCCGCTGCTACTACCAGCAGTAATAAAAGAAAAGAACCCGGATGCTTTTTATAAGAATTCATTTTATCTTTGAATTTTGTCATTATTCTTTATCCGCCTTTCCTTTTACAATTGAAAATACCAGATTGATAATAAGGATAAATACAAACAGTACAACGCCGGTTGCAATCAATGCCTCACGGTGTAAGTCTGTAGCATAACCCATTTCAATTACGATATTTGTTGTCAGGGTACGTACACCCTTAAATATACTGTTCGGAATACGCGCCTGGTTACCTACTACCATCATAACCGCCATGGTCTCACCAATGGCACGGCCGATTCCTAAGATAACTGCTGCCATAATTCCTGATTTGGCTGCCGGAACCACGGTTTTAAAAACACTCCGCTCATGGGTTGCGCCAAGTGCCAGTGCACCTTCATAATAATGCTCCGGCACTGCACGGATTGCAGCTTCCGATACACTGATAATCGTTGGAAGTATCATGATTCCAAGAAGAATCGATGCGGTAAATATACTGTTTCCGTTTCCTTTAAAATGTTCTCTTACAAATGGTACTATGACTACCAGGCCAAAGAATCCATATACGATGGACGGGATTCCTGCTAACAGATCTATCATCGGCTTTAAGAAGCTGTGAAGCTTCTTCGGGCAAAATCTCGCCATAAAGATTGCCATTAAGATTCCAATTGGTACTCCCACCACAATTGCTCCGGCGGTTACATAGATACTGCCTAAAATCATCGGGAAGATTCCATAGAGATTATTTCCCGGTTTCCATTTTGTACCTAGCAGAAAATCCGGCAATCCGATTTTTTTGATTGCCGGTATTCCATTTGCAAAAAGGAAAACACAGATTAAGGCAACAGCCAGTATGGAGAAACTGGCTGTAAGTAAGAATACTATTTTCATTGCTTTTTCTTTGAAATTATTCATACTGTTCTTACCTTATCCTACTTGCAGATTTATTTTGCAACTTCATCCCAGGTTGTTACTGCACCTGTGAAGATATCCTTTACATTATCTGAACTCATCTCATCCATTGGGTTACTGTTGTTTACTACTACTGCGATACCATCCATTGCAATTACCTGTGCAGTAAGTCCGCCTTCTGTTTCGCTGTCCTTTAATTCTCTGGAAGCCATTCCGATATCACAGGTTCCTTCCATTGCTGCTGTCATACCTGTTGTAGAATCAGATTCCTGAAGTTCAATTTCTGCATCTTTGTTGATTGCTTTGTATGCTTCAATTAATTTCTCCATTACAGGTGTTACAGAAGAAGATCCAGCTACTACGATTTTTCCGGTAGAACCATCCGATGTAAATGCTCCGTTGCTTCCCTGTGAAATATAACCATTGTCTTCGATTACTTTCTGTCCTTCATCACTCATGATGTAGTTGATGAAATCTGCTGCAAGTCCTGTTGCATCACCTTTTGTTGCGATGTTAAATGGTCTTGCGATTTTGTATGTACCAGCTTTGATATTTTCTGCAGTTGCTTCTGCTCCGTCAATCTTTAATGCCTTTACGGTATCATTTAAAGAACCAAGTGATACATAACCGATTGCATATTCATCACCTGCTACAGATGTAAGCATTACTTCTGTACTGTTTGTGATGTTTGCTTCCTCTGTTGTGTTATCAATTTTATTTCCATCGGCATCTTTTTCTTCGATACCAAACAGCTCGATAAATGCTCCTCTTGTTCCGGAACCATCTTCTCTGGACTGTACGTTAATCATTTCACTGTTATCAAAATCTGATGTATCTGCTGCATCACTGCTGCGGTCTGCCTCTGTTGTTGTGCCTGTCTTCTGGCTGTCATCTGATGCGGTTTCTTTGTTTCCACATCCTGTTAATGCGCTGATTGCTAATGCTCCTACCAGCATTACGGATAATAATTTCTTTTTCATTTTCTTTCCTCCAAAATGATTTGTTCTTTCTTTTCTCGTCTTCGTGACAATTGTTATCATAACGGGGGAACGTAAAATACAAAGCTATGGTTTTGTAAATTGTATGTAAAAAAGCAGGTATATCAAAACTATGATATGCCTGCTTTCAATATTTTAATGTAGTTCTTCTTTATTTATCATACATTTCTAAAATTTCCAGTGCATTTTCTTCTTTTACGCCTAATTCTTCCTTTAATAATTCCACTATCTCATCTTTGGATTTTTCAAATCGGCGACCAAGACGTATGATTTCCTCTGCTTTTCCTTCTGCTTCGCCCTGTTTCCGAATCCGCTCTTCTCTCTCAAAACTCTTCATATATGCAAGACCTACCTCTCCATCCCGCTTAACTGCCGTTACCATCCGATGTAACTTTTTCAAGTTTTCATGTTTCCTCCTTTTCCCATAATGCACGGAAAAGCAGGACTGCATATCTCATTTTCGATTCTGAAATTCCGCCTATCCAATGCACTATGCGTTCATTAATTGTAATTAGAATTTAAAAGCATAGAATTCATTGAATTGATACCAGAAATTTAGATTGGCTTTTGCCATTCGAAAATTAGAATATATGCTTTGTGTCGATTGTAACAAATGCCCTTAAAGAAAACAAGTAAAACATTTATAAAATTATTAATAAGAAGAAGGCAGGTAACTGCTTTTGCAATTACCTGCCTTCTTCTTATTAATAATGATTTCTGATTTTAATTACTCTGTTGCTACATCTAACAATGCTTCATCAAGTTCTGTCATGCTTCCATCAGAAATGCTGTATACGTTGTCTTCTCCAATCACTTCTACAACAACTTCCTGTGGATCATTATATGTGATGCTGTCTACTCTTGCACTCATAAGATCATACATCATCTGATACATCTGTTCATACATTTCATCCTCTGTTGGATAAGCATCTGCATCAAAGGAATTTGCCCACTCTGTGAACTCTGTCATAAGTTCTTCCTGGATTCCGTTGAAAAGACCTGTCATCTGCTCAATTTCAACAGTTACATAATATCCGTCTTTGTCATCCATCTTCTCAGCATCTTTTACGGTGTATTTTGCTTTTGCATATACATCTTTAAAAAGCTGACGATAGCTGTTGCTTAACTCATCGGATAAGTTGAACTGATCCATCTCTGTCATCATAGCATCGATGTTAGATTCGTAATCAGATTCTGCCTGCTCTTTGCTACGGCCGGTCATTTTCATGTACTGCTCTGTCTCTCCTTTTGTTAAAAGATCCAGACAGGACTCTACATAAGCTGCTGCATCAAATTTTCCACAGCCAGCCAGGTTTACTACCATCATTACGGCAACTAAACCAGTTACTAATGCTTTCTTCAATGTTTTCATGATAATTTCTCCCTTACATTCATTGTTCTTTAGCGCATTAACGCAGTTACATGGAATAATATACCATACCTTATTCTATTTCGCAACCGATTTTACTTCTCTGGTTTTAAATCTGTATGCAAGCATGCGATTTTCTCGCTACATGGAACAAAGAATGTGCCAAGGTACATCCTCGCGGAGCGTTTTTTACTTTACAGGAAAGCAATTTCCTGTAAAGCAAAAAAAGACGATTCTTTCGAATCGTCCTTTTGTATACGTTGTGTACCTGCCGGTTTCAGGATTAATCCTGAACGTAAGGCATAATTGCGATATGACGTGCTCTCTTGATAGCAACTGTCAAAGCTCTCTGATGTTTTGCACAGTTTCCTGTAATTCTTCTTGGAAGGATTTTTCCTCTCTCAGAGATATATCTTTTTAACTTATTTACATCTTTATAATCGATGGTGTTGTCTTTTCCACAGAAAACACAAACTTTCTTTCTTCTGTGCATTCCGCCTCTTCTTCTCATTGGCGCACCATCTCTGTCTGTCTTATTGAAAGCCATGGCTATTACCTCCTATTGATTTAGTTAAATGGTAATTCCTCATCAATTCCGTCAGGGATATTCATAAATCCATCGCCTGCACTGCTTGGTGAAGGTCTGTCAGCCGGTGCAAAACCGCCTGCATTGTCGGATGCTGATTTACTCTCAGCAAATTCCTGCTCTTCTATTATGACATCAGTGGTATATACTTTCTGACCGTCTTTGTTGGTGTAACTTCCGGTCTGGATACGACCTGTTACAAGTACCTTAATTCCTTTATGGAAATATTTCTCAGCAAACTCTCCTGCTCTTCCAAATGCTACGCAGTTGATAAAATCAGCGGTCTGCCCATCATTCCCTTCACGTCTGCCTCTGCGGTCTACAGCCAGTGAATATCTTGCGATTGCCATCTGGTTATCTCCGCTGGAGTAACGAACCTCCGGGTCTCTTGTTAAACGTCCCATAAGTATTACTTTATTCATACCACTTTCTCCTTCTCTTCTATTTATGCCTCGTCTTTTCTAACGCATAAGAAACGAAGTACGTTGTCCATAATACGAACATTCTGCTCTACTTCTGCCGGAACAGATGATTCTGCCTCGAACTGGATGAAATAGTAGAAGCCGTCGCTCATTTTCTGAATGTCGTAAGCTAATTTCTTCTTACCCCACTCTTCTACTTCTGTTACAGTTCCACCTGCACGAGTGATATACTCTTTTGCTCTCTCAACTGTAGCAGTTCTGACATCGTCTTCGATCTTGGCATTCACAACAAGTGCTAATTCATATTTGTTCATGCTAGATTTACCTCCTTTTGGTCTCTGGCCTCCTGTCTATGCGGGAAGCAAGGAATTTTTACATATCACGAGCCTATATGATAGCATAATCTGACCCGTTTCGCAAGTGTTTTTCTTATTATTCTTACGATTCTGTTTCATTTTTTTGCTCACTTTTTTTTCGAAGACCTTTGGTATTCTTCTCCACCAGTTTTCTGGCAATCATAATCTGATGGTCACAACCCATGCATTTCAACCGGAAATCCGCTCCTACCCGAAGAATTTCCCACTCCTGGCTTCCACAGGGATGCTGTTTTTTTAATTTTACAATATCGCCTACTTCGTATTGATAATTATTCATGTCGTCCCTTTCTTCTATGATTATCTTCTATATTATTAGGTAATTTCTTCTGCCTCTTTCAGACCTCTGACAATACGGCTCCGATGCTACCCTGTATCAGTAAGTCTGCCCGGTTGTCCAATGGCGTGGTGGACTTATTAATCAGCACCAGCTTATTGCCCCGGTAATAATCGATAAGTCCTGCTGCGGGATATACTGCCAGTGAAGTACCGCCGATAATGAGCATATCTGCATGGCTGATATAATACACCGCATCCTCTAAGGTCTGCTGGTCTAAGCCTTCCTCATATAAAACCACATCCGGCTTGATGCTGCCGCCGCATTCATCACAGGTTGGAATTCCACTACTCTTTAAAATATATTCGGCATCAAATAGCTTTCCGCAGCTCTGGCAGTAGTTCCGGTGGACACTGCCATGAAGCTCTAATACCTTTTTGCTGCCGGCCGCCTGATGCAGTCCATCAATATTCTGCGTCACAACCGCCTTTAACTTACCGGCTGCCTCAAGCTCTGCCAATTTCTTATGCGCTGCATTAGGCTTTGCATCCAGGCACAGCATTTTATCCCGGTAGAATCGGTAAAATTCTTCTTTTTTACGCATATAAAAGCTGTGGCTTAAGATGGTTTCCGGCGGATAATCGTATTTCTGGTTATAAAGTCCGTCCACACTCCTGAAATCCGGAATGCCGCTCTCCGTAGATACACCTGCACCTCCAAAGAATACAATATTATCTGAGTCCATGACCCATTGCTTTAATGTCTCGATACCATCCATTCTGCTGCCTCCTGTTCCATTAAAAGTAGTCTTTCTCTTTTATTCCGCTTCGCTTTCTGTGCCTGCATTCTCCTCTGCCGGTGCCACGTCACCGTTTGGAACTGCCTCTGTCTGTACCGCATGTACCAAGAAACGGTAATCATAGCCTGCCTTGTTGCAGGTCATCAATGTAATTACTTTATCCTCTGGTGTTACCTCTACGCCGGTATCATACGCTGACTGTGCCTTTACACCATCTAAGAATTCCTGAAACTGCTCATCGGATGCAAACTGGGTATAGAAATCCACTTCATTATCCACTCTTGCCAGATAACAGGAAAAAATATCATAACGGTAGGTATAATCCGGTGTATAAATATAAAAATACGGATTTTCTTTATAAAATTCCTCATCCTTATAGTTATTTAATTTACCAAACATGGTCTTGTCCTTCATATTATGACCATAGATGAAGGTATTCTGGTCAGAAAAATCAGCATGATTGTTGGCATCCATGAAAATACTTGCCGCTGTTACAGCCTGTCCCTCAAAGGTATGCTTCAGATAATATTCATTATCCTCTCCCTGCATAATCGGATAGCTGATATCAATATTTTCAAACCGGATCCAGCCGATGCAGTCCGGGTTCAACTCCTTTAATCCGGAAAAATCTACGGTAAATTCCCCGTTTTCTCCCGTACTGCTTTCATCCTTTGGCTGCTCACTGACATATTTCTGCAGTCCCTTATATTCATGGCTTCCTTTCCAATAAGTAATTCCATACAGAATCAATCTTACTGCCGCATACAAAAATACTGCCAGTGCCAGCAGAAATAAAATCCGAAACAGGATATTCTGCTGTTTTTTCTTCTTTCGCTCATTTTTAATCTTTCCTGTCATTGTCACACCCCTAATTTTTCTCTATTTGCTGCAATAGACCTACAGAATCTGCCACTGGCAGCTTCTTACGGATGCGTTGGTAACTGCGAGCAACTCGCGTAAAAAAGAATGTGCCTTGGCACATTCTCGCGCCTGCGGCGGTCGCTTGCGACATCTACCTTATGCGCCGCAGTGCGCATCCCCGCGGAGCGGTTTTTACTTTACAGGAAAGCAATTTCCTGTAAAGTAAAAACCACCGCCCATAAGACAGTGGTTAAAGAGTTGCGGGAACAGGATTTGAACCTGTGACCTTCGGGTTATGAGCCCGACGAGCTTCCAGACTGCTCCATCCCGCGCTATTTATTTGCAAAAGCTATTATAGTCCTTCCTTCTGCAAATGTCAAATTTCTATGTCCCTGCCTTACATAATATACAGTTACAAGCACTTTTATTCCTGACTTTTGAAGAATTGTATCTTCATCATCTGAAGTCCTGTACAGTCCTCGTCAACCCAGAAAAAGTGTAGCACACTATTTATGGAAAGTCTACACTCGTCCCGCCAAAAAGATACTTGCCGCAATTCCTGCCAGCGTAGCAAACAATGCCCCCGGAAGCGTAAAGCCGGTCTTTCGTACTTTTACCGACATAAAATAAATTGACATGGTATAAAAAATGGTCTCGGTGCAGCTTAACATGACAGAGGCTGCCATTCCCACGAAGGAATCACACCCGGCTTCCTTGTATAAATCCACCAGCAGTCCGGTTGCCGCCGAGGAGGAAAACATTTTGACAATGGCAATGGGGATAAGCTCGGAAGGGATTCCGATATGTTTCGTCCAGCCCATGCAGGTAGTAGAAATGAAGTCCAACAGCCCGGAGGCTCTTAGGATCCCGACTGCTACCATAAGCCCCACCAGCGTTGGCAGAATTCCAACTACTGTCTGTATGCCCTCTTTTGCTCCCTTTAAGAAATCGTCATATACATTTTTCTTCATCAGAATGCCGAATCCTACGATGTAAAAGACCAGTATCGGAATCAGGGCATCTGACAGGAACATAAGAAAGCGCATCCTCATTCTCCTGCTAAGAGCTTCTTTTTCATTCTATGCAGACAGGAGAACTATCATGCCTCTTTTTACTGCTTCCGCAGGCGCAGCCCCACGCCCTTGCGGGTTTCGATGTAATCCCTGCCGCTTAATTCCCGCAGTTTCCGTCGTAAGTTGCTGGCATGGACTTTGATGGAACTTTCCACACAGTCCGGTGTATCTTCTGCAATTTCGTCTAACAGCGTGGTCTTTGTCACTGTCCGTCCGTTCCGCTGTATCAGACATTTTAAAATAGCAGCTTCTGTTCTGGTAAGCTTCGTAGTCTGCCCGCCAATGGTCGCCAGCCGCTTCTCGATATCCAGCTTTATCTCTTCGTAATAGAAAAATCTTACTTTCTCTTTTTCTGCCGGAATCTTACTCAGACGTACTTCCACCCGGATGCGGAATTCCTGTATATCAAAGGGCTTTCTGATATAATCGTCTGCCCGTTCTATGCATTTTTTACACCGTTCAAAAACAGAGCCGGTTTTCTCCGGCCGAATCAATAGCAGTGGCTTTGCCTGCACCAGGGCGAGGAGGGTATTCTCCCATTTTGCTGCTGCATCCTCTTTTCCGGCAAATTCCTTCTGCTCAAGGTCTAATACCACCATATCCACAATAACCTGCTGAAATAACTCCCCGGCATCTGTGAGGGAATCCGCCCGCACTGTAAAATAGCCTTTTTCGTCCAGTACCTGCTCCATGGCATCCCCCAATGCTTTATCCTGTTCGATGATTCCTATGGTATACATTAATCCGTTCTCCTTCGACTTACAATCCGGCAGAAAATGACTGCCGTTGCTGTGCTGATAATGGTCGCTGCAAGTCCCGGTCCCACCACCGCAGCCGGATGCACCGAGCCATACTGACTGCGGTACGCCACAATGTTCATGGGAATCAGTTGCAGAGACGATATATTGATAATCAAAAAGGTACACATTTCCTTTGTGGCATTTCCGGAATACTTCTGTATGTTTTTTCCGGCTGCCTTAAGTCTGGCAATATGTAACTCCTGTAATTGCTGCATTGCCTTTAAGCCTGCCGGCGTTGCCGCCCAGCCAAGCCCTAACATATTGGCTATCATGTTGACTGCTATGTAATGATTGGCAGGATGGTCATCGGGTATATCAGGAAAAAGAAATGTCAGCACCGGCCGCATTTTCTTTACTGCCGCTTTTACAATGCCACTGCATTCCGCAATTTTCATCATTCCCATCCAGAACGCCATGACTCCTGTCATCGTAATGGCTAATGCCACTGCTTCTTTGGCAGAGTTTACTGCTGCCTCCGTCACTTCCGGCAGTGTTCCGTTGATTGCACCGTAGAGCACTCCCACAAGAATCATAAATCCCCACAGATAATTCATTTCGAACCTCTTTTGCTTTCCCGTTACTCTACTATATGCAGTTTTCCCGGAAGGAACTACTTTCTCTGGTGATTATAGCACACCCTCTTCTGCCATATCACGTTCTTTTGTCATATCGATACGATTTTTTTCATATTCTTTGTTGAACACTCTTCATCCGAGGCCGTCTATGCTGCACAAATATATTTCTCCTTTTCTGATAACCATTTGCTTTGCTTTATCCTTATTTCTTCTAAGCGGGTGCAGCAAAGACCAGTCGGTTTCTGATTCCGGTTATATTGCGCCGGATTCCATTTCCTTTGAGGAGTATACCAGTCTTTTATTTCAAAGCGAAGTAACCTCCGATACCCTGACTCTTCACTATACCTTAAGCCAGCCGGAAGTCTATGGCATTACCGATTATAAAATTGCTCTGCCGGATTATTCTGCCGATGCCAGAAAGCAATCTGCCTTAAATATCGAAAATATCTCCTGTGGGTTACAGTCCTATGACTATGAGGTACTGACCACCGAGCAGAAGCTGACCTATGATATTTTAAATGACTACGTCTCCTCTAACCGCAGTCAGTCAGACTATACCTATTACCCGGAAATCCTGCGTCCTTCCACCGGATTTCCTGCCCAGCTTCCGATCCTGCTATCAGAATACCATTTCTATGACCGCAAAGATGTGGAGGATTATCTGACTCTGCTTTCACTGATTCCATCCTGCTTTGATTCTGTCTTAGATTATGAAACGAACAAAATCAATGAGGGACTTTTTCTTTCAGATAACCAGGCGGATACGCTGATTGCAGACTTAAATACCTTCTGTGATAACAGTTCTGAGCATTATCTGATTACTACTTTTCGTAATAAAGTAGCGGAACTCCCTGATTTATCAGCAGAGGAACAGGCTTCCTACTGTATCGAAAATGAAGCTGCTTTTAGAGAATATGTTCTGCCAGCCTATGAAGCTTTGCGGGATTTTCTGGTGGAGCACAAAGGTAGTGGCCGTAACTCCGCCGGACTTTGCTATTTTCCGGATGGCTCAGACTATTATGCTGCTTTGGTTTATGATGCCACCGGCTCTTCCCATTCCATAGATGAACTTTTAGAAATGACGGAAAAGCAACGGAAATCCGACCTTCTTGCCATCAACGGGATTGCTGCCAGTCATCCCGGCATTTCTCTTACTACCGACGATTTTCCGCTGAAGGATGCCACCCCGGAAGAGATGCTTACCTGTCTTTCTTCCGCTATTGCAAAGGATTTCCTGCCGCCGGTCTCTACGGATTTTTTCGTCCGCTCCGTGGACCCTTGTATGCAGGATTCCATGGCTCCCGCCTTTTATCTGACGGCCCCTATCGATGACATTTCCCATAATGTCATCTATATCAATCCCCGCAGCCACTACGAAGGCTTCGAACTTTTCACCACACTGGCGCACGAAGGATTCCCGGGACATCTCTATCAGACTACCACTACGTCTGCCTCCGGCTGTGCACCCATCCGGAGTATTCTCAACTATCCCGGCTATGTAGAGGGCTGGGCAACTTATGTGGAAATGCTCTCTTACTCTTATGCCGGTCTGCCGGAGGAAAAGGCTTCGCTCCTTATGCATAACCAGTCCGCTCTTTTGAGCCTCTATGCCACCGCAGATTTATCCATTCATGCAAAGGGCTGGACACTCAGTGACCTTAAGGACTTCTTAAGCGATTATGGCATCGACAATAAGGAAGCCGCCTCCGAAATCTACGACTATATCGTAGCGGAGCCGGCTCATTATCTCAAATATTATATTGGCTGCCTGGAATTCCTTCAGCTAAAGGACTACGCCAAAGAAACCTTCGGGGATTCCTATTCCGATAAACAGTTTCACCAGGCAGTGTTGTCCATCGGTCCTGCACCTTTTGATATTATCCAAAAATACTTAGAATACTATTGGTGAGCTATTGTACAATTACACCTGTTGCAATGGATTCCGGCTCTGATTCAAGACTGACACAGGTATTATCCAGTCTCAAAAAGAAAGGAATCTTCTTCTCTGTACGGTTCAATACTACAAAACTGATTTTATCCTCTTTCTGAAATGCTGTTACTTCCAGTTCGTCTGTATAACGTGTCATTCCAATCCGGATTGCTCCCGGCTCGATAAAATGACTGAAATGCCAGATGTATCCTGCAATATTACTTTCCATCACCACTTTTTTCTTTGTATCAAAGAGAAACGGTGCATCACAGAAATTTCCCACATGATTCGGACCACCCTGCTCATCCAGAAGCAGATTCCAGTCTAAAAATGTCTGCATTCCATTGTTTAAATTACCTATCATATCATGTGCATATTTCTGTGCATTCTTAAGATAATCGTTCGCAGCAAATTTACTGTATTCAATACATGCCTCGGATAAGAGCAGCTTTTTATCCGGAAAACGTTTTTTTATCATCTGCAATGCTTCGAAATGATCTCCACTGTACCAGTGGAATGCCAGACCTGCCACCATATCAGCTGTCTCTCCGGTAAAGATTGTCTCTGCCCATTCCAGCGCACGCTCTTTATTATGATCCCAGATATAAAGTTCTATATCATCAAGATGATGTTCTACCAGTGCAGGATGAAGATAATCTTTTATAAAATCCCGTTCTTCCTGTTCGGTATAAATACAGGAATCCCATGGCTGCACTGCCTTTGGCTCATTCTGCATCGTCATTTTCGTCACATGATAGCCACGGTTTCTGTACTCTTCTATATAACGACACAAATATTCTGCCCACCGTCTTTTATAAGCTTCTTTTAATTTTCCACCGTGATTTCTCTCTCCATTAGTCTTCATATATGCTGGCGGGCTCCATGGAGATAACATAATATCAAGTTTTGCACCATAGGATGCTTCTGCTGCATCTAATAATGGAAGAATATATTTTTCAACCCGTGCAAAAGAAAATTCTGCAAAATCTTTATCTTCTTCATCAGAATCTGCTTCATAATGCTCAATTGAAAAATCACAGCTGTCCATTGGAATCCGCACTAGATTGTATTTCATGTTATTTTTTCCAAAATAAGTCTCTACCAGCTTTTTCTTCTGGCTGTCATCTAACAGGGAATAGACATATCCGGCTGAATCCGTAACTGCTCCACCAAATCCCTCTATTTTCTGCATGGTAATCTGCGGATACAGATTAATTAGTTGATTCTCCTCTCCTCTATCATCTACAAATACATGATGCTCTTCTTTTGTTTCTTTTTTATTGCCTTTATATGTAGTTGTATAATAAGTCAGTTCCATAAACTTCCTCCTTTACCGCTCTTTTATCCGATATTCCTTCGGTGACATTCCTTTGATTTTCTTAAATACTTTGGAGAAATATTTTTCGTCATTAAACCCCACTTTATAAGCAATCTCATAATTTTTAAGGAAATTCTGCTCCAGATAACAGCACGCTCTTTCCACACGGATCTGATTCAGATAATCGGTAAATCCACATTTCAAATTCTGATTCATCAACGTAGAAAGATAGCCTGTGGATATCTGCAGATATTCCGCCACATCTGCCAACGTAAGACTGCTTGCGTAATTTTCTTTCATATATTCTTTGGCTTCACTCACTAGTGGATTCTCTTTTTCTTTATCGGCGGCTGCCTCAGACTGTTCTTTCACAGTCTCTTCTTTTCCAATATATTCATCTGCCAGATTATTCAGCAATGTAAGAATATCTGCTGCACGGACCGGCTTTAAAAGGTACTCTTTGGCTCCGAATTTGATTGCTTTCTGAGCATAAGTAAATTCATCATAACCACTTAGAATGACCGTAATCGGTCTTATCCCGGCTTTAGCTGCTTCCCGCATCACATCCAATCCCGACTTAATTGGCATCTGCACATCCAGTATCATCATGTCTGGCTGTTTTTGATAAATAACATCTAAGGCTTCTTCTCCATTTTCTGCTTCATAAATTTTACTGAAACGGTCTGTATGAAGTCTTAGATATTTCGCAACACCTTTACATATAACATCTTCATCATCTGCGATCAGTAATTTAATCCCCATTAATCTCCCTCCTCAAATGGAATCTCAAGTATTACAGTTGTCCCTTCTCCAACTGTGCTTTCTATTTTCAGAATATATTGCTCATGATACTTCAACTGAAGTCTTTCCCTGATATTTTTTATTGCATATCTTCCAATTCTCTGTTTGGAATAATTGACCGGTTCATTTTCCCATAAAGCATCTATCTGTTCCTGCTTCATTCCTACTCCTGTATCTTTTATTTCAAAATGAATACGGTCTCCGGTACGCGTTCCTGTTATGGTAAGTTTACACGGTTTGCTGACATTTTCAAAACCATGTACAATTGCATTTTCCACAAATGGCTGAATAATCAGTTTGGGAATCTTTGCATCTTTAATTTCATCTGCAATATGTAATTCGTAATTCAGCTTTCTTGGGAAACGCATTTTCTGTATCTTTAAGTACTCCCGGACCAGTTCGAATTCTTTTTCTACCGTAATTATGCTGCGTCCCTGGTTTAAAGTCAGCCGAAACAATGACGACAGTGATAAGATACTCTCTGCAATTTCATCATTACCTGCCTCTGTTGCCTGCCAGTACAAAGAATCCAGCGTATTATACAGGAAATGCGGATTTATCTGTGCCTGCAGTGCGGCCAGCTCACTTTCTTTTTCCGATAAGGTAATCACATAATTCTCATCAATCAGCTTCTTAATCTCTCCGACCATTGCATTAAAGCATTCCGCCACCTGTCCGACTTCGTCATTGGTTTCTACTTTTACCTGCTGCTCAAAATCACCGGCAGAGAATTTTAAAATGGCTTCGCTTACTTTTCGCAACGGATTGGTTACAAGATTTGAAATAATCATAAAAAACGGAAACATGCCAATCAACAGTCCAAACAGTAATGCCAGTGGCATATAAACGACACTTCTTATCTGAGCCTGCACCTGCTGTCTTGGTATAATCTTGCAGGTAATTGCTCCTTCTTTATTCAGCTGGGTACAAATGACTTCATAATCTCCCCAGATGAAATCCTTTTCCCTCTCTCTGTAATCCTGCTGACGGAATTCTTCTGCCGTCAGATATTTTTTTAATTTATCATCCACATCTCCAACGGTTACCAGTTCCCCCGTATGTGGATCTACGACCATTACGGCTTCTCCGCCTTCTTTCACCATATTGGTCATCAGTTCTTCAAATTTACTTTTTCCAACACCTATTACAATAAATCCAAGTCTTTTCTTATGTGACAGATCATAAATTTCCCTGCAGAGCACTACTTTATCTGAGAAATTAGCAAGATACGGTCCACTATCGTCTGCATCCACGCTTTTCCATATCATTCCAAGCTTTGTATCCACCGTTTCCTGATAAATCTGTGTCTGCCGTATATCTTCCATTGTGGAGAGATTTACACTTCCATCCATACCCCTTAAATAAGGTCTTATTCCATTTTCCGGATAGATAGCTATTGTCTTAATCTCTCCACGCATGGAAATCATATCCTGAACCACTTCCATTGGTCCATTATTCTGCCACAATCTTGCATCTGCATTATAAGGAGCAGAATCACGTTCCGATAATAATCCCCTTATCTCCTGGTTAATACAGATATAGGTTGTATAATCTTTTACATCCGATTGTAGCAGACTTATATTCTCTGCTAAGGATTCCACGTTGGCACGGTTACCTTCCAACCGGTCACTGGATGCCTGTTTATAATTATGTACCATCAGGATGCCGCAGATGAGAATCAGTACAGGCGTAAAGATTGCATATGCATAAATAATTAATTTTGCTTTTACACTCAGACCGTTTATCCATTTTCTAATCTTCTGCATCCCTCATGTACCCTCTCTTATCCTTTTACTGCACCCATGGCAACACCCTTGGTGATATGTTTATTCAATATAATATATACAATAACTGCCGGAGCTGCTGTCAATGCCATAACTGCAAACTGTACTGCGTAATTTGACGAATACTCACCGGTAAATTCAAGAACCGAGAATGGAAGTGTCTTCCATTTATCAGAGCTTAAATAGGTACTTGCCATCATAAATTCATTCCAGTTATTTAAGAACGTCATGATTGCTACAGTTGCAATGGAGGATTTTAACATTGGTGTAATAATCTGGAATAAAATACGATATATTCCACAACCATCCATTACTGCTGCTTCCTCTAACTCTACCGGAATGGATTCCATAAAGCTTGTCATTAAGAACAATCCCTGTGGAAGTGAAAATGCAACATATGGTATCAGCAATGCCCAGATGGTATCTGTCATTCCCAGGCGGCTGTAAATCTTATAATTCGGAAGCAGTGTCGCATGAATCGGAATCATCAGTCCCATTAATAAAAGTGTTTTTACGAATGTACTTAATTTCCATTTCATTCTACGGCATGCAAATGCCGACATAATAGATACTACAATTACAAGAAGCACTGCTAATCCATTAATTAAAATACTATTCTTCAGATACCAGAGGAAATTACCATCTACAAAAGCTTTTACGTAATTGCCCCACTGGATTTTCTTCGGCATTACCAGAAGTCCGTTGGTAAACATTTCAGAACTGCTCGCCAGTGAAAAATCTAACAGCCAGATTAATGGAAATATCTGTATTACCGCAACTATAATAAGTATAACATACAGGATTGGTTTCGACAGCTTCTTTTTCTTCTTCTTACTTCCGATCATTTCCATAATTATGCGACCTCCTTTACTTTAATTTTTGCTTCTCTTTCTTCAAAAATCTTATTTAAAATTACAGTTACTAACAGACAGATAATAACGAATACCACACCGATTGCATTTCCATATCCATATTTGTATGCTTTAAATGCCTGCTGATACAGATAGTTTGCTGCAAATTGTGTACTATTTCCCGGACCGCCATTGGTTAACAGATATACCGTCTCCATCTGCTTTAATGCAGAAATAACAGCCATGGTTACATTTACCTGAATAACCGGCTTCATCTGTGGTAATGTAATCTTAAAGAAGGTCTGTATCTGTGTCGCTCCGTCAATTGCTGCTGCTTCATACAATACCGGATCAATATTTTTAATTCCGGTGTAGTAAATTAACATTCCCCATCCAAATCCATGCCAAATTAAGACGATTAAGACTGCCCATATTGCTGTGTCATAATTGAACCAGTTAATATCACCTTTTCCGCCAAAGGCTTTGATAATGTTATTCAGCAATCCAAAATCCGGATTGTAAATGAATTTCCACAGATATGCGATAACTGCTACGGAAATTACATTTGGAATAAAGTATACGCAGCGGAAGAAGTTCTCTCCTTTTCCTCCGAGCTTATCGAGGACTGCTGCTACGATTATTGCCAGCGGATGCTGGATAAAAATAAATCCGATTGCTAAAAGCAGTGAGTTCCGAAGTGATGTTCCAAAAGCTGCATCATGGAACAGATTTTTGTAATTCTCCCACCCAACAAACTGATAAGAGCCCATTCCTGAGTAGTTGGTAAATCCATAATATACACTGAGGCAGATTGGAGCTAATATTGCAAATACAAATAAGAATAACCCCGGAAGTACCAGACTCAGAATAACCCACTTGTTACTGTAAAGTTTCTTCACTATATTTTCCCTCCCTATGTTTTTTCTTTATAAAAATTATAGCAACCGGGCCATGTGGTTTACAGATACCAGTCTTTAGAAAAGGTGTAATATTTTCACATACCTATATATGTTTTTTTCTCCTGCATGCATAAAAAAAGAGGAACCGCAGATTGATCTGCGGCTCCTGATAGGGTATGTAATTAAAAGAATTTGGAGAATGCTATGAAATTAATTTTGTTTACTGGCAGGCTTTTCCGATAGAAGAAAGGAAATCGTCTACGCTCATGCTTCCATTGGAAACACTCTGGATCTCACTTTCAATGCCTGTCTTAAATGCAGATGGTCCACAGTCATTGATTGGGGTTCCGGATACACTTGTTGCATTATTTACTGCATCTACAAACTGCATCTGTAATTCTGTTTCATCACCTGTCATATATGCTGACTGATCCTGTGCAGACATTCCTACACCATTTTCCCAGCCATATTTGGAAAGTTTATCCGGCTGATACATATAATTTAAGAATTTGATTGCTTCATCTTTGTGTTCAGAAGATGCGGATACTCCATATCCACCACCATTCCATGCTGCGATATCTGTTGCAGTTCCTTTTCCACCGTCTACTACCGGCATGGTAAATACACGGATGTTGGTTCTGATATCTTCGTCAATATCTTCATTCAATGCCATGGATGCATCCCAGCTTCCCATATAATACATGGCAGCCTGACCATTGATAAAAAGATTCTGTGCAGTTGCATAATCCTGTGAATCATATCCATTCTGGAATAATCCTGCATCTGCTGTTTCTTTCAGTAGTTCTGTTGCTTTTACAATGCTTGAATCTGTAAAATCACCAGTTGCTACTGCATTGCTTACAATACTGGAATAATCACTTCCTGCTACTTTGTAAAGTAAATCAGATAAATAAACTGCCATTGGCCATCCATCTCCACCATCCATTGCCAGTGGAATATAGCCTGCATCCTTGATTGTTCCTGCTAATTCCAACAGTTCATCATATGTCTTTGGAACTTCCCAGCCATTGTCTTCAAACATTTTCTGATTGTAATAGAATCCGGCAACATCTGTATTTCTTGGAAGTCCATAAAGTTTTCCATCTTTCTTGAATCCTTCTAAGGAACCGGATACGAATCCATAATCATCATAATCTGACTCATTTAATTCTGCAAGTACTCCTGCATCCAACACTTCGTCTAAGAATGCCGGCTGTCCCCAGATACTTACAACATCCGGAAGTCCTTCCATGGAGTATGCTTTGAATTTTGTCTTATAAGCTTCTTCATCCAAAGCTTCTACTTCGATTTTTACATTTGGATTCTCTTCCATGTACTCATCAATAATTTTCTGTTCTACCAGTCCCTGACCATTTTTACGGTCTGGCAGGTTGGAGAATACCTTCAATGTAATTTCATCCCCGCTTGAACTTCCTGCTTCTGCGGATGGGCTCTTCTCGGAACCATCACTACTTGCTGTAGTATCTTTTCCGCCGCATCCTGCAAGCATTGCTGTTACCATTGCTGTTGTTAATAACACTGATACAATTTTTTTCCTCATCATAATACCTCCTTTTTTCAAATGTCTCTCTTCATTTGATGATTCTATTCTAGCATTCACTTTTTTTGAAAAACAGTCATCAAACTTTCAAAAAAGTGCAATTTTTTAATATAATTTTGTTCTTTATACGATAAATTTACCCAAAGTCTCGATTAAACGGCTGGCTCTTTCTCTCAAATTTACAGATGCTTCTTTTAATTCTTTTACTGCACCCAGCTGGGAATCTGCACTCTCATATACTTTAACGGAACATTCTGCCGTTTCCCCGGACACTTCGGAAATGCCTTCTATTGCTTCTAATGTCTCAGAACGGGAGCTATCCATTTCCGATACATTATTGCTGATTGTATCCAATGCAATTAACAAAGAGGCTACCTGCGTATCTATCTGCCGGAAGGACTGCGTCGTCTCTTCTACTGCACCACTTTGTGTAGAAACTATTTCTTCTGCTTTTCGTGCAATTTCTGCCACTTCTCCGGTCTTTTCCACGATTTCTGCTACAATATCCGATATCTGTCCTGCTGATACCAGACACTGATCCGATAATTTACGGATTTCTTCTGCAACTACTGCAAATCCTTTTCCTGCCTCCTGGGCACGGGCTGCTTCAATAAATGCATTCAGGGATAACAGGTTGGTCTGCTCTGCAATCTGGTTAATTGCTGCGACAATCTCATTAATTGCTCTGGAACGTTCTTCCAATTCCTCAATTGCATCAATTACGCTGCGGGTTATCTCTACCGTAGATTCCGCACTGCTGGTCAGTCCCTGTACCGATTGTATGCCAGATTCAATCGTTGTTCCTGCAGAAGATGTAAGATTACTTATTTCCTGTGCATGCAGACTTACATCTGCTATTTTACCAGATAATGCATCCATCTGTGTCAGACAGTTTTCTGCTCCATTGTCAAGTTTATTTACTCCTGTTTCTATACATTCCACTGCCTCCTGTATGTTCTGAGAGGTCTTTAAGAAAGTGCCGGACGCTTCATTGACATAACCTGCTGCTTCATTTAACTGGTTACTCACTTCATTGACATGGACAATCAGTTCCTTTACATGTTCTACGGTATGATTGATTCCTTCACACAAAAGCCCGAATTCATCCTGTTTTCTCGTAGTCAGATGTATCGTCAGGTCTCCGTCTGCTACTTTACGCAGTTTGCGGAGAATATAATGTATCGTTCCGGACATATTCTGCGCAATCATTACGCCAAGTATAAGTGCAACAACGGCAAAACAGATGGAAAGAATTACCGTCAATGTCCGGATCTGTGCTGCTTCTGCCATAATATTCTCTTCCGGCACCAAGGCACATAAAAGTGCATCTTTTTCCGGAATCCGGCTGCTTAGGAAAAGATACTTCTTTCCATTTATCTCTGTCATTGTACTAAATGTCTCATCCTCTGTAGAAAGTGCCTCCTTATAAAATCCGGTGTCATATATCATGGTACTATCCGGAATATTGTCTTCCTGTCCATAAAATTCCTGTCCGTCACTGGTCACCAGCACCGTATAACCGCCGGTTCCCGGATTTAAGGATTCCATGACTTTCCGCAGATAGGAAGCGTCCATATCAATAAGAATTGCACCCTTTTGTGCATTATAATTTTTTACAAGACGGATGCTATAGGTACTGCTATCTAATCCAAGTACTTCATCCGCTTCTTTATCCTGCCCGAATATCAGCCAGTCAGTGGAATCTGCTGCCATTTTCTGTCCCTGTTGTGTTTCTACATATTCCGAATATCCGGCACTGTTTACCGGATTTGTATTATCGGAAATACTTTTTCCACCCTCTGCCAGAAAAACAATTCCACTGACTTTCTCGTCTACCACTGTCTTTGTATTTACTTCATCTGTAACCTTTTTCTTCTGGCTCTTTTCCTCTGAATCTGTATACATTCCGGAAATGTATTTCTGCATCTCTGTATCCGTAAGATACCGCTTGAATTCATCTTCCTCACTAGATACTGCAAGCCCGATGCACTGCTGCATCATATTTATGGTCTGCTCGACCGATTCTTTATACTTGCTTACAATTGCGTATGAAGATTTGTTATAGGAAACCAGCCCCAGTATAACGATTCCGGCTACCGGAACCAGAAATCCCAAAATCAGTTTCATCGCAATCGTCTTGTAAAAAGGCAGTTCCTTTTTTTCTTTCTGATCTCTTTTGTGCATACATAATCCTCCTTTTCTTCCCTTTTAAAGTCACCCTTTTCCCGACACTTTCTCCATTATCTGGTTGATATTATTTATCGTATCATTGACTTTTTATAAAAAATAGTCGAAAGCTTTTTAAAAAAGTGGATTATTTTCATATTACACAAAAATGGGACAATGGCTGCTCTCTGTCCATTGTCCCTTATATTGGTTTCCTGTTATTCTTCCTATTCTTTTAACAATGCCTGATAGACATCCCGCTTACTGATGCCGCGGTCCTTTGCCACCTGCTTCATGGCTTCCTTTCGTTCCATGCCGGAAGCCTCATAATGTGCCATATGTTCCTCGATGGAAAGGCTCTCCCAGGCTTCTCTTGCTTCCTGCTCCTTTGTCTCAAATGTCTTTCCAGAAATAACTAAAACGTACTCTCCTTTTGGTTCGTTGTCCTTATAGAATCTTATGACATCTTCGAATGTCGTTTTTGTCGTGTTCTCATATCGTTTGGTCAGCTCCTTGCAGACCGTTAATTCACGGTTTCCAAGAACTTCATAAAGCTCCTTTAAGGTCTTTAGAAGATGGTGTGGTGCCTCATATACAATCATGGTTCGGCTCTCCTGCGCCAGCTCCTCTAAGACTCTGGCACGTTCTTTTTTATCCCTCGGAAGAAATGCCTCGAAAGCAAATCGTCTGGTGGGAAGTCCCGACATGGTCAATGCAGTAATGCAGGCTGCCGGTCCCGGAAGGGAAGTTACTTCGATGCCATTCTCATAACAGATTCGAACCAGTTCTTCTCCCGGATCTGAAATACCCGGTGTTCCGGCATCTGTTATCAGGGCAATATTTTTGCCTTCCTGTAATTTCTCTACCAGCTTGTATGCCTTTTCAATTTTGTTATATTCATGATAGCTGGTCATCGGTGTCTTAATCTCAAAATGATTTAAGAGCTTAATGGAATTTCTCGTATCCTCTGCCGCTATTAAATCTACTTCCTTTAAGGTACGCAATACCCGGAATGTGATGTCCTCTAAATTTCCAATGGGTGTTGCACACAGATACAGTTTTCCTGCCATAATCTATCCTCTTTTATTTAAGTGGTATTATATATCTTCTTACTCCGCTTTCTTCGCATTTTCATAAATGCGCGGCAACATCTGATAGAGTATGATGCCTGCTGCTACAATACCAATGGAAATAAACTGGGAAGTAGAAAGGAATCCCACGCTTCCGCGGTAATCACTTCTTAAAAATTCCACACCAAATCTTCCGATTCCATAGAACATTAAATATAAGGATGCCACTCTGCCTTTTTTCGGCTTACGCTTTGCATAAGCAAGCAGCATCAGGCAAATCATGAAGTCTCCTGCAGATGAAATAAGCTGTGTCGGTATCAGCTTGACTCCATTTGGAGCATAGTCGGAATGGGTAAAGGTGATTCCAAACCAGCTGTCCGTTGCTTTTCCGTAACAACAGCCTGCAAAGAAGCATCCGATTCTTCCAAAGCCCTGTGCCAGTGCTACTGCCGGCATAACAAGGTCAAAGTATTCGATGAAAGATACCTTCTTTATCCTGCAGTAAAGCCAGGATACTAAGATTCCTCCGATAATTCCTCCATATACTACATAACCGTTTTTAAAGTCCCAGAGAATGGATGGGTCTTTGATAATCTCCGGAATCTCTACAATATAATAAAGCAATCTGGTTCCCACCAGTCCACCGATGATGGCACACCAGAAGATTCCATAAAGGATATCTCCGCTTTTTTCCATTTTCATCTTTTTTCCACGGTAATAACACATCGCATATGCGGCTAAGAATCCAAGTCCAATCATCAGTCCATACATATGAAGTGTCAACGGTCCAATTGTTATCTCATTAAACATATGTCTTTCCTTTCTTTCATTACAAATCATAAATCTCATATATTTCATCGGTGTATACATTCGGTTCCTTGTATACAATCAGCGGCTTCTCCACCGTCATACGGGAACGCCCGCCTCTGCAGCCTTCGATAAGTACCATGTTCGGCTCCCGGTCTGCATATGGATATACCAGCCGCATCCGCTTTGGCTCGATGCGATGCTCATGCATACAACAGATGATTTCCGTCAGACGAAACGGACGGTGTACCATAAAAAAATGTCCCCCCGGCTTTAGTATTCTCGCACTCTCTCTCATAATATCCATAAGATTGCACAATATTTCATGGCGGGCAATTGCCTTTGCTTCCTCCGGATTCGTAAGACCGTGCTGTCCTATCATATAAGGCGGATTTGTGGTTATAATATCAAAAGAAGATGCCCCAAAGATCTTCGAGGCATCTTTTATATCTCCTGTTACGATATCGATTTTATCCGTCAATCCATTTAACGCAACGCTTCTTCCTGCCATGTCGGCACTGTCCGGCTGAATCTCAAGCCCGGTAAAATGCTCTCCGGGAGTCTTCGCCTCTAATAGGATAGGAATCACTCCCGTTCCGGTTCCAAGGTCTAACACTCTCTGTTTCGGCTTTACCTTTACAAAAGCACTTAAGAGTACCGCATCCATTCCAAAGCAGAACTGCTTCGTATCCTGAATGATACGATAACCCTTGCGATTCAGCTCGTCCACACGCTCATCCGGTTTTAATTGAATCTCATTACTTGACGTCATTAATCTTAGACTTTCCTCCCTTATCCTCTAAGGCTTCCAGCTCTTTCATCTCTTCCGGAGAAAGTTTGATATTGTCTCTGCGTCTTCTTGGCTTGAACTTCAGCTCTTTTACCTTATATTCCCGAAGTTCTTTCTCATCATTTACTTCGATTAAGACCTTCACCAGCTGACGCAATACGTTAATGCTCTGTACTTCACCTTTACATCCATCAATTGTGGTAACGGTATCACCCACATTCGGAAGACGGCTGTTTAAATATTCGTATGTTTCAGCCTCATTTTTCAGACAGCACATCAGTCTGCCACATACACCGGAAATCTTAGTCGGATTTAAGGACAGGTTCTGCTCCTTTGCCATCTTAATAGATACCGGAGCAAAATCAGCCAGATAGGATTTACAGCATAATTCTCTTCCGCAGATTCCAATTCCGCCTAAAATCTTGGTCTCGTCTCTCACTCCAATCTGGCGCAGCTCAATTCTGGTACGGAATACTGCTGCCAGATCTTTTACCAGTTCACGGAAATCAATTCGTCCGTCTGCGGTAAAGTAAAACAGAAGCTTATTGTTATCAAAGGTATACTCTGCTTCTACCAGCTTCATTTCAAGCTTATGCTTTGCAATTTTCTCAAAACAGATTTTGTATGCTTCTTTTTCTTTCTCTTTATTTCTCTGCTCGGTCTTATCGTCCTCCGGTGTTGCCACGCGGATGACCGGTTTCAATGGCTGAACCACTGCTTTATCGTCTACCTCTTTCGGGGCAATCAGCACGGTTCCGTACTCTATGCCACGGGCAGTCTCCACGATAACATGGCTGCCTGCCGCCATCTTTGCTTTACCCGGGTCAAAATAATATATCTTTCCGGCTCTGCGGAATCTGACTCCAACTACTTTTGTCATTCTAATTCTCCTTTATTGTCAGCAGCAACAATTCCATCACCAGGTCAAAGTTGACATTTGCCGTAAGGCGCACCTTTGCCTTTTCCAACGCTTCTAATATTGCTTCAATTCCACTGTAGGAACTCTTGCTTGCCTGCTTCTTTATGTCATAGACTTCATCCTTAAATATCAGTCCATTTACATCTGTTGTTGCTTTATATAATAAAATGTCACGAAACCAGATCATCATGATATCAAGATAATCGTTGATTTCCATTTTATATTCGTTAATCTGTTTGATGGCTTCCTTAAATTCATAAAGCTCAATCTCATGGATTCGCTTTAATAACTGCACAGCTGCAGCTTTCAGCTCCTGGAAATCATCCGAAGATGCCAGTGCCATTGCCTTTCCCACATTTCCCTGGGCAAATGCCACACACACATCCGCCTGATAATCCGGCACTTTACAGTGCTCCATCAGATATTTTTTGATTTTATCATCGGAAACTACCTTAAGGTTCAATACCACACACCGGGAAAGAATCGTCGGTAAAAATGCATCCGCATTGGTAGTCAGCAGAATGATAACCGCATATGCCGGCGGCTCTTCGATGGTTTTTAACAGTGCATTCTGCGCCTGCTGGTTCATTTTCTCTGCTTCATCTACAATATAAATCTTATATCTGCTGCTGTATGGCTTCACATCTACATCATTTACAAGCTGGCTGCGGATATCTGCAACGGAAAGCGTATTCGGCTTCTCATGTGTGACATAAATGATGTCCGGCTGGTTGTGGTTCACTGCCTGCTTACAGGAATGGCACTCCATGCAGGGCTCAATGCCGTGCTTCTCACACTGCAGGGTCTGGGCAAATGCCTCCGCCAGCATTTTCTTGCCGGATTTGTCCGGTCCGTTCAATATATATGCATGGGATATTTTATCCATTTTTATTGCATTCTGTAAATGCTCTATAATCTGTTCATGTCCAATGATTTCTGCAAATCCTGCCATGTGCGCTCCTTTCTCCTGAAGCTTCCTGCTGTCTTAGGCTGCCCTGTTTTTACGTGAAAATATCCAGCAATAAGCCTGCAATTTCCCCGATTTTATCCAATATGGTAATGTGGTCCGACTCATCCTTCACCAGCTCTTCTGCCAGTTCGTCTAAGTTCTTATCCACCAACTTGACGATTCCATAGACACGATGACGGCCTTTCCGGTCGAGAAAGTTCTCTCTGGAAAATTTATGGGAGCGGGTTACGACTTCATTTAAGAAATCCTTCACCAGTCCGCGGTATTTCTTCATGTCCCGGATGTCCATATGCTGTGCAATAAGATTACCCTGCTTGGTAATGTCATCTAAGAGGCTGTTCAACCGCTGCTGAAGCTCCTGCTCTTCGATTGCACTGGTCAATGTAAATTTAAAGCTGCCGTCTCCGGTGTCTACCGGCGTGGTTCCGGTGGTCTGATTCACCGGTGCAGTGTCGTTTACTCTAATCTCCATTTTATCACCTATCCATTATATGATAGCACAAAAGCTGCAATTTCCTCTACTGTCTTTTGCAGATTATCATTCTCAAAATGTCTGGTAATTCCTGCCTTTTCCAATGCTTCTTCTGCAAAATCCGCATCATCTGCAAGAAATCTCCTGCAAAGCTCTGTATACTTTGGCTTATCCTGCATCCGCTCCCGATCCAATGCCCGCTGCAGACGTAAACCATCTTCTACTTCTATATATATCGGTACGATTGCGTCTTTTCCATAATAGGCACAAAGCTGTGTATACACGGCAAGGGTGCCAATCAGAAGATAGCTGTGCTCCGACAGATTGACCTGCCCGTCTGCAATTGTGGCATAGCGCCAGATTCCGTATATAGTATCATATGCGCGCTGCTCTATGACTTTTCCTTCTTTTTCGAGCTTCAAAAGCCTTTGTTCATCAATAAAATGATACTCTACGCCCTCCGCCTCGCCGGCACGGATCGGCCGGGTAGTATATGGTACAATCGTCTGAAGCTGCAACGCTTTCTCATCCCGCAGCATCTTATATATGGTATCTTTTCCTGTTGAGCTCTTGCCCATCAGGCAGAAAATCTTTCCCATGTGTAAATCTCCTGTTTCTACGGTTTTGCCGTCTGTTTTCTAGTATAAAATAATTTTCAGGAAATGACAACTTTTATCTTTCCGTCCTCAGTCACGCCATGAATACGAAATGCATTCTCCCGGCAGGTTTTTATCACTGCCACTGCTTCTTTGGAAATCTCTTCTCCCGGCACCAGCATCGGGATGCCCGGCGGGTAAAGATAGACAAATACTCCTGCTGTCTTGCCAACACTTTCCTTCAGCCCCATTTCCGCTGTCTTTGCATCCAGCGCTTCTGCAATGGATATGCGGACCGTCCGCTTTGCATAGGCTTCGGTCAGAAACTGTGGCGTTATTGTTCTTCTTGCTGCGGCTTCTTTTTTATCAATTTCTTCCAGTGCCGCATACAGCCGGTCAAAACCTTCCTCGCTGTCAAAAATACTGGTCATTGCCAGCGCATAGTCTCCCTGACACATTTCTAACTGCAAATGGTATTTCTCCCTGAGCAGCTGATACAGCTCTTCCCCGGAAAGTCCGGCTTTCGTGGCACGGAGTACCAGCTTCGACGGGTCTTTGGCAAAGCCTTCTGTCTCTTTTAAATCCACCTCTCCCATGACTTCCACATTAGAAAAATGGGATGCTTTTTCATAAAAGTCTTTCAGATGCTTCTCATATGCATCAAAATACTTCTCTTTTTCTTCCGTCAGCAGACGCACACATTCATCTATACTGGCCAAGAATAAATAGGATGGAGAACTGGTTTCATAGATATTTAAGAACCACTCCAGCCGTTCCTTCTTTATATAAGAAGAATTCCAATGCAGAATTGCAGTCTGTGTAGGTGCCGGAAGCGTCTTATGCAGGCTCTGGATTACCACATCTGCTCCCAGCGTAATAGCTGATTTTGGAAAATACGGATGAAAGCCAAGATGTGCACCATGAGCTTCATCCACAATCAGCGGAATCCCATGCTGATGGGCAATCTCTGCTATTTTTTCTATATCTGATACGATTCCGTCATAGGTCGGTGAAGTAAGAAACACGGCTTTGATACTCTTATCCGCTCCTAATGCGGCTTCTACCTGCTCCGGCAGTATTCCACCCTGTATCCCGAATTCCGTAAATACCGGATAGAGATATGTCACCTGCAATTCTCTTAAATATGCTGCATGATAGGCTGCCTTATGGCTGTTCCGCGCCATCAGAAGATGTCCCTTTTTCGGTAATGCGGCACTGAGTGCTGCTAAAATACCGCAGGTACTTCCATTTACCAGAAAGAAAGAACTCTTTGCGCCCCATAATGCGGCTGCCCGCTCCTCGGCTTCCTTTATGATTCCTTCTGCGGCATGCAGATTATCAAATCCATCTATTTCTGTAATATCATATGTATAAGGATTGATGTCACAATCCAGTCTCCGCTTATGTCCCGGCATATGAAGGGGATACATATCAGAGGATGCAAGTTTACATAATTCGTCTTTTATATATGTCATAGTTCACCTTTCGGTCTGTACTTCCTGTAAGTTGCGGTTTTTTCCATTGTTCTACTCTTCATAATGATATTTGCAAGTATAAATAATTAAATTTAAATTTACATCAAAATTGTATGTAAGGCGGTGTTCATCCGTAATCCGCCTGCTCCAGACTTTCCTGTATTTCAATGGTTCCGGCTTTCCTATTCCCTGTGCCAATCCCTCTCTGTCTATACTTTTTATCAATTCATTAATTCGTTTTACTATTTTCTTATCTTCCCGCTGCCACTCTGTATACTGCTCCCAGGCAGTCGGTGTAAAAATGATATTCACCTATAAATTCTCCAATTCCCCAATTGTTTTTACAATAACTCCACCAGATTCCGCTTCGGACATAGATTTGTCCAGCATAGCCAGATAATCTGCATTTCTCTGAGCTTTCTTCATATCGTTATATTCTGCTTCAGACATCATAACAATATTTTCATTCTTTGGTCTTGATACAATAATAGTCTCTCCATTTATTACCTTATTACACCACTCTTTAAAATGGTCTCTTACATTCATTGATTTTACTGCTATCATATTCTCACCTCTTTTCGTATTAAAATCCGTATGTTTTTTCGTACTTTTATTATATTCTACTATTTTGTCCAAGTCAACGGCTTCTATTCAGACTCTCCAGAAACGACTTTCGGGTGACCGCTTTGAAAGCAGCCACCCGAATCTATATGATAACTTTACACAACTCAAATTTTTTATCGATACTCCTTACTGGGTAGTTTACCACTTTTTTCCAACACAAACTTTACGCTTTTGTTGTTGGTTTTCGTTGGTTTGTATTGTTTTTTGTTGTTTTAAAGGGGGTTTTGAGATATAATAAGCTTAATTTTAAAGATGCCTTGTGAAATGTTATTTTATTGAAACGATATATGAGTAAATCAGGAGGACTTGTACATGGAAAAAACGCTCCACATTTTATTAATCGAAGATGATATGAACACCTGCAATCGTATTTCAAACTATATTGCAACTAAAGATAATATGGATTTAGCCGGCGTCACCAATAATTCTTATGTTGGCATTCAATATGTACAGAATACGCTTCCTGACGCTGTTATTCTTGACCTGGAATTGCATCATGGTGGTGGAAACGGACTGTTTTTCCTCTCTGACTTAAATAAACTGGGCTTAGAGAAAAAGCCTTATATTCTTGTCACTACTTACAACTCCAGCAAAATCACGCTGGAATCTGCCAGAAGACTTGGTGCTGATTTCATCATCGGCAAATATGAAGATTCTTATTCTCCGGAATCTGCTGTTGATTTTCTCGAACAGCTTCTTCCTATGATTGAAATGACAGAATCCACATCCAATACTTCTTATATGAAAGATAATCAGAAAGATTTAGAGCAGGGACTTATCCGCAGAATCCACCGGGAACTGGAGCTCATTGGTATCAGTCCAAAGGTTGTCGGTTACAAATATCTGACCGATGCCATTATGATAACAATTGATGGACCGACCACAAACATTTCCCAGATTCTTGGTAACAAGTATAAGAAGAGTAATTCCAGTGTGGAACGTGCCATGCAGAATGCCATTAACCGCGCATGGAATTCCAATGACACCGAAACTCTTCTTAACTGCTACACTGCCCATATTAATCCTGACCGCGGAATGCCTACCATTAAGGAGTTCATTTACTTTTACGCGGAAAAGATTACGGATGGACGTTAACCAAAATATTTTTTTATAAAATCTAAAAACCAAGCCATTTTTTCTTCCTCCTTCTCAAAATGTAAGAAGAGTATAGAAAAAACCGACTGGTTAACGGAGTTGCATTACAGATTGCATTTTATATGCTTTTTTCTTTCTTTATATGAGGTTATGTATGATTCAAGATAGCATTCGTTGGTTTTTTAACTTTTTATGTAGCTTTTATCTTTTTTATAAGCTCCTTAATTTGAAAAATCCTAAAATTCTTCAGAAAATATCCTTTTTCATTATCTTTCTTATAGATAGTTTTCTTTTTTGTTTTTTAGAAGCTAATAGTTTCATTTTCATTTTTCCAACAATTATACTTTTTAATACTTTTATATTGTCTCGTTTTACCCAGAAAACAATTTCATTAAGTCTTGTAACACTGGTTATTTCTGAAGGGATTCATTATATTCTCTTTCTTCTTGCAGCCTTGCTTACCGCCCTGGTAATTGCACCCTTTTTCTATGGACGCTATGATTTACCCTATGTAGCAATACAATTTACTGGTGGACTTCTTGAATTGCTCTTAATATTCCTTCTTTTCAAAATCAAAAGGCTCCGCCGTGGCATGCCATTTCTCTATCAAATCGGCTCTTCTGCCACAGGTTTTATCTTAAGCTGTTTTATCCTGCTCATTGTTACCATAATCAGCTTTTATGATTCCATTCCTGACATGCAGTTCCTCTTTCTCCTCATCTCCCTTTTCCTGATTGGACTTCTGCTTTATTGCTGGTGGCGGTTCCGGATTACCCGTGACTACCGGGAGAAGCTGCGGCAGGCGGAGCTTAAGGCTTTACAAAATGAACTCATTGAGAAAGATAACCGCATCCGGAAATTAGAGGAAAATAATGATGCCCTGGCTAAGATTATTCATAAAGATAACAAGCTGATTCCGGCAATGGAACTTGCTGTCTGCGAATATTTAGAGGATGGGATCACAGACGGTGATACCAGAAAGAAGGGCGAACAGCTTTCCAATGAGTTAAAGACCATGGCACAGGATCGGAAAGGTACGCTGAACTCCTACCGCCATGATGAACACGCTCTTCCGGTGACCGGGGTCTGTGTTTTAGATGCGCTTTTTACCTATATGCAGCAGCGCGCCCTGGCGCAGAACATCAACTTTTCCCTGCATATCACAGGCAATATTGTAAAAATGACGGAAGATGTCATTTCCGGGGAAGACCTTTCCCACCTTCTGGCGGATTTGCTGGAAAATGCCATGATTGCCATTGGTGATAATGAGGTGCGCAGTCTTTCTGTCCGCCTTTGTCATGACGAAGATACTTCCACCCTGGAGATTTCTGACAGTGGGAATGCCTTTGATGTGCAGCTTTTTGAGGACTTTGGTCAGACCCGGCACACCACCCACAAGGACAGTGGCGGCAGCGGAATCGGTCTTATGGACATCTGGAAAATAAAGAAACAATACCGTGCATCCCTGCACATCATTGAATATACGCCGGAAACTTCCATATTTACGAAGAAGATTGCTCTGTTCTTTGACCGGAAAAATCACTATCTGATTCAGAGCTACCGCCGTAATGAAATTGAACGGGTACATATGAGAAATGATATGTTTGTTTTACAGTCAGACTGATTTATGTTATGATGGAAGAACTTTTGAGAAGGTAAATATTACATGAGGTAAATGTTATGAGTCATGCACTGGTTATATTATGTGGTGGAAAAAGTACAAGAATTGGAACGGACAAGGCTTTGCTCCCTTTTGGGGACTGCTGCCTGATTGAATATCTGGTCCGGAAATTTCAGCCGGATTTTCCGAAAATCTACCTTTCTGTCCAGCAGAAAAATGATTATGCGCATCTGAATCTTCCGGTGACAACCATTGGAGACATCTATGGAAATGCCGGTCCGCTGTCCGGTATCTTCAGCGCACTTTCTATGATCTCTGAGGAACGTGCCTTCTTCATTTCCGTGGATACACCTTTTGTAGAACCGGCACTGGGGCTTTACCTGCTGTCACAGCCACAGGAGCATCCTATCTGGGCAATTGAGCGCGCCAATGACCAGCTGGAGACTCTCTCCGCTGTCTACTCCAAAAGCTGCATTCCGCAGGTGGGAAAAGCCATGCTCTTTCACCAATATTCCTTTAACCGGCTTCATGAAAAATGCAATGCCGGCTATATCCCGGAAAACGAGCTGGCAAATATATGTCCGGTTCCACTGAATGAACAATTTTTTAACATCAATACCCGCACCCATTATTATCATGCCTTAAAGCTGCTTTCCGAACGGGGAGAGCTTTTTGATGAAGACAGCAATCTGGAGCTTCCGGCAACAGGCAATATTGCTTCTTTTATTCCCGTGGTATCGCTGGTGGGGGATTCCATTATTGATAAAAAGACCTTCTGCATCCAGCTATTGGAGACATTAAAAAAAGATGGCATTAAGGCTGCCATCTTTGATTCAGAAAAAGATTTTTCCAATATTACGAATGTAGACCTCATCCTCACCTGCGATTTAGAAGATGAAGACTGCTTTAAAATCGAGCTTTTGAGCAGTGAGTTAAATGAGACTCCGCTGCATCCCCTTTCCGGTCTTGTTGCCATCGCCAGTGATTTCGGCTACAAATGCGAAGAAGTTCCTTGCTTTGACTTCCGCAAGCCAAAGTCACTTCTTGGCTTCTTAAAGACGCTGATCCGCGACTATAGCCATTAAGTATCTACAGGAAACGGCACAGCTCCGGCATCCAGTCTCCGATAAAAATTTCATCTTTGATAATTGCACGCCAGACTGGTGGAAAGAAGGCTTCCAAAAGAGTCATCACTTCCGCCCAGTCCGGCTCTTTTTTTCGCTCCCGCTTTAAGTATGCCGCCCATTTCCGCTTCATATAAGTATAATCCTTATAGTGAAGGACGGTATCCAGCCGGTCTTTTCCAAAGGCCAGCTCTCTCTTTGTTCCAATTTCAATAATCTGCTGCTCAACCTTTCTGCCATCTAACGCCTCTTTCTTTAAGATTCCATAAATTTCTTCATAGCAGGACAGGTCGTTGATTAATTCCATTTTCTCTAAAATTTCCACAAAATTCTCTGCCACAACCTGCTCATAAGGATATTGCAGAAACTGGATTACCGTATTCTCCTGTAAGAAAAATGGCAATTCTCCATGGGCAGGCTGCATCTGCTCGTCCCGAAGCTCCTGAAAACGCAGGGTAATGGGAACTTCATGCTCCTTTGATTTTGCCAGCACCTCTATCTGATAGCTTCCCGCCCTTTCTTTCTCTATCTGATAGACATACTCCGGCTTCCGGCTTAACACCTCTTTCATGAGCTGCCCTAACTGCATTTCCGTTAAATGCTCATCCTTTACCACCTGATAATAATAGGAAAGGGAAAAGACTCTCTTCCGGCGGTAATTCTCCACACCGAGGCTGCTGCCATTTCTAAGATAAAGCTTCTCTGCAAATGTTGATTTACTTATCTGATATAGAAAATACTCGGTTACTGCAGAAGGAAGCAGGTCCACAAAAGGGATTTGCAAGTCCTCACTTCTCTGCCGGATCAATGATTCTCTCAGTATGCACTCTGCCACTACAGCCACACTCCAATTCTGCTCTGAATCTTTGCCACAACCTTGCGGGCTCTGGCATATTCCATTAATTTTGCAATATCTTTCTTTGGCTCATTGATAAATGCCAGCAGCGCCTTCTTTAAATCCTCCCGCTCCAGACGTTCCTCGTACTTGAGGCAGTCACAGATAAGACGCTCTTTTTCATAAATCTTCATCTCGCCACCGGCAAAAGGAATGGCCGTTACACCAAGCTCCATGACTTCCGGCTCTGTATAATATGGTTTCACCACCGGGTATTCCATGCGGAACCTTGACTTCGAAGTATTCTTGCTGATGGCAATACTCCATTCATAAGGACGCTTCTCAATATAACCGTAATAGTAAAGGGCGCTGTCCATACATAAGATTCCATCCGGAAACAGTCCCAGAATAATTTCTTCCTGCGGCTTCTCTTCATACCCCATGGAATAATATCCACTCTTTACATGGTCAAGTATGCCGGCTTTCACCAGTCCCTGAATACTTTTATAGGTCAATCCCAAAGGATATAATTTTTCGGCTTTCACAATGCCATTATTTTCTTCTAAAAGCTTCTTTATCTCTTCAATGGTCTGCTCTTTCTGCTTCGCATTCATAGATATCGCTCCTTCGCATTTTTCTTCTAGTATAAGTTAATTTTTGCCGCTTGTCAATTTCTGTTGCAATTTGTCTTATATTTTTCAGTTTGTCGTTGTAAAAGTTGTTTTCTTGTCGTATAATTTATTTGGAACAATATTTAATGTCGTATATGTCTATTTGAATATACGCTTGTTTTTAATAAATGAGGTATCTATGGAAACAGAAAATACTACCCGAAAAAACCCTTCCCGGGAAACCTGCCAGAAGATTATCAAACGTATTCTGGTCACAGAAGTATTGGAAAAGGGCTGCAATGAACATTTCCGTCAGGCTTCAGATTTTATGGGATATTTCCAGTCCCTGTACCCCGCTTCCGATGCACTGACCAAACAGGTGCAGCGTGCCATCAAGGCAATGGATATGCCCCGGGATGAGAGAGGTTACTTTATTGTAAATAAAACATCCGAGCAATTTGAGCAGGACAAAGAAATCAGCCGCCTGCTGCAATCCAGTGAAGCTTCTTTAAAAAGTCTGGAGGAATCCGAACCGGTACTGATTGAAGTACCAACCGAGCTTGCCGATTATCTGATGTATACTTTAAGTTCTTCCATCAGCTTAAAGGGACATTATGATACTATGGTAAAGGCTTATAATGGTATCATTATCTACACCAGGGAGCGCAGCCGTATCCTTTCCTACCTCCAGACTCTGTTATCCACAAATTGATGATAATTATCCAAATAGTGTGGATAACTCTGCTACGATAACAGAATAATAATGGATTTATCCACAAATTATCAGAATATAACTCGTCCTAACTTTAATGTCCAAGATAACGTAAAACGACAATATTTAAATTTAAATATTGTCGTTTCTTTTTATTCTTGTCTTTTTCAGTTGTTCTATTGCAATTTTCAAGACTATTTTCTTCTTCTGCGCCGTCTCCTTTTGCTGCGATAGTTTCTTTTTATGGTTTTATAACGTTTATCCGGTCTGCTCTTTGAGAAATATTTGTGTCTGATAATATAGAAATTATCCGCAAATCTCCGAATCAGAAATGCTATGACCACAAGAGCTGCGACACCGAGAATTCCCAATAACACTTTCCAGATATTTATCTGGAACTTATGCTTCGAGGTGGTTCTGGTTCCTGCTTCCGTAGAAATCTCTTCTGATTTTACATTATCAAAGGAGAATGTATCTGCTTTTACTCCGGTGGAAATGATATCCGCACTGCCTACATCATGTCCTGCAAATGTATATTTGATATTTGCCAACACATCATCCGAAGTATTATCATAGCTTACTGCTGGCGTAGCTTCGCTGAATTCTGCACTCTTTGGCAGAACAATATTTCCCGCCGGGTCTATTTTTACAAAAGAGGAATTGGTATTGAGCATTCCTGTATCCATTTCTCCATTTTCAAGCCTTGTCTCATTCTGTGCTACATTATATAGCGAAAAGTTCTCAAAATAATAATTATACAATGCAATACTGTCTGTCCACTGCGCCGGCGACTGGGCATTCATAATGACACAGATAAGTGTCATATCGTCCTTTTCTGCAAAGGTAACCAGCGTACTGTTTGCCGCTGTGGTGTATCCGGTCTTACCACCTACACAGTATTCATATAGATACTGTCCTCTGGTTTTAAAGGCATGAATCATTTCATTATGATTCTGCAGATAGGTGATCTCATCATGCTTGTTGGTTGGTGGAATCTGATAGGTCTTTGTTGCCGTAATCGCACGGAAAGTCTCATTCTGGTAAGCCGCCTTTGCAATCAGTGCCATATCATAACAGCAGGTGTAGTGAAGGGTTGCATCCTCTCCCTCAGATAGTCCGTGTGGATTGTTAAAATGTGTATTCACACAACCTAACTCTGCCGCTTTGTCATTCATCATCTGAACAAAATTCTCAACGGTTCCGCCTACATGCTCCGCTACCGCATAGGCACATTCATTGGCAGACTCCAGCATGACTGCATAAAGACATTCCTCCATGGTCATCTGCTCTCCCACATCCCTGGAGATTCCGGAACCATGGGTGTTATAAACCGCCTCTTTGGAAAATGTTACTGTCTCATCCAGCGAACAGTTTTCCAGTGCCAGAAGCGTGGTCATAATCTTCGTGATACTTGCCGGACAATGCTGCTCCGTGGAATTCTTATCATAAAGAACCGTTCCTGTGCTCTCTTCCATCACAATCGCATTGGGTGATTCGGTTTCCGGGTCCTGGGGCCAGTACTCTGCCGCCTTTACCTTTTGTGTGTTTATACCCAATAAGCCAACCAGACAACACACTGCCAGTCCGACGCTTAATATTCTCTTTTTCTTTTTCATTTTCTGCTGCTCCTAAATTCTTCTTAACTTTAAGTATATATCAATCCATTTCCATGGTGCAATACCTTTCCATTAATATTCACAATTCTCTTTCTTTTAAACCATAAATATGATAAATTGTTTTCGAAAGATATATATAAGTAGAAAGGATTTCATATTATGAGACTTCGCAATATCCCGGCGGCTGCGCCGGCTGTAGAAGCCAGTGACCTCTGTATCAAGGATGCCGCTTCCCATAAAGGACACTGGAATGAAATATTTGGAAATGACCACCCGATCCGCATTGAAATCGGCATGGGCAAGGGACGCTTTATCATGGACTTAGCTGCCCGGAATCCGGATATCAACTATCTTGGCATGGAACGTTACGAAAGCGTATTGTATCGCGGACTCCAGAAATTGGAAGAAAATCCACTGCCAAACTTACGCCTTCTGTGTGAAGATGCGGCACTTCTGCCGGACTTTTTCGAAAAAGGCGAGTTAGACCGCATTTATCTTAATTTCTCCGACCCATGGCCAAAGGACCGCCATGCCAAAAGAAGACTGACCTCCCGCCAGTTCTTAGAGCGCTATGACAAAGTCTTAAAAGGGGACGGACAGATTGAGTTTAAGACTGATAACGTAGGACTTTTTGACTTCTCCTTAGAAGAAATCGATGCTGCAGGCTGGAATCTGGACGCATTTACAAGGGATTTACACCATGATACTGCCATGAACGAAGGCAATATCATGACCGAATACGAAGAGAAATTCTCTTCCAGGGGAAATCCTATCTGCAAGCTGATTACTTCCAGAAATATTCCTTTATGACCTTTCCGATAGTGCCAGTGCACGGACACTGCCAGATGGCATGACCCATGAGATGAACCATTTGCCTGAGCAGTCGGAGTTGGTTTATCAGTGAAATTTTTATAAATTTTTCTTTTTTTATTGTGGCTTATCTTCTGAGGGTTTATAATACATCGTAGCACAAATCATTGATACAATGTAAGGAGATGTATACCATGTACGAATTCACAGAAGATTGTATGATTCATATTCCACAAATAGATGAGGAACACCGCAAATTATTCCAGATGATAAATGATGCTCTTTCCCTTGTTAAAACAACCGAGGATATTTCCGGAATTGCCCAGAGCCTGCTTCTTCATCTGAAGGATTATGCGAATACACATTTCGCCCATGAAGAGGCTTATATGGAAGAGATTCATGACCCGGAGCTTCCTCTTCAGAAAAAGGAACATGCTGAATTTGCTGAGAAAATCAATTCCTTTATTTTAGATAAGTCCTCAAAAGAGGCTGCCAGAGCATCTTTCGAAGAACTACTTTCCTATCTGGTACGCTGGCTGTACCACCATATCTTAAGCAGTGATATGATGATTGGAAAAATGTCCGCAGTTGAAGGGACTTCCGATGACCCATTTGCCTTTACGGACAAATACAAGACCGGAATTGACCTTGTGGATAAAGAGCACCGCCGTCTCTTTGAGATTATAAAAGAGACCAATGACCTGATTCAAAACGATCTGCTGCATGACAAATATGATGAAATTATGCGGCTTTTAGTGGAATTAAAGGATTATACACAATTTCATTTTGCTGATGAGGAAATGCTGATGGAGAAGATGCACTATCCGGAACTGGCTGCCCAGAAGCGTGCCCACACTGTTTTCGTTGAACGCCTGGTAGAAATTGACTTCTCAGAACTTGACGATATGGACAATAACCAGCAGACTTATCTTCTGGAACTGATCCAGTTTCTGCTGGGCTGGTTATCCAACCATATTATTGGTATGGATAAAAAAATTGCTGTCTATATGGACGAAATGAAAAAATAATAAACTGCAGAGCATACAGCATAAAACCGGCTTCCTGATATTAGACTTTATGGGTTATAGGACAAAACGTGTTGATGGCTAATCCCATTCTGTAAAAGATTTATCCATCTTATGGAGGTCACTCCACACAATGGCATCACCCCAAAGTGAAAGACTCTTTTCCAACCGGGATTTATCATTCATCCTTTGATATATTGCTGCAATACTTCTATCTGTAGGCATAGTTTTTATTATTTCAGACAATGAAAGCGGTTCTGGAGAGTGCATATAACACCACCAGTAAACCGCTTTTATTCGTCTTTCTATAGAAAGTCCTCTATGATTTCTCAACATTTCTCTGAGTCTTGAGTTGATTCCGCCTTCAATTCTGTTATTCGTAGATGGTGCAATGAAATCATTTATAAATTCCTTATCCAAGTATGTAAACAGTGTGTTTTCTTTGATAAGTTTAAGAAGGGATCTCTCTGCTTTAAGCAGTCTCTCATGAGTTGGTCTTTTATTACCATGCTCATCTACCGTCATTTCACTAAGAAATTTCTGATACTTCTTTATCCACTCAGTGAAACGAGTTACCCATGTTTCTGCCTCTTGTTTCTCTTTTATTTTAAGTAAATCTTTAGCCAGACAATAAAGCTCTACTCCAGCTAATGTATTAGGTTTGGACGTTGTATAACGTTTTATCTGGCAGAATACATGAAATATACATCTTTGATGTTTTGCTATTGGCCATACTTTTTTCAGTGCTTTTGCAAATCCTGTTCCACCATCTGATACAACCATTCTTGGCTCAGCTATACGCTTCATTAAAGCAATCCAGGCACCTGCATGTTCATATCGGCATAAATACCATCCAAGTACATTTTTCTCATCGCAGCAGATTAGCACACAGGCCTTTCGGCCAAGATAAATTCCATCAAGAAAAAGAACATCTTTGGTTTCTTCTATTTTCGGTGGCATCGGCCATATATCCCAAAATCTTGCTGTCTTTCTTCTAAATGTTCTTCCTTCTCCTGGCATTATTGATTGAGTTTCTTTTCCAAACAACCAATCTAAGAAGATTTGTAACTCCTTTGAATCATTATCTATTTTATGTGTTAACGAAGTTTTGCATTTCTTGCATAGCCAGCGTTGTGTTCCCGCTTTTGTTTTTCCTGCTTTAACACATTTGTTTCCACAAATAGGACAATTTATCTGATTCATTTAATCTTCCTCCATGGTTTTCTATTTCAAGAAAGATTAAACTCTGTTTTGCCCTTTATTTTCAAGGGTTAGAGCATTTTTTATCAACACGTTTTGTCCACCCTCAAAGTTCTTTGAAAAAAGATTAAACCGCCTTCAGCCCTTTATTTTCAAGGCTTGAAAGCGGTTTTCATCAACACATTTTGTCCTATAACTC
>NZ_QTZJ01000012.1:0-48005 GCF_003462625.1 Roseburia sp. OM03-7AC
GGTGGATTGGCTAAAAGCCTGTCAATATCATTTTCCTCAACACCAGCCATTTTTGCTATGCGCCGTAACCGTAAGCACATGACCTCCATTAACACGAATACTTTGTCCTTCTGCAATATTAACAGAATTATTCTGTCTGCTAATTGAAGCACCCTTCGCCAATTTTATTGGTGTTTTTAACGCTTGTGCCAGATCCTCTACCGGATTTAGTAAGTGCTGCAACATCGCCCCATTATATGCTTCCTTATCTTTAATAACTGTATTTTTATAATTAGATGTAAGTGCTCTTGTATTGGGATTAATATAACTTGATATTGATTGCATCATCTCAACCTCCAATTATTTTCATTCCTCTGTCATTCGGAATCTATTCACTCTCCATAACGGTCCAAGTGATCTATTACTTTTATGACCATCTATACCAAGTTCCGCTATTCAAAAGCTGTGACATACTTTCTTCATATCTTTTCACTGCTTTCTGCTGAATGGAACTAGGCACCACATAATCGTTACCAACTTCACTTATTTTCCCATTTACCAGTTCGCAATGTGTCCCGTTTATCACAAATTCTCTGCTTGTATCCACTCCCTGTGACGCAAGAAAATCTAAAATATAATCGGTGTATGTATCTGTCATACTTGAAAAATACTGCTGATCCGCAAAATGTATCAGGGAGTTCAGACCACCTATCATCATATTGCATCTTTCATCATCTGCCTTGCTTCCGTTTCCATAGCCCTCGCCCCAGACAAAATCTTCCTGTACCGTCATGCTGTATCCATTTCCAAGATTAAATCTGCTTCCAACCCCAATCGTGATACTGTTTGTACTGGGATCATATGGTTTGTACCCTCTGGTTTTAAATGGCTGCTGTACGGTTCCAAAGGTTTGAATCTCGGATGGGAGATATGACATACCCGTAATTGCCGTAAACGCTTTCTGCCCATTCACATAAAAGGAAGTATGGGTTGCACTGTCTATATCCGCTGTAATCTCGACTTTCTCATCATTGGCAAAAGGATTCTGTCCGGTCATTCCGGTTCCATATGCAAACAGCATTCTTGTAAACTGATATCTTGTATGCTCATCAAAATGATTCAGTGTCTCTGTATCTTCTCCCTTTACATCTCCATTGCAAAAATCAACAAATTCATTTTTACTGCCATCCTTTGTAGATAGCTTACCTGTTTTTGTGTTATAAACAAAATTATAAGAACTTCCTACGCCTGTTATACCCATTGCATTTCCTCCATTGCATTTTTTCGTTGATATTCCTCTGTCATTCGGAATTTGCAATCACTTTCCTTATATGGTCCAAGTGATTTATAAATATATAAGTAACCATATTATCTCCTACCTTATATAAGTCTCATAACAACTGCCAACATTCTCTTATAACATTATAACTCAGTATCTTTGCTCCTCTTGCTGCCACATAAGCTCTTGACTTCCCAATTTGTTTAAATCTTCTATGCTTTTTTTGAACATTGCGATAAAATCTCTTCTGTCGTTAAGTCCCATATTACCAGCTTCAAGCGGCAGAGACGTGAAACCTCCCTGCTTCTCCACTTTGTAATGTGCCTCCAATGCACGCATTTCGACTACTGTAGCATTTGATGGATTAACATCATTGATATAAATTCTTTGCTCAAACTCTTTCCCGTTTTCATCCACACCTTTCGCTAACACCACTGGATTTTCATCCGTCGAATCATCCGCATATTTAAGGCAATAAGAAAGACCTGTACCATTACCTCCTGTCCACAACATATTATCTGTTGTGAATATCTGGTATACCTTTGGTGTTTCAGCCGTATAAAATGTCTTTTCCGCAGATGCAGGTGCTTTCATATAATTACTTTTTTGTTGACCGTACAATGAAGATACGGTATTCAGACCAGAACTAATGTTCATATTTTTGTTCCTCCAATCAGCTCAAAATTTTCTCTTTTTAATTATTCAAATATACCTGATATGTTAAATTTTAGTATCAAGCGTTGCCTGTGCAGGAGATTTCCCCGACTCTGCCAATTCTCTTGTAACACTATCTAATGCACCATCTTTAATTGGCTTACCAATTTCCCAGTTAGGATCAGCCTTTTTTGCGGCATCATAAAATGCCTGTCTGTAAATTCTCTCATATTTTTCAAGGGTGTACCCGGCAGCCAATCTGTCCTTTTTCTGCATTTTGCGGTACAAATTGTTATATACCTCGGAACGTTTTGTTGTATCTCCATTGTGGACACCGTTTTCACGCAGGAACTCTTTTTTTGTCAGTTCATACATTTCTTCTTTGCTACTATCCGGAATTGATATGATCCTTTTTCTCGAACTTTCATTTTCATCTGTCACTAAAAGTCCTGCCAGTCCATTTACAGGGTTGATATAATCTCCATCCTTGTCATAATGACTCATCAGATTTTTTATTCCCTGAATATTGCCATACATTGCACCATTTCCAGCAGACATCATTTGTTTTACTGCGGCTTTATATTGTTTGCTGTTTGTGTTAATCCCGGCAGCTTTTAACTTGGACTGAACAGAACTGCTGTTCAACTGGGACAACTGAAAACTGCCTATTGCATTTACTCCTGATGTCCCAAATGATTTTTGAAACAAAAAAGCATAATCCGTTATTTTTGACATAAAACATCCTCCCATATTAAACCTGTTATCTTACCTATATCCTTACGCTTTCCTATCAAAAGACGTTTTCTCTTCCAAATAGTTCGGCAGTTCTTTCAATTCTGAGCTTTGGGCATTCTTTTGCGTATGGTATTCATTGAAGTAAATTCCGTAAAATTCTCTTTCCTTTTCCCGCTCAGCCGGAGTTCTTTCGCATCCCCATCCATAACTATCTCCCAGATAGGTCAACACTTTTGTTCCTTGATAAGAAATGTCGGCACCATATCCTTCGCCTGTCAGAATCGGACATTCCAGTGTGCCTCCTCCCGCCAGAGCAAACTTCTTTTGCGCAAGGTTGTTATTTTTCCCCTCTGCCCTCTCCAGAAAATCGAGCAATGATAATTCTCCGATTCCTTTGCATTTCGGATTACCATTTTGACTTTTTACCGCATTTTTAGCCTGCTGATATAATGCCTTTCTGTCAGGGGATACATCGGATATGTATTCTGCACATAACCTTGTTCTCTGCCTGTGAATAGATTCTAATTCCGTTTTACTCGTAGTGTTGGCAGCTCTCTGAGCCAGTTCCTTAATCTCAGAGACAAACTCTGCCTGTGACTTATTGCTTTTCCCTGCACTTGGAATCATAGACCAATCAGGTTCTCCACTTCTCAGCGATACACTATATTTTGTAATAGCAGAACTCGTTGCATTTGAAATCGATATTCCCATGAATTCACCTCATATTTTCTACCTTCTCTGCATATATTTTAACCTCTATATATACTTATCCATTTATCATATTCATTCTTTAAAATTCTCATAACATACTTATTTCCTCTATTTTTTTATCGGATAAAATAACCTGTTCTCCTAGTCCCATATCATCAAACGACCATATTACGCACACAAAGACCATCTCTTTACAAGATAACCACAGCCTTAAATTCATTTTCATCGCAGGAAAGCACCATATCACCGCCATATTTATCCACAACTGCTTTTACATTTAACAGCCCAATGCCGTGATGATCCCCTCTTTTGCTCTTTATCGTGTCATTTTCAATTTCCACCTTTTCTGTCACCGGATTTCTCACCGCAAATATCAGTTTATGATCTTCGCACTCTAATTTCAGATGAATGACCGCTTTTCCGGTATTTTTCAGTACCTTTTCACTCTCCCGGATTGCATTATCCAATAAATTAGAGAGCAGAATCACAATCTCTTCCTCCTCCAGACAGATCTCCTGCAAATCCCCTACTTTTAGGATCACTGCTATGTGTTTTTCCTGCATACTGCGGTATTTCTGGTTTAAAATAGCATTCACCACTGGATGATTTGTGTTGATTGCCGACATCTCGACAGCTATGCTCTCTGTCAGCTTCTGCGTAAAGGAAAGTGCCTCATCTGTGTGTCCATTCTTTATCAATGTCTGGATCGTGGAAAGCTGATTTTTATAATCGTGCATTTTTCTTCGCTGACGCTCATAGATTTCTTCCCGGTCCTGATAATCTGCAATACGATTTTTCTGATTTTGTTCCGTAAGTACCGCAATTTTTATTCTCTCTTCTTTTTCAATGGTATTCTGCATGAACTCCATAAGGATAAGGTTAATCGCAACCAGTCCCACTGAAAGAAATAAAAATACATTCTGCATGTCAATACATCCCGGCATACTCATATCAGTTTCTATGCCAGCACATCAAATGTCGAAACTCCATTTTCTGTCACTCCTGTAGAAGTTGAAGTACCTAGCAGTTCCACCAGTTTTCCTGTTAGGTCTGCCACATCTTTTCCATCAATTTTCAGATTATATTGCCGTTCTTCCTGCTCCTGTTTTTCGGCACGCTGTTTTTCCAGCCGTTCCTCTGTCTCTTTCTTTTCTGCTTTCCTTTTCTCGAGTCTTTCTTCAAGTTCTTTCCTTGCTTTTTCTGTTCCCGGATCAACCTCATCTGTTACCAGTACTTCTTCTGTTATGCTATCATATCCATTTATTGTATCCGTTACACTCAGTACCTTACAGCCACGAGCACTTTGAGCAGCTTTCAATTTTTCGATACTTTCCGGTATTAAAGATAGATTATACTCCAACCATTGTTTTGTCTTTTCATCTCCCATAGCCTTTGACAAAAGAGAACTGTTTATATTTACGGAATAATCCCTGCTTCGTAAACAATCGTATTTTTGTGTTAAATAGTTCTTATATTCATGAGCATTCTTATATGTCCTGCCCGTTTTGTTTCCAGCATTTTGTGTATTGCCATAACTATTCGTATATGACGCATATGTTCCTATTCCTGTAACTGCCATATTAACATATCTCCTTTCATTATTCGGAGTCCTTCCAACTATGCCACCTGTTGGATTTCTCTCAGAATCAATATAATATTGATCACACGCTAGCTTCAAATATACTTTGACTAATACCTTTCATCCACATATTCTGCGTTGCTCCATATCCTCTTTCCTGCCCTATATCATACAATCCACTGCTGTCAAATCCTATTTTTAATACCAAATCATTTTCTTTCTTCCAGCCATTTTTAGCATATTGCAGCCATCTCTTAGAATAAAGTTCATACCCTGCACCATTTTTAGATTTTTCCTTAAACAATGCCAGTAAATCTGTACCATCCTCTGCAATAAAAGTACCATTTTTATATGTCGCATTGCGTGCATCATATCCAGTTGTCTCATACACTTCATGCCATAAAGAATATTGGTTTGCCTTTGTCATATTTGCCTGCGAATTAACAATTTCATTATCTGCATCATGCATACAAATCCACGCATGCGTCCAAATATTTTTTGCATTATCTCCTTCATTCAGCAATTTTTCTATCTGCGATAATGTATCTCTATCTGCATTTCCCGACACCGTTAGTTGATATGTATATGGGTCAATAGAAAATACCAAATCTGCCTGTTTTGATATTGATATCCCATTCTTTGAAAGTAGATTTGAAATTTGCTGATTTACAACACTTCTGGCATGCTGTTTTTCCCTGTCAGTATTGCGTACATAACCAACACTTCTTGAACCACCTGTATATACATCCTTGTAATTCCTTAATGCATAATCATACCGGGCAAATCCAGCCGAATATTTTCCTCCTGTTTGTAACATTCTTTTCTCATTGCGGTAAGCTATGGAACGCTGATCTTCTGTCATATATGAGCAAAAATTAGGTGAGGTCACATCACAATATTTTGATTCGATATATGCCATTGGATCAGAATGAGACAAATTTTCTTTGTACACTTTATCATAATGCTCCTGCAAAACTTTTTGTACGAAACGATCCTCCTCTGTAAGTCCATCATATTGATATCCTACAGTTGTACCAGTGCTGGAAGTATTGGGCAGGTTGTTTAAATCCCTGCCCGCTGGAATGTTATTATAATAGTCAGAATTATTTACAGTAACCATATTATCCCCCTGCCTTATATAAGTCTTATAATCTGTATCATGTAAATCATACTGGAACCTTATCGATAAACTTTTTTCATTTTATTTTCCACATTTTTTCTTCATTATTCGGAGTTCTTCCGACTATGTCACCTATTAGATTTCTCTCAGCCTCAATATGATATGTAATCCAAGTTCTCTTTTTTTCCTATGTTCAAATGACTAAGCACTATTTATACTTACTATTTGCATTTGGCAAATTAAGATATGTATCCATACTTTTCGTCCAAAGCAACGATAAGTCAAACCTTCCCAATTTGTTTAAATCTTCTATGCTTTTTTTGAACATTGCGATAAAATCTCTTCTGTCGTTAAGTCCCATATTACCAGCTTCAAGCGGCAGAGACGTGAAACCTCCCTGCTTCTCCACTTTGTAATGTGCCTCCAATGCACGCATTTCGACTACTGTAGCATTTGATGGATTAACGTCATTTATATATATTCTTTGTTCAAACTCTTTTCCATTTTCATCCACACCTTTCGCTAACACCACTGGATTTTCATCCGTCGAATCATCCGCATATTTAAGGCAATAAGAAAGACCTGTACCATTACCTCCTGTCCACAACATATTATCTGTTGTAAATATCTGATATACCTTTGGTGTTTCTGCCGTATAAAATGTCTTTTCCCCAGATGCAGGAGTTTTCATTTGATTACCTTTTTGTTGACCGTACAATGAAGATACGGTATTCATACCAGAACCAATGTTCATATTTCTGTTCCTCCAATCAGCTCAAAATTTTCTCTATATGCCAGTCCAGTTTCTGCCTCAACTTTTTTGGATAAAAGTGTTTTCAACACCTAATCCCATATTAACTTTCCACGGTTCTTCTGTCAGTCGGAACCGCACCTGCTCTCTCCTATGGAGTCCAAGCTTACTTTTTCTACTATATTCAAATAACTAAGCCCTATTTATGCTTACTGCTTGCATTTAGATAAGTATTCATATTTCGCATATAAAACATCTGCAAATCATACCTTCCTAATTTATTCATATCCTGTATAACCTTTTCAAAGCTGGATATAAGGTCGCATCTGTCATTTAATCCCATACACCCAGTTTCTTGCGGAAAAGAACTGAGACTATTCCCCTTGTCGACGTTATAATATGCCTCCAAAGCACTCATTTCAACATAAGAAGCATTTCTCAAATTAATATCATTAATGTTAATCTTTTCTTCAAATTCTTTTCCATTTTCGTCAACGCCTTTGGCTATCACTACAGGATTATCCTCTGTTGACTCTTCTGCGTATTTAATATAAAACGAAAGACCTGTTCCATTTCCACCTGAAAACAACATATCATCCGTCTTTAAATACACCTTCACTGATGTCTGAGAAAATGCCTCATTTTCGGCAACATATGTTTTGCTATTATTTTTCTGCTTTCCAAATACTTCCGATGCACTTTGCACTCCCGAACCAATACGCATTTAATTACCTCCTAGTATAATATTATATATCGATTATTATAAGTTGATATAGTCAGTAAAGTCCTCAATTATCAATTGTACTTTTTATTATGTTTTCATTAAAAGTATTGGCAATATTTTCATAAGCAGCTATGGCAACCGCCCTATCTACTTCCGATAATACATTAACAGCCGATATATTATCATCAAAAGCCGCATCTTTTTTACTCTTTTGCATATTAATCTCTTCTATCTGTCTGCGCTTTTCTGCCGCCTCCTCACTGCGCTCTAAATATTGTCTACGCCGTTTAGCCTTCTCTTCATCTTCAGCTTTCATTTGCGCCTCTATCTTTGCTTTTTTTTCTGGTGAAACATCTCCACAAACATAATAGTGTGCAGTTCCATCCGGGTGAATAACCATACCATAAGATTGAATCTCAAACCCCCCGACTGCCATCTGCGCCTTCACAGTTGACTGCGAAGCAAAAAAATCCTGTATCATCTTTTCGTAATAAGCTGCTTTTTGGGGATCATTTGCCATTGTTTCCAAAACATTGGGTGCAATCACAATATTATTCATCCCATATGTCCCCGTCCCCAATGAATCCATACTCTTTTGATCACTTCCAACATTTTGGATCATTATATTCCCATATTTAGCCTTTAAATATTCAGTGTAGGTATCTACTTTTGAAACACTATTTTCATTTGGCTTCTGTACTTTCTCTGTATTATCACCCTCTTTAGCAGATAAAATCTTATTGAAATCTAAATGATTGGCTTGCCCTGTCGTCTTATTCTGTTGATACCTATAATTCTGATTATAAGCATTAACTGAATTTTCAACGCCTAATCCCATATTAACTCCTTTCCACGGTTCTTCTGTCAGTCAGAACCGTACCTGCTCTCTCCATCCGAAGACCAAGTAGTAACCTTTAATTGATTTATTGGATATAGAAATTGATACTATGCATATGTATCAAAACCTACCTTATTTTTAGTTGTCGCTTCTATAGCAATCATATTTTCTGTTTTTTTATCTTCTTTTTCTTTATCCTCTTTCATTCTCTCCAGCCATTTGTCAATTTCTGAATCCGTACCAGTCTCTCCAAAAATGCCACAGGTTGTCATTTCGGTTCCATTATTCGTAAACTTAAACTCCACTGATATCAGTTTACTACCATGACTTATTGCCGCCTTCTGTGCATTTCGTATAACATCTGGCATAATTGCTAAATTTTCCTCAAGCCATTTCGCAGTTTTTTCATCTCCACATGCCTTTCGCATTACACTTCTGTCAATCAATACAGAAGCATTTTTGCATGGAGTCAAACATTTATACTTGTTAGTCAAATACTTTGAATAGTCTGATACATTTTTAAACTTATTGGCTGAATTCATAGTGTATCCCGCATAATAATTCTTTTCACTATTCTTTGATGGCTTTACATTTTCATTTTTTACATTTCCGTATGTGTATGTATTGGCATACGATGATACTCCATTAATTCCCATACTGCATCTCTCCTTTCTATTTAGCCTTGATTTTTTATTTGCAGGCTATTGGGTTTTGTTCGATACGCTTACTGCCATTGTAAAATTTGCCTCATAAGAAGCTACTGCCTGACTTATTGTGACAGTCTTAGCAAACGAACTACTCTCAGCCACCAATCGAGTTCTGGCATCCTGAGCGGATAACCTTTTATTTTGCGCATATTCTTCATAAGCTGTTCTTTCCGCTTGTTTTTTCTGAATCCGCTTTTTTTCCTGTTGTTTCTTTACCTGATTTTCTATTCTCTTTTTATTTTCTATTCTGCGCTCCCAAAAACTATTTTTTGACTTATCATTAAAAATCTTCCCACCATTCCCATTGTTATAACCAGCACTCCACATCTCAGCATGACATTCTTCTTTTGATGCTCCATAATATATTGTAGAAAACGCTCCTCCGCATATACCGGACCATTTATCTGGTTGTGACCAACCCACTTGCAAATCATTTAATACCCATGCTTCATACTCTGGATCATTCTTCATTGCTTCAAAACCTGCCTCTGAAATTGTAACAGATATTGACTCGCCTGCTCTTGTGGGGTGCATTGGAATTTGAGATATTTTATTGTAAATGTACTGCTTGTATTCCACCATCGTCATATCTTTAGCAGACACAGAACCTATTTTTGAATTGCCCACTATACTTCCACTAGCTTCGCTCTTTTCTCTTACACTATCCGCAAACCTTGTATCTTCCTTCTCCTGATCTTTAGCCGCATTTTTCTGTTGGTACTGATTGTAAGCCCGTGTCATATAGTTCACATTAATTGTATTACTCATAGTAACCTCCTTTGCTTTCTTTATCGGATAAAATAACCTGTTCTCCTAGTCCCATATCATCAAACGACCATATTACGCATACAAAGACCATCTCTTTACAAGATGACCACTGCCTTAAATTCATTTTCATCGCAGGAAAGCACCATATCACCGCCATATTTATCCACAACTGCTTTTACATTTAACAATCCAATGCCGTGATGATCCCCTCTTTTGCTCTTTATTGTGTCATTTTCAATTTCCACCTTTTCTGTCACCGGATTTCTCACCGCAAATATCAGTTTATGATCTTCGCACTCTAATTTCAGATGAATGACCGCTTTTCCGGTATTTTTCAGTACCTTTTCACTCTCCCGGATTGCATTATCCAGTAAATTGGAGAGCAGGATCACGATCTCTTCCTCCTCCAGACAGATCTCCTGCAGATCCCCTACTTTTAGGATCACTGCTATGTGTTTCTCCTGCATGCTGCGGTACTTCTGGTTTAAAACAGCATTGACCACCGGATGGTTCGTGTTGATTGCCGACATCTCGACAGCTATGCTCTCTGTCAGCTTCTGCGTAAATGAAAGTGCCTCATCTGTGTGTCCATTCTTTATCAATGTCTGGATCGTGGAAAGCTGATTTTTATAATCGTGCATTTTTCTTCGCTGACGCTCATAGATTTCTTCCCGGTCCTGATAATCTGCAATACGATTTTTCTGATTTTGTTCCGTAAGTACCGCAATTTTTATTCTCTCTTCTTTTTCAATGGTATTCTGCATGAACTCCATAAGGATAAGGTTAATCGCAACCAGTCCCACCGAAAGAAATAAAAATACATTCTGCATATCATCGTTTTCTGAATAAAACATAAGAATGAAACCGACCACCGTAAATACAGGAACACAGAAAAACTGTAACCATTCTTTTCCTGTAATCAGACCGCAGCTTTTTCTTGTCTTGCTAAATCTTCTGATAAACAACATCAGAATGATAAAAACCGTCTTTGATATCAGTGCCTGTAAAAACCATTTTTCTTGGATTGAACCTCTTCTTCCCAGCAAAACAGTCACATAATCAATCAATACAAGCATTGTATAGTTGATGATTGAAAACAAAAAACTCTGCCGGAAGGAAACTTCATAATAAGCCAGATTCAGGAAAGACATAACCAGTATAATCGGGATACATTTTAACATTCCGATCCATGCCCCTGTGACTGCTACCAGATAAAGCACTCCGCAATAAACAAAAAATCTATATCTGTTCCTATATCCGCCATCTCTTTTTTCCATAAAAGTATCAAAAAAGTATAGCGTTCCTTTTACTTCCAGCATTTCCGCAATAAATGTCAATACCCAGAATGTCATGTTATTCTTCTCCCTTATACAGCATATATTCCCTCTTTACCTGTGCATATCGTGCCTTGGGAACCGGAATCTTTTTTCCCGTGGTAAGTGTCATCACATAACCGCTGATTTTTGTGATGTACCTCATATTTACAAGAAAACTTAGATGTGCCCGCACGAATCCCATATCCTTGAATTCATTTTCCAGTTCATCCAGTTTTTTATAAATCTGAAATGTCCCTTTTTCTGTATAAAATACATTTTTGTGAAGCTCTGTTTCTATATAAATGATGTCATCTGCATAAAGTTTTATCGTTCCTTCCACAAAACGAAATTCGAGAATCCTACGGTTTTTATTAATTTCTGCTATCAAATCATCCATACATTCTTCTATAGTATCTGCAAGGTTATCTTTCAGCAGAAAACGGCTTGCTTTCACCTTATATCCATCCAGTGCGTAATTCATGTATGCCGTCACCAGCACAACCGGAAGTTTTGGATATTTTTCTTTAATCCTCATAGCTGTTTTCAGCCCATCCATCCCCTGCATATTGATGTCCAGAAATAATAGCTGACACGCTTCCAAAGCCGATTGATCTTCGCATAACTGTTCTCCGGATTCATATTCTGTAATAGCAAACTCATAATTCTTTTTTTCACCATAGTCTGACAGCAAATCTGACAAATTTTTTCTGTCATCTATCCTGTCATCACAAATAATAATGTTCATATTTTTCATTCCTGTCTTTGATTGCTCTCATACCTGTAAACCATACAAGTCTCACCTAGCACTCTTTATTATATCAAACAAATCTTTCACTCGATCATTCTCTGCATCAAATGACTATTTTGCGCATAGAACGACTATCTCCTATAGAAACGCAGAAGCACTGTATCTCAAACTCTTTGAAATACAATGCTTCCCTGCATTTTCTATATCGTCATGTTGATATTATTATTTTACTATCCTGCACACTCTCTGGGAGTGACTATATCTATCAAAAAAGAAGCCAGCAGTTTATTCACGCACTACTGACTTCCTATATTATTCATTTTATTTACTTCGCTGCGTCTCAGACAAGTTTTCCATCTTTAAACACAATCTCTTTTATTTCTTAATATGCTTAAAAAGTTTCGTAACAAACAAGGCTTTCAAGCGCTTTTCTATCCTTTGAATGTCTGTCTGGTGATGCCTTTTCTGTGTCAGCATATCCCACCGCAATAATTGCTATTGGTTCAAGGTTACTTGGAATATTAAACTCATTTCTGATAATCTCAGGATCAAAATATGTAAGCCAACAAGAACTAAGTCCTAAATCCTCTGCTTCTAATACTATATGATCCGCAACTATTGTTGCATCAACACTTACCATATCCTTTTTATCAAACGGACGCACAAAAACATCTGAATGATCCCCACATACAATGATAGCCAACGGGGCGCCATGATAATTTACTCCTTTAGACAATTTTTCTTTTGCTTCTTGGCTACTAATTACTAACAGTCTCTGCGACTGAGCATTTGCTGCTGTTGGAGCAATTCTAGCAGCCTCCAGAATTTTGTCCAATTTTTCCTTTTCAATCTCATCAGTTTTATACTTTCTTACAGAACATCTCTGTTTTGCTAAAGATAAAAACTCCATAAAAATATTCCTCACTTTCATTTTTAATACATTTTTGTTGTGCCTGCTCAACAAGTACGCTATAATGCTATCACAGTATTTCTTTTTTACAAGTACGCACTTTTAAGTGCCATACTACCCAAAATGATACTATGGATTCAAATTTCAGGAGGTCGTATATAATGAAACCATGTCAATCTTTCCAATGTCCAGTAGAAGCAACCCTTCAGCTTATAGGTGGTAAATATAAGTCACTTATCCTATGGCATCTCATTGGAAAAACACTTAGATTTAATGAATTAGGAAAGCTCATTAAATCTGCAACTCCCAAAATGCTTACCCAGCAACTTAGAGAATTAGAAAATGACGGATTAATCAACAGGGTCGTTTATCCTGTAGTTCCTCCCAAAACCGAATACTCTGATACGTTTTGTCAAGGGTGTTTAAGAACTTTTTTCGCTGTCATTCAAAATCAGACGCTTGATTTTGTCGCTCATGGTTTCTTTGCTCGTTTCACTGAAATGGATTTTGACGCGGTAGGTGGTCTTTCCGATTTTCTTTATCATTACAGGTGGCGCGGCTTCCTTTACGGTCAGAGGGGAAGCGGTTGCGGGGGTGCTGCGGTTGCTGGTGTCGTTGTTCATAGGCTCTCCTTTCCATGAGAAAAGCCCCATGCGGTCATACATGGGGCGGTGGTTTTGAGGTTGAAGTGGCGAAGTGGCAAAGTGGCAAGGTATCTGGGTTTTGCCACTTGGATTTTGCCGTTTCACTTTTTAAGAGCGTGATACCATGCCGCGCCAATGCGCTTTGAGGTAATGCGCCCGTCAAGGTTTCTCTTTGCCGCCCGGACGGTACGGGCGGATATGCCCGCTTCTGTAGCGGCTTTCTCTATGTCCTCGCTGGCAAGCTCTTTCCCGTCTGCCAGTAAATCCAGTATCAGCCGTTCCGCCTGTTCGGTTTTGGTGGCGGTGTTGCCGCCCGCGCCGGACAGCAGCTCGTCGGCGGTGATGTCGTATTCGCCTATCCATGAAAAGCCCGTTTCCGGGTCAAGGCAAAAGGCAACGGGCTTGCCCTCCGGCGCAAGGGAAGATTTGTCATGGACGATAACGCGCACATTCGGTTCTCGCTTCACGCGCCCGATCAGCAGGACGCTCCTTGCTGCGGCGCGGAAGTCGATAGAACCTAAGCCCCGGTATGCGCTCTGCCCTCCGGCAGCTTTGTTGAGATGTCCGATAAGGATAACGGCGCACCCGGTACGCTCGGCAACATCGGCAAGGCGGCGGAACATGGGGCGCACTTCGTTTGCCCGGTTCATGTCGGTTTTTTCGCCCATGTACGCCTGTATGGGGTCAAGGATAATCAGCCGCGCCCCGTTCTGCGTGATTGCCTTTTCTATGCGCTCATCGGACAGGGTAAGCTCCCGCTTGGCTTCATCAATCACAAGCACCCGGTCAAGGTCTGCGGCGGCTTCTATCAAGCGTGGCTTGACGGTATCGCCCAGCCCGTCCTCGGCGGTCTGGTAAATTACTTGGAATGGCGGCAAGGGCTTCATTCCCGGCAGCGTTCCCCCGGTGGTGCAGGCGGCGGCAAGGCGTAGGGCAAAAGTGGTCTTGCCCTCGCCGGGATTGCCCTGCACAATGGTTACTTTCCCAAAGGGAATATACGGCTCCCATAGCCATTCAACGGTCTGTGTGTCAACCTCGCTCATGCGGATAATCTCAACGGTTTCTTCCTGCGGCGGCTCTTTCAAGCCGTAGATTGCTTCCCGCAAATACTTCCCGTCTGTGATTTCTGCCCGGTGCTGCAATACCTCGTTCCAGTCCTTGAAAAGAGGGATAAGCCGATGGACGGTCAAGCCCTCCGGCACAAGCTCCGCAAGGCGGCTGCAAGCGTCGCTTCCGGCTTGGTCGCTGTCAAGGCAGAGAAAAACGGTCTTGATGTTCGGACGGTCAGAGAGAAAGCGCAACAGGGCTTTTTCTCCCACGCCGCCCAACGCCAGATAGCTTTGCTTCTGCCAGTCCTTTTTGAACAGGCAGAGGAAAGATAAGAGGTCTATCGGGGCTTCAAAGACAAACAACCTTTCGCCCTCGCCACGGTAGCAGAAGTTAAAGGCTTTGTCGCTGCCTTTCACATCAAGCCGAAAACTCCCGGCTGTGCCGCGCTGATGGGCGTATCGCGGTATGCCGCTTTCATCTCTGCCGACGAATACGGCGTTATGGTGGGCGGCTTCCTCGTAAATATCCCCGGTGGAAAAGAAAAAGCCCGTCACATCTTCATCAATGCGGCGGGCTGCTGTGAGGTAGTTCCTCGCTATGCGGTTGTCGGTGCTGCGGGGTGGTAGCCGGAAGTCGGATAGGGGCGCGGGGCTTGGTCTGTCCAGCGGCGGGGCGGCTCCTTTTTCGCCTGTCAGCAGTTCAACGGCTTCGGTGAAGCTCTTGCCGAAAAACTCCATGACAAAATCAATGGGTGCACCGCCCTTGCTCTGGCTGTGCCTGTACCATTTGTTTCCCCGGACGGTCAGGCTGTCGTGCCGCTTCCAGCGGTATTCCTGTCCGGCGCGGGTAAGCTGCTGCCCTGTGATTGCAGGAAAGAAACAAGGTCGGCTTGGTTGGCGCGGTCTATCTGTTCTTGGGTGTAATACATAAAAGTTCAACTCCTTTCAGCGGTCTATATCATGCCGTTTGGTGCGGCTCTGCGTCTGCTCCGCTTGGTCGGCGCGGAGTGCAATATCCACGCATTTGCGGATTTTTTGAAGCTCTGAAACATTGGTGCGGGTATCTTTCAGTTTGGTATAATCGCTGTCCCTCTGTGTTTTGAGGTCAGCATATTCCTGTTCCCATTCCGCAATAGGCAAGGTCTTTGTTCCTTTCTGCAGATTTGCATGGAGATAGCGACTTGCTGCGTTCCATAGGGTCAGCTCGGCGCGGTGGGCTTCCTCGTACTTGTCGCGCTTGTTTGTCCAGCCGTTTTGCAGCTTTTTCAGTTCATCGTGAATGGGCTTGTACTCTGTGTAGTTCTTCCCGTATTCAATTAGCTTTTGTAGCTTCTTCATGCGTTCCTCGGCGGTTTTCATTCCTGCCCGGATTGAATAGGCTCTATCACTGACAGAGGAAAGGGAAGCGTCAAGCTCATCAAGATTAGAGATACCATGCTCGGAGAGATAGTTGACCGCTGCCGCTATGGTTTTCAGTTCATCGGCTGTGTGCTGTTGTTGCCAACGCTGCGAATACTTCCGGCTCTTTTCTCTCTGAACGCTCAAATACTTCATCAACAGATTTGCAAGGTTGGGAGATTGCGGCGGCGGCTTCGGGGCGGTTTCCCACACTTTGAACAGGTCGGCAATCCATTCTTTGAGCTTGCTAACCTGCGCCCGGATTTCCCGTATAAGGCGGTTTGCTTTTTGGATATTTCGGTTCAGTTCGCCTTTCTCGGTGGCTACACCTTTCTTCTCCATTTGACAGGCGGCTACGCCCATATGGACGGTCGGTATTTCGTCAATGCCGCGCTCGGCGTTGCTGCGGTGGTCGATACGCTCCGGGCTTCCGTTTCTCTCCAAAAAGTCGTTGGTATAGTCAGCCCATGCCTTGCGCCACAAGAGGGTGTTGTCCTTGTCGTTCCAGCCTGTAAGGTCAATTTTGTGCGTCTTGTATCTGCCACTTGGCAAGCGGATACGCTCGCCGTTTTCGTCAAGGTCATATTCCTTTTTGGATTTCGCCGCCCATGCTCCGCGCTCGTCAAGGGGGCGCATGGTAAGCATAATATGACAATGGGGGTTGCCGCTGTTGGTGTCGTGGATAACAAAATCCACACACATTCCTCTGGAAACAAATTGAGAGGAACAGTATTCCCGGACAAGCCGGATCTGTTCCTCTCTGGATAATTCTATGGGGAGTGCTGCGTCAATCTCACGCGCAAGCTGGGCGTTCCCGGCTTTCTCGTAAAGCTCCACGCTGTTCCACAAGGTTGAACGGTCAGAAAATGAGGGCGGTGCGTGGGGCGGCAACATGATTTCTGTATGGACAACGCCGCCTTTGCGAGTGTAGTCATGAGTCATTCCGTCCCATTCGTTTGTCAGCTTTTCGCCGCTTCGGTAGGCGGCTGCGGCAACGGCTGATTTGCCTTTTCCTCGGCTCACAATGCCGATGTTCCAATGGTAAATGGCTATGGGTATCACCTCCCGGATAGGATAATAAAACCCGCAAAAATGGTACAGACGCCAACGGCGGGTGTACTGTTTTTGTGGGTGTGCAGGGATAGCCGCGAAGCGGCGCAAGGGGTGCAGCCCCTTGTTGCGGCAAAGCCGCCATATCGGAGCGCGGGGAAATCTCCCTGTGCGAAGATAAGCCCTCGGCAGAGCGCACACGCCCGTAAGGGTGTATAAGTGCGCCCTTAGTTCCTAAGGGATTTATTCGGCGTTCCTGCTTTCGGCTCGTTTTTTCAGATATTCCCGCGCTGGTTCACTCGTCAAGGCAAGCCTAAGAAGTGCTGCGGCTTCCTCGTCGGTCATGTTCTTTGCTTCCGGCACAATGCTTTCAAAGACCGCGCCCCGGACAATAAGGCGGTGGCTGCGTGTTCTGCGTTCCTCTTTGGATAGCTTCTGACGCAGCATCTTTTCCCGATTTTCAAACTGCCGGATTTTCTTCTTCCCGTCCTCAATCTCGGCAGTCAATTCCTCGCGGGTTTTCTCTCTTGGCTTTGTCATGGGTGGTCGCTCCTTTCTGCCTGTCGGCATAGAAAAAGGACAGTCGATTTTCTCGGCTGCCCTTGTGGGTGGCTATTCAATTTTAGTCTGCTGTTTTCAAATATATAAAATAGCTTGCTGTTCCGCCATAGCCATTTTCAGTATTCCATTCAGCTGTTACTTCATAAATATATCCGCCCAGTTTAAGAGTGAGTACGTTTCCAACAATAGTTACATCTTCGCTGTTTGTAGCAGGCTCTCCCCAATGTTCGTCACTCCAGCACTGCACACTTAAAATTGTATCTGGGTCTTCTGTAAATCTTAATGTAGCTGTTGTTTCTGTTGTTTCAAATGGCGGGGACAACAGATCCTTGCACTCTAACGGGTGTGGGCTATCAGCTATTGTGCTTTCAGCAGTTCCGTCAATATTTGTTTTTTGCCACGAATAAGTTCCTAATACTGCACCGATAGCGGTTTCGTCACTCACAACGCTTAATGTGGGCGGTTCTTCCAAAATTATATTGGCAGTCCCAGAGTTTAGTAATTCATTTGCATAGCTGTTGAGTGCTTCACATGGCTCATATTTTGTCTTATAACCGATACCGTCAATGACAATAAATGGGTTATACGCCATAATATCTGTTTGTGTACCGTCTACCATAGTCAAGGTAAAAACAACGCCTTGTCCATCATACTCTGTGTAAGAATTATCCTCATTATAGACAACAACATCATTCAAATATTCAACTAATTCTTGGATATTTTCAATCTCAATCGTTTTGTCTGGCGGTGTTAATAACACTTTAGCGGAAACAATCTGCGCTGCGTCCAAATCCTTATACGGTTTTTTCCCCTGTTGTGAAAAAAATACGATTACCGCGATACCTACTAAAATGATACAAGCTATTGCAATCATCAATCTCTTTTTTCTCATGGAACAAGCCTCCTGTTCTTCTCTGTTACTTGTATAGACGAAAAAATTGAAAGGAAGTTTCACTATCTATAAATATCATAGCACATGGTTATGAATAAATCCACCTCATTTCAGCCTGTCAGTGGCCTTGTTTTCTCTGGCAGACCGCCGCGCAGCTTCCCGCCGTTCCTCGTTGTATGGGGCGGTCAGACGGAAAGAGAAGCGCCCCTTTGCAATCTCAAACTCCATGCAGCCCGTTTCGGGGTCTGCGTCGGTCTGGCGGCACTGGTCGGGGTACTGTCCGGAGTAGGCGGCAAGCCGCTTCTTTAAGTCGGTGTTGTGGGTGCGGATATGGATAATCGGGTTTTTCTCGTCAAACCAAATATCGGTGGTCTTTTCCTGCTTCGTAAGCCCTGTTCTCATAAACTCTCCTTTCTGCGCCCCTGTTACGCAATAGGGGCATTTTTCGGGTGTTTTTCCCGGCTCTTGACTTGGGGAAAATGAGGATTTTCAAATAGAAACCGCCCCGATGAACCATTCCTCGTCCGGGCAGCTCCTATCGCGTGATTTCCGTTTTTTCCGGCTCTTGACCGTCAAACATAGACTAGCTCAAACTTGGCAATTTCCTCCGCTTGCGCCCTGCAAGCGTTCATCAGTCCCACCCATTTCATGGGGTCGGTAGCTTTGAGTGCTTCGGTAGCTCCCGCGCTCCTTGCAAGCTGCGGCATGATAAGGTCAATCCGGCTCCGGGCGGCTTCGTCAATCTCGGCGCAATGCTCATGCAGCTTCTCATTTGCGACAAGGGCGGTGTAGAGGTCGGGGCGGTACTGTTCAAGGTAGGCTTTCCGCAACCGCCCGTAATGCCCGATATACGGGCGCGGGGCGGCGGGGGTGTTGCCATTGTCAATGAGTATTCTCATGCTATGCGTTCTCCTTTCTCGGTGGAAGCAGCAGGTAATTCAAGAGCTTCCTGCTGTTCTTTCTCCCGTTCCTGTTGCTCTTTCCATTGTCTGCGCTTCTTCTCCATATAGCGGCGGTTATACTCGGCTTTCTTCGCCCTGCGTCGTTCCTGTTCCGCTAATGCTGCCTTTTCTTCCTCTGTTAGTTCAATTTCTTTGCGCGGGATTTCTACCTTGCCGATAAAGTTAAAGAAAATCTCGACTTCCTGTGTACGGCTTGCGCCTTTGCCCTCGGCTTGATGAACAAGGATTTTTTCAACAAACTCATTTATCATTGCGGGGGTGAGTTCGGAAAAATCCGTATATTTTTTGACAAGGGCAAGAAACTTCTCGGCATTGACGGTTTCCCTGCTTATGCGGTCAAGCTCCTGCTGGTCTTGTGTGATACTATCGGTCAAGCCCTCTAACTCGGCTTCAAAATCATGCAACATTTGTTCAAAGAGCTTGTCTGAAAGCCGCCCATTTACATTGTCCTCGTAGAGCTTGCGAATTAAGCGGCTCAATTCGTCGGTGCGCTTTTCGCTGCGCTGTTTCCTCTGTCGGATAGCTTTAGCCGCTTTTGCCTGTCTGTCCTCGGAAGCGGAACAGACTTGCGCCATAAACTCGGCTTCGTTGTTCTGTGCATAGTCGCAAACTTCCTTTATCGCTTCAAGCAGTAATTCATTAACAATCATAAAATTCTCTCAGCCTGTCTACCATAGATCTCAGAATCAGTTCCCTGCTCATGGCATTTACCAAAGACACCTCTATCGCTGATAATTCAATGTTGGCTGGGATAAGGTCCACTCCTTCCTTATGGTGTAAGATAGTCTTTTCTATATTCAGTTTTTCATCATTCACAATGTTCATCATCAGTGTTGCCAGAGAATACTCCATTTCATCCGGCTCCTCATAACCTAAGCTGATTGTAAGACTTCCTTGTGGATCAGCGTCTATCATAAGCACTTTCTTTCCTTCCTGTGCCAATCCTATTCCTAGATTCACACCTTTTCAAGCATTTCTGGAATAAGTTCTGTTATTTTGATATATCTTTGAACCTGCTTGGGGCTGTCTCCACATTCTTCTCCAATGAGCTCAATGCTTTTCTTTCCCAAATTATGGTCTACCTGACCACATTTTCTTCTTCCTGCCTTCCTTTTGATTGCTTCATACTTCATTTTGTAAGCAAATGCTTTTTCGCTTGGACTAATCATTTCCCGTTGTAAATTTGAATCAACCATAGATACAACCGCTTCGTCATCTTTTAATACACGAATGATCACAGGTACCTTACGATAACCTATCTTTTCAGCTGCAAATTTTCTTCTGTGACCCGATATGATCTCATAAGTTCCATCCTGCCTCGGTCTGACTATCAGAGGATTTAATATTCCATACTTCTTAATACTCTCCTGCAATTCAATCATCTGACTGTCCGCCTGAACCTTGAATGGATGGTTTACAAATCCCCGAAGTCTTTCCAGCTCAATCTCTACAACTCTTTCATCCTGATTCTGCAATTCCTTCTTTTCTTCCATAGGCAATTTCCTTTCCCTGAACGCAAAAAAGCCCGTCCAGAATAGATTGTATTTCTCTAATCTGAACGGACTCTTCCGACAGGCCTGATATCACAGACAAGAATATCGTGTTTTGTTTCACTGCTTTTCCTAATTTTACACCCCAAAGTTCATCCTACACTGTAGTTAATCCGTCCGGGTGACAGACTAGAAAATGTGAATCAGTGACAAGCATCCATCCCCGCTGACAAAATCAGTATATTTAACCCTGTTTCGCTGACAAATTTGTCACTGAAATTGCAATTCTGCATGAAAAAAGCGGCAATGAAACTATCTTCATTACCGCTAAAAATGAGCGTCTCCTATAGGAATCGAACCTACAATAGAGTCTTAGGAGGACCCCGTTATATCCATTTAACTAAGGAGACAAATGCCGTATTTTCAAGCTTTTTCAGCCTTTTGGCTACGGTAGCCATATCTATGAATCCAATCACTAAGTGATGAATTTCTATTATAACTTACTTTGACATCCAGATCAATCCTTACTGGAATCGAACTCTGACTTACCACTTCTCAACTTCCGTAGGTGTCAACCATGATTGAACCTTAGGAGGACCCCGTTATATCCATTTAACTAAGGAGACAAATGCCGTATTTTCGGGCTTTTCAGCTCTTTTGGCTCCGGCTGCCATATCTATGAATTCAATCACCCTTGTGATGAATTTCCATTGTATCTTATTTTGACATTCAGGTCAATCCCTGTTGGAATCGAACTCTGACTTATCACTTCGCAACTTCCATAAGTCTCAACCATGATTGAACCTTAGGAGGCACTTGTTATATCCATTTAACTATGAGAACTAATATTACCTAATAATTTACTTTTCCCTGCATCCAGATGACTCCTTTAAATCTTCTGCCAATTGCAGGTTCCCCCAGAAGGTCTTTTTCATTGATGCAGACATCATATATCAAATCGTTACAGTCCAGTGTAAGCAAACAGATTTTATCACCTGTCATCTTATTATTCTCCATCCTGTAATCTACAATTTCACCTAAAATGGAATACTGGTCACTTTCGATTCCGTATGGCATAAAATAGGAATCTACAATACTTAAGATATCCTCGTTAGCTATCCGTCTTGACAACATGGAATAAGTATCAATATCTTCCAGTGTAAGATTTTCAATGGCATCCTCGTCTCCCTCTCTTGCAGCTGCAATGAGGTAATTACGGTCCTGACTGTTTTTCTTTGTATTCTGGATCTGCTTTTCATTTTTGCTGATTGGCATAATGATTTTTCCATTTAATGACAATGCACTTAATGTAGCGGACATTGGACGCATCTTCGGATTTCTGTGATGCTCGGATAAATATTCTGCAACATTCTGTAAATAGAAAATCAATGTAACGCCCAGCTTCATTTCGTCACAGACACCGGCATAAGATTCTTTTTCGGAATGCTTCTCTATCTCTATCTGCTCCTGGGTCGTGATTCCGTCACCCTCTACATACGGGTAATAGTATTCGGTATGAAAGGTTCCATCTTCTGCATATTCTCCGCAAACACGGATTCCAGCTCCCGGTGCAATCTCTTTCGTCATTTCTACAAATTCATTTCCCATGGAATCTTCTGAGACTTCAATTCTATCCGGGGATGAAACGATTTTATCCGTGAGTTTCTCTATATCAGATTTTTTCATATTGTTCTGAAATCCAATTGCTCTTAAATAGCTATGCACGAATCTGTTCTTCCTTCCTTGAAATACCATCTGAAAACCTAAAACAGGCATACCCTATTATATAGTATGCCTGTCATTTTTACAATCTGCTTTCTGCAAATTTATTCATTAAATTTATTCATCTTTTGATTTCATTGCCATTTCTAAAGCTTCTTTTTCTTCTTCGGAAAGTGCAATAATAGAATTTCCATCAATAATTTCCTTAATATACGTATAGCAGCCTTCTCTGCTATGCATTGCATTGATGATATATCCGTCATTGCGCTCATTCAACATTGCAAGGGAAAAGCTCAGCTTTCCACCCATCTCATTAAAGGCATCATATTTTACAAGTCCAAGTTTCTGGAATGTAAAACGTAAAGTAGCAAATATATCTTCGATATTTTTCTTATTTGCCTTGTTAGATGCAACCAGATCATCTATTTCATCTAAACGCTCTTTCAATACATCTTCCAGCGTCCTGGCATCTTTTCCGGACATGAACTTTTTATATTTCTTTTTTAACTTACTCATCTGGACGATATTTACAATGGTAACTATAAAAAGTATCAATACCAGTGCTGCCAGTCCTACTATTACATAATCGGAATCAATTCCTAAATATTCTGAAAAAATCATGTTGTTATCCTCTTCTCTTAATTACAAACAAATGTTCTATTTTTTAATACTTTCGATTAATTCATATATTCTTGTTAATTCATCCGGGGAATAATATTCGATTTCAATTTTTCCCTTCATAGAATCCTTCTGATTAATGATAACCTTTGTTCCAAGTATTGTTTTCATTTTTTCTTCTGCTTCCTGGTAAACAGCATCCAGTTTTTTCTTTTCCGGATTCACCTCTTTTGCAGGTGCATTCTTCTGTTTCTGCATTTTCTTTACCAGCTTTTCAGTATCTCTTACACTGATTTTCTCATCGAAGATTTTCTGTGCAAGTGTATACTGTTTTTCTTCATCAGTGATTCCAAGTAAAGCTCTCGCATGCCCGGTAGAAATCATATCGTCAATTACCATCTGCTGCACTTTATCACAAAGTTTTAAAAGCCGCATGGAATTAGTAACTGCAGTTCTGCTCTTTGATACTCTCTCCGCAACTTCATCCTGTTTCAGATTGAATTCATTTAAAAGGCGTTTATATGCAATTGCCTCTTCAATTGGATTTAAGTTTTCCCGCTGGATATTCTCAATCAGGGAAATCTCTACGATTTCCTGTTCAGTTAAATCTTTGATGATTACAGGAACTTTCTTTAATCCTGCCATCTTTGCTGCTCTCCATCTTCGCTCACCGGCAATGATTTCGTAATAGTCTTTCCGGTCTACTACCAGAAGCGGCTGCAAGACACCAAACTGTTTGATAGACTCTGATAATTCTAATAATGCATCTTCATCAAAATTCTTTCTCGGCTGTTCTTTATTTGGTTCTACTTTATTGATATTTACCATGACTTCATTTTTTGCATCTGTCTTCTCATTGGATGTTCCAACTTTATCTGCAATCAATGAATCCAAACCTTTTCCCAATCCACCTTTTCTTGTTGCCATTTAGATATCCTCCCTGTCAATTACTTCTTTTGCAAGAAGTCTGTAGCTTTCTGCTCCCGCTGACTTGCTGTCGTATAGATTAATTGGAAGACCGTGACTTGGTGCTTCTGCTAATCTTACATTTCTTGGAATGATTGTTTTATAAATTGTTGTATGTAAATTATTTTTTACATTATCTACTACTTCATTAGAAAGATTTGTCCTGGAATCATACATAGTAAATACAACTCCTTCCATCTTCAAATCTGGATTCAGTCTTTCCTGTACCAGGTCAATGGTATGAATCAACTGGCTGATTCCTTCCAATGCATAATACTCACACTGAATTGGAACCAATACGGTATCTGCTGTTGTCATAGCATTTACTGTCAGCATATTCAAAGATGGCGGACAATCAATAATAATAAAATCATAATCGTCCCGGATATAATCTACTGCATTTTTTAAAATATACTCTTTATCATTGATTCCCAAAAGTTCAATCTCTGCTCCGGACAAGTTTACATTAGATGGAATCAAAGTCAGATTTTCAATTTCTGTTTTATGAATACTTTCACGAATTGTACATTCATCCAGCATTAATTCGTAAACAGTATTTTCTAAATCATCTTTATCAACTCCCAATCCACTGGTAGTATTTCCCTGCGGATCCAAATCTATTGCCAATATTTTTTTTCCGGCTTCTGCCAGACATGATGACAAATTAATAGACGTTGTGGTTTTACCAACTCCGCCTTTCTGATTTGCTATTGCTATTATTCTTCCCATATTATTTTCCTTTCTGTCTCTTTCATCATTGAAACATAAATTTCAGTTTTCTATTATTTTATCTGTACCGAACTTGTTTTATTATAACACTATAACACTTTCATTTCCAGTAAATCCACGTAGAAATGAAAGTAATTTTTTCTATTATTTTCTCTGTTTTTACTTTTGTTTTTTACATAAATTTGAACAAAGAATGTACCTTGGCACATTCTCGTGCCTGCGTTGGTCGCTTGCAATATCTGCCTTATACACCGCAGTATTCATTCTCGCAGAGAGTTTTTTTGCTTTATAGGAAAGCAATTTTCTGTAAAGCAAAAAAATGTTTCACGTGAAACATGAAACATTTTCTTTCATAATATAGTAGACTAATTTTTTTATTCATACTAAATATTGTATCTATTTTATGTTTCACGGACGTTCTTTTACTAATGTTTCACGTGAAACATTTTATCAAAATACCTCTATTATGTTGTATATCAATTACTATTTATTCTAACTTATCTTATTTCGAATAGCGAATACTGCAGCCTGTGTTCTATCTTCCACATCTATTTTTCTAAATATATGGGAAATATGATTTTTTACTGTTCGTTCACTGATTGTCAACTCATCAGATATTTTCTTATTGCTACATCCTTCTGAAATCAATCGAAGTACATCTAGTTCTCTCTTAGTCAGACATTCTATTTTTTCTTTATCTAAAGCATAATCTTCCATACTTTCATTTAGTGCAGGAAGAAGACTTGGCTGAATATAAGTATTTCCAGAAATAACCACATCAATTGCTTCTTTTAATTCATCATAACTGGAATCCTTTAATAAATATCCATCAATGCCGATATCAACAGCTTTCAATAAATATTCGACTTCATTATGTACTGTTAATATCAATACCTTTACTGGAATTTTATTCTGTTTTATATATTCTAATACTTCAATGCCATTTTTCTTAGGCATATTTATATCTAATAAAAGTATATCTGGATGAATCTTCTTATTTAATAAATTCAGACATTCTTCACCATCATTTGCCTCTGCAATTACTTTCATCGTACCATCCAGTTCCAGTAATTGTTTCAAGCCTTCCCGAATCATCATATGATCATCTGCTATGATTATTTCTATTTTATCTTTCACTTTACTCATTTTCTTCCTCCTCAACAAAGTTTGGTACACGAATACTTATTGTAGTACCCTTTCCTTCTTCACTTTTTATCTGAATCTCACCTGATAAAAGATGAACTCTTTCTTTCATAATAGATAAACCAAAACCGGAATTTTTTGTTTTTGCAACTTTCTTTTTTGTATTAAATCCAATACCATCATCTTCAATTACAAGTGAAATATCATTTTCAGTATATTCTAATACAACACATATTTCTTTTGCATCAGCGTATTTCAATGCATTCGTGCATGCCTCCTGCATAATTCTTAATAAAGACAATGCAACAACAGGTTTCACGTGAAACGGTTTTCCTATTATAATATATTCTATCTTCCGGTTCCACTCCTGCTCTATTTTTGCAATAGCATGTTTCAGTGTTACATCTATTCCTATATCATCTACTGACATTGGTCTGAGGTTATATATCATTTTTCTTGTATTGCTTATCACATTGCGAATATTATCAAGTACATTTGATAATTCCATTTTACAACGCTGCGAATCCATATCCATTACACGCATAGAAAGTTCTATCTTATGAAGCATACTGGTAAGATCCTGTACTGTAGAATCATGTAAATCTCTTGCAATGCGCTGTCGCTCCATTTCCTGTGCTTCTAATAACTGAATCTTATATTCTGCATTATCTTCTTCCTGATATTGTTGGGCAATTGTCTCCTTTTCCCTCTCACATTGAATAATAGATTGACACTCTTCCAAACGACGTTGTACATCATATAACTTGTTCTGTAAGTCAGACTTTTCTTTGATAATATTTTTCTGCTGTACTTTCAGCTCATTAATTTTTTCCTTATTACGGGCATTCACTGTTCTTGGAGTAAACGCTTCATAATTTGGATCATTTATTTCATCCAGAAGTTCAATAAATTTTATATTTTCTTTTTCTGTATTTTCTAAAGAAATAATTTTCTTTTCTGTCTCTCTCTTTTGATCTATCAGTTCCTTCTGAATTTTCTCCAGATATTCTCTAATCATAGCCCCTCCTAGAACATATGTTCTTATGTGGTATACATAATAATTGTAAACTATTTTTTTCTATCTGAAAAGTCTTATTCTATGATTTTAATTGTAAAGCAGCATATTTTTGTTTATAATAAAAGTATCATAAACTTTAGGGAGGAATTACGATGAACAGGAATCTGAAAAAAGTAATCGGTATCACTACTACTGCTGTTGCCGGCATGTATATTATAAATAGAATTGTAGATTATACTGCAGGAAAAAAAAATCTTTTAACTACCGAAGAAGGAAATATGTATCACTGGAAAAATGGTGACGTCTTCTATACTGTTTCCGGTAAAGGAACTCCGGTTGTTCTGATTCATGAACTGAATCCTGCTTCTTCTGCCAAAGAATGGAGTAAGATTGTACACCGCCTGGAAAAGAAACATACCGTCTACACTATCGACCTGCTTGGCTGCGGCCGTTCTGAAAAACCGGGTATTACCTATACCAACTTCCTATATGTACAGCTAATTAATAATTTTATCCACGACATTGTAAAAGAAGCGGCAAATATAGTCGTAACTGGTATTTCTTCTTCTTTCGTCATTATGGCACAGGCAATGGAGTCGGATAACTTTAAAAAAATTATTCTGGTTAATCCATCTGACATCAATATCATCAAGAAAATGCCTACGAAAGAGACAAAGGCTGCCAAAACTATTTTAGAGATTCCAATTCTTGGTACCTTTATCTATAACCTGATTATGCATCACAAGAGAATCCGCAATTACATTGAAAGTAAGTATATCTTCAAGAAAACATTCCTTTCATCCAAATTAGAAGATACTTACTTTGAATCTGCACACAAAGGAAACAGTGCCGGAAAATATCTGCTTGCCAGCACCAAAGGAAATTATGTCAATATTGATATCACCAATGCTGTGAAAAAAGCAGACAATCTCTACATCATTTCCAGTAGAGAAAGAAATAATGCCGTAGCTATTACAGAAAAATATCTTCACTTAAATAAGAATATTGAAGCAACCTACATTTCCAATTCCAGATATCTTCCCCAGCTTGAAACGCCGGATAAATTTAAAGATATTGTTTTAATGTTCTTACAATAATAAAACCAGTCATTGAAAACAACGTATAAATCTTTAAAGGATAACAAACGAAAATTTGTTATCCTTTTTATTTACTCAACTATCGAGAAAAATTATAATAGAAAAGAAGGAACCAAACATGTTTCCCGTAGTTTAATCTAATTTTAATTTTTACTTTAAAGGGCTTTTTGATGGAGTTCCAGCCTTACGTGGATATGCTTTTGGTGTCGCATGAACCTTATTAATTACCACAAAAGAACGTTTAATGTCACTATCCGGCAGTGTAAAGTGAATTACATCCTCTATCTCGCCGCCCAGCACGAAAACTGCCTTCTTTGCATCCTTCAGCTCATCTTCCACCTCTCCAGACTTATAAGAGATAAATTTGCCGCTTATGTGGATAAATGGTAGGCAATATTCACTTAATGTGGATAAATTAGCAACTGCTCTGGAAACACATAAATCAAAGGATTCCCGATAATCTTTTCTTTTAGAAAGCTCCTCTGCTCTTCCATGAACCGTTTCAATATCCTTCAGATTAAGTGCTTCCATAACTTCATTTAAGAATAATAACCTTTTATTCAAGGAATCCGCCAGAGTAATCTTAAGCTCCGGAAACATAATCTTAAGTGGGATTCCAGGAAAACCGGCTCCGGTTCCCAAATCCAATAAAGTAAGCGGCTTCTTTAAGTCCATCACCTGGCAAAGAGAAATACTGTCTAAAAAATGTTTCTCCACAACATCCTCAAATTCTGTGATTGCAGTAAGATTCATTACTTTATTCTTTTCTACCACCATTTCATAAAAAGTCAGGAACTGCTGCTCTTTCTCTGCAGTAAGTTCTAAATTCCACTCCGATAGAATATTTCTCATTTTTGTAAAATCATATGCCATAAAATATCCTCATTCTTCTCATTATTCTTCCTATTTTTTTATCTGTTCCATATAGACTAACAACATCGTAATATCTGCAGGTGATACACCGGAAATTCTTGAAGCCTGTCCAATGGAAACCGGACGATAAAGCTTTAACTTCTGTCTTGCTTCGATACGAAGGCTGTCTACTGCATCATAATCGAAATCATCCGGAATTTTCTTATTCTCTAATTTTTTAAAATGCTCCACCTGTTTAATCTGACGTTTGATATATCCATCATACTTAATATTAATATTAACCTGTTCCTGTACTTCTTCCGGAAGTTTTGGTCTGTCTTCATCAATTGGAGCAAGTTTTTCATAATCCAGTTCCGGTCTGCGAATCAGTTCGGTAAGACGGGTTCCGGTATTCAAAGGAGTACTTCCATATTCCTCTAAAAGTTTCTGCACATTCTCTTTAGCACCGATTGTTACTGACTCTACCCGGTTTATTTCATCCTGAATTAATTTTTCTTTTTTTACTACCCAGTCATATCTTTCCTGAGAAATGAGTCCGACCTGATAACCATATTTACTAAGACGAAGGTCTGCATTATCCTGACGCAGTAACAGACGATACTCGGCACGGGATGTCATCATCCGATATGGTTCATGATTCTCCTTTGTAACCAGATCATCGATTAACACTCCGATATAGGACTCGGAACGATGCAATACAAGCTGCTCCTTCTCTTTTACATATAAAGCTGCATTGATTCCGGCAACAATACCCTGGGCTGCAGCTTCTTCATAGCCGGAACTTCCGTTAAACTGGCCGCCGCTGAACAATCCCTTGATATTCTTAAACTCCAGAGTAGGTAACAACTGGTTTGGATTGATACAGTCGTACTCAATAGCATATGCATTTCTTACAATCTTCGCATGCTCCAGTCCCGGAACCGTATGATACATTTCATATTGAACATCCTCTGGCAGGGAACTGCTCATTCCACCGACATACATTTCATTGGTATTTAAGCCTTCCGGCTCCAAAAATACCTGATGTCTTTCCTTATCGGCGAATTTTACCACTTTATCCTCAATGGAGGGGCAATATCTAGGACCCGTTCCTTCAATAACACCAGCATAGATTGGTGAACGGTCGAGATTTGCACGGATAATCTCATGAGTTTTCGGATTTGTATAGGTAAGCCAGCAGGATGCCTGCTCTATCTGAACACTTTCCGGGTCTGTAGTAAAGGAAAATGGTACTACTCTCTCATCGCCGGTCTGCTCGGTCATTTTACTGAAATCAATACTATTTTTATCCATTCTTGCCGGAGTTCCTGTCTTAAAGCGGAACATTTCTACTCCATGGGCTTTTAAGGAATCTGTAAGATGATTAGCAGGTTGCAAACCATTCGGTCCCGTGTAATTAATCACATCTCCGTAGAGACATCTTGCCCGAAGATAAGTTCCGGTACACAATACAACAGCCTTACTGTGATAAATTGCTCCGGAAAATGTCTTAACACCGGCAATCTTATTATCTTCTGTGATAATTTCAGATACTTCCGCTTGTCTTATGGTAAGATGTTCAGTAGACTGCAGCGTTTTCCGCATTTCCATGCTATAAGCTGCCTTATCTGCCTGAGCACGAAGAGAATGTACTGCAGGACCTTTTGATTTATTTAACATCTTTGACTGAATAAATGTTTTATCAATATTAATTCCCATTTGTCCACCCAGAGCATCAATTTCACGAACCAGATGTCCCTTGGAGCTTCCACCAATGTTAGGATTACAAGGCATCATCGCAATACTGTCTACACTTACTGTAAATATAATGGTTTCAAGCCCCATTCTGGCACAGGCAAGTGCTGCTTCACAACCTGCATGACCTGCTCCAACCACACACACATCATATGTCTCTTCGATTACCGACATTTCATTATCCTTCTTTCTATCTAAATATAATTATTTACCCATACAGAATTTACTGAAAATCTCATTAACCAGATCATCTTCTACTGCTTCTCCGATAATAGTACCCAGTTCTTCATAAGCATTCATAAGGTCAATAGAATAAAAATCTTCCGGCATTCCATTTTTTACACTCTGTTTTACTAACTTTAAGCTCTCTACTGCCTGAATCAATGCGTTTTTATGTCTAATGTTAGTAATATATACTTCATCGTTAAATGAAATCGTTCCATGGAAAAACATTTCCGTAATGGTTTCTTCTAATACATCAATTCCAAGATTTTCTTTTGCAGAAATAGCTATCATCTTATGATCTGCACCGGATAATTTTTCTTTGATTTCATCTTCTCCGGTTACCTGGATTAAATCAGATTTGTTCAATAAAATGATGGCTTTCTTCTCCCGGATGGCATCTATAATCTTTTCGTCATTTTCATCCAATGCAGTAGAAGTATCCACTACATAGATAATAAAATCAGCTTTATCCACAAGGGATAGTGCTTTATCCACACCAATCTTCTCTACCACATCCTCAGTACTTCTGATTCCAGCGGTATCCATGATATTAAGCGTAATGCCATTTAAATTAATCTGCTCTTCCAATACATCACGGGTAGTTCCGGCAATATCCGTAACAATTGCCCGCTCTCTTCCCACCAGCGCATTTAATAAAGAAGATTTTCCGGCATTCGGCTTTCCGACGATTACTGTATTAATACCTTCCTTTAAAAGGCTGCCATTTTCCGAAGATGCAATCATCTGATTCATCTTCTGCATCAGTTCATCTATTATAATAAGAAGATTCTCTCCATACCCATCAATACTGATATGCTCCGGATCATCTAAAGCAGACTCAATAAATGCAATCTCATGTATGATTTTACCACGAATTTCTTTGATTTTTCCTGTAAGAGCTCCGTTTAACTGCTGCATGGAACTTTTCAATGCAAAATCATTTTTTGAAGAAATGACATCCATGACAGATTCTGCCTGGCTTAAATCAATACGCCCATTCAAAAATGCACGCTTGGTAAACTCTCCCGGTTCTGCCGGTCTTGCTCCATTCTTCAGCACAACTTCTAAAATACGGCGCATAACAAGTGTTCCACCATGGCAGTCAATTTCTACCGTATCTTCTCTGGTATAACTGTTCGGTGCCCTCATCAGAAGAACCATTACTTCATCTATTATTTCATCTTCATCATAAATATGGCCATAATGAATCGTATGACTCTTGCACTGTGATAAAAGCTTGTTTCCTTTTTTTGGCCGGTATATCTTATCAATTACATCAAAAGCATCTTCTCCACTAATACGGATGATTCCAATTCCTGAATTCGTCATGGCGGAAGCAATTGCTGCAATAGTCTCTGTTTTCATAGAAATCTCCTTAATAAAAGAATTCTTATATTATCTGTGTAATATATAAGAGTTATAAAACGGTATAATTATATCATTTTATAACTCTTATGAAATCATTTTCTTATAAAATTTTTAAATTATTTTTTTAATGTAACAACTACATGACGGAAAGGTTCTTCTCCCTCGCTGTGAGTTTCTACATATCTGTCTCCCTGCAATGCAGAATGAATCACTCTTCTTTCAAATGGATTCATTGGCTCTAAAGATACCGGACGTTTTGTTCTCTTAACCTTATATGCAATATTCTTTGCAAGATTTTCCAAAGTATCTTTTCTTCTCTGGCGGTAATCTTCGGTATCAAGCTTAACTTTGATATATCCATCCGAATGTTTATTAACAGCAAGATTTGTAAGATACTGAAGAGAATCTAAAGTCTGACCTCTCTTGCCAATCAGCAGTCCCATTTCTTTACCGCTTAATTCTACTTCATAGACCTTATCATCTTCTGCTTTCTTAATGTCAATGGTAACTTCCATATTCATAGCAGAAAATACATTTTCCAAAAACTCACGGATATTATCTACCGTATCATTCTTCTTCCGTGCCTTGATGATTGCAGGTTTACTCTTGATACCAAGAAATCCGGTAGAGCCCTTCTCAATAACTTCTACCTCAATCTTATCACTGGTAGTTCCAAGCTTAATCGAAGCCTCTGTAATTGCATCATCCACTGTTTTTGCTGAAACTTCAATAAATTCCATTGTATATTACCCCCTCTATTTATTGTTTCTTTCATTGAATTCACGTACTCTGTTAGCTTTTGAGGCAAGGCTTCCTGCTTTTGCATTGCTTCTTACCTCTGCTGCATGCTCTAAAGCTTCTTCCTTTTGTTCTTTTGTCATAGTACCTGATTCAATAACATTTGCTTTTGTACTCATCTTAGCAGCATTAGCAATCTGATTTTCAATCAGACCCATTTTCTTTTCACGCTTTGCTTTTGCTTTTTCCTGATTAGCTTTCATAACAGCATCCCAGTCCATCTTATCAAGACGTTTGTTAATACCCCACTGCTGGATACTACGAACCAAAGCACTGGCAATCCAGTAAATACCAAGACCAACCGGTACAGTGAAACACATTACAAATGAGAATAATGGCATCATAAGATTCATGGTTTTCATCTGCTGTGCCATTGCATCATTTTCACCGGTAGAAGCGGTAGGCATTAATTTAATATTTAATCTCTGTGTCAGAAAAGAAATAACCGGAATCAGTAATGCACCGATTGCAAGTAAATAAGCTCCTGACTTAAAGCCTGTTGTCATAATATTCCATGGGCTGTTTGAAATGTTAAGACCAAGGAAATAGTTTAACTTCTCTAAGGATTTCTCAGTTGCATCCAGATTAGTAAGATTACCAAATACGTTTTTTAACTCACTCCATCCGGAAGTATTCATCTTATATAAAACATCAACAATATAATTATGAAGAACATTTGTATCCGTTGCAGTAAAATCAACAGATAATCCTGCAATTTTAATTTTATCAACAAAGCTTGTCATCTTATCTGCAAAGCCGTCGATAGACATAATCTCTGTAACAAGAACAGAAAACTTCTCTTTTACAGCCGGTACATATGCCGGTACATTTAAGAATACACGATATAAAGCAAACAGAATCGGCATCTGGATTAACATCTGGATACAGCTTCCGGTCGGTGAAACACCATATTTCTGGTAAACCATCTGTGTCTCTTCCTGCATCTTTTGCATAGATACCTGATCTCTCTTGTTTTTATATTTTTTCTGGATAGCTTGAAGTTCTGGATTCATTTTCTGTGAAAGCTTTGAAAACTTCTGCTGTTTATAGGTTAATGGAAAAAGACATGCATAAATAATCAAAGTTAAGATAATGATGCAAAGTCCGATATTTTCTATTCCAAACAAACTGTTCAGCACATAATAGATTCCATTCATAATCCATCCTAAGACCTTCGCAATCGGTCCGAGAATCTTACCATTGTACTGAGTTAAAATGATTTCTGACACTTAACGTACCTCCTAATCATGGAACCGGGTCATATCCGCCTTTTGAAAAAGGATTACATCTTAATATCCTCCAGAGAGCCAGTGCTCCCCCCTTTACTGCACCATACTTTTCCACGGCAATCAAACCATAAGTAGAACAGGTCGGGCAATAAGGGCACTTTGTTGTTTTCATTGGTGAAAGATATTTTCTATAAAATTTAATGATTGCAATTAAAATTTTTTTCAAAATCATTCCATCTTCTTTTCGATATTATCTTTAAATAATTCCATGAAGATTCGAAAGATGCAGCAATGAACTCTTTAACTTGTGATAACCTTCATTTTTTGCTGACACCCTTACGATGACTACAATGTCCCAACCACTATGAAACATCTCTTCGTGCAGTCTGTAACTTTCCCTTAATAATCTCGTCAGATGATGTCTTACTACACTATTTCCTACTTTTTTACTGACGGAGATTCCAATTCGATTCGATTCCAAACCATTTTCCAGAACATACATCACCAGATACTTGTCCGCATAAGACTTACCATTGCGATATACATTCTGGAAATCTTTGTTTTTCTTCAATGAGTCCATTTTTCAATCCTTAAAAAAGTCTTGTAATAAGAAGAAAAAGACCACAAAAGTTGTGGCCTATGCTGATAATTTCTTTCTTCCTTTTAATCTTCTTGCAGCCAATACTTTTCTTCCGCCTGCTGTACTCATTCTTTTACGAAAACCATGAACTTTATTTCTCTGTCTGTTTTTTGGCTGAAATGTCATCTTACCTTTATGCATAATAATCCACCTCCTCTATGCTAGAAAACATCAGTACAATTATAACAAAAAAACCTGTCAAGTCAAGTAAAACCTGCATTTTTCGGTAATTAATTTTTACACTACTATATATATAAGGAAGAAACTATTTTTAATCTATATCTAGTATCCATTTTCTTCCTTCCATACCATAAAATTTATATATCAAAATTTTATGCACAGGTTATCCACAATTGTTCATAACCTGTGCATAACCTGTAGATAATTTAAGGATAACTTGTTGTTAAAATGACCTTGCCTTAATTTTGAATAGCTTTTTCCGCTAAAATAAAGGCTTTTTTATCCACTTTATTCACATTAGGCTTATCACCTATACCTTTAAAAGTTCTCATTGATAATTTGCCCCATTTAGTTTATTATTAAAAGAGTAGGATTCTATATAATGCTATAAATATGAGAAGCTTTAAAAAGCTTAAATAATAGAAACATGGAGATTTTTATGGAACAGATCATTGAAAAATGGGAAGAAATTTTAAGAACTGTCAAGGAAGAGCATGAACTTACTGACATTTCTTTTAAAACCTGGTTAGAACCACTTAAGGTATTTGATGTCAAAGACAATACTTTATACATACTGGTACCGGACGAACAGATGGGGCTTAACTACATTACCAAGAAATACACTCTTCCTATTAAAGTAGCAGTCGCTGAAATTATTGGAAAGGATTACGAAATCGAATTTGTACTGCCGGAGCAGGCAAAATCCATGCGCACACCGAAACCGATGGCTTTCGTAAATACAGAAAGTATTGACAAATCCAGTTTGAATCCAAACTATACCTTCGATACTTTTGTTGTTGGAAATAATAACAAACTGGCTCATGCAGCTTCACTGGCTGTTGCAGAATCTCCGGGAGAAGTCTATAACCCACTCTTTTTATATGGAGGCGTAGGACTTGGTAAAACGCATTTGATGCATTCCATCGCACATTTTATCCAGTTCAATAATCCAGATGTGAAGATTTTATACGTTTCTTCGGAAACTTTTACCAATGAACTGATTGAAGCCATCCGAAATGGCAATAATACAGCTATGACAAAATTCCGTGAGAAATATCGTAATATCGATGTACTTTTAATCGACGATATCCAGTTTATTATAGGAAAAGAAAGTACACAGGAAGAATTTTTCCATACCTTTAATGAGCTTTATCTTGCTAAGAAGCAGATTGTTATTTCTTCTGATAAGCCTCCAAAGGATATGGAAACATTAGAAGAACGTATCCGCTCCCGTTTTGAATGCGGTCTGACTGCTGACATCGGTTCTCCGGATTATGAAACCAGAATGGCAATTCTGCGAAGAAAAGAAGAAATGGATAATTTCCATTTAGATGATGAAATTTTAAAATACATTGCTACTAATATTAAGTCTAACATCAGGGAACTGGAAGGTGCTTTAAATAAACTGCTTGCCTACTCCAATCTTGAACAGACTGAGATTACCATGGAAGTAGCCATGAAAGAGCTTCAGAATATTATTTCTCCGGACAAGCCGAGGGAGATTACTCCACAGCTTATTATTGATGTGGTATGCGAACATTTCCATATTACAAAAGAGCAGATGATTTCTAAAAGCCGCAGCAACGATATTGCAAAGCCGAGACAGATTGCCATGTATCTTTGCAAAAATATGACTGGGATTTCCTTAGAAAATATTGGAGAACTCTTAGGAGGAAGAGATCATTCTACCGTAATTCATGGTATTAATAAGGTAGAAGCTGAATTACAGACTAATGAAGCAACCGTAAATCTCTTAAATACCATTAAGAAAAAAATTAACCCAAATTAATTTATGCACAGGGTTCTGTTTATAATTTGTGAACTAGCTGTGGAATGGCTTTGGATAACTAATTATGTTAACTTTACATAAAAATTTATTCACTTTTTATTAAGACACAATCCGCAGTCATTTAAACAGGTTATACAGTAACAAAATTTTTTTAAATGCTTATGAATTAAGGGTTGCAGAGGTTATTCACTTATTAACATCCCCTAAGAATAAGACGTTTAATTTCTTTTTAAATATTATATTTATATATGTCGAAAGGAGTTATGAACAACATGAAAATCATCTGTTCAAAATCAAATTTACTTTATGGTGTAAACATTGTTTCCAAAGCCGTACCAACCAGAACGACCATGGCTATCTTAGAATGTATCTTAATAGATGCTTCTGCCGGTGAGATTAAATTAACTGCCAATGATATGGAACTTGGAATCGAAACAAAAATAGAAGGAGAGATTGAAGAAAGAGGAATTATCGCATTAGATGCAAAAGTTTTTTCTGATATCGTAAGAAAGCTTCCTGACAATGAAGTTGTAATCGAAACAGACTCTTCCTTTAAGACAACCATTACCTGTGAAAAAGCAAAATTCAATATCATTGGAAAATCCGGTGAAGATTTTTCTTATATTCCATATATTGAAAGAAATGAAGAAATCAGCATTTCACAGTTTACTTTAAAAGAAGTAATCCGCCAGACAATCTTTTCTATTGCAGATAATGATAATAATAAGCTGATGACAGGAGAATTATTTGAAATCAATGAGAACAGCTTAAAGGTTGTATCACTGGATGGCCACCGTATTTCAATCCGTAATATAGAACTGAAAAATAATTATGAGCATAAGAAAGTGGTTGTTCCTGGAAAGACTTTACAGGAAATCAGCAAGATTCTCCCGGGAAATGCTGACGAAGATGTCAGCATGTATTTATCAGACAATCATATTGTATTTGAATTTGGCAATACCACCGTTGTTTCCCGTCTGATTGAAGGCGAGTATTTTAAGATTGAACAGATGCTTTCTTCTGATTATGAGACAAAGGTTAAGATTAACAAACGTGAATTATTAGACTGTATCGACCGTGCTACCCTTTTAGTAAAAGAGGGAGATAAGAAGCCGATTATCATGAATATAACAGATGATAAGATGGAATTAAAAATCAATTCTTTCATTGGTTCCATGAATGAAGAAATTGATATTACCAAAGATGGAAAAGATATTTTAATTGGATTTAATCCGAAATTTTTTATCGATGCCCTTCGTGTCATTGATGAAGAAGAAGTAACCCTTTATATGGTAAATCCAAAGGCACCATGTTTTATCCGGGATGAAAATGAGACCTTTATCTATCTGATTCTTCCGGTAAACTTTAATGCAGCTGCAAACTAGAATTTGCAGAGGCAGGAAGAGAGGCAATCATGCAGGAAATTAAGCTGCGGGATGAATATATTAAGCTGGGACAGGCGTTAAAAGCCGCCGGAGTCGTAGACTCCGGAGTCACTGCCAAGCTCGTAATATTAGATGAAAAAGTTAAGGTAAATGGCGAAGTTGAAGTACAGCGTGGCAAGAAATTATATGATGGAGATGTAGTGGAAGCTTTGGGCGAAACCATAAAGATTGTAAAATGATAATAAAGTCCATTGAACTTAAGAATTTCCGTAATTATGAAGAGTTAAATCTGAATCTTGACGGTGGAACCAATATTTTATATGGGGACAATGCCCAGGGAAAGACCAATATATTAGAATCCATTTATGTCAGCGGAACAACGAAATCCCATAAGGGAAGCCGCGACAAAGAAATGATTCGTTTTGGTGAAGATGAGGCACATATCCGTACTATGGTAGAAAAAAATCAGATGAGTTATCAGATTGATATGCATCTGAAGAAGAACCGTTCCAAGGGAATTGCCATTAATGGTGTGCCAATCCGCAAGGCAAGTGAGCTTTTCGGTGTGCTGAATATGGTATTTTTCTCACCGGAGGATTTAAATATTATCAAAAATGGTCCTTCCGAGCGCAGAAGATTTTTAGATTCGGAAATCTGCCAGCTGGATAAAATTTATCTTTCTGATTTAACCAAGTATAATAAAGTTTTAAATCAGCGCAATAAGCTGTTAAAAGATATGGTATTTCATCCGGATTTGGAAAATACGTTATCCGTGTGGGATATGCAGCTCATTTCTTACGGCAGGCGGATTATCAGCCGGCGCCGGAGATTTGTAGAAGAATTAAATGAAATTGTCCGGGGCATCCATGAAAGCATTTCCGGTGGCAGGGAGCAGCTGACGCTGACGTATGAACCGGATATCGAAGAAGCTTTTTTTGAAGATGAATTAAACCGGGCAAAGGAAAAGGACAGAAAATACTGCAGTACCTCCGTGGGACCCCACAGAGATGATATTTCCTTTTTTATCGGAGATATAGATATCCGTAAATTCGGTTCCCAGGGACAGCAGAGAACTTCTGCTTTATCACTGAAATTATCAGAGATAGAGCTGGTGAAAAGATGTATCCATGATACACCGGTACTTCTTTTAGATGATGTGCTTTCCGAACTGGACAGTAACAGGCAGAATTATCTGCTTAACAGTATACATGATATTCAGACGGTCATTACCTGTACCGGTCTGGATGAATTTGTAAGAAACCGCTTCCAGATTGATAAAATATTTGAAGTCATAAGCGGAAAAGTAAGTGAAAAAAATGAAATGTAAAATAATCCGTGAATAGGAGGAATACAGATGAGTACGGAATACGGAGCAGACCAAATTCAGATTTTGGAAGGTTTGGAAGCAGTAAGAAAGAGACCTGGAATGTATATTGGAAGTACCTCTGTGAGAGGACTTCACCATCTGGTATATGAAATTGTGGATAACTCTGTCGACGAAGCACTGGCAGGTTATTGTACCCATATTATCGTTACGATTAATAAAGACAATTCCATTACTGTAGAAGATGATGGACGTGGAATTCCGGTAGGAATTAACCACAAAGCAGGTATTCCTGCGGTAGAAGTAGTATTTACTGTATTGCATGCCGGCGGAAAATTCGGCGGTGGAGGATATAAGGTATCCGGTGGGTTACATGGTGTAGGAGCATCCGTTGTAAATGCACTTTCTAACTGGCTGGAAGTACAAATTTTCCACGATGGAAAGATTTATAAACAACGTTATGAACGTGGACATACCATGTATCCACTGAAGGAAGTCGGAAAATGTGATATAAATAAAACCGGTACTACTGTAACCTTTTCTCCGGACGGAAGCATTTTCGAAGAAACCGTATATGATTTTGATACATTAAAGCAGCGTTTAAGAGAGACTGCATTCCTGACAAAGAATCTTAGGATTACACTTCGTGATGACAGGGAAGAGCCTGTAAAAGAACGGGTATTCCATTATGAAGGCGGTATTAAGGAATTTGTAACTTACTTAAATAAGAGCAAGGAAGCATTGTATCCGGAGGTTATTTATTGTGAAGGTGAGAAAAACGGGGTTCTTGTTGAAGTTGCTATGCAGCATAACGATGCATATAACGAAGCTACGTACAGCTTTGTCAATAACATCATCACGCCGGAGGGTGGAACACATCTGGCAGGTTTCCGTAATGCACTTACCAAAACTTTTAATGAATATGCGCGGGCGAATAAGATTTTAAAGGATTCTGAGCTGGCACTTTCCGGTGATGATATCCGTGAAGGTTTAACCGCTATTGTAAGTATTAAGATTGAAGAGCCTCAGTTTGAGGGACAGACCAAGCAGAAGCTTGGTAACAGTGAAGCAAGAGGAGCCGTAGACAGCGTAGTAAGTGAGCAGCTTACATACTTTTTAGAGCAGAATCCTCAGGTTGCAAAGACCATTTGTGAAAAATCACTTCTGGCACAGCGTGCAAGAGAGGCAGCGAGAAAAGCAAGAGATTTAACCAGAAGAAAGACTGCATTAGAAGGAACTTCACTTCCTGGAAAATTAGCAGACTGTTCTGATAAAGACCCGAAAAACTGCGAAATTTTCATCGTCGAGGGAGATTCCGCCGGTGGTTCCGCAAAGACTGCAAGAAGCCGTGCAACCCAGGCAATTCTTCCACTTCGTGGAAAGATTCTGAATGTAGAGAAAGCAAGACTTGATAAAATTTACGGAAATGCTGAGATTAAAGCTATGATTACAGCATTTGGTACCGGTATTCATGAGGATTTTGATATCAGCAAATTAAGATATCATAAGATTATCATCATGACCGATGCCGATGTGGATGGTGCCCATATCAGTACCCTGATGCTTACTTTCATTTATCGTTTCATGCCGGAATTAATCAAACAGGGCTATGTATATCTGGCACAGCCGCCACTTTATAAGATTGAGAAAAATAAAAATGTCTGGTATGCCTACAGCGATGAACAGCTCAACAATATCTTAAAAGAGATTGGACGAGACGGTAATAATAAGATTCAGCGATACAAAGGATTAGGAGAAATGGATGCCGAGCAGCTTTGGGAGACAACCATGGATCCTGAGAAGAGAATCTTACGCCGTGTTGTAATGGATGAAGAAGAAGCATCTGAAATTGATGTAACATTCAACACCTTAATGGGTGATAAAGTAGAACCAAGACGTGATTTTATTGAAGCAAATGCGAAGTATGTCCAGAACCTGGATATCTAGGAGGAAGAATAGATGGATGACAAGATATTTGACCAGATACATGACGTAGACTTAAAGAAAACGATGGAAACATCCTATATAGACTATGCCATGAGTGTAATTGCAGCCAGGGCTTTGCCGGATGTAAGGGATGGTCTGAAACCGGTACAGAGACGTGTACTGTTTTCCATGATAGAGTTGAACAACGGTCCGGATAAGCCACATAGAAAATGCGCCCGTATTGTCGGAGATACCATGGGTAAATATCACCCACACGGAGACAGCTCAATCTATGGAGCATTGGTAAATATGGCACAGGACTGGTCTACCAGATATCCATTGGTAGATGGTCATGGTAACTTCGGTTCCGTAGACGGTGACGGAGCTGCAGCAATGCGATATACGGAAGCAAGACTTTCTAAGATTTCCATGGAAATGCTTGCTGATATTAATAAAGATACCGTTGATTTCATGCCAAACTTTGATGAGACCGAGAAAGAGCCTGTTGTACTGCCATCAAGATTTCCAAATCTTTTAGTAAATGGTACAACTGGTATTGCGGTAGGTATGGCAACCAATATTCCGCCACATAACTTAAGAGAAGTTATCAATGCAGTAGTAAAAATCATTGATAATGAAGTAGAGCAGGATCGTGGAACCGATATTGAAGAGTTATTAGATATTGTAAAAGGACCTGATTTTCCAACCGGTGGAATGATTCTTGGTACAACCGGAATCAACGAAGCATACCGTACCGGCCGTGGAAAGATTCGTGTCCGTGCAGTTACCAATATTGAGCCGATGAACAATGGAAAGAACCGTATTATTGTGACGGAGCTTCCATATATGGTAAATAAAGCCAGACTCATCGAAAAGATTGCAGAGCTGGTAAGAGATAAGAAAATTGACGGAATCACAGATTTACGTGATGAATCAGACCGTCAGGGTATGAGAATCTGTATTGAGCTGCGTCGTGATGTAAATCCAAACGTAGTATTAAATCTGTTATATAAACATACCCAGTTACAGGACACCTTTGGTGTTATTATGCTGGCACTGGTAAATAATCAGCCGAAAGTCTTAAATCTTCTTGATATGTTAAACTACTATCTGATGCATCAGAAGGAAGTTGTAACAAGAAGAACGAAATATGATTTAAACAAGGCAGAAGAAAGAGCTCATCTGTTAGAGGGTTTACTGATTGCCTTAGACCATATTGATGAAGTAATTTCCATTATCCGTGGAAGTAAGACAACACCGGAAGCAAAAGAAAAATTAATGAACCGCTTCGGACTCAGCGATGCACAGGCACAGGCTATTGTAGATATGCGTCTGCGTGCACTGACAGGTCTGGAACGCGAGAAAATTGAAAATGAATATAAGGAATTAGTAGCAAGAATCGCAGAATTAAAAGCAATCCTTGCAGATGAGAAGAAGCTTCTTGGTGTTATCAGAGAAGAAATTCTTCTGATTGCAGATAAGTATGGAGACGAAAGAAGAACATCTATCGGATTTGACGAATATGACATTTCCATGGAAGATCTGATTCCGGTAACCAATACGGTAATCACCATGACAAAATTAGGATATATCAAGCGCATGAGCGTAGATAATTTCCGCAGCCAGCATCGTGGTGGTAAAGGAATTAAGGGAATGGAGACCATTGAGAACGATTATATCGAAGAACTTCTCATGACAACTTCCCATCATTATCTGATGTTCTTTACCAACAGTGGAAAAGTATATCGTATGAAAGCATACGAAATTCCGGAGGCAGGAAGAACAGCCAGAGGAACCGCAATTATCAATCTGCTTCAGCTTCAGCCGGGTGAGAAAATTACCGCAGTTATTCCGATTAAGGAATACAAAGAAGGTGAATACCTCTTTATGGCAACTAAGAATGGTATTGTGAAGAAGACACCAATCTGCGAATATGCAAATGTCCGTAAGACAGGTCTTGCAGCAATTAACCTTCGTGATGATGATGAACTGATTGAAGTAAAGAAGACAGATAACAATAAAGATATCATCTTAGTAACCAAATATGGCCAGTGTATCCGTTTCCATGAAACAGATGTAAGAAGCACCGGTCGTGTATCCATGGGTGTTATCGGTATGAATTTAGCAGACAGCGACAAAGTCGTAGGAATGCAGTTAAATACCCAGGGTGATGCACTGATGATTGTATCTGAAAAAGGTCTTGGAAAATGTACCCTGATGTCTGAATTCTCACCACAGAACCGTGGCGGTAAAGGCGTGAAGTGCTACAAGATTACCGAGAAGACCGGTAATATCATCGGTGTCAAAGCCGTAAATCAGGATAACGAAATAATGCTGATTACCACAGAAGGAATCATCATTCGGATTCCGGTAAATGGAACAGCACTTTTGGGCAGAGTAACATCCGGAGTAAAACTGATTAATGTAAATGACGGAGTAACTGTAGCCAGCATGGCTAAGGTAAAAGAAGATAAATCCATTATGGAAAATGATATTCCGGAGCCGGAGCAGCCAGAGGGTGTTATTGTAGAAGAAGATGAAGATGCATTAGCATCGGAAGAAGAGCTGATATCCAAGGAGCTTGGTGAATTAATTAACCGCGCAGAGCAGGATAGCGAAGAAGAATAAAAAACTTTATAAAAAAGAGGGCGGAATCACTGTATCATGATTTCGCCCTTTCAAAAAATAATGGGGGATTAAAGATGCCACAGACATTTTATGAAGTACTATGGATTTTTATTATTTATGCATTTATCGGATGGTGCAGCGAAGTATCATATGCAGCATTGGATAGGGGAATCTTTGTAAACAGGGGATTTTTGAACGGACCGTACTGTCCAATTTACGGATGTGGAGTATTAATCGTGGTTGTGTTACTGACACCATTAAAGAAAAATTTGCTGATATTATATTTAGGTTCCTTCCTATTGACATCAGTTCTGGAATTTATAACAGGATTCGTAATGGAAAAAGTATTTCATAATAAATGGTGGGATTACTCGGATAAACCCTTTAATATAATGGGATATGTATGTCTGAAATTTTCAATTTTCTGGGGATTGGCTTGTACCTTTATTATGCTGATTATTCATCCGATTATTTACGGATTCATTCATCTGATACCGCATATTGTGGGGGTGGTATTACTTATAATTATAATGACCGGATTTGCCATTGACGTAGTAGTAACGGTATCTACTATTGTGAAGTTCAACCGCAGGTTAAAGGTAATGGATGATATTGCAGCAAAAATTAAAGTATTGTCCAACCAGATTGGTGAAAATATTTATGAAAATGTAGAAGAAGCACTGGAAAAATCTGCAGAATTTAAAGAAGGGCATGCAGAAAAGATAGAAAAACTCGAAAATCTGCATCATAAATATGATGAACTTTTATCCAAAAAGAATGCAGTATCCAGCCGTCTGATGAAAGCATTCCCGGATATGAAATCAAAACATCATAACGAGATTTTGCAGAAATTAAAGAAAATCAATATAAGAAAGTAGGAAAATATGAAACCGAAAATAAAAACAGGGATAAGCGCAATCATGATAATAGGATGGATATTTGCAGGGCTGGGTTCTGTCTTTTTAATAATGGGAATCCTTTTTCTGACACAGTCCGGTAAAGAGGAAGCCTTTAAAATGTTAGGACTCATCTTTGGCGGAACCGGACTTTTCTTTTTTCTGATTGGTGTCATTTTTTTGATATTGCATTACAATAATAAAAGCAGCTTAAAGAAAATTGTAGATAACGGCTACTACATTATGGCAGAAATTTCAAATATAGATATGAATTATAATGTAAACGTAAATGGCAGATGCCCTTATGTGATATATGCCAGATATCAGGATATAAATGGTTGCATCCATACATTTCACAGCCGCAACATTTTCTTTTATCCGGCGGGAATGATGAAAAATAATATGGTAAAAATTTATACAAGACCGGATAATTTTAAAAAATACTATATGGATATCGATGAGATTTTACCGGAAGTACAGATGCATTAAAGGAGGCAGAAATGATAAGAACAGTAAAAACAAGTGAAATAACAGAAAATATCAAAGAAATGTGCATTGAAGCAAATTATTATTTATCCAGGGATATGGATGCAGCAATGAAAAATGCGGCTGCAACGGAAGAATCTGAACTAGGACAGAAAATATTAAATCAGTTACAGGATAATCTTAAGATTGCAGATGAGGAACAGATTCCAATCTGTCAGGATACCGGAATGGCAGTAGTATTTATAGAAGTAGGACAGGATGTTCATTTCGAAGGTGATGCTATAGAAGATGCCATTAATGAAGGAGTGCGTCAGGGATATGTGGAAGGATATCTTCGGAAATCCGTCGTAAAAGACCCACTGATTCGTGAAAATACCAAAGATAATACTCCGGCAGTTATACATTATTCCATTGTGCCAGGCGATAAAGTGAAAATGACTGTTGCACCAAAGGGATTCGGCAGTGAAAATATGAGCCGCGTCTTCATGTTGAAGCCTGCAGAAGGAATCGAAGGTGTTAAAAATGCCATCATGACTGCAGTAGCTGATGCAGGTCCAAATGCCTGCCCGCCAATGGTAGTAGGCGTTGGAATCGGAGGCACCTTTGAAAAATGTGCGATTCTTGCAAAAAAAGCATTAACCAGAAGCGTAGATTCCTATTCTGAAATACCTTATGTAAAAAATCTGGAAATAGAAATGTTAGATAAAATTAATAAGTTAGGCATCGGACCGGGCGGATTAGGCGGAACAACTACAGCTTTAAAGGTAAACATCAATACATACCCGACACATATCGCAGGACTTCCGGTGGCAGTGAACATCTGCTGTCATGTAAACAGACATGTGGTAAGGGAGATTTAAAATGAACACAATTGTAATAGAAGGAAAAGAATATTATTTTAAAATGGCACATCCGGAAAATACAGAAGAAATATTGTCTTTATACCAGAGTGCCATGGGAACAGAAGGCTGCACCTGGGATGAAACATATCCAAGCCGGGAGACCATTGCAAAAGATTTTGCAAATCAGGCATTATTTATAATAGAAGATAATGCCCATAAAATAGCCGGAGCAATTTCAATTGATGAAGATACGGAAGTAAATGCATTAACCTGCTGGTCGAAGCAGTTAGAGCCATCCGCGGAGCTGGCTCGTCTTGTCATAAGAGAGACAGAACAGAATCATGGAATGGCACGCGTTATGATTCAAAAGACCATGGAAGAATTAAAAAAAAGTGGCATGAAAGGTGTGCATTTTCTGGTAAGTAAGACAAATGAAAGGGCAATGCGTTCCTATCAGAAATTGAATTTTACAAAATGTGGTGAATCGGATCTTTATGGAGAAGACTGGTGGTGCTACGAAAAGGCATTATAATAGATTTATTATAAAAGCTGGTAAATATCATTATTTATTATAGAAAGAACAGGTGATAGAATGGATAAATATATTACAACACCGATAACAGAAGAAAAGACAGCAGAGCTTCATGCAGGAGATTATGTATACATAACAGGAACGATTTATGTGGCAAGAGATGCAGCCCACAAGAGAATGATGGAAGTCTTAGAAAGAGGAGAAGAACTTCCGATAGACATTTTAGATTCCACAATCTATTATATGGGACCATCACCGGCAAGAGAGGGAAGACCAATCGGTTCCGCAGGTCCGACCACTGCAACCCGTATGGATAAGTATGCACCAACCCTATTGGATTTGGGTGAAAAGGCAATGATTGGAAAAGGAAAACGTTCCAAAGAAGTCATAGATGCCATCATCCGTAATAAAGCAGTATACTTTGCAGCAATCGGCGGGGCAGGCGCACTTCTTTCTAAATGTATTACCAAATCAGAAATTGTCTGTTATGAAGATTTGGGAGCGGAAGCCATCCGCAAGCTGGAAGTAAAAGACTTCCCGGTAATAGTTGTGATAGACAGAGATGGCAACAACCTCTATGAAACAGCAATAGAAAAATATAAGAAAATCCAGCTTTAAAATGCTCTAAAAAAATAAGTGAAAAATAATTTGAATTTGTGATTGACAAAGTGAAATAGTTTTAGTATTATTATCTATGCGTCATGTACGCAGACAACATCATATTTATTTGGAAAGTTCAGATATGGAGAAATACTCAAGAGGCTGAAGAGGCGCCCCTGCTAAGGGTGTAGGTCGGGCAACCGGCGCGAGGGTTCAAATCCCTCTTTCTCCGCTTTTTCCAAAGATAAAGAAATTTATTTTTTTTTGGAAAAAGTTGTTGACAGATAAGAAATAAGATGTTATACTAAATGAGTTGTGTCTGAGAGATACAATAAAGAACCTTGATAACTGAACAGTGAAATAACCTTGAAAGATTTTGAGAAAAACGTAAT
>NZ_QTZJ01000013.1:0-41293 GCF_003462625.1 Roseburia sp. OM03-7AC
ATAAAAATACCGACCTCCAATCGTTAGATTTTTGGGTCTAACTTTTAGGGGTCGGTACACAGCCGATATACCTTTCTTATTTATAATATTTTATAATAACTTATACCATACAATACCAGAAATTGCAGCGGATATGCCGCATAAAACAGCCATTTAAGGCTTTTGCCACGCTTTCCGTTACATGCAAGCATGATTGGCAATGCGCCTATCATCATCCATTGATAGAACTCCGTAAGCAGGGATAAATCCGATGTTCCAAGAGGAATACCCACAAATGAACTGCCAAAATATATGACATCCGCTAATTTATGATAGCCCCAAAAAGAAAACCTGCTCATAATCCGATACAGGATATCTCCCTGGCACATAAACATATACGCCCCACAGAACAGGATATAACGCAGTGCAAGCTTCCACTTGTTCTCTACTGCACAATACAGCCATACTCCCAGCACAATAAAGAACACGCCGCCTTCCGCATCCCAGATTCCACCCAGTAGTGGGAAAATATAATTTGTCCGTAAGACTGTTTGCAACAGCGCATTACCGCGCCATATGTAATCAAACGCCTCTGCCAGAATTGCAAGTCCCATCACCATAGCCTGCCAGAAGATATATATCCCAATGTATGTAAAAAACTTTTTCTTCTCTTTCCGGCTTTCCCATATACAGATAAGCACTCCCGCGCAAAACAGGGTTGTAAATATATTATGATTTTTCGGTTGATACGCCACATAGTCCAGTTTTCTCTGCAGCATACACATAATCTGATTAAAAAATACCATTCCGACATTTGCCAGATATAGGCGCAACAAATATTTCTTTCGATTTCTTGTATGTTGGAACCCCACCGCCAGTGCATAGAAAAACAGCGGTGCCGCTAATCTTCCCAGCCACCGAAACCATATAGGCGAGTCCGGAAAGAACTCGCCTATATGGTCCATCAGCATCAAGATTAATGCTATGATTTTGATTGTGAATATGTTCATTTTTCATCCTCTGATATACCGATTTTACCGTCGATATAAATATTGCTCATGCCTCTCGTGCTTTTCTCCCGTATTTTTTGCTCATTCTTATATCTCGAAATAACTTTCTCCCTTTGCTGCTAATAGGTGACTGTACTGCTATATGTTGTTATTGTTTCACCATTCACAGTATAAACTGCACGTACACGATAATTTCCTCTTGTGCCTGCGACGTAATTTTTAGACAACTCCAAGCCAGAGCCTGTTGTGGAATCAAACCAGCTTGTTACATCTGACCAGCTTGTACCTGACTGTCTCTGCAATGTCATGGTAATTGATATGGATGCCTTTACCTTTGCATATACACTGGCATACGCCGTAAAAGTAGAGCCACTTTTCATTAAGTTCGTATGGTACATAGAAATATTCGCATATCTTCCTTCTGCAATTCTATCTACACAACTATCCACACCTGCACCATACACTACTGTACTGCCATTCATCATGCATATACAAAGACATAGCGTGCAAAAAATACCCAGGATTTTCTTTTTTAATATTTTTCTTTCCATCGTAAAACCTCCTTTCCACCTGTTCTACTTATGTAACAAATGAAAAAGAGGTTTTATGACAATTTTTTCCATTTTTTTAATTTTGGGTGATAATTTTTTATTTCACTTACTATTTTATTGTTTCTGCCATCCTGATTAATTCTTCTTTTGTCAAATCTCCTACCATCATATAAAGATACGTTCCATCTTCCCAAACAAGATTTCCTTTCTCTTCATCCAGCACATCATCCGGGATAAAATATCCTTTAAAATTCTCAATCATAACTTCCTGTTGTTCACCCCCATTGGAACTGATTCCTATATTATCCACTCTATCATTACGCATCTGCTGATATAATGCATATTTTCCATCATTATTTACATAATTATTCTGATATAACTGAAAATCCTCTTTATACTCTTCCCTTTCCAAGGTATACCCTTCCGGCACCCACTGCGGTTTCTTGCAGACAAATTCAAAATCTTCCTCTGAATCCGGTTCAGCACCAATCTCCATTGTGTTCTTCTCGTTGTCCTCTATTGCCACCATTTCCAGATTCTCCGGTTCGCCCAGATTCAGTTGCACATGGTCGGTATACCCGGTCAGAATACATTTTCCGAGCAGACTCTGGAAAAAACTTCTGCCCGTTACGGTTGTTCCAAGAAGCAATACCAGCACTGCCACAACCACAATGACGCGCCGTCTGCCATGCACCGGATAAAGTGCCGGTATCGTATGTTTTCCCATGTCCGGTTGCAGCAGCACTTTTATTTTCTTTCGAAATGTCCTTGAAAAGCGATGCTTTGGTGCAGCCATTGCGTGCTTATAATCTGCCTCACACGCCGATGTGATGGCATCCTTCAGTTCCTGTTCTGTCATAATGAATTCCCCTTCTCTAACTTTTCCTGCAGTTTCTTCCTTGCCCTGCTGGAAATGTGTCTTGCATTGTCAACTGTTGTGTCAAGAGCAGTTGCAATTTCTTCATAGCTCAATTCATTATAATATCGTAAATATAATACGTCCTTATATGGATATTTCATTCTGCCGATAAGTTCTGACATGCTGCTGCCATCCGGAAGTTCAAAGAATTCTCCGTCTCCCTGAGACTCCTGCAGCAGATTTTCAATCGTATCCTCGTCCATCTTGCTTTCGCGGTTCCGCCTACGATATACATTAATTGCTCTGCTCCTAACTATAGTAACAATATAATTCCACGCTTTATGACAGTTTTCACGAGAAATTTTATCTAAATTTTATATCTAATTTTTGATTATCCGCATAAACACTATACTTTCAAGTATTTTGCAGTATAGAAAATCATTCATTTTACCACGAATTTACCACGATTGAATGAGCCTTGATATGACCATTATAATAACACCCAAAAGACACCATTACACCTAAATGGTGTCTTTTTAAAAGCAGTCAATCCTAAGACTAACTGCTTTGTGTGTATGGATATGAAATTGTCAAACTGGAAGTTGTCTGATTAGCAATTATCTTTTGCAATTTATAACTGCATCAAAAAGAATACCAGTACACTCGAGAGTATTGTTACTGTCCCCATTATGATAAACATCATGGAAGTATATTGTAGATGACCAGTTAGATGGGTCAATTACAATATACCAGGATATAAATCCATTTTCTTCAGCCTTATTATAGAACTCTATAGCCTTAACTTTTTCATTCATCAACACATAAATACTTCCGATAGAAAAATATGCTTCAACATAATTAGGGTCCACTAATAATGCTTTTTTAAATGATTCAATCGCTTCATCGTACTTTCCAAGATTTGCACATGCATTTCCAAGATGAATATATGCTTCCATTGTTCGTGGTGCTTCCGCAATAATATCCTCGAGCAACAGCTTTGCGGCATCATATTTTTCAGCAGAAATAAGCATAATTCCCTGACTCACTTTGTCATTTATCATTTCAGTATCCATAAAAACATCCTCCTAGTTAATCTTTGATTTTAATACCTCGTACAATGAAGGTGTAAAATAATCATTTATCTTTATATTACTATCCACCATCTCAGTTATATTTATTTTGTGAATATCAGTAGATGTATTAACAATTTTCTCAACCATCATTCCATCAATGCTTATTTCGAACAGCTTATCATCATAACTCAAATTATTTATTCTGTTCAAGTCAATCACAACAATATTTCTTTTATCTGCAGGTGTTTGATATTTTATTCTAAATATGTAAAATAATTTATCATCAACAATTTCTATCATCTCGTCAATACGACCACCTATAAACGTGTGTTCAAGTCGCATTCTAAGTACGTAGATTAATAACACAGCCGTCAACCCCATTGATGTGTAAATAGATGTTTCACTTGCCACTAAAAAATAACTAAGCTTTCCAGTTCTCATATTTGTTGAAACTAAATTACCTGTTACTATACAATAAATTGGAAATAATATCGCATAAGCAATAACCAATGCAAAAGAAATCTTCTCAAAGAGCCACAAATAATAAATGCCTCTTCTATTCTTACGATTCTCTATTTGAATTTTCTTTTTTAGACCACTGTCAACCGAAATACTCATATTAACCTCCAATCAAACCAACAACGTCTTCAATTGTTTTTACAGTTTTTGTTCCATACTTGTCAAAAATTGAAAAGACTTTCGAATTTTTACCAATTCCAGTAACATTTTTCAAAGCCTTTATTGAACCATCAACATTCTTATCTGACTCTGTATAAAAATCATATAGCCCATCAACATTTTTCAAGAAATTCATTGTGTTATCTGTCGTTTTCGTAACATTAAAAAACTTCACTAACTTTTCAGGAATACTATAGGTTTCCCTACTAAAATTGAATGTAAATTTTCCTAATTCAAATTTTTTATCTTTAAAAAATACAGAATACTTACTAACCTTATCAGAAGTTGTAAGTTTTATTTTAAAAGAACCATCCTTGAATTCACCTGTAGTCGCAGTTCTTCCCATGTCATGCAATATATTTCTTTTTATGTTTGACCATGTAAAGCTGTAACCTTTATACCATTTATCTTTATTGTATCTAAAATTAATGTTATCGTTTCTGGTTGTCACCCTATAGTCTTTTACATTTCCCAAACTAGCAATATTACAAACAAACGCCGTCGTATCTGCTACAACCTTTGTAGTATCTATAACTTTTCCCGCTTTGTTTCATCACCTCAACTTCTAATTTGCTTGTTTCTCCATATCCATATTATAACAGTTCCATATATCTGCCACAATAAAAATCAACATACCCTTTAAATATTTTCTGCATTGAACATACACACTTTTTCTTTCTTCCTCTTGATTACCCACCACAGAAAAGAAAAAGCCCTGTCAAGAGCCTTGCCACCATTGGTGGTGCTTTGCACTCTTTACTGGGCTTTTTGTTTGCTGTATCTTCCATGCAAGAGGAAATTAAAGACCTCTGTTCCATTTCGCCTTTAGATAATCTTCATAATCTCCCTCATTAAAGTCTACTTGTGGAGAAGTATTAGGAATATTTTTTCTGTTATCTATATCTGCAAGTTGACGGAATATCCAGTCATCATAAGGGTTGTGATATTTGTATTCTTTCGGCTGTTCTCTGTATCGGTCTAACCCTCGCATTTCCTTATGTACTTTCATCATGCGTTCTATTTTTTGACGCTGTATCAACTGTTTGATTTCCATAAGTTCTTCAATTTCTACAACCTCATTAGAAAGATAATTGCTGATGTATCTAATCAATATGGTTTCCATGTAAAATCTGTATTCGTTTTCATTATCGAAAAATTCATTTTCAGACAGATAATCTAAAGAAACATTGAAGTCCTGTTCCCGTTTGATAATATCCATGATATATGGCTCGGTGTGGTCGATATACTTCCATTCTCCCGACAATAATTCATTGGGCGTTACACCCAGCACGTCCATTATCTTTTCCAGCGTATCAAAGGTAGGATAATTCACACCTCGTTCAATCTTGGAAAGGCTCTGCATATTGATACCGATTTTATCCGCAAGTTCCTGCTGTTTCATTCCTCTATGTTTTCTTATGGTCTGTATGTTCTCTCCTAAGAAACTGATTTTCTTTTCATAATGCTCCATAACTTAGTATAACCGCTCCTTTCGTTGCTTTTTTTGGTGTTTATAAGCATATCATACTTAATATGTATCTAAAAGTCAACAAAAACTTCTTGACAAGTAATTCTAATGGCGTTATTATCGTATCAGATAGAGTGATTAAGCACGCTAGGGTCAATCACACGCTTGAGTAAGCATAGAAAAGATATATTTTCACTTTGATAGCATGAATAAACATGGACTATCAGACCGAAAATAAGGTTTCTGACTGGGGCTGTTCCGTTTAGCCACGAGCCTTACAAGGCTCGTGAGCGTTAAGAACGGATCAGACACAGGAAGAAAGGGAACGCCTTTAGGCGTTCGTAAAGGGCGTATATGTAACACCGCCCTGCGTATACATGTCATAGTACCTAGAAACTGTGATAAATAAAGGAAAAAACACAATTTTTACCCCGCAAAAAAACGGGGCATACGAAAGGAGAAATGCACTATAACTACACACAAAAATTTATCCGTTAAGATTGATTACATCAGCATTGTATTTGAAACGGCAACCGCTGAAGATGTAATCATGCACATTTTAGATTTACCGACTGACATTTTCAATGTTTATCCAGCAATGATAAAATTCAAGACTTATCAAGCACGCTGGCAGATTGGAGATATTTATGTATCGGGGGACGCAAGAAAGACAGAGGATAACCCACAGGGGCTAGGCTGTTATCTTGTTATGACTGGCAGAGGTTGTGATGATATTTTCCGTATTCTCGACAGTAGGAATTATACCTTTGGGGATATGTTCCGACGTTGTGAGCGAAGATACGGACTGGATAATTTCCACTTCACAAGGCTTGATATTGCCATTGATGATAAGAACGAAAAGCCATTCTTTACCATAGAGCAGATAAAGAAGAAATGCGAAAAAGAGGAATTTATCTCGAATAGTGAGGGCTACCACTTTGACGAAAGCAAGTTTGACGATTTCGATACCGCAAAGACAGTTTATATCGGTGCTGGTAAATCGGGATTGTCCTACCGCTTTTATGATAAGGATAAGGAAGTCTGTTCAAAACATAATAAGACACTTGAGGAAGTCGGCAGTTGGAAACGGACAGAAATGCAACTGCGTGATGATAAGGCTCATGCTTTTGCCATGACATTCAAAGACAGACCGCTGGAACTGGGAGAACTGGCTTTCGGGCTATTGTCAAACAACCTACGCTTTGTCGTGCCAAACAGAAACGAAAGTAATAAAAGCAGATGGAAAACGTGTCGGTTTTGGGAACGCTTTTTAGGGGCTGTGGAAGTCTTGAAACTGCAAGTACCAAAACAGCAAAATTCCCTTGAGGAAACACAGCAATGGCTTACAGAGGGTGGCGTGATTTCTGCTGTCAAAAGTTTTTATTTCTTAGAAGAACATGATGCATTAGGTGGACTGGAAAAAGTGGGAACTATGCTTGACAGGGCAAGATACAGCAGTTCCCTTTCCAGTAAATTAACCGCCCACTTACAGAGGATAGACCGCACCGACCTTATCCCCTATATCCAGTATGACACGAAACATGGGAAAGGGGGTATCTGATGAATAACAACGATATTCCCGTATGGGAAAAATACACCCTTACCATTGAAGAAGCGTCAAAGTATTTCCGTATCGGAGAAAACAAGTTAAGACGCTTGGCAGAGGAAAACAAGGACGCTGGCTGGCTCATTATGAATGGCAACCGCATACAGATTAAACGCCGACAGTTTGAAAAGGTCATTGATAAATTGGACGCAATCTAATGCAAATGAGCCTTGTATGTGTTATGATGAACACAAGTCATATCAAGGCTCTTTCCAACAAGGAAAGGAGCAGACACCATGAAAGAAAAAAGACGGGATAGTAAAGGACGTATCCTGCATACTGGAGAGAGCCAACGAACAGACGGAAAATACTTATATAAATATGTGGACGCATTTGGAAACACAAAATATGTGTACGCTTGGAGATTGACACCCACAGACCCGACACCAAAGGGAAAACGAGAAAAACCCTCACTTCGTGAACTGGAACAGCAGATAAGACGGGATATTGAGGACGGTATCGACAGCACAGGCAAGAAAATGACGCTTTGCCAACTCTATGCCAAACAGAACTTACAGAGGGCAAATGTGAAGAAAAGCACACAAAAACAACGGGAACAACTCATGCGGTTATTGAAAGAGGATAAGTTAGGTGCTAGGAGCATTGATACGATAAAACCCTCTGACGCTAAAGAATGGGCGTTACGCATGAAAGACAAAGGCTTTTCCTACAATACCATTAACAACCATAAACGCTCGTTAAAAGCGTCATTCTATATTGCTATACAAGACGATTGCGTAAGGAAAAATCCCTTTGATTTCAAGTTAAGTGAAGTTCTAGAAAATGATACCAAAGAGAAAGTCGCATTGATAGAGGAACAGGAACAAGCCTTATTGTCATTTATCAAGACGGACAATGTGTATCATAAGCATTATGATGATGTGCTGATATTATTAAAAACAGGACTTCGTATCTCGGAACTGTGCGGACTGACAGTAGCCGATATTGATTTCAAGAATGAAGTTGTGATTATCGACCACCAGTTATTAAAGAGTAAGGAACAAGGCTATTATATTGAAACGCCTAAAACAAAAAGCGGAATAAGGCAAGTGCCATTAAGCAGAGAAACGATACAGGCATTTCAAAGGGTTATGAAGAAACGCCCAAAGGCAGAACCATTTGTGATAGACGGACGGAGCAATTTTCTGTTTGTCAATCAGAAAGGCAAGCCGAAAGTTGCCATTGATTACAACGCCTTATTTATCCGTATGGTAAAGAAATACAACAAGCACCACAAGGACAATCCCTTGCCACATATCACACCGCATACGCTACGCCATACGTTCTGCACAAGACTGGCAAGCAAGAACATGAACCCAAAAGATTTACAATATATCATGGGGCATTCAAACATCAGTATCACAATGAACTGGTACGCTCATGCGTCCATAGATACTGCAAAATCAGAGGTTCAGCGTTTAATCGCATAGAAGTATTTACCACGATTTTAACCACGCTTGATAGCGAAAATATAAAAAGATAGACCTAGATATGTGAGGTTTACCACAAAAGCAAAATGCCCGTAGAGCCGATAAAATAAGGCTTTGCGGACATTTAAGAAGATATAAAAAGATAGTTAAAAAGATATATATAATTTATTTTAAATTATTTATAATTGCAATATAGCTTTCCTGCACAGCATCTTCCGCATCTGCAGAATTCTTTAAAATTCCATATGCCACATGGTACATTGCAGAGTCAAACTGCTCACTCAACTTCCTGCAAAATTCCCTGTCCTCTTCATTTTCGATTAGTTCAAGTAACTGAAACATAACACGCTCCCATTTCCTCTGCTGTACTTTTTCCGACGCTTATGCCGTTTTCTTTGTTAAAAGTTCATGCATGACTACCATTACAACCAGTATTGCAAATAAATAGCACGGCAGCAGTGCCACAGAAATCCTGCTGGCAAGCACGCCAAACAGCGGCGGCATCGCCAATATTCCAATATAGGCAAATGCCATCTGCACACCAATGATTGCCTGGGATTTGTCTGCGCCAAAATGTGCCGGTGTGGAATGAATGACACAAGGATAAATCGGCGCACAGCCCAGTCCTATGAGAATCAGACCTGCCAGTGCCAATACATTGCTTCCTGGAAGCACCATTGCCATTATTCCAAGGACAATAATACTCTGTCCCAGCCGCACCATCTGTGTATCATTTAATTTCATTGTGATAAAGCCACTTATGGCGCGCCCAACCGTTATTCCAATATAAAAGAGACTTGCAAAGATTGCTGCTGTTTCGCTTGACACACCTTTATGTAAAGTCAGATAACTGCTTGCCCATAATCCGGCGGTCTGCTCCAGTGCGCAGTAACAGAAGAAGCAAAGCATCACTTCTTTGGCTCCTGCAATTTTTAAGATTTCACGGAGTGACAAAGCCTTTTCTGCTGTTGTGTCAGCTTTTTCTGATGCATTCTCCAGTAACTGTTCCATTTCTGCATTCTGCAAATTTTCGGTCGGACTTTTCCGCCCTTTCCACAATGGAAGACTGAAAACAAGCACTGCAGTCAACACAACCTGAATGATTCCAATATATCGATAGCCCATATTCCAGCCCTGCCCCATGGAAAGTGCGATTCCCATGATGTAAGGACCTGCCGTTGCTCCAACACCCCACATACAATGGAGCCAGCTCATATGGCGGCTTTCATAATGTAATGCCACATAATTGTTTAAAGACGCATCTACACTTCCTGCACCAAGACCATAGGGAATTGCCCACAGACACAATGCCCAGAAGGAGTGGGAAAAAGAGAATCCAAACAAAGCCACCGCCGTTGCAGCTACGCTGATTGCAGTTACTTTTCCGGTTCCAAGCTTCTTCGTAAGTCTGTCACTTTGCAGGCTGGATACAATTGTTCCGGCGGATATAATCATGGAAATAATTCCCGCATAGGAAATCGGCACGCCAAACTGCTGATACATGGTCGGCCAGGCGGAACCAAGAAGGGAATCCGGCAGTCCCAGACTGATAAATGCGAGATAAATAATTGCCAGTAATAATTGTGTCATGCTTGCTGTTCCTCCTTGCAGATATTCACCCATTCCTGATATCCGGAACACTGTTCCAGTTCCGGGATTGTCAGCTCAATGGCGCTGTTTCCACTGCCACATGCCGGAAATACTGTTTCAAATTTTTTCAGGCTTTCATCGAGATATACTTTTATACCCTCTTTGATTCCAAAAGGGCAGACTCCGCCAACGGCGTGTCCGATATAGTCTTCCACTGCCGCTGCCGGAATCATTTTTGCTTTGGTTCCGAAGGTTGTCTTATATTTGTGGTTGTCGATTCTGGCATCTCCTGCAGCTACAATCAGAATCGGCTGTTCTCCCACCAGAAAAGAAAGCGTCTTTGCAATACGCTCCGGCTCACAATGAAGTGCTTCTGCTGCCAGTTCCACTGTCGCACTGGATTCTGCCAGCTCCATAATCCGCTCCTCCATTCCAAATTCTTTTAAATATGCTCGTGCGCGTTCGATTGACATAGTTACGCTTCCTTTCATCATTTCTAATAGCTGATTTTATCAAGAATTCCAGACAGATATGCAATGGCAACACCATAGTTGCTCATTGGAACTTTCTGTTCTTTTGCACGTTCAATTCTCGTCATGACATATTTTTTATTAAACATACAGGCTCCGCACTGAATTATTAAATCATAATTAGATAAGTCTTTTGGGAAATCTGTTCCGCTGACGATATCCACTGTCAGTCCTGCTCCGATACGTTTTCTCAGCATATTCGGAATTTTCTCCCTGCCGATATCCTCTTTCAGTGGTGCATGGGTGCAGCATTCTGCAATCAGTACCTTTGATTCTTCCGTAAGACTGCTAATGGCTGCTGCGCTCTCTTTGTAGTAAGCGAAATCTCCCTTGTACTCTGCAAACAATACGGAAAATGAGGTCAGAAGACTTTCCTGCGGCTTCTTATCATATACTGTGCGGAAAACCTGGGAGTCAGTAATAATAAGCTTCGGTGGTCGCGCCAGCGCCGCCAGCGTATCCTCTAACTTATCCGTTGTGCAGCTCATTACCAGACATTTATGATCCAGCAAATCACGGATGGTCTGTACCTGTGGCAGAATCAGTCTGCCCTTTGGTGCCTGGATATCCTGCGGCATAACAAGAAGGACCAAATCTCCTTCTTCTACCAGTGCTCCGGTTATGGTTTCTTCACCATAATCATCCGGCACAAGTCTTATTAATTCTTCTTTAAATTTTTCTATATCTTCCTTGCTTTTCGAGCTGATAACAAGAATTTCCTGTTTTGTCTCTTCCTTAAGCTGTGCAGCTATAGCATCTGAACCGGTCAGAGTATCCGCCTTGCTCAATACACACAAAATCGGCGTATGTTTCTCTTTAAAATAACGGAACCATTCTAACTCTGCGCTATATTCTTCTCCTGAAAACAGCAATACTGCAATATCCGTTTTTTCTGCAGCTTTTTCCGTCTTCTCCACACGCATTTTTCCTAACTCACCCACATCATCAACCCCGGCTGTATCAATAAATACGCAGGGGCCGATGCCATGTACCTCCATCGCTTTGTAGACGGGATCCGTTGTCGTTCCCGCCACATCCGATACAATTGCTACCTGTTGTCCGGTAAATGCATTAATCAGAGAAGATTTTCCGCTGTTTCTTTTGCCATAAAAACCGATATGTATCCGGTTTGCACTTGGTGTTTCATTCAATGACATCGCTAAAGACCTCCTAGAATCTGAAATCGCGCTGTCCTTCCTCAATTTCTTTCAGATGACGTTTTGCAATTTCTCTTGTTTTTTCATTTGGTACTTTCTCTATCTCCTTAGCAATCAACGCTTCTCCGATTTTTCTGGTATCTTCAGAAGCATAATCAATCAAATATTCCTTCAATGTCATCAGCGCATTCGGATGACAGCAATTTAAAATCTGCTGGTTCTTACAAAGACTCATAAAACGGTCTCCTGTTCTGCCTTCCCGGTAACATGCCGTACAGAAACTTGGAATGTAACCCATATCCATCAGCCAGTGCACTACCTCATCCAGTGTTCTGGTATCACTGACATCAAACTGTTCGGAACGTTCGTCTTCCGGCTCCGGATGGTCATATCCACCAACGGAAGTCTTGGAACCACCACTAATCTGGGATACACCAAGGCGGATAACTTTCTCACGTACCGCCTGGCTCTCTCTGGTAGAAATAATCATTCCGGTATATGGAACTGCCACACGGATACATGCACAGATTTTTGCAAAAATATCATCACTGATTCCATTATCGAATACATCCGGGTCAATGTCATCTGCACGTTTGATTCGTGGCACGCTGATGGTATGTGGTCCTACTCCATGCACTGCCTCCAAATGTTCTGCATGCATCAGAAGTCCTGCAAATTCATATTTGTAAAGTTCCAATCCAAAAAGTACGCCTAAGCCAACATCATCGATGCCACCTTCCATGGCACGGTCCATGGCTTCGGTATGATATGCATAATCATGCTTTGGTCCGGTTGGATGTAATTTTTCATAGCTTTCTTTATGATAAGTTTCCTGAAAAAGAATGTAAGTTCCGATTCCGGCCTCTTTTAATTTCCGGTAATTTTCTACGGTTGTTGCAGCAATATTTACATTAACACGACGAATTGCACCGTTTTTGTGCTTAATGCTGTATATGGTCTTAATACACTCTAAGATATATTCGATTGGGTTATTCACCGGGTCTTCGCCTGCTTCAATTGCCAGACGCTTGTGTCCCATATCCTGTAATGCCGTTACTTCCTGACGTACTTCATCCTGTGTCAGTTTCTTCCGGGCAATATGCTTATTTTTTCCATGGTACGGACAATATACACATCCATTGATACAGTAATTGGACAGATATAATGGTGCAAACATTACGATACGATTTCCATAGAAATCTTTCTTAATCTGTTCTGCAAGGTCATATACTTCCTGGATTTTCTCTTCGTTCTCGCAGGCCAGCAATACTGATGCTTCTCTGTGAGTAAGCCCTTTCCGTAATTTTGCCTTTGCAATGATTTCGTCAATAAGGGCAAGATTGTCCTTATTTGCCTCAGCATATGCCAGAGTCTCTTCAATCTCTTCGTGGCAGATAAATTCTTCTGCCTTTAATGATGCTTTGTTATACATAATGTTTCCTTTCTTCCGGGTCAGAAGCTCTTTCCCGTTGGTTATTATATGGTGATTTAAGAAATACCTCTTGTATTTCCTTTATTTATATAAATGGCGAATCTCCTCTTGAGACCACCAGTTTATATCCAATGGATTCCATACGGTTGCCAAGACATCCACGGCATTCCGCTGCCTCTTCCCCGGTACAGATTTTATTATCGTAAAGGGCATACTTCTTCCGCACCTTTACCGGTGACAGATTCGGCATTACCACATTTCCTCCTGCTAAAATGCCAAGCTCCCTGCCCCTTGAATGGATGGTTCCCAACGCTGTAGTTGCCGGAAGCAGTACCTTCGGCAGCATCAGACGGGTAATTGCCAGTAAAAACAATGTCATCTCAAGGCTTCCCTGCTCCATCTCTCCAAATGGTGTATCCTTTTGTGGAATAAACGGGCCGATTCCTACCATATGCGGATTGAATGCTTTCATAAAGACAAGGTCTTCCACCAGATTGTCTATGGTCTGATATGGGGAGCCAACCATAATGCCACATCCTACCTGATAACCGATTTCTTTTAAAGCATACAGGCACTGTTTCCGATTTGCAAGAGACATTTCTGCCGGATGAAGCTTCCCATAATGGGCTTCATTCGCGGTCTCATGACGCAATAAATAGCGGTCTGCTCCTGCCGTATAAAGTCTTTCATAGCTCTCCCGGCTCCGTTCTCCTAAGGACAGTGTTATGGCACAGTCCGGGTAAGCAGCCTTTATTTTATGAAGCAAATCTTCCAGTAAATCATCTGTATAATAGCCGTCTTCGCCCCCCTGCAGGACAAAGGTACGAAAGCCTAATGCATAACCGCTTTCACAGCAGGATAAGATTTCTTCTTCCCTCAGGCGGTAGCGTTCTGCATTCTGATTGCTTCTTCGGATGCCGCAATAGATGCAGTCATTCTTACAGTAATTGGATATTTCAATCAGTCCTCTGGTATAGACTTCATTTCCAAATGTCTCTTTCTGTCTTTTTCTCGCCAGTTCAAAGCCGTACTCTGCAATTTCTTTATCGATATGCAGTTCTAATAATTTTTTATATTCTGCCTCTGTAAGCTGTGTATCCTGATACAGCTTATCAAATAACTCTTTTCCTCTATTCTTCATGTCTGGTCACCACACTGGAATATGCTGTTTTTACACTGATTCCCGGTAATTTTCCGATTTTACCGGTCAGTGCACTGATGGTATCCTGCGGTGCATCGATTGCTATACTTACGATATTTATGCCTCTCTCCCGGTATGGAATTCCCATTCTTCCGATAATATAAGCTGCATATTCATGTAAAATTTCATTTAATGCTCCGACGGATTCGTCCTTTTCTATTACAATGCCGATTACAGCCACTCTGGTATCTGCTGCCATTTCTTCGTCCCTCTTGTTTTTCTGAATCAATACAATTTCAACGCTTATTTTACGTTTTTAGTATAAGAGATTTATTTTTGGATTACAATTGTCAAGCTCTGGTTTTATGCGTATTTATTGTATTTTTTTACATACCAGACCTGTTGCCGGCTGCTTTTTATGTATGACCGGCTGCAATCTACAAGAAATACGCTTTGCGAGTTTTTTACTTTACAGGAAAGCAATTTCCTGTAAAGCAAAAAGGGATTCTGCTCCTTCCTTTCATCCGAAACAGAATCCCTTTTCTTTCACACTTTTTAATTTCCTTTACGTCCTTCTTTATAACCACTTCCAATATAATGCATATAATAGGATTTTAAATCATTTCCAAAGGCGTTTTGAAGATCATTGTATCTATTCTTATATTTTTTCACATTAAAGGAGTCTTTTGCCTGTCTTCCTTCATTCATACCACACTCCACAAAATGTCTCAATGCGGCTGTATCATCACCATAAAACGCTGCCTTAAGATCAGAATATTTGCTGATGTAATAATTGTAGTCATATACCAGACTGTAATCCACTCCATTGTATACGGTTACAGGATTCTTAAGCACGCCATTTCCTGTTGCTTTACGTCCTTCCCGATAGCCACTGCCAATATAATGCATATAATATGCTTTCAGATTTCTTCCAAATGCACTTCTTAAGTCTGCATAATTAGCACGGTAAGCTGCTACATTAAAGGATGCTTTTCCCTGACGCCCCTCATTCATACCACATTCCACAAAGTGACGTAAGGTTGTATTTTCATCACCATTAAATGCCGCTTTAATATCCGGATATTTGTTGATGTAGTAATTGTAGTCATATACCAGCTTGTAATCCACGCCATTGTATACGGTTGTCGGATTCTGCAGTTCTATACTTCCGGTTGCTACCCGACCCTCAGCATATCCATTGATGCGATAATGATTATAATATGCTTTCAGATTATTTCCAAATGCACTTCTTAAATCCGCATACCGGGCACGATAAGATGCAACATTGAAGTTTGCAATTGCCTGACGGCCTTCTGCCTCACCATTATTTACAAAATGTGCAAAAATTGCTTCTGTATTGCCGCCAAATGCTTTTGCTACATCAGGGTTATTCTTTATGTAATAATTTAAGTCAAAGACCCTTTCATAGCCTGCACCAAATACGGTAGTCGTTGCATATGCACACCGCATTTTATATCCGCCACCACTTACATATACATGGATATTATATACACCCACATTATTCTTATGATTTGCAATATTGGCATGCACGATAAAGGTATCTGCATCTACTCTGGATGCGTTATACCATACAATATCGCTCTGATCAGCCTTTGTCCAGACCGGAACACTAACAGAAGTCACATAACTTGGGACTCCATCCACAACAATATCAAAGGTTCCTGCTGCTGCATTCCTGCTCTGAACGATTACGTCAGAAGTCAGCACTGGTTCTGTGATAGCAAAGGACTTTGTCACGCTGCCCTTATAGTCTCCAATTCCTGTAATGGTTACATAAGCTGTTCCTACAGAATAATTGTCACGATAGGAAGGCTTGTAGTCTACATTTTCTTTCAACATTGTTGTCCCATCTTTGACAACAACCGGCGGAGTCAGCAGTCTTCCATTATAAGTCTGTGATGCAACTGCCAGAACCGTACAATTTTCAATGCTCTTTTCTTTAATTACAAAGGTATCAACTTTTTCTCCGGAGTATACACCAATACCGGAAATGATTACCCTGGCAGTTCCCACATTTCTATTGTTACTGTAGCTTACCGTATAATCAACATCTTCTGTTAATACCTTGCTTCCCATCTTAACGACCGGAACCGGCTTATAAGTCTGTCCGGTATACTGCTCTGAAGCAGGGATTCCGGTAACTGTTGCCTTGGATAAGCTGTTGCTGATTTTGAATTTCTTAACAATTGTTCCGGTATAATACTGGGTCAGCGGACGCACAGTAATGGATGCATCGCCTGCCAGCTCATTATTTGCATACGTTGTTTCATAATCTTCATTCAGCGTTAAGGTATTGCCACCACATGCCACATGGATAGACGGACATATCGGGCTTCCGGTATAAAGCTGTTCCGGAACACTGTCAATAATTGCATCCTCAAGGCTTGCCACAATATTGAAGTAAACGCGCTTGGTCTCATCATAGTTGCCAAGTCCTTTAATTACTACCCATGACTCTCCTGCCCTTAAGTTGTTGCCATTGACAACCTGATAATCCTTCCCTTCTACCAAAAGCTTTCCGTTGTCATAAATCGTCAGTGCCGGGCGGATGTAATTGCCGGTATACTTCTGATCTGGGATTGCTTCTGCCACAGCATTTCCAATATCATGTTTGGTAATCTTATAGTATACCGTAATGCTGTCTTTGTAGTTACCGCTTTCGGTTGCAGTTACCGTTGCACTTGCAGTTCCGATTGCAGTGTTGTTCTCATAAGTTACTTCATACTGGGAAGAATCAATGGTTAATCCGGTAGAAGTATCTTTTAAAGTAAGTACCGGTTTAATCTCGCTTCCGGTATAATCTACGTTATCGGTTCCGGTAATCTCAATATCTGCAGAAGTAAGTGACTTTCTTGCAATCTGATATGGATATACAGCTGTTCCTACATATCCGGTCTGGTCATTTTCCGTACCAACGATTCCAACATATACTGTTCCAGCATGAATCAGGTCAATGGCACTTGCTTCCGTCGTACAATCTTTATCAATATAGTATTTTACGATGTAATCTTCGTTTTCTGTCAGATAGCTTCCGGTCTTATTGAACTTCACCTGAATGTTCTTCGGCTTGGTATCAAGACCGTTATATACAGTATCGGAAATTCCGGTTACCGTTAAAGTATCATTGGAAAGTAAGGTACCGATGGTAAACTTCTCAATTCGTGTTCCACTGTAGTTACCCTGTCCGGTTACTTTAATCCATGCGGTTCCCACCTGACTGTTATTGGTAGAATATTCATAAGTAAAGTCTGTTCCATTTACCAGTGCTACAATTCCATTTTCCGAATTATCTTTCAGGCTGATATTCGGTGTATAAGTAGTACCCTGAATATAAGGATAGTTCCGGTTTGCCGGGTCAAATCCTGTATCAGAAGCATCGGATAACGCCGCACTGATATTTTCAGAAGAAAGATCCCTTGCCAGAATAGAGAACGGAATTGTCTTGCTTCCGGTATAGTTGGTGGTATCCTTCGGAGTAATCTGGACAAACGGTCCGGAAGTTCCATTTGCATCTTTTACAGCTTCATTATTAAAGTAAGCTGCCGTATAATCCACATTGCGAACCAGTGGTTCGGCACTGGTGGATGTCATATAAACATTTAATTCCGGTTCATACTTGGTTTTTAACGGTACATACTGTGGATCTTCTATTTTAGAGTATACTAAATCTTCAACATTTTTCTTTAAAATGTTAAACTCTACCGTTGCAGTTCCGGTACAGCTTGCCACACCGCGGATTGCTGCATATGGTGCATTTGCCCCGCCGGCGTTCGCTGCATTGATATTATTGCGATACTCATCCACCACATAATCCGTGTCTAACGTAAGGGTCTGTTCTTTGTTATTTTCATCATTAAATGTTAATTTAATTTCAGGTTCCTGCGCCTCACCATTGTAGGTTACGTCAGCAATTGTCTTGCTTACCGTAGACAAATCACGTTTTGTAATAGTAAAGGTCTTAGTCAGTGTTCCCTTGTAATTGCCCTTACCGATTACAGTAATGGTTTCGGTTGCACCTGCCGGTGCACTGGATGGATTATCTGCATCCGTCTGGTAATATACGCTATAGTTTGCCGGGTCAATTACTTCTGAACCGCCAATCTTCTTAATGACCAGAGAATCCGGCTTAATCAGCTTACCGGTATAAACATAGCTGTCCGCAATTCCGGTAATCTCATAATCTTCCATATGAATGGAATCAATGGTAAATGCTTTCGCCTTGGTGGTTCCCATCAATTTACCGTTTGCTGTTGCCTGAATGACTACACATGGTCCGTTCTCGCCATTTGCTGCTGCAACTGCAGTATTCTTACGATAAGTTACCGTATAATCTTTTCCTTCTTCCAAGGTATCAAAGGTAGAACCGGTTAATGCATATTTCACAACCGGAACCGGTCTGATTTCCTGTCCGGTATAGGAGAATACATCTCCACCTAAGTCAATGCTTAAATCATCACTGCCCAGGTCGTATTTAATCGCAAACTTCGCCGTTTTCTCACCACTGAAATAAGTTCCGGTTCCCTCAATCGTTACGATCGGGTCAGTCAGTGAAACAGATTTACCATTTACAATGCTCTTAATGTTGTAGTCTGTTCCAAGTGCCAAAGTCTTGCCATCACATACTACAGTCATATTTTCAATTGGCTGTGTGGTTGTATTGTATTCGCTTCCAGTATATTTCTGTGCCGGAATCGTAATCTCAGCATCTTCAATTTTACCGGTAATTGCAAAATTCGCAACATAGCTGCCTACCCAGTGATTCTTCTCAATTCCGGTAATGAGTACACTGGCCTGCCCTGGAACAGTATTATTTCTATAAGACACGCTGTAATGTGTTCCCGCTATCAGACGTTCCTGGGTATCGCTGCCTTTTACATACACGGTGACGGTAGGTTTCATTCCGCCGGATGCTGCCTGTGCCTTATCATACTCAATGGTATCATAGCTTAACTTCACTTCAATCTGGTCAGCAGAATTATTCATATCTCCATCATAGTAGAAGTAACTATTCTTGGTTCCCTTAAAGTTACCGGTTCCTTCAATGGTAATATCCTGCTGTCCTACTTTAAATTTATCTACCTGGGTCGGAGTATAGGTATAATCTACGCCAGGCTGCAGTGTATATGAATATTCTCCAATTCCGGACTCATTCGGAAAACTCTGTGTTACTGTGAAATCCGGAATATTCTTTTTAAAAATGTAACTCATTCCCTGCAAAGATACGCCTACACCATCAATACTCTTCCGCTGAATAATAAACTGATTAGAGCCTGCAATCTTATCTGCAGTATAATCTGCACTTTCCAGCACACCGGTGTAATTTCCGATACCCTGGATTCTTACATAAGTTGTTCCTGCATTGGTCTTTTCTGCAGCTGTTGCTACATTCTGATAATCCTTATCCGAATATACTTCAAACTGATAATCCTTATTCGTTGACAATAAGCTGGAAGAATCTCCATAGCTTACTTTTACGGAAGGAGTCAGTACTTTATTGGCATAAACCGGACTATTTACATCTACCCGGAGTTTGCTTAATTCGTTGATATCCTTCTGATTAATGGTATAGCTTACGGTTGTTGTTCCTGTATAGTTGCTGTTTTCTGCCGCCTTTAAGGTCAGAGTTGCAATTCCCGCATTGATTGCATTTTCACTGCTTTCAATACTGTATTCCTTATCGGTCAGAATATAGCCATTGGTGGTAGGGTACTGTAATACAACACCATCTCCGTCTGCGGTAGTAGAAATTACAACTTTCTGCTCAATTCCATTATATGTATAAGTTCCATTTACTCTTGCATTCAGTTCTGCAATATCTTTCTTCTCAATAACAGCATATCCGGAAATCTCTCCGTAATAGCCTCCTCTTCCTGATACAGCAAAATAAACAGTTCCCGCATTGATAAATGCTTCATTTGTCTCAGTGCTTACAACATTCTGATGTGCCGCATCACTATAGAAGGAAATGCTATAGGATGACGGATCCGGAATCGCATCCATCATCTTTGTCTCAATTGCCTGAATCATCTCATTCTTATGGGAATTCCGGTTATAGGTTCCACCAGATATATTAAATGCCTGTACGGTTGTAGCAATATTTGCTCCGATAAAGTAGAAGGTCACTGCCATTCCTGTATAATTTCTGCCATCTACTGCTTTGATTCTGACATATACTTTTCCGGAATTCTTATGTTCTGAAACAGTTGTACATAATTCATCTTCATAATAACCTTCGATTTCATAATCGACACTCTCTGTCAAAGTGCGATTACCATCCATTACTGCTAAGGTTGTAGCTTCCGGATTGCCTGTATAACCGCAGTTACTTGCCATTATAGTTAATGAACTCATGCTCTTCGGAGTAATCTTGTAGGAAGTACGGATACTTCCGTCTAAATTAGCATAAGTTCCAAGTCCGCTGATTAATACATAATAAGTGCCTGCGTCCACCGGCTCTGCAATGACATTCTTGTAAGCAGAATCCGTAAAATAAGTAACCTTAAAGTCTTCACCCTGTACCAGGCCTTTGGCACCATTATTATCGGTAATACGGATTGCCGGCACCTGCATACTTCCATTGTATTCAAAGGTAACCTGTGTCGGATCATAGTTTGCAGAACCTTCAACGATATTACACTCGCATTCATTTAATTTTCTTGGCACAATACTGAAGGTTCCACGGTTCACGCCACCCTCTGCCAGTGCATAATCTCCAGTCAGTCTGATATAAGCCTTTGCATTGTTGGTTCCAATTTCGATGTTATCTTCACAGGAAACCACTTCTACATACTGGCTGTCCAAGGTGACATTTTTACTACCTTCTTTATAATAAACGGTAATATTTGCAGGATCCGGCACAACAGCACTACCGGTATAAGTCTGGTCTGTAATTACAATATCTGCCGGGCTGATGTTCTTTGGCTTAATCATATAAGTATATACTCTTTCGCCTCCGGCATAGTTACTGCCATCCAGACCGGTTATCTTAAGATAATAGGTTGCTGCATGAATCAGTTCCTGTATGCCCGTAGTGTCTTCCTTATCGTCTGCCCGTTCAGTACATTCCGGATCACGATAAACAGCATAGTCAAAATCCGTTCCTTTTTTCAAAGCATTCCCCTCATCATCGGTTGCTGTCAGGGATAATACCTTGCTCTTACCATCAAAAAAGCTGGAATAACTGGTATCTTTATTAATGACACCTGCTTCTTTTCCGTTGATTGCCAGCTTAAAGGTACATTTATCTAAAGATTTTGCTACAATATCAAAATAAATCGGCTCTGCCTTGGTTCCAAGGTCTCCTTCGTAGTAATCCAGTCCGGTTACCTTCACATAATATCTTCCAATAGAAGTCGGTTCAGGTACAGTCTTGGTATACTCCGCATCTTTATAATAAGTAATCTTATATCTGGAATCACTGATAACATCACCGGATGTATTGGAGACGGTAATGTTTGGCACATTTTTCTTGCCATTGTATTCCAGTTCATTTTTATCCAATACTGCTTTACCAAGCTTGTCATAGATTTTAAAGTTGATAAATGCGTTTCCGGTTAAATTTCCGGTTCCGGTAATAATCAGGTTATTGGTTCCGGTCTGTCCTGCAGTAGTTTCATTTAGGTATGCCACGTTGTAGTTGCCGGCAGGAATCTCCACGCCATTCAACTTCACTACTACCTCATTGGTCATATCCGGTTTACTATTCTTTACATAATAATATTTATCACTCTTTAAGGAAACACTGATGCCTGCTGCACTTAAATCTGCCTTGCCAATCAGGAAATTAAAGGTTTTGCTGCCCCGGTACAGAGAAGAAGAATTCGCTGTTACTGTCATCTTCGCTGTTCCGGCATTGGTATTGTCTGCCCAGCTTGTGGTATAGTCAGATGCCTTGATTCCTGCGGAATTCTGACTGTCTACCAGTGTAAATTCCGGTCTCTGTGCAGTTCCGGTATAAGTAGAATTGCTCAGTCCATTGGAAACAGTTACAGAATCCGCTCCAATATTATAGTAAATATTGTAACGGTTCTCTTCAATTCTTCCGGAAAATGTATAGTTACTGCTGCTCTTTAATACAATTTTAAAGGAATGTGTTCCAACAGAAGTATTGCTTCCTGCAGTATATTCTACGTTATAATCATCTGCTGAAAGGTTTACCATGGTAGAAGTACCGCTTATGATACCATACACCCCTGTAATCGTCGGTAATACATCACTTCCTGTATAATATACATATCCGTCTTCACCGGTTCCTTCCACCCCTTTATAATTAACACCGATATAGCTTAACTTCTGCCGTGCAATCGTAAAGCTCTTGGTGGTCTGCCATCTGTGGCTGTCTCCGATACCAACGATATCAATATGTGCTGTTCCTGCGTTGGTATTATTACGGTAATAAACGAAGTAATCCTCTTTTTCTTTCAAAGTTTCTCCATCAATCTGGACCGTAACTGCCGGCTTAACCTCCTGTCCGGTATAAGTATAGGTATCATTTCCGGTTGGAGTTGCACCATTTGCATCCGCTCCTAATGTAATGCTTCCATTGCCCGGAAATGCATCCGCCGCCTCTGCCGGTATCGCCGGAAGCACGCCTGCAATCATACAAATACTTAAAACTAATACCAGTATTCTTTTTCCAACATCCTTGTACTTACGCATAGAACCTCTCCTTATTGCTTGTTGTTTCCTCATCTTTTTATCTTTACTATATTCCTTTTGCTTTTCAGATTCAAGAGTAACCTTTTTTTCTAAAAAAGCGCAGAAAAAGACATTTCTAAACCTTTTATCGACCGGAAGTTACTTTTTCTTTATATTTTCCAGCGGATTTTTTCATTTTTTAGAAAATCTTTTTCAGAAAATTAACACTTGACATTTTATACTACCACTGTTACCATTACAAACTGAAAACAAAACATCACTTTGCTAGGGGCGCCTTTGGCTGAGAAACGCATCTGCGTTGACCCTTATTACTTGAACCGGATAATACCGGCGTAAGGAAGCACATAGTTCAACCTCCTGGCAGAGTATCATCTTTAAGGAGGATTTTTTTATGTCAATTTTTGCAACATACGACGGCTCATCTTACCAGCTTACCACCGCAGGTTTTACAGCCCTCGTTATCATCATGATTGCCATTCTTCTGATTGGCTGTGCTATCTTCGGTGGAAAGAAGAAATTCAGTGCAAAGCAGCTTGCATTTTCGGCTATGGCAATTGCCCTTGCCATGGTAACTTCCATGATTAAACTTTTCGATATGCCAATGGGCGGTTCCGTTACTTTACTGAGCATGTTATTCATCGTTCTGATTGGTTACTGGTACGGTCTGGGTGCCGGCTTAACCGCAGCTTTTGCTTACGGAATTCTGCAGTTAGTCGTGGACCCTTACATCATCAGTGTTCCACAGATGTTAGTGGACTACCTCTTCGCCTTTGGTGCATTAGGACTTTCCGGACTTTTCAGCAAATCCAAACATGGACTTATCAAAGGTTATATCGCTGGTGTATTAGGCCGATACTTCTTCGCATTCCTTTCCGGCTGGATTTTCTTCGGCATGTATGCTCCGGAAGAATTCCCGAATGCAGTGGTATACTCTCTTGCTTACAACGGTGCATACCTTGGTGCAGAAGCACTTATTACATTAATCATTATCTGTCTGCCACCAGTCCAGAAGGCATTGAATGCCGTTAAGAATATGGCAAATTCATAATATGGTTCTGTCCAAAAAGAGCGTCTTTCCTAATTAGGAAAGAACGCTCTTTTTGATTACGCGAGTAGCGAGAAAAATCGCATGCTTGCATGCAGATTTGACGAGCACCGCGATAACTCGAGAAACTCGCAAAGCGTGTTTCTCGTAGTTGCATTTCTGTATTTTCTTAATTTGTCATTAATTACATCTGAATCCATCCAAAAGCATTTGCTATGGAACTGATTAAAATAATCGCTGCAAAGATCGGACAAAGGTATTTTATCATCACCGTAAATATCTTTTTCCTGCGGAACGGGTTGCCGCCCCGGGTTACTTCTTCTTCAATCCGCTGCACTCCCACCACTCTTGATACCAGAAGGCAGGTTGCAATAGCTGCAATCGGCATCATCACGGAGTTCGTCAGGAAATCAAAGAAATCAAGAATCTGCATTCCGATAATTTTTACATTCGCCAATGGTCCATATCCCAGTGTGGAAAGACTTCCCAGAAGAAGCATTACAATGCCGACAATTACCGTTGCTTTCCGTCTTTCCCAGCCCAGTTCATCTTCAAAAGTCGATACTGCACTTTCCGTTAATGCAATAGAACTTGTGATTGCTGCAAACAGCACCAGTACAAAAAACAAAATTCCGACTCCGGTTCCAAGTCCCATGCTGTCAAATACTTTTGGAATCGTAATAAACATCAATGATGGCCCCGCCTGCAGTGTTTCCGGATTTCCACCGGAAAATGCAAAGACTGCCGGAATAATCATCAGCCCTGCCATCATGGCAATCGCTGTATCGAAGATTTCCACGTTCTTCGTGGACTCCTCAATAGAAACTTCCTTCTTCATATAAGAACCAAAAGTAATGAGAATTCCCATGGCAATGGACAGGGAATAAAACATCTGTCCCATGGCTGTTACTACCGTCATCCATGAAAAATTTTCAAGATTTGGAATCAGAAAATATTTAACTCCTTTTAATGCTCCCGGTCTGCTTACGGAATAAACCGTTATTAATATAGAAAGAACAACCAGCACCGGCATCATAAATCTGGATACCCGCTCAATACCATTCCGGACTCCGGCAAAGATAATCCCCAGCGTAAATACTGCAAAAAAAGCAAAGCAGATTTCTGTGGAAAGCCCGCTGGAAATGAAATCGGAAAAATATCCATCCGATGCAAGCTTACTGCCATTTCCCCTGATATATTCCACCAGATATTTCATTACCCAGCCGCCAATTACAGAATAATATGGCACGATTAAAACCGGAATAATCGCATTTATCCAGCCACCGAAAGAGAGCCAGCGGGATTTTCCAAAGGTATGATATGCTCCCACCGGGCTCTTCTTCGTCATTCTTCCGATAGAAGTCTCCGCCATAATCATCGTATATCCAAAAGTCAGTGCAAGTATAATATAAATCAGCAGAAAGATTCCTCCCCCATACTTTGCCGCAAGATATGGGAATCTCCATATGTTTCCCAGTCCCACAGAAGCGCCTGCTGCTGATAATACAAACCCTATCTTCCCCGAAAATGTACTTCTTTTCTCATTCTGTGTCTTCATTTTGTTTTTTCTCCTAAACTCATAATTTCCATGACGCAAAGTTATAGAAATCATAACACAGTCTCATAGTTCCTGCAATATTCTTTCCTTTTTATCATGCTACCCCTTATTTCCCCCTATATTTCTGCATTATATCTCCATATATTTCATTTGTTTTTACAGTGCATTTCCATGTTTTTTCTTTGTTTTTGCACAATTTGTGTTTTTTCACAAATTTTTCACAATTTTATTAGCACTCACCTCTTGACAGTGCTAATAATTGGTGCTATAACGTAGTCAGAACAAAGGAGAGGAACAAAAAGAGGTTCCTAAAACATCCCAGTTCCAAAGAAACAAGGTAAACAAGCATAGATAGATTTATTTAAAAAAGGAGAGATGACTTATGTTGATGCCTAGTATTTTTGGAGAGAATTTATTTGATGACTTCTTTGAGGATTTTCCATGGATGGACGATAACATGGATATGAAAAAAACTGAGAAAAAACTTTACGGTCGTAGAGCCGCACGTCTGATGAAGACAGATATAAAGGAGCAGGACAATGGTTACGAACTGGTCATTGATTTACCTGGATTTAAGAAAGACGAAGTAAGTGCTTCCTTAGAAAATGGTTACCTGACCATCAGTGCCGCCAAAGGCTTGGATGAGGATGATAAAGATAAGAAATCCGGCAAGTACATCCGTAAGGAACGTTATTCCGGAGCCTGCAGCCGAAGCTTTTATGTTGGCGATGCCGTTACCGAAGAAGATATCAAGGGCGAATTTAAACACGGTATTTTAAAACTCTTCGTTCCGAAGAAAGAAGCAAAACCTGCAGTAGAAGACCACAAATATATTGCAATTGAAGGATAATTTCAGACATTGTATTTCAGATATCTGATGATGTAAAAGAAAGGAAGCATGTTATTATGTCAGATAAAAATCCAAAACATCCATTAAAGAAGAAGAAAGTAAAAGCAAAAATTAATGTAGCCGACCATGAGGCTGTTGAAGAAGCCAGAGAAGCTCACAGAAATAAAAAACATTATTATTAATTACAACAATTATTTTCAGGAGGAATGACTTATGTTAGTACCAAGTATTTTTTCAAACAACTTTGTAGATGATATATTCGATGATGTATTTCCATTCGGAGCTTACAATGCTCCTGCAGCAGACAACCGTGCTGCCATGAACACTGACGTTAAGGAATTTGACGACAGATATGAACTGGAATTTGAACTTCCGGGCTTTAAGAAAGAAGATATCCAGGCTGAGCTGAAAGACGGATACCTCATCGTCAATGCCAAACACCAGGACAACAAGGACGAAAAAGGCAAAGATGGCAAATATATCCGTAAAGAACGTTACTATGGCTCTTACCAGCGTAGCTTCTATGTCGGAGATGGCGTTACTCAGGATGACATCAAAGGCGGTTTTGAAAATGGCATCCTGACTCTGACCGTTCCGAAGAAAGAAGCAAAACCTGCAGTGGAAGAAAAGAAATATATTTCCATTGAGGGATAATACCAGGATAATTAAAAGGAAAAAGGGGCGGTGTGAGTATTCACACCGCCTCTCCTTTTTATGTAAGAAACACGCTTTGCGTGTTTCTCGTAGTTTAGCTGACATTACTTTATCGTCGATGCCCGCTGTCTGATATTCTTATTAAAATTAATCACATTGTGATTATATTCTTCATCCATCAACTCGGAATGAATCATAAAATCTGCAGTTGCCTTATTATTTGCAATCGGGATGTCATATACCTGTGCAATACGAAGCAGCGCTTTTACATCCGGGTCATGAGGTGCTGCAGTAAGCGGGTCTGAAAAGAAAATAACGAAGTCTATTTTTCCCTCTACTATCTTGGCACCAATCTGCTGGTCGCCACCCAGCGGGCCACTATTATAGCCCTTAACCGGCAGTCCCGTCTGGTCTGTAATCATCTTTGCAGTTGTTCCTGTTCCACACAGAAAATGTTTCTTTAAAGTCTCTGCATTGTCTTTACACCACTGAATCAGTTCTGCCTTTTTCCCATCATGGGCAATCAATGCAATATTTTTCTGTTTTCCGATTGTCAAAGTAAGAAAATCCGGTTCCATACTCATATTGTGTCTTCTCCTTTATTGTATTATTTTCCAACCTTTTCATTTATCAAGTGAAAATCAACTCCTGATAAACAATTGCAGCTCGCCAATCACGCTTATATGTTGACTTGCTTACGTTCATTATAACATGACAAGATGATTCCAGACAATATTGGGGTAGAAATCTTCATATAAAAAACGAGCACACCTAACAGTGTACTCGTTTTTTTCGTCGATGCGACAGGATTTGAACCTGCGACCTCTGCGTCCCGAACGCAGCGCTCTACCAAGCTGAGCCACGCATCGTTATTCAGTTCTTTCACACGCTCAACTATATTAGCATATATCACATTTTTTGTCCAGTAATATTTTTATTTTCTTTTCTACTTAATCGTTTTATGTTATACTTAAGTTAATCATAAGAACGGCTTTTACAATTCCGAAACAACTTTTTTTACCAGAGAAAGGCACATTATGGAGAACAACCAGAGACCAACAATTGCAATTATGTTAGGTGACACCCAGTCCAGCTACTCAGAAGACTTACTTCGGGGCTTCTATACCTGTGCCAGAGAAGAAGATATCAATATTATTTTTCTGATGGGACCTCAGATGCCACAATATTGTAAAGATATTTTATCCTGCAGTTTTGATGGAGACTATAATTATCAGTTTGATACGATTTATGATTATGTGCATTTTACCAGACCGGACGCACTCATTATTACCTATGGTTCTCTTTCTATTTTTAAAAGTAACCAGGTAAAGGCAGACTTTCTTTCCCATTATAAAGATATTCCATTTCTGATGTTAGAGGACACACCAGACGATCCGGACATTCCATATCTGATTGCTGACAACTACAACGGTATGCGGCAATGTATCGAACATCTTGTGAATGTCCATGGCTATCGTAAGATTGCTTTTGTAGCAGGACCAGCTAACAACAAAGACTCCAATGAACGGCTGAAAGCCTACCGCGATGTTATGGCGGAACATCAGCTTCCGGTCACGAATGATATGGTCGTCTACGGCAACTACTCAGAGCTTGTCACCGAGCAGGTGGAATATATCCTAGACCACAACCCGGAATTAGAGGCAATTGCTTTTGCAAATGATAATATGGCAAAGGCAGGATACCGCGTCTGTGCTGCAAGAGACCTTTTGGTGGGACATGACATTGCCATTACCGGTTTTGACGACATTGACCACGCAAAAACCATGGAGCCACCACTGACCAGTGTTTCCCACAGCAGCTTCCAGTTCAGCTACCAGGCATTACAGAATGCGCTTATGCTCTGTCAGGGAAAGAAGCCACAATCCTGCCGGATGTCAGCCATTTTTCACCAGAGAAGCTCCTGCGGCTGCCAGCTGCACACCGGCTTTACCACACTGCGTCATATCAGCATGGAGCAGCTGCACGATTTTATACACCAGCAGGTCGATGCTATGGCTGAGGAATTATTCTCTTCCATTTCATACGAAAAAGATCGTAATTACTATACCGAAGTTCTACATGCATATTTTGAAAATATATATGAAGAAATCTTTATCCGGAAGGGAACTGACTTCTCCAACGAGCCTCTGATTCGTTATCTGAGAAAGCTTACTGCATATCCCCATATTTCCGGAGAAATGCTCCTAGAGCAACTTACTTCATTACTCCGTACACTGATTAACTTCTCGGAGGAGGAACTGCTGCAGACACAGCTTTCCGGCATTTTATCCTTTACCCAGCAATACGTTCATTCTGCGGATGTCTTCCAGCTGGAAAAAGAAATCATGGATTCTAACCGGAAAGCCTGGTTTGTACCTTCCTTTACAAGAGATTTGATTAACTCCGGTGCCAATTTCAAAGAAACGATTACACATATCATGGAGCGGCTGCATCTGATGAATGTCAAAAGTTCCTTCTTTTTCTTCTTTGACAAACCGGTCATTCATCAGGAAAATGAGCTTGCAGAGTATCCGGACGAAATCTATCTGGCAGCATATTACCATGATGAAAAATCAGTCTACCATGAACCGGGCAAACGTCCAAAAGTAACGACTGCCAATGGATTTTCCAGTTTTCTTCCAAAGGAACACAGCCACTGCTATACATCATTTATCCTCTTTTCCGGAGATGAACAGTTCGGTCTGCTGCTTTGCGAAGTGGAACAGAAAGATATTTCCTTTATGCAGATTTGCAGTCTCCAGATTGGTGCACTTCTGCATTTCATTCAGTTAAATGCCAGCGAACGTCAGATTCAAAAAGAATTGCAGGATTCCATGAAAGTCATTCAGGAGCAGAACAGCATCTTAAGCTATATCTCCGAATATGACGACTTAAGCCAGCTTTTGAACCGCCGTGGATTTATGGAACGGGCATCCCATGCCATAGAATCCAATTCCGGCAAAAAGGCTTATCTTCTCTTTGGTGACTTAGACCACTTAAAAGAAATCAATGACTGTTTCTCACATCTTGCCGGTGATTTTGCATTGCGTACCGTATCTGAACGGCTCCGGAAATGCCTGCCGAAAGATGCCATTACTGCAAGACTCGGTGGAGATGAATTTGTATCCTTTATCTTAACAGATATACCGGATTTCAAAGAACAGCTTTTAAAGAATCTGAAAACAGAGAGTGATGCTTTTAATACCGTATGCGATAAACCTTTCTATGTAGAAATCTCTGTCGGCATCTACGAATTCTACTGCAATCCGCAGATGGACTTGACAGACATTCTCAAGCACTCTGATGCAATCCTCTACGAGGAGAAAGCAAAACGTCGCAGCAGCATCAAGAAAGTCTGATTTCATATCATCCTTCCGAAGGAAAGAATGTATATGACATATATAAATGCCGGATGGTAAACCATCCGGCATTCTTTCATTATTCGTCCATTCCCCATTTGTCTTTCATATACTCTTTTCCGAATCCAGAGCCAATATTTTCATTGATTCTACGTCCGAAGCAGGCATAAAATCCAATAACAGCTGCAAATATAATAATTCCAATTAAAACAACCATAGTAAACACCCTCCCTGCATCACTTTGTTTTTCCAAGTATAACACAAGTATTTTGTAATGTCACTTGTCTTTTTCAGAATGCCACAAGTCTTCCTTCATAAGGAGACAGTTCTATATTTTTTTCCTGCAGCTCCTGTATTTCTGCCGAAGTAAGTTCCACTTTGTCAGGGCCTGTATTCAGCACTACCAGCACCCGGTCTTCTTCATAGCAGCGGGAAAATGTATAAACACCGGTAACATCATTACAATAGATGGTGCGATAATTTCCCCTGCGTAATGCCGGATGCTCTCTCCGAAGTGCTATCCACTCCTTGAATTTTCCGATTAAATTATCCTGATACGGCAATAAAGACTGTGGTTCAGTTTCATCTGATTGTCCGGATGCTCTCTGCCAGTCCATGGCTGCCCTGTATTCTGATTCTTCCGTACCATCAATATATACCTCATCCCCATAAAATACCGATGGCACGCCCACTCCCATAAAGAGATAGAAAAATGCCAGCTCCATTCTCTTTCTATTTCCATTGCAATAGCTTAAAAATCTCGGAATATCATGGGAATCCAGAAAATTCATCTGTGCCAGGCTCACCTGCCATGGGTAGCGGTAAATCATCTGCTGCATCTGGGCATCAAATTCACTGACCGAAAGTTCTCCCTTTCCAAAAAAATCCCGGCACAGATAAGAAAAAGTATAATTCATCGTAGAATCAAACTGGTCTCCCTGAAGCCAGATGCCTGCTTCTTCCCAGATTTCGCCTATTAGAAATATATCCTCTTTTACCGCTCTCACCGCATGGCGGAAGGCTCTCCAGAATTCATGATTGATTTCATTTGCCACATCCAAGCGCCAGCCGTCAATATCTGCTTCCCGAATCCAGTAAGTTCCAACATTGCAAAGGTACTCCACCACTTCAGGATTTCCGGTATTAAGCTTTGGCATTTCCTTTACATAGGCAAACGCCTCATAATTCGGCGGATCAGCGTACTGTATCGTTTCCGGCAGGTGATAAAACCAGTTATAATATCTTGATGCTTTTCCCTTCTGCCGCACATCCCGGAATGCAAAGAAATCTGCTCCACAATGATTAAATACACCATCTAAAATAACCCGGATTCCTCTCTTGTGGCACTGCTGCACCAGTTCTTTTAAATCCGCTTTATTTCCAAGACAGGGGTCGATTTCAAAATAGTCAATGGTATCATATTTATGATAAGACGCTGCTTCAAAAATCGGATTCAGATAAATGCAGTTAATTCCAAGCTTTTCGATATAGTCAAGGTTTTCACAAATTCCTTTCAGTGTACCACCCAGATGATTCTTACAAATCCGGTCCGGTAAAATTTTTCCATCGCTGTCGCTTTTTTCATCCGGCAAAAGCATATGCCTTGTCGCTTTTTCCGTCAGTTCCCGTCTGTCATTTGCAAAACTGTCCGGGAAAATATGATACATAACAATGTCTTCTGCCCACTCCGGGATATCTAAAATATCCTCTCTTCTAATATATGGAAACTGAAAATATTCTGCCCTGCCACAGGACAGTTTCTCTGCAAATCCTCTTCCATAATAATAAAGGCTTTCTATATCGTCCTCTAACCGGAAATAATAGCATACCCTGGTATACGGAGATGTAATCTTAACTTCATAATAATCATAAAGCATATCGGATGCCACATATTCCATTTCACTTTGTTTCACCGGAAGTGGCTCTTCCATCGCCACCCGGTCTCCCCAAAGCAGCACGCACCGTTTTAAATCGCCCTTTTTACAACGGATTCTTATTACCAGCCGGTCTTCTTTTTCTGCAAAAGCAAATTGTGACAGTGGAATATGCAAAATTGCTTCTTTTTCCATTTTATTTCTATCCTTTCACACCACCTGCAGTAAGACCGGATACCATATACTTTTGTATACAGAAGAAAATAATCAGCACCGGAACAGATACCAGGATAGCGGCTGCGGAGAACATTCCCCAGCTTCTGGTGTAATCGTTGGACTGTAACTGATATAATCCACCTGCCAGTGTATAACTGTTTTCATTCAGTAGAAATGTTGTGGAAAACAGATATTCATTCCATACAAAAATAAGTACCATCACAGAAGTTACAATGATTGCCGGACGAGCCAGCGGCATTACTACCTTCCACAGCAGCTGGAAATCCGATGCACCGTCAATTTTCGATGCTTCTTCGATTTCTATCGGAATGGTATCAAAATACCCTTTCATATTCCAGATAGAGAAGATGCACATGCTTCCCGCATAAATAATCACCAGTCCCAGTTTCGTGTCCAGCATATTCATCTGTTTTAAAAGACGGAATAATGCAAACATGGACAGGATCTGTGGAAATGCATTTAAGAGAAGCAGTAATTTTAAAATGCCATTTCTTCCCTTAAAACGGTATCTTGAAAATGCATAAGATGACACCATGGCAAATCCGATAGCAATGACCATTGTAAAGAAGCTTAATACGGCAGAGTTATAAAACCACCGCAAAAATGGCTTCTGCGTCAGTATATTTTTATAATTATCCAGTGTAAATTCCTTTGGAACCAAAGATAATCCGGAGGACAATGCTCCACTTCCCCTTTCAAAGGAAAGATTCAACGCATATAAAATCGGTACCAGTGCCAGCAGACACAGTATAATATAAAAAATATGTAATCCGCTAAGCTGTAAAATCTGTTTTCTCTTTTTCTTAGTCATAATTTTCCTCCTTTACCCCTCGATTGGTAAAGAGCGAAAATACCATGATGAGGAAAAAGATAATAATGGATACCGCAGAGGACAGCCCATAGTTATTTGAAACAAACGCATTCTGCTGTGCATAAGTAATTACGGTCTGTAAGGTTGCCCCTGAATATGCTCCCTTCTGCATCGTAAGAAGATATACGATATCAAACTGCTTAAATGTGGTAAATGTCGTCATAATAACCGCCGGTGCAATAATTCCTTTCATTGCCGGAACGGTAATATGGATGTTCTTTGACCAGAAACCTGCTCCATCCAGTTCTGCGCTTTCATAATAGCTGCGGTCAATGCTGGACAGTGCACCGTCTATCATCATAATCATAAACGGCAATGCCATCCACAGGTTTAAGGTCATGCAGGAGAGAAATGCCGGCACATTGGTGGAAAGGAAATTTACCTTTCCAAAGCCAAGTGCCACCAGAATCTTATTCAGAAGACCAAACTCTGTGTTATAAATGCCTACCCTCCACAAAAGAATGGACACATAAGCAGGCATTGCCCACGGGAACATCAAAAGAGTCTTGTATACACGTTTTCCCTTTAAATCTTCTCTTTGAAATCCCAATGCAATAAAATATGCCACAACTACCTGTATCACCATATTTAATGTGGTCCAAAGTAATGTTGTAAACAGTGCTCCAAGGAAACCGGAGTCTGCCTTTAATAATGCCCTGCTATAGTTGGATAGTCCGATAAATTCATAATTTGACCAGTGAAAAAGATTCATATTGGTCAGTGATATATAGCCCGTATAAATAATTGGGAATACGATAACCATTCCAATCAATATCAGTGCCGGCATACTGTAAAGCCATGGCGTTAATTTCCGTTTATTCTTCATATACACACTTCTCTTCCTAATTTTCCTCTTTATTGCTTCTAAATAAACTCCTTCTTACTGCATATCTGCAATAGCATCCAATGCCTCCTGCTGATAAGTTTCTGCTGCAGTATCAATATCCTCCCCGGATTTGTTGACTGCCGCCAAAAATGCTTCTGCCGGACCCCACATAACGCTCATCTGCGGAATGTTTGGCATAGGCTGTGCAGTTTCTGCAGTTGCTTTCATTGCCATAATCATCTCATTTGCAGCAACATCTGCGTCATCATATGCTTTGCTGTTTGCCGGTGCACAGTTTGATTTATTTGCCAATGCAATACCTACTTCCGGACTTGCAATTGTCTCTAATACTTTTGCAATTGCTTCTTTCTTATTTTCTGCTGCATATTTTAAGACACCAATGCTCTGTACACCTGAATATGGTGCCAGTCCGTTTCCATTCGGAAGTTTAAAATCCGCCAAGGATTTAATACCAAGGTCAATGCCCGCTGCCTTGATTCCGGATACCAGCCATGGTCCACCGATGATTGCTGCTGCCTGGCCTTCATTGAATAATGCAGTTACAGTGTTGTAATCTCCATCTGCCTCCAATGCTGCAAATTTCTGATTGTATGCGATAGCATCCTTGGTTTCCTGTGTATTTAATCCAGGATTTGCATCTTTATCAATAATATATCCACCAAAACCATTGATCACCGGTGCCACATTGTATGCGGTAGAATGCTGATTTACCAGCGCATAAGTTCCTGCATCCACATCGGTATGCGCTACCATATAATCATACAGTTCATCTGTTGTTTCCGGCACATCACCTTCCCATTTTGCCTTATTATACATAAAGAGCAATGTCTCATAATAAACCGGCATCAGGTACTGGGTATCCTTATAATTACCTGCTTCTACGGTCATCGGTAATAAATCCGCCATTACATCCTCACTGATAACATCCGTAATCGGAGCTAAAATCCCCATTTCTGCAAATGTTCCCAATGAATCATGTGCATAAAGATACATATCCGGTCCGTTGGATTCATCATTTCCATATAACTGAAGCTGGTCGGTCAGACCGCTCTTCTTTTCAAAGGTAACCTTGATATTATCCTCTGCCAGTTTCTCATTCGCACAATCCGCAATGGTCTGCATGATATTCTCATCCCCATCATGCCAGATTTTTACTTCTGTCATTTCATCCTCTGCATCATTTCCAAGTACTTCTGTAGTCTTTCCTTCGTCATTTCCTGCTTCTTTTCCACAACCGGATAATGTGCCGATTGTCATTGCGGTACAGAGCAACAGACTCAACACCCTTTTCTTCATAAAAATACCTCCGTTTTCCGGTTTCTTTAGGAAACCGTTTTCTTTATTTTCTTTTTTTTCTGCAATTGGTTCCTCTTGCTAAGTCTATATTTATCACTTTTTTCCCTTGTTTACAATGTCTATTTGTCAAAAATGATTGACTTTGTTAGGAAACCGCTATACTATATTTGTAAATTTATACATTTTTTCAGGAGGTATTTTATGTCTGTTACCATCAATGATGTTGCCAATGAAGCCGGTGTTTCCAAATCCACTGTTTCTAAAGTTTTAAATCACTGGACCACCATATCCCCAGCCACTGTGGAAAAGGTTCATGCAGCAATTGAAAAGCTTCATTATACCCCTAACTCCCGGGCTGTAAGCTTTGCAAAAGGTGCCACTTCCAATATTGTCTATCTTACCAATCTGGAGAAAGATACTGCTTATCGGAATCCGCATATGTTTGATATCATGTGTGGCGTGCATCATACTTTATCCGAAAATAACTACTCTCTGACCCTGGTTAATACATCCGAGGAGCATTATCCTGGTGAAAAAGTCAGTGAAGTAATCACCAGCCGGTCTTCAGATGGTCTTATCATCCATGGCTCCGCTATTAATAAAGAGATTGCAAATCTCATCCTGGATGCCGGCTTCCCACATATTATCATCGGTCATCCGGGATTTGAAAGCCGGCTGTGCTGGGTAGATACCAACCACGCCCTTGCCGGTGAATATGCCGCTGCCCACATGATAGCCTGTGGTTATACAGATGTTGCCTTTATTGGAGAACGCAAAACTGATTATATTTCCGCCCAGCGTCAGAAAGGCTTCATGGCAGGAATGTTAGACAGAGGCTTTCACATTCCGGCTGCCCGTATCGGAAATACTGATTCCAGCCGTCAGCACGCTTATTCCGTTACTTCTGATATGCTGACACAGCCTGTACCGCCTCGCGCTATTGTATGTGAAAATAACACCCTCGCATTAGGTGTCATCCAGGCAGTCAAAGACCGGCAGCTTTCCATCCCGGATGACATTGCCATACTTACCTTTGACGTCTACCCATATTCCAGCATCATCGACCCACAGCTTACCATTGTAGATATCAATGTCTATGATACCGGTGTGCAGGCTGGCTCCATGATGATCCGTAAGCTTCAGAACCCGGAACTTCTCATCCAAAGCTATACAACGCTTCCTGTTATCATCCAGGGAGAAAGCACCAGACCACTGACATAAAAAATACCCCTGTCAATCTGACAGGGGCTTGTTCCCTTTTGCGCTCATTATATGATAATTAATGATAAGCCAATCAGCTTATCATTAACTTTCATCGCTCACTATTTCATTTTCATAATGATATCTCTTGCAACGGCTTCGTCCACCGGTGTGGCAAATACGCCTTCCTCAAACTCTACGATTCCACCGATTCCTTTTTCTACAACGAAACGGAGTTTTCCGTCCCGGACTTTCTTATCCGTATATAATTTCTTAACCAGGGCTTCCCGGTCAATGTATTCCGGAATCTCTACCGGCAGCTTCGCTTTCTCTAACAGATTCTTTACTGCTGTTTTTTCTTCTTCTGTCATGTAACCAAGTCGGTGTGCCAGTTCTGTCATAGCTACCATTCCAATGGAAAGTGCTTCTCCATGAAGCAGTCTGTAGTCACTGACTGTCTCAATGGCACGTCCTACCGTATGTCCCAGATTCAAGATTTCTCTTAAGCCCTGCTCCTTTTCATCCTTCATTACCACAGCATATTTAATCTGGCAGTTCTTCTTTGCGATGTATTCACAGGCTTCTCTGTCTCCCGCAAAAATATCTTCCATATGTTTTTCCAGGAATTCAAACATTTCCTTATCTGCCATACAGGCATGCTTGATTGTCTCTGCCATACCACTGGATAACTGTCGCTGTGGCAGTGTTTTCCATGCTGCAATGTCAAGATATACTTTCTCCGGCTGGTTAAAAAGTCCAATCAGATTCGTTGCCAGTGGTGTGTCTACTGCGGTTTTTCCACCAACAGATGCATCTGCCGCCGCCAAAAGTGTCGTAGCATAGTTAATGAATGGCACTCCTCTGCCATAGGTTCCTGCCAGAAATCCAGACAAATCGGTTACCACACCACCACCAACGGCAATGATGCAGCAGTCTCTCCGGAAACCTGCCTCTAACATGGCATCTTCTACTTCTTCTTTCGTCTTTCTGGTCTTGCTGGTCTCTCCTGCCGCAAAGACAAATTCTTTTGCCTGATATCCGGCTTCCTGCAACAATGTTACAATGTGATCTGCATAAAGTTCCTTTACAGTGCTATCAGTAATTACTGCAAATTTCTTAATCTTTCCAACCAAACCGTTTTTCAAATCTTCTATTAACCGGTTCTCAAGCTGGTAGCCTATCTCGATTTCGTAACTGTCATCAACTACCTTCTTCAATTCTACCTGAAATACACTCATGTTTTTCTCCGTTCTATCCTGTGTCTTGTAAATCTGCGCCTGTCACAGATTTTTATTTCGTTTATTATACTATTTTGCTCTTTTCTCTGCAACCACAGGAGCTCTAATCGAAAGAAATTCCCTGTTTTTATACCAGATGTTCCTCTATGTATGCAAGATATGGTTTCTTATTTACCTTATCCTGATTTACCACATACCAGTCATAAGCTTCTTTTAATCCATCCGCCAGTGGCTTCGTCCCACTCATAAGTGCAAGCTGTTTCGCAACGTCCAGTGCATATTCATAATTATAAAAGCTGAAATAATTACGCTGCTCTTCCTCCGCTGTAACTTCCACAAACTCTGCCTGCTTTCCGGCCGCCTGATAGCACAGTGTCACCCAGTCACGAATGGATATGCTCTCTTTATTTCCAACATTGAAAATGTGCTGCTTTGGGTGTCTTTCCACTAGAATATCTATAAATCTGCACAAATCTTCCACATGGAAAAATTGCAGCTTCATGCCGCCCTCCTGTGGCAGATAAAATTTCCGGTTTTCCAATGCACAGTCAAATACAAAGGCTTCCCGGTATACATTATTCATCGGTCCATATAAATAAGGCGGTCTAAGGATATATGCCTTCGGATTTCTCTGCATCAGTGCTGCCTCAGCCGCTATTTTATTTGTTCCATATGCACCCCAGTGCACATTTTCTGCAAGCTGTATTTCTTCCGTAAATGGTGCCGGCGCATATTCCGGATATACGGCACTTGAACTTATAAGAACATAATCTTTGTAACTTTCCAATGCATTCAGCAAATCCTCCACATCTTCCCTGGTATATGCGGTATCAATTACCAGGTCAAAATGCAGTCCCTGCAGTGCATCACCGATCGCATGCCGGTCTGCCTGAATCAGTTTTACAGCCGCCGACTGCGGTTTGGTGTTTCGATTTAACACATAAACCTCATCACCTTTTGCCACATAATGCTCTGCAATAAACCGACTCACAAATACAGTGCCACCAGTTACCAAGATTTTTCTCATACTTGTCCTCCTTGTGCATGGGTTTCTATGAAATTTTTATTATTCCCGCTCTATTGTTAAAACCATACATTCTTTAGATTCGGTAAATCCGCAGGCATGATACAAGGCTCTGCCACTCTCCGTTGTATCCAGAATCAGTTCTGTCACGCCACGCAATTTGGCTTCATTTATCAGAAGTTCCATCATATGGTGGGCAATCCCCTGTCCACGATAGTCCTTCTTTGTATATACATTCATAATATGTCCACGTTTTCCGGTAGGATGGGCAAATGTCGGCATGACCTCAATATAGCTGACCGACGCACAGCCAACTACTTTTCTTCCATCCATTGCCAGAATTGTCGTCTGATTACCATCTTCAAAATACAGTCTGCTGCTGTCGACCAGATTATCCGGAAATGTATAATCCTCTGACAAATCATTTACTTCCCGCAGCATCTCCAGCCGGGTACTCATCAGATTCTCCATATCTCTTCGTGACGCATTCATATATGTTATCATAATCATTCCTCCAGGTCGCATTTTTTCTGTCTTCTTCGTACAGCAGTATCATATCACAGAACGGAGGAAATAATACTTAATTTTTTATGATTCTTTGATTTCCATATAAAATGTCACATTCTTACAATCATATCCTACGAACTTCAGTCGATTTTTTCCCTCTTTCAACTGAATAGAATAGGTAGTCAGTTCATTCACTTCAGAATCCGGCGTACATTCCACCACCGTTGACACATTTCCATCCTCATCAATCTGCACCAGCTTTGCTTTTCCTTCATCCAGCGTAAACACAAGCGTTATATCTACCCACGTCGCGCTGCTGCAATTCGCTTCCCAGAGTGTCTCCCTGCCATCAAATTTTCCAACGGTGTATGTCACATTATTTCCATAATTATTCAATACACTATTTGTTTTAGCATACCGGTCCCCACCCTCTGCTATCTGAATATCTGAATCGTACTGCTCTTTTGCAAATTTATTATTACAGCCAGTAAGCAATAGCCCCATAACTAAAATACATACTATGCCAAATCTTTTCATTTTCCCTGTAATCTTGTTTTTCATTCTATTTTTAATCTTCCTTTTCATTTACACTTCCTTTGCGTTCTCTCTTCTTTTCCGTTCACTCTTCCTCTTCATTCACTCTTCTCTATCACCGATTGCATGAACAACGCAGGCAAATCCCGCAACCATCGAAAATAAAATAGCTCCTCCCATTGAATTGTCCAAAAAATCCCCCATAAAGAAACCTACAATTCCCGCAAGTACCATAATACAAACTGCATCCACTGCTTTAAATTTTCTCATAAAAATACCTCCGTTTTTTGCGCTCTTCTTGTTTTTAACTTCTATTTACCCACAACAATTTATATATCATATTATACTTATTATTGTTTCGCATGTATATAGCTTATCTTTAGCTTTCTTTTATGAATTACTTTTTGACTTTCTTTTTTTAATGAAATAAAGACGAAGGGATTCAAAAATGCCCTTGAAGATGGGGTGAAGATGAATATTTAGGCTTACTTAGCACTACTTCCGATTACTCACAAAAATGGCGGAAATACTGTATTTATCAGCATTTCCGCCATTTTCAACGACTGAGACATCGGGGATTCGAACCCCGGACAACTTGATTAAAAGTCAAGTGCTCTACCAACTGAGCTAATATCCCATTTCTCAGGTTTTCTGAGAATGCCCAGTTCCGGAATCGAACCAGAGACACGAGGATTTTCAGTCCTCTGCTCTACCAACTGAGCTAACTGGGCAAGAGTTGCGGGAACAGGATTTGAACCTGTGACCTTCGGGTTATGAGCCCGACGAGCTTCCAGACTGCTCCATCCCGCGTTATTCAATTATCTTCTAAAAAGAAGAATGGGCAGAGGTGGATTCGAACCACCGAAGCAATTTGCAGCAGATTTACAGTCTGTCCCCTTTGGCCACTCGGGAATCTGCCCATTTCTATACAATATATAATTGTATAAAGCCGATGATCGGACTCGAACCGATAACCTGCTGATTACAAATCAGCTGCTCTGCCAATTGAGCCACAT
>NZ_QTZJ01000013.1:41303-41797 GCF_003462625.1 Roseburia sp. OM03-7AC
TTATTCAATTATCTTCTAAAAAGAAGAATGGGCAGAGGTGGATTCGAACCACCGAAGCAATTTGCAGCAGATTTACAGTCTGTCCCCTTTGGCCACTCGGGAATCTGCCCATTTCTATACAATATATAATTGTATAAAGCCGATGATCGGACTCGAACCGATAACCTGCTGATTACAAATCAGCTGCTCTGCCAATTGAGCCACATCGGCATATCTTGCGCTACACTTATAACTACAAGAAAAGTGGGACCTACAGGGCTCGAACCTGTGACCCTCTGCTTGTAAGGCAGATGCTCTCCCAGCTGAGCTAAGATCCCATTTGAAACGACCCAAGCGGGACTCGAACCCGCGACCTCCGCCGTGACAGGGCGGCGCTCTAACCAACTGAGCCATTGGGCCTTAAAGGTACATACCTTCAAAACTTCATACAGATTATTTCCGAGTTGCTTTGGTCAAGCCCTCGACCGATTAGTAACAGTCAGCTCCACACGTTA
>NZ_QTZJ01000014.1:0-31987 GCF_003462625.1 Roseburia sp. OM03-7AC
AACATAGAAGAGAGTACGTGTAATGCGGAGTAAATAATGGTCAAAAAACAATCGACATCTGACTTCACACACGTTATGATATAGATAATCTAATAAGAAAACAGTGTTATCATTACCGCATATTCAGTGAGAATGGTAGCCATAAATATGAATTCGCAGGAACGGAATGGTTGAACCCTCAGGGTGACAGTGTCACTCATTTGTCAGCGAGAGGTGCTTAACTTGGATGATTTTCAGTTTTCTTATTTTGACATGGATTTACAGGAAAGTCAGTAAAATCAAGTTGTTGCTTGACTTATGTTGACCAAGAAAAACATAGATTTTCTGTAGTGACTTGAACTCCTAAGCGCTAGTTGTGGGTTCAATTCCCGCCGGGAACATCGATTTTTTGCAACAATGATCGTAAAAATTCATTGTTGCATTTTTTATTTTATGGTGCTTGCGAGCACCGAAAAAATATAAAAATGAGTAATTGGAGCACCGAAAAGACAAAACGGGCACCGAGAACTAAATCTATCCAAGCACCCAATGGAGATAACTAAAGTGTAGGATAAGATTTAGGTTGTCAATGAATGTAAAAATGTTTTTCTTGCTTGAAGAAAACAGGCCTGACGAAGCATCGCTCAGATTAGATTAAAAATTCTAGTCTGGGCGATTTTTTTCGTTCAGGGAAAAGGAGGAAGTGTCATTGACAGAACACTGATGATGAACATTGTGAATGATGAAAAACTGAATATAGAAAAGACAATCTTACACCATAAAGAAGGCGTAGACCTTATCCCGGCTAACATTGAATTGTCAGCAATTGAGGTGTCATTAGTAAATGCCATGAGCAGGGAACTGATTCTGAGATCTATGGTAGACAGGCTGAGAGAATTTTATGATTACATCATAATTGATTGTATGCTTTCACTTGGAATGATGACAATTAACGCATTGGCATGTGCAGATTCTGTACTGATACCGGTGCAGGCAGCATATCTTCCGGTCAAAGGCTTACAGCAGCTGATCAAGACAATAGGAAGAGTAGAGCTTCTGCATCATCCGGAACTTCGGGGAAGTATAAATATAGAAGAACGATATTGTGTGGAGTAAGAAATCTATGCAGTATCGTTTTTTCGTTTCTTGTGAAAAAATTTGTAGTTATTTGTAAGAATTTGTCGAGAAGTGCCATGTATATAATGTAGGGAGGTTTTAACATGACCAAAGACGAAGAAATCAGAATGATAAATGAAAAACTGGATTTTTATGTAATGAGAGGTCGGAGTACATGAAAGAACTGTTACATGAACTGCAAAGTCAAGTTTCAGTCCTGCAAAATCTCTGGCAACCCATTTCGTACAGTTGAATAATGAAAGGGGATGTGCTACTATTGTATAGAGATGTTGATCACGGCAGCTTATTTAACGGATAAACTAGGGGGAGCTTTATATGGCCACACAAAAGCAACAAGGTATTAAAAAGCAACTGACGAAAGGATTTGTGAAAGTAGCAATAATCGGTGCGATTGCGGCAGTTATTGGAATCGTAGTACTACTGATCGCAGCGATACAGTATGAAAAGGCATTGAGCCGATACGGATTTACACAGGGAGATATCGGTAAAGCGGTCGCGGCATTTTCGGAGAGCCGGAGCGCATTACGTGCAGTAGTAGGCTATGATGACAAAGCAGTGATAGACAAGCAGATCGAACTGCATGACCAGAAAAAGGAAGCGTTTGAGGCTTACATAGATGAATTGAACCGCTCAATCAAATTCACCGAAGGCAGGGATGCCTATAATAAAATATTGCAGGAACTGGACGGGTACTGGGAATTGGATGCACAGGTATTGGAACTGGCTACTTCCGATGACGAGGACGGATATCTGAAGGCGCAGGATCTGGATATCGGAGAGCTGACCGCACAGTACGAACGGATATACGCGGAGTTTGTAGACTTGATGAATCTGTGCGTCGAAAAAGGAGATCAGGCGGAGGTAGATCTGCGTCATATGGAGCGTTTTATGCTGATCGCGATTCTGGTTATCGTAGTGACCTCTTTCTGGAGTTCTGTGGTATTAGGCAAGAAAATGGCAGGAAATATCGAAGAACCGATGATAGCGCTGGCAGATCGACTTCAGACTTTTGCACAGGGAGATCTGAATAGTGCATTCCCGGACAGAAACACGGAAGATGAGATATCCTATATGATACAGGTCGCAAAAGGCATGGCTGCTGACCTGAATCTGATCATTACGGATGCAGGAGAATTGTTGGGACAGATGGCGGAGGGTAATTATGCCATCGGTACTAAGATCGAAGAGAAATATGTAGGACAGTTTGTGGCACTGAAAGATGCCATGCGTAAGATGAACCGACAGATGAACAGTACCTTACAGCAGGTAGAAGAGGCCGCTAAGCAGGTATCTGCCGGATCGGAGAATCTTGCACAATCTGCCCAGGCGTTGGCAGAAGGAGCAACAGAGCAGGCAGGATCTGTGGAAGAACTGACGGCAACCATTACGAATATCACAGATGCCGTGTCACGTACAGCCGGCGAACTGCAGAGGACGACGGAAAAGGCTGAGAATTATGCACAGCAGGCGGATGCAGGGCATACGCAGATGAGGTCATTGATGGAGGAAATGGAGCGAATCAATGAAACATCTAAAAAGATACAGAATATTATTGCTGACATTGAAGATATTGCGAGTCAGACGAACCTGTTGTCTCTGAATGCGGCAATTGAGGCGGCCAGAGCAGGAGAAGCCGGACGGGGATTTGCAGTGGTGGCAGAACAGATCCGTAAACTGGCCGAACAGAGTGCACAGTCGGCAGTAGATACCAGAAGCCTGATCGAGGGATCGCTGCAGGAGATCGAGAATGGCAACCAGGCAGTGGAGGTAGCAGCGGAATCTCTGGAGCAGATCGTTACGGGAGTCAAGGAGATTGCGACAGATGCAAAACGATTGAGTGAAGAGTCTGCTGCGCAGGCACAGGCGATGCAACAGGCAGAACTTGGTGTGAATCAGATATCGGAAGTAGTGCAGTCGAACTCTGCGGGAGCAGAGGAATCGTCTGCTACCAGTGAGGAATTATCCGCACAGGCATATACATTAAACGATCTGGTAGGAAAGTTTACACTACGTCGGGATTAATTGCTAATTAAAAAATGAAATAAATACCGGTCTTAATAATTCGTAAATAGTGGAGAATTAAGATCGGTATTTTTTATAACATAAAACTTTCATTATAACTGAAAGTTTCATTTCCGCATTATCTATTAGAATTGTAATGGTAGATATAGGAGGTTATATAAAAAATGTAATGAAGAAGAATCTGATAAATAAGTTTGCACCATTTCATGCATATGAAGGAACAGAAGATATTGATTTTGCTAAAGAATTGCATATAGTATCTGATAATATATTCATAAAATATAAAGGTAATGCATTTACTAATTCTGGACTTGATATATTGCTGAAAAAACACAATATTGAATATGTTGAAGTTGTGGGTGTAGATGGTGGGGCTTGCGTTGCACTGACAGCATTAGGTGCTATAAAAAATGGATATAAAGTAATCGTGAATGAAGCTGCAATCGGAACTATTGACTCCTACGCAACGTAATAGTTTACGATATGTTTATCGAGAGGAGGAAATGACAATGATGACAGTGAATGAGGTAAGTAAATTAACAGGAGTGAGTATACGCACTCTGCAGTATTATGATACCATTGGTCTCTTAAAACCTATTGAATATACAGAGTCAGGTTATAGGTTGTATGACGATACATCCTTGGAAAGGCTGCAACAAATTTTACTGTTTAAAGAATTGGAATTTCCGCTTAAGGAGATTAAAAAGATAATTGATGCCCCTAACTTTGACAGGAATAAAGCATTAGAGCAGCAGATTGAATTGCTTACTATGAAAAAAGAGCATCTTGAAAATCTTATTAGTTTCGCTCGAGGAATAAAAGGAATAGGAGTGAAATATATGGATTTTAAAGTATTTGATACAACAAAGATTGATGAGTATTCTAAACGAGCAAAAGAACAATGGGGACAAACCTCTGAGTATAAGGAGTTTGAAGAGAAAACAAAGAACTGGACGAAAGACGATGAAGCTACTGTTGCAAATGAGTTTATGCAATTATTTGTTGAATTCGGACAAATGAAAGAAATGGACCCAGAAGATGAACAGGTGCAGTTGCAGGTAAGGAAACTTCAGGATTACATTACAGATCATTTTTATACATGTTCTGATAAGATTTTATGCGGTCTTGGAAGAATGTATGCCGGTGGAGGAGAACTTACGGAAAATATTGATGATGTTGGAGGAGTTGGCACAGCAGAGTTTGCAAGTAATGCTATTGATATATTTTATATGAGTAGAAGGTAACTTCCTGTTTTTAAAGCTGTACATGAAAATGTATGGCTTTATTTTATAAAAACACATTGATAATTATCTATGTATATGTTAATCTAGACATATAGATAAATATCAATGCGAGGTAAATGAAATGGAACTAACAAATGTTGCATTAATCTGCAAGGCACTTGGAGATTCAAACAGATTAGAAATAGTGCAAATGTTGTCAGATGGCGAAAAATGTGGATGCAGGCTCTTGGAAAAATTTGAAATTACACAGCCAACCCTGTCTCATCATATGAAGATACTGGTGGAATGTGGATTGGTGAATGATCGCAAAGAAGGTAAATGGCATCATTACTCTTTGAATTGTGATACTTTATTAGAATTCAAGAATTTTATTGGCAGTTTGACATGTGGGTTATTCTATGCATGATCATCGATGTATCCATAGGACATTTTTTCCCGATGATACCCAATATATTAAATGAGTTTGAATATGCAGGGATATCTATTCCTATGGCTGTATTAATCTGGATTATGATTTATCCAATGATGATTACTATTGACATTAGTGCTGATATTTATGTTTCAGTCGGAAGTTATTCTGAAAAATCCTATACACATAATACTGATTGCAATACCTTTGATAATTCAGACATTTTTGATCTTTGGAATCGCATACGTAGCGTGTTATCTGTTAAAACTGCCACACAATATTGCAACACCTGCAGGAATGATAGGAGCATCTGATTTCTTTGAACTTGCGGTGGCAGTGGCGATTGCATTGTTTGGAACAACAAGTGAGGCTGCACTTGCTACTACTGTGGGTGTCTTAACAGAAGTTCCGGTAATGCTTATGCTTGTAAGAATTGCAAATAAGACGAAAGGAAGGTTTCTATGACAGTAAGAGAAAAAGCAGAACTGATTGTAAAAGATATAAAGAAAGAACAGGGAACAAATCCGGTTGTTATTTTTAAGCAGATTGCAGAGAAGGAATATATCAGCATTCATGGACCGGAACACCATATATTAGATGGTGCAAGTTTGCTAGTAGCCTACAAAAACGCAGGTGGAGAGATAGACTTAGAACAGGCATTGGACAGGCTGATGTCAGAAGGACTTCGGATGCCGGGAGCAATGTGCGGTTTATGGGGAATATGCGGAGCAATTACATCCATTGGCGCTGCACTTGCAATCATCGACGGAACAGGTCCGCTTTCAACAGATGGAACATGGGGAAATCATATGCAGTTTACCTCGAAAGCAATCGGAGAATTAGGAGCCATAAACGGACCAAGGTGCTGCAAGAGAGATGCAATGATAGCATTTAAGAATGGTATTGATTATGTGAATGCTCATTATGGAGTAACATTGCAATACGAACAAATGCAATGTGGATTCACAGATTTTAATGAGCAGTGTATAAAGGAGAGGTGTCCATTTCATGAGTAATGTAAAAGTGGCATTTATTTGTGTCCATAATTCCTGCCGAAGTCAGATTGCTGAGGCTTTTGGAAGACATCTGGCATCAGATGTGTTTCAAAGTTATTCGGCGGGTACAGAAACAAAACCACAGATTAACCAAGATGCTGTCCGTATTATGAAGGAATTATATAATATAGATATGGAAGCAGATGGACAGTTCAGTAAGCTGGTTAGTGATATTCCAAATCCGGATATTGCAATATCAATGGGGTGTAATGTGGGATGTCCATTTATAGGAAGACCGTTTGATGATAACTGGGGACTTGAAGATCCAACAGGAAAAAGTGATGAGGAATTTAAGATAGTCATTGAAAAAATCAGAAAAGATATTTTGAAATTAAAAAATGGATTGGATAAGAGGTAGACAGCATCAGATTCAAGTTTGCAGAACTAATAGAGAAGTAACATATAAAACAATAAATATGGTCAAAAAATCATCGACATCCAATCTACAGCACGTTATAATATAGCTAATCTAATAAGAAAATTATAACATTACTCTATAATGGTATTGCAAGACTGGTCAATATGGGAGCAGATATGGAAAATCTGTTTATGGCAGTAATTTACTATAGAACTGGACTGCTGTTTATGGTTATTGGAAATTATTTGCCAAAAGTGAAACAGAATAATACCATAGGAATAAGAGTTGTATGGTCTTTAATGGATGAAGAAAACTGGAATGCAACACATAGATTCAGCGGCAAATTATGGATGGCATCAGGTATTTTATGTATGATTTGTGGACTTTTTGGGGAAAGCATGGCTGCACTGGTTGTGTATATTATAAGTATTATGGCAGCTGCAATCATTAGCATTCTCTACTCCTACCTTTTTTATAAGAAAAAGCTGGCAACCGGAGAAGGCTTAAAAATTCAGTATAATACAAAAAAAGTGTGATATATCTGATCATCGCAATTTCCGTTATTGTGTTTACTATATGGACTTTGTTTTGGGGAAGCATTCAGATTCGTTGTAATGATCGTGATTTTAACATTGAAGCAAAAGGATGGAATGATTATACAGGGGAGTATTCGCAAATTGACAGCATTTCTTATGAAGAAAATGTATTGCAGAACGATAAAGATTACAGAACTAATGGTTTTGGAAACCTGAAGTATGCTATGGGAAACTTCAAAAACGATATCTTCGGAGATTATATCCGCTACACTCATGCCTCCTGCCATTCATATGTTGTCGTGAACATAGATGGAAAAATATTAGTTGTAAATGGGGAAAATGACGCAGAGACAAGGGAAATCTATCAGAGAATAAGTGAGAAGGTGTCAAAGGAAAGAAAATAGTTGTCGGAAACGCTGAGAAGAAATTATTCTCATCGTATCTTATCTCCTTATCGTTCAATCAATTATTTGCTACAAAAATCAGAAGCATTTCAATCAGTTCACCATGTCACTTTTATTTTGTGTTATACTGTTTTATATAATTTTTTTGGTCTCCGCTGCCGCTTCGGTCGGCACAGAGCAGAGGTCCACCGGACCTCTTGTGCCCTTGTATTTTCCCTTATCAGAGTTCGTAAACACTGGTGGGACGATATAACACAAGGGAAACAATAAGGGAAAGCTCACCTGCGACAAATCCAGTGTTTTCAATGGTTTGCGGAGAATTTATTATAATACTTATGAAAACCATCAGATCAGTGCAGTAGATATGCATGTAGAAAATCTGGATAGTGATAAAATGATTTGTTATCCAGTAATTCAAGGAGAAAGAATCAACTATCAAAATAAATAATGTTTTGAAATCAGGGATGAGGTAGAAAGGAAAGTTCCATGACAAAAGATGAAGTAAAAAAACTTAGGATGGCCAGTTCGGAATCACTACAGTTTTTAAATAATGCTACAAAATTTTATAATTTAATGATGATGTATCGTTGTGCTATTCGGGAGATACAAACTAAACTTGAGGTTTTGGATGATGAATTTTCAGTTGAGAACAATCGAAATCCTATTTCTTTTATAAAAACAAGAATTAAGAAGCCCAATAGTATTTACGATAAACTGCAGAAGATGGGATATGAATTTACAACAGAAAATATACAGACATATCTCAATGATGTAGCAGGCGTTCGAATAGTTTGTGCGTTTATTGACGATATTTATATGATATCAGATTTGATTACCCAACAGGATGATATTAAAGTTATTGAAATAAAAGATTATATAAAAAATCCAAAATCGAATGGTTATCGAAGCTATCATATGATTGTTGAAATACCAGTATTTTTTGCTAAGGGTAAAACACCTATGCGTGTAGAATTACAGATTCGAACCAATGGTATGGATTTCTGGGCAACATTGGAACATCAACTTCGCTATAAAAAAGGAATTGAAGAAATGCCTGGCTATGATGAGATAAGTGAAGAATTACTTCATTCTGCAAGAGCTATCATTGAAGCAGATAATGAAATGCAGAGAATAAAAGACAAAATTGGTATGTTTCACGAAATTTAGGGAGAAAACTGAGCAAGTAGGAAGGTGGAATATATATGAAACAAGATACTTTAGAAGGCAAAGCAAAAACAAAAAATGGGGTAAAACGGCTGTGTTTTTCCATAATCTGCATTCTTCTGGAAGTGATTTTTATTATTACTATCGTAACACGCTTGAATGAATATGCAGAAATCATAAATTTATTTACAAAGATTTTGGGTGGGATCTTGGTTTTGGGATTGTACGCATCAAATAAGACATCCTCTATGAAAATGCCTTGGGTCATCTTAATTCTAATTTTCCCAATTATGGGTGTAGGCCTGTATTTGTTGATTGGTTTGAATGGTGGCACACATAAAATGCGTGAGCGATATGCAGAAATTGATAGCAAATTGTTACCAATGCTTCCGGACAGTCAGGAGTGTTTGAGCAGAATAAAAGAAACAATTCCGAAAGCAGGAAATATAGCAAGTTACATACAAAGAAATTCGCAGTATCCAATCTATCAGAATACGGATATTGTGTATTTTGATGAAGCAGTGAAAGGATTAGAGGCACAGCTTAAGGATTTGGAGAAAGCACAGAAGTTTATCTTTATGGAATATCATGCGATAGAAGACGCTGAAGCATGGCATAAGATTCAAGATGTTCTGGAAGAGCGAGTAAAAGCAGGTGTGGAAGTTAGAGTATTCTACGATGATATGGGTTCTATAGGCTTTATTAACACAGATTTTGTGAAAAAGATGGAGGCAATAGGAATTCATTGCCGTGTATTCAATCCGTTTATGCCAGGTTTAAATCTGTTTTTGAACAATCGTGATCATAGAAAAATAACAGTTATTGATGGAAAAGTCGGATTTACAGGTGGATATAATCTAGCAAACGAATATTTTAATTACACACACCCGTATGGACAGTGGAAAGATACAGGTATTCGTTTAGAAGGAGATGCTGTTCAGTCGCTTACGGTGACATTTTTGGAAATGTGGAATGCAGTAAGTGATAAGGATGCTAATGATTCTGATTTTAGTAAATACCTTTTCCAATATGATTATGCGGCACAGCAAACTGGGTTTGTTCAACCTTATGCAGACAGCCCTATGGATAATGAGCAAGTAGGAGAAGAAGTTTATATCAGTATGATAAATAAAGCTGAAAAATATTGTTGGTTTATGACTCCATATCTAATCATAACAGATGAAATGACGCATGCGTTATGCTTGGCTGCTAAGCGAGGGGTAGACGTAAGAATTATCACACCTGGTATCCCTGATAAAAAATTCATTTATAATATAACTCGTTCTTTTTATCATGGATTAGTTAAACATGGTGTTCGTGTTTATGAGTGGACTCCTGGTTTCTGTCATGCAAAAATGAGTGTGGCAGATGACTGTATGGCAACTTGTGGAACAATTAATCTGGATTATCGAAGTTTATATCACCATTTTGAAAACGGCTGTTTTATGGTAGATTGTCAGGCAGTTGTGGAAATAAAAAATGATCTGATAAGAACGATGGGAGAATGTCGTGATGTGACAGACCAATATCAAACCGGACGAAGTGCATATTTGCGACTGGGACAATTATTTATGAGATTATTTGCTGGATTGCTATAAGAATCTGATGAAACGACCTTTCAAAAAACAGTTGATTTAGAAGTTAACTGTTTTTGAAAGGTCGTTTTTGTTATATCTAACAGTCTGTTGTACAAAGAAGATTTTGCATGGATGAAAAAAACAAACCTTGTTGAGGTTAAATTGAGATTGACTTTGTATTGTATATGTATGAAAAAAAGGAATCAGGTGATGTACAATGAAAAAGCATAAAATATGTAAAATCCTTCTTGTTATACTGGCAATTTTTTTATGTGTGGCTTTTTATGAATTGCTCGGAATCTGCGTTGCATATAAAAAGCAGCCGGAAGTGTCCAATACAACCAAAAAAGAAACAAAAAATGGGTCATGGAACGAATGCAGTGAAAATACAGAACGGGCAGTAATCATAGAAAAGAATCCAGAAGCGCTTTTACAAAGAGTGCGTTTGATCAAGAATGCAAAAAAGGAAATTATTCTTTCTACTTTTGCATTTCAATCCGATGAAAGTGGAAAATTGATTTTAGGAGCACTGCATGATGCGGCAGACAGAGGTGTACATATTCGTCTGTTAGTAGATGGAATGGAGAGCTGGATTGATATGGAAGGAAATCCGTATTTCTATGGATTATCTTCCCATGAGAATGTTGAAATTAAACTATATAATAAGGCCAATCCGTTGAAACCGTGGAAAATGATGGGTAGAATGCATGATAAATATTTGATTGCAGATGGAAAGAGATATATTCTTGGGGGAAGAAATACATACAATTATTTCCTGGGTGATTTTCCGGGACATAAGAACTATGACAGAGACGTGTTAGTGGTTTGCGATGAACCTGAGAAAGAAAATTCAGTTAACCAGTTGTCAGAGTATTTTGAAACCATATGGAATCAGGAAGACAGTGGTTATTTTCATGACAATAAAAAACTGGCAAATAGAAAATCTGTAAAGAACGCAGTTTTAGAGCTGCAGAACGGCTATCAGAAATATTTTGAAGAGAATAAGGAAAGAATCTGCGATACCGATTACACGGACGAAACTTTTGAGACAGAAAAGATTACATTAGTGTCAAATCCTATTCACACAGGTTCCAAAGAACCAGTAGTGTGGTATCAGTTGGGAGAATTGATGAAAAATGCAAAAGAGCGCGTGAAAATTCATACACCATATATTATCTGCAATGATATGATGTATAATACATGGAAAGAGATTGCGGAGAGAGTTCCGGAATTTTCTATCATGACAAATTCAGTTGCGAATAATGGGAATCCATTTGGGGCTGCTGATTATGCGAGAAACAGAAACAGAATTTTAAATACAGGAATTGATATCTGGGAGTATGAAGGCGGCTATTCATACCACGGAAAAAGTATTCTGATTGACGATGATCTGTCTGTAATCGGTTCCTTTAATATGGACATGAGAAGTACATATCTGGATACGGAACTGATGCTTGTAATACGCAGTAAAGATATTAATAAACAGTTGGAAGAGGGCATGATGGAATATGAAAAAGTGTCCCGTCAGATATTAGAAGGCGGAACTTATAATGATCCATATCATGTAGAGCCAATCGAATTAACAAAGAAACGTCAGAGAAAAATATTTTTAGTACAGCATCTGCTTGGATGGGCAAGGTATCTGTTTTAATAAGGAGGAAGGAAAACGTGTTTCAAATATTGATTGTAGAAGATGATAAAGAATTAAGCCAGCTATTCCAAAAAGTGCTTGAGAAGAATGGATATCAAGTCAAAAGTGCATCGGATGGAGCACAGGCATTAGAAATATTGGATAAGGAATATATTGATTTGATCATTTCTGATATTATGATGCCGGTTATGGATGGTTATGAACTGGTGTCAGAACTTCGTTCAGCAGGATATCAGATACCGGTACTTATGATCACTGCGAAAGGTTCCTTTGATGATATGCGCCAGGGATTTCTTTCGGGAAGTGACGATTATATGGTAAAACCGGTAAATGTGAATGAAATGGTTTTAAGAGTCGGAGCACTGCTTCGCCGTGCACAGATACTGAATGAACACAAAATTGTGATCGGTTCAACAGAGTTTGATTATGATGCAATGACGGTTACAACTGATAAGGAAAGTCTTGTTTTGCCTAAAAAAGAATTCCTGCTTTTATATAAGCTTGCAGCTTCGCCAGGCAGAACATTTACAAAACAACAGTTGATGGATGAAGTATGGGGATACGAGACGGAGGCAGACCCACATACGATAGAGGTACATATAGGAAGAATCAGAGAGCGTTTTAAAGATAACCCTGATTTTGAAATCGTAACAATGCGTGGAATTGGATACAAGGTGGTGAAAAAATAATGGAACAAAAGAAAGAAAAAGGATTGCGGATCCGATCCTGTCTGACTGGTGCAATCTGGCTGGCACTTGTATTTTCAACAGTCATATCTGCTTTATTATTTGCTTTTTTGAATCATTTTTTTAATCTGCCGGGCAGCATACCTGTGCTTGGCTGGCTTTTGATTTTCAATACATTGATTGCAGGGCTGATCACTTCTTTTATCAATGCAAAGTTACTGGAACCAATTACCAGACTTAGTAAAGCAATGAAGGAAGTTTCTCGGGGAGATTTTGAACAGCATTTGGAAACGAACAGCCGTATAGCAGAAGTTGGAGAATCTTATCAAAGTTTTAACGTTATGACAAAAGAACTTCGTGCAACAGAGGTGCTGCAGATGGATTTTGTATCTAATGTTTCTCATGAGTTTAAGACCCCGATTAATGCCATTGAAGGATATACAATGCTGCTTCAGGGAGAAGAACTGTCTCCGGATCAAGAGGAATATGTAGAAAAAATCTTATTTAACACCCAAAGACTTTCCGGATTGGTTGGTAATATTTTGCTGTTATCCAAGTTAGAGAATCAGAATATACCAATGAAAAAAACAGAATATCGTCTGGATGAACAGATCCGCCAGGCATTTCTTTCATTGGAAACAAAATGGACAGAAAAAGAAATTGGTTTTCAGGTAGAATTGGAGGAAGTTAAATATACTGGGAATGAAGGACTTTTTATGCATATCTGGATAAATCTTTTGGATAATGCGATTAAGTTCAGCCCTTCAAAGGGGACAATTACGATGTTTCTGAAACAAGAACAGGATTCTGTTAAGTTCATTCTGGAAGATGAAGGACCAGGAATAGAGGATGATGTAAAATCCAGAATATTTGACAAGTTCTATCAGGTAGATGGATCTCATAAAGCAGAAGGAAATGGTCTCGGCCTTGCACTTGTGAAACGGATCGTAGATAGTGCTGGCGGGACAATCAAGGCAGAAAACCGGGAATATGGTGGATGCAGATTTGTTGTAGAGCTTCCAATACAGAAAGATGAGGCCATATAAGTTTAAGAAAAACATATAGAGGAGGAATTACATGACATTTTATCAGGAATTGCAGTTAAATCAGGCAGGTTCTAAAAATCTGTTGAAAAAGAGTGAAACAGTGAAAGAAAAATCATATCATATACTGGTATATTTGGTAAAGATAGCTGTTACAATGGCATTTTGTTTTTTATTTGTTACTATTTTCAGTATCTTATTTGGAAATGAGAATAGTATTGTGGGTGTAGTAGTTTTATTATGCCTTATGGTATTTCGGAATGCGGATCTGGGGATCCACACCGGACAATCTACGATGCTTTTGGCTTTGTTCTTTGTAATTATGACTGTATGTCCGCATTTAGCAAATCAGTTTTCACCGGTATTGGGAATGCTGTTAAATATTGCGGCACTGGCTGTGTTGATTCTGTTCGGATGCCATAATCCATTCATGTTTAATCAATCTACATTGGTTCTTGGGTATCTGCTGCTATATGGTTATGATGTTACGGGAAAAAGCTATCAGATGCGATTAGTCGGAATGGCTTTAGGTGCAGCACTTACCTGCTTCGTATTTTATCGAAATCATAAAAACAGAACTTATAAAAGAAATCTGAAAGATCTGATACAAGAATTTGATATCACTTCTTCCAGAACAAAATGGCAGATATGTCAGATTTTATGCGTACCGATTGTCCTTTGCATTGCAGAACTTTGTAATATGCCACGTGCAATGTGGGCTGGTATTGCGGCCATGTCTGCGATTTTGCCATTTATGGAAGATATGCACTACAGAGTCCGTAAAAGGATTGTCGGAAATATTGCAGGTGTTATATGTTTTACAGTATTATATTTTCTGCTTCCTTCGTCAATCTATGCATATATAGGAATTCTTGGTGGAATCGGTGTAGGATTTTCAGCACAATATGGCTGGCAGGCAGTATTTAACACATTTGGTGCTTTAGCCATTGCTGCAGAGACTTATGGACTACAAGGAGCGGTTAGTCTTAGAGTGATTCAAAATGTTTTTGGTGTTGTGTTTGCTTTAGCATTTTGTGTTATATTTTATTGGTTTATGTCTAAAAAAAAGGAAAGTGCGCTATAATGATGGTCATATCGGTCGCTCTGTATATTATCCAGAATACCAGGACTCTTAAGGGAGAGACTGTATAAGCAATTTTATATTGCAATGACTAGAAAAATATTTAGGAGAAGATAGATATAAACAGTAAGTCAAACACATAAACTATGGAGTCTTTAGTCGGTTTAATAAAATTTTAGATAGAAAATAAATCATTCAATGTCATTTAGATAAGGTTTTTTATGACAAAAAGACAGATTGCTTATCTGCCTTATAATGCAGTATAATGGTAACGAGATTTATGCAACCCGATACATGAAATCCCTATTTCTCTTTGAACGGAGGTGGATAGGATATTTTCGATTGTACCTGACAGGCACAGCATTCAGCGAACAGCTGCCGACAGCACAGCTTCATTGGATCATTGCAGACAAAGACTCCTGTATCGTTGTTGAGTCTATGAAGGATGGGCTGCATGTATATGATAATCCGGTAGGAGTGCTTACCAATAATCCACCATTCCCCGGTCAGATGTTTGCACTGAATAATTATGCCGGTGTATCCAGAAAACAGCCGGAGAGTACTTTTGCAGAAGTATTACAGCTTGATGCATATAGCAGAGGAATGGGTGGAATGGGAATACCTGGAGATCTTTCCAGCCAGTCAAGATTTGTGAAAGTTGCCTTTACAAAATTAAATTCGCTCTCTGGTGAAGAAGAGGATGAGAGTGTAAGCCAGTTCTTCCATATCTTAGGATCCGTAGATCAGCAGCGTGGATGCTGTGAGGTGACAGAAGGCAAATATGAGATCACGATATACACGTCCTGTTGTAATACAGCAAAAGGTATTTATTATTATACGACTTATGATAATCATCAGATCACAGCGGTTGACATGCATACGGAAAATCTGGATTCAGATCAGCTGATCTGTTATCCGCTTCTGTCCAAGGGCGAAGTCAGATGGCAGAATAAATAATACGAAAATGCACGGAGAAAGCATAGCGCAGAACAACAGGAGGAAAGACCATGAAAGAAGTTAAAACACCGAAAAAACCACTGGCATATTATTATGGGATTGTGTTAATAGTGCTGATCGTATTTAATCTGGTTGTCACACCAATCCTTATGGAGCATCAGGTAAAGGAAACGGATTATGGAACTTTTATGAGCATGATCGAGAAGAAGAATATTGGTGAAGTAGAAGTTAAGGACAATCAGATCATCTTTACAGATAAAGATCAAAAAAATATTTATAAAACAGGTCTGATGAACGATCCGAACCTGACGGACAGGCTATATGAATGTGGAGCAGTATTCGCAAAAGATATCGATAAGCAGATGTCACCAATCATCAGCTTCCTGCTGACCGGGGTTTTGCCATTGATCCTTTTTATCGCACTGGGAAATTATATGGCGAAGAAACTGATGGAGCATGCCGGAGGAAAAAATTCGATGGCTTTTGGAATGGGAAAAAGCAATGCGAAGATTTATGTGCAATCCAGTGAGGGAATCCGTTTTTCAGATGTTGCAGGAGAAGATGAGGCGAAAGAAAACCTTTCAGAGATCGTTGATTATCTTCACAATCCGAAGAAGTATACCGATGTAGGTGCGTCTATGCCAAAAGGTGTCCTTCTTGTAGGACCTCCGGGAACCGGAAAAACAATGCTTGCAAAAGCAGTTGCAGGTGAATCAAATGTACCATTTTTCTCAATGTCCGGATCAGAATTTGTTGAGATGTTTGTCGGTATGGGAGCTTCCAAAGTTCGAGATCTTTTCGGACAGGCAAAGGAAAAGGCACCATGTATCGTGTTTATTGATGAAATTGATGCCATTGGTAAAAAGCGTGACGGACAAATGGGCGGAAATGATGAGAGGGAGCAGACCTTAAACCAGCTTCTTACAGAGATGGACGGATTTGAAGGAAATAATGGTGTCATCATTCTTGCTGCAACGAACCGTCCGGAGTCGTTAGATCCGGCACTTACACGTCCGGGACGTTTTGACAGGCGTGTGCCGGTTGAACTGCCGGATCTTGCAGGCCGTGAAGCAATTTTAAAGGTTCATGCAAAGAAGATAAAAGCATCTGATGATGTTGACCTGCATACGATTGCACGTATGGCATCCGGTGCATCCGGTGCGGAGCTTGCCAATATTATAAATGAAGCAGCATTACGTGCTGTCCGTAGTGGAAGGACCGTTGTAAATGAATCTGATCTCGAAGAAAGTATAGAAGTGGTTATTGCAGGATATCAGAAGAAGAATGCGGTTCTTTCAGATCAGGAGAAGAAGGTTGTTGCATATCATGAGATAGGACACGCTCTGGTAGCTGCATTGCAGAGTCATTCAGCACCGGTTCAGAAGATTACGATCATCCCGCGTACCTCAGGTGCACTCGGCTACACTATGCAGGTTGAGCAGGGTGATAAATATCTGATGACGAAAAAAGAACTTGAGAATAAGATTGCTACATTTACAGGCGGACGTGCGGCAGAGGAGATCGTATTTGGTGAGATCACGACCGGAGCCTCCAATGATATCGAACAGGCAACAAAAATTGCAAGAGCGATGATCACCCGCTACGGCATGACAGATGAATTCGACATGGTGGCAATGGAAAACGTGACCAACCAGTATCTTGGCGGCGATACGTCTCTTTCCTGTTCTGCAGATACACAGAAGGAAATTGATGAAAAAGTCGTGCAGCTCGTAAAAGCAGAGCATGAAAAAGCAAGAAAAATCCTTGCTGAAAACAGGGAAAAACTGGACGAACTGGCTATGTACCTGTATGAGAAGGAAACAATTACAGGTGACGAATTTATGGATATTTTAGACAGAAAATAATGTAGTTAATTAGATAACCAATTCCACCCAAATATGATAAACAATTTTGGAATGAATTGTATTCATTTTTACAGAAACATTCTAACGAAGAGTATATTCTCATAGGAGATTTTAATACTATCAATAATAGAAACATGGAAGAGTTTAGAAAGATATTATATAATGCATATGATATTTGGTATCAAAAAGGAAACAGAGAACCTTTATCATGTATGCAGAGCCTTTTATCTCATCTGCTTTAGCTTTAGCTGCTTTCACAATAGCAAGTTCAGGATCATCCTTTTTAGGACGACCCTTGCCACATGGATTATCTTTTTTGATCTGCTTATATTCGCTGTAGGCATCATGCCAGATATCTTTTCTGACTTCATCGAGAGCTGTCATAGCCCACTCGACTACGTGAAAGGAATCAACACAACGGGCGCAGTCAGGAGTGTATTCATTTACACACTCTGTGATCCATTTGGCACCATCACCTGTAACAACCTTGATGCTGGATAGCTGCTCTGGAGTAAGCTGTTTATAAAACTTTTCAAGAACGGATTTGCCATGGCCTTCCGATGCCCATACCACTGTGTTGGTATCGTGATTAACGATTACTGTAATGTACTTGTGCCCCTTTTTGTAACTGGTTTCGTCAATGCCGATATTAACCAGACCATCAAGTCTTCTTGAGCGCTCCGGTTCTAAATCATGAAGAGCACGATTGACACAGCGGCCTACAGTTTCCCAGCCCCCTCCAAGTGGTTGGTCTGCTGGAATGTTTGTCATAAGCAGGACATGATTTGTGACAGAAAGGGCAGTCATTCTCATGCCATTTATTAGGTCTGGCTTTGATACGGATGTGTTTCACGCCATCCTCATCAGAGTAAAGATTAAAATTTTCTATCAAGAGAATAAAGTATTGACAAAATTTTGTGGGGTGGGGTAGAATAACGGTAAAAAATTCCAAAACATAACGCATTGGTGCCTTTCGCAGAAAGAAGAAAAATAAACATGAAAAAGAGAAAGAACTTGGGAAAAAAGTTAGTAACAATGTTAGTGTCTGTAGGCTTTTTTGCAGTTTTGATTACAGTCTTGAATTTAATGGCATTACAAGCTATTCGAGGAAAGAATAATGTGCTTATAGAACAGTTTGAACAATATGAAGAAGCAGTGGAAAATAATGATACCGCGGTTTTTGAAACAGCAAAAGGAGAAGTGGCAGAAGCCATCAGACATATCAACTACAGAATAAATGGAAGCATCATTTTTGATCTTGCACTTGTGGTAGCTGATATTATTGTAATTGTACTTCTTTCGATTGTTATTAATAAGTCCATTGTTCGTCCAGCAAAAAGAGCAAAGAATGATTTGGATGATATCATTTTAGGTATAGAATCAGGACAGGGTAATCTTACGTTAAGAGTATTTGATGAAACCAGTGATGAAATTGGTCAGCTTGCAAATGGTGTCAACCATTTTATTGAAACATTACAAAATCTTATGGTAAAGATTCAGAGTGTATCAAAAGATATGAAAGAATCTTCCTATCTTGTACAAAATGAGGCGGAATCTTCAAATATGAGTGCATCCAATGTGAGTGCAACATCGGAAGAACTTGCAGCATCCATGGAAGAGGTATCTGCTTCTCTATATGATTTAGCCCAAGGATGTAATAATCTGCTAAAGAAAATGGAAGGCATGAATGAGGATGCTAAGAACTCTGCAATGAAGATGCATGAAGTGAAGCTTACTGCAGAAAATAGCTATAAAGAAGCGATTGCATCAAAAGAAAAAACAGTAGAAACATTTGATGGCATTCAAAAGGATGTCGCGGAGGCAGTAGAAGCATCTAAGTCTGTAAATGAAATTGCAAAACTTACAGAAAATATCTTAAATATCGCAGCACAGACAAATCTTCTAGCACTTAATGCATCGATTGAAGCAGCAAGAGCAGGGGAAGCAGGCAGGGGCTTTGCCGTCGTTGCAGATGAAATCAGACAGCTTGCAGATAGTTCACGTGAGACAGCAAACAATATTCAGGAAATCAGTGGAAAAGTTATTGAGGCAGTAAACAATCTGTCTGGAAATGCAACGGAAATGATTCGTTTTGTAGATGAAAAGGTAGCACTTGATTATGACAACTTTGTAAAAATTATTGGAAATTATGATGCTGATTCTGATCAGGCAAGTAATACATTTAACGAGTTTGCAGTTAAGTCAAAAGATAGCTTAGGTACAATGAATGATATGAATGAAGGTATCAATAACATTTCTATAGCGATTGAAGAATCTGCAAAAGGTGTTACAAACGTAGCACAAGAGATATCACAACTTGTAACAGCAATTTCAGCAATTACAGTGCAGGCGGACGAAAATAAGAACCTTTCGGAAGATTTATCGGATGAAGTAGCAAAATTTGAAAAAGTTTAACTAACAGATTTTTATTATGAGAAGAACTGTATTAGGTAAATAACCCGCACTAACTAAAAATGAATGCTAGAATAAGCACAAAGGCATAGCCCCATTACGGGTTCTATGCCTTTGTGTTTTCCGGAAGATTGTCATTAACTGCATCAAATTCAAGATTCTGTTCCCGGCACCATTCGACAGCATTCGACAGAGCTTCACCGGCGCGGCAGGTCCAGAGAATGAGTTTGTTGCCATTGCGTTTCCATTCCTGGAGATATTCGATCAGTGCCTGGTTTGGCTGACCAAGCTCCGGCCATTTGCTGTAGCAGAGAGTGCCATCAAAATCAACAGCGATTGTCTGGAAATCTAACATTTTTTTATTATTCATTCAGATCATCTCCTTTAGAGGGAGTCTGCTGAACACCAAGATGATAGCAGAATAGGCTTGTTACCGGTTTGTGAAAAAAATCTGCAATTCTCATGGCGTATAGCAGAGAAGGAATATGCTGTTTTGACTCGATATTGGCAATAGTTTTCAGGCTGATGCCGGTTGCTGATGCAAGTTCTTTCTGGGTAATGCCAAGATCTGCCCTCGCTTCAACAAGTCTGCAGGTAATTGTGTCTGTCATGGTGTTTATGTCTATATCCATATCAGTATTCATATATATGCACCTCCAAATTCAGAATTGTTCAGGTCTGTTCCGCTATAATAATCCTACAGTTTTAAGTGTTCCAAAAAAAGGACTTATGAAAGAACACGGCCGAATATTTTGAAGGAACTGTTCTCTGTAACCGGAATCGGATCATATTTTTTATTCAGTGATATGAGGTAGGTTCCGAGTCTGTTATTCTGAAATTTCTTCACATATGCGTTTCCATCAAGATAGAAGATACCTATTTCGCCATCATCAAGGCATGCTGTCTGTTCAATCCAGATGAGATCCTTATTATGGTATTTAGGTTCCATACTGTCACCATCTACATATACGCCAAATGTGGCAGCCTCCGGAATGCCAGGAGAGGAGAATATCTCATATTCGTCACTATCAAGAAAAGAGCCGGTACCAGCGGAAACGGTATTGTAAAATACTTTTCTTTCCCTGATCACATGGATAGGAATGATCTCTGCCGGTTTATAGTTGCCGGTGCTTTCCAGATCGCTGATATATTCAAGCACTTTGTTCATTCCATTTTCATTCAGGTTCCGGAATGGATTAAGAGGACTCTGGCCAACAAACTCTGTATAGATATCGTATATTTCAAGAATTTCACATAAGGCGAGAAACTGTCTGGCATGCATGGAATACCGGCAATCGGCATCAGGGTAGCTGATCCAAACAATCTGGATGACGGTGTGGAAATGGATGTGCTGATCGGAAAGAGAATTGATCTGGATATGCTTCATTATGTGCCGGATCTTGCAGACAACTGGCAGGCGCAGCAGATGATAAGATAGGTGACAAAGTCGGGCAGATTGTGATCATGCCGGTTCTGATACCAGATTTTACCTTTGAATCATGGGAAGAACGTGGAACCGGGGCATTTGGATCGACAGGAGGATAAGGATGATTAAATTGTTGATGTGCATAGAGATAGGTATATGCTATACTGTGTAAAAAGATATGTACAAATTTGAAGTTTATGGAGGAATAAAGATGGATTGTTTAAGATGTAAAGAGGAAATGATTAAAGCAAAATTAAAAGGAGATGCAGTAGGTACGGTTGTTTATTTAACTAATAAGAAAAACGGTATCTTTGAGAATGAAAAGAATAGTACTGTTTCATGTTATGTATGTCCAAAATGTGGATATGTTGAATTGAATGCAGATAATGCGAAAAAATTGATTTGATAATTTCCACTTGAAACTTTCAGTAATACTGAGAAAATTAAAGAAAGTACAAAGCTCGCGAAGCTTTGAATTTACAGAACTACAAAGAAAGGATACATATTATGGAAGGAAGATTAATAGCATTTGTTATTTGGGTAATAATCGGCGTATTATTTATTGTAATGGGCATTTATGATTTTAATTCCAAGAAAGCAAAACCTTTCGGTTTTTGGGCAAATGCCGAGGTAGCGCCCATAGAAGATTTGAAAGGCTATAATCGTGCTTTGGGCATATTGTGGTGCGTGTATGGTATTTTGTTTACGTTAATTGGATTGCCTTTATTAGATGGGCAGAATTCGGGTTTGATTATTATACCTATATTGGGTGCAATGCTTATTAGTATTGCGGCTATGGTAGCGTATGTAGTAGGTATTGAACCCAAATACCGCAAAAAGAAATAAATGGAAACTTCCAGTTTGATGGAGTAATAAATTCTAGTTTGCAGAACTAATAGAGAAGTAACATATAAAACAATAAATATGGTCAAAAAATCATCGACATCCGACCTACAGCACGTTATAATATAGTTAATCTAATAAGAAAACCAAGTGATCATTGTTACAAGCTGAATCGTAATGGTGGCCAACTGTGTGAACTCGATGGAACGGAATGGTTACATCCTCCGGGTGCTCCGAGCACCGGACGAGCACTGAAAGGTGCTTTACAGAGATGAAAACAGGCCTGACGAAGCATCACTCAGATTAGATTAAAAATTCTAGTCTGGGTGATTTTTTTCGTTCAGGGAAAAGGAGAAAATGTCATTGACATAAAAGACGGATAACAGAGATTCGGATATTTTTGTCAATCGGCAAGCTGCAGAGGAAGTTATCTATAGACAAGCCAGGATTATCACGTTAAGATATAGAAAAAGTAAGTAATACGAAAGAAGAAAACAGAATATGTAAAGGAGAAAATGAATGGAATACTCTGCAATTATTCATGATATGGACAAAAGATTCTGCTATGCAATAGATAAGGATTTATTTGTGATACGCATCCAGGTAAAACGAGATGATATAAAGGAAATAATTCTTCATTATGAGGATAAGTATATACCAATGGAATGGAAGGATACGCGAAAGACAATTCCAATGAAGAAGGTTGCGACCTCACAGTTTCAGGATTATTATGAAGCGCAGATACAGATGCATCTGATATGTCTCCGTTATTTTTTTGAATTTACGGATATGCAGGGGGAAAAAGTATATTACGGCAATTATGAGTTTAGTAAGGAATGTATTACAAACAGAGACAGAATGTTTGACTGCCCGCAGAATCTACGGGAGGAAGAAATGTTTGTGGTGCCAAAGTGGGCAGAAAATAAGGTCGTATATCAGATTTTTCCGTCCCGCTTTGCATCATCACAGCCGGTAGACAAGGAAGTATGGTATAAAGCACCAGTTACGTCTATGGATAATCTGCATGGTGATCTCAGAGGAATTATAGAACATCTGGATTATGTCCATAGTCTTGGAATTGATGTTTTATATATGACACCAATCTTTAAATCAAATTCAAGCCATAAATACGATACCATTGATTATTATCAGATAGATCCCTCATTCGGAACAGCAGAGGATCTTAAAGAGCTGGTACAAAAAGCGCATGAATATGGAATGAAAGTGGTTATGGATGCGGTGTTTAACCATACAGGAAATGAATTTTTTGCATTTGAAGATATTTTGGAAAAGGGAAATAAGTCTAAATATCTGGACTGGTATTTTATTGATGAATTTCCACTTAAAAGTGAAAGGGGAGAGATTCCAAACTTCAAATGCTTTGGTTATTATGGTGGAATGCCAAAATTAAATCTGAAAAATCCTGAAGTTGAAAAATTTATTACAGATGTTGCATGCTATTGGATCAGGGAATGCGATATAGACGGATGGAGAATGGATGTAGGAGATGAAATCAGCCATTTTTTCTGGAAGAATTTTAGAAAAGCAGTTAAGGCAGTAAAGAAAGATATGCTGATAATTGGAGAAATTTGGCATTATGCAGGAGATTTTCTTGAAGGAGATGAATGGGATACGGTCATGAATTATCCGTTTTATCTGAATATGATAGATCTGCTTGCAGATGAAAAGATTACGGTCAGCCAGTTTATACAGAATCTTGGATATTTGAAAGGACGCTTAAATAAGAAATGTTATCCTCTTATGTGGAATCTGATAGACAGCCATGATACAGCAAGATTTTTACATTTATGTAAGAATAATAAGAAAAAACAGCATTTGGCAGCAGCTTTTCAATTGTTATTGCCGGGAATGCCGATGATTTATTATGGAGATGAGTATGCGATGCCGGGAGCAAACGATCCGGATTGCAGACGTGGCATGTACTGGGATGAAGAATACCAGGATAAAGAGATGTTTGAATGGTATAAACAGCTGTTACAGGTTCGAAAAAAATATAAATGTATCGTAGAAGGTGAATTGATTGAGGCAATCACAAGGGATGAGGAAGAAACCATTGTTCTGATTAGAAAAAATGGTGAAGAAACTATGGCATTGATTTTTAACTGCAGCAGCAGTGAGAAGAGATTTAATGAGTATGAGGGAAAATATAATTTGCTTGGAGAAGAACTGTTTGACGGAAAAGTTGAGGGACTTGATGCCGCAGTAATAGTGCTTTAAAATAGTTACAGAGGAAGAAGATCATGTCAAAAGATGAATATTTAATTACAGATGCACCCCTTAAAGCACTGACTGTTTTTGCAATGCCAATGATTTTCGGAAGCTTTTTTCAACAGGTCTACAATATGGCTGATTCAATCATTGTGGGTCAGTTTGTTGGATCTTCTGCCCTTGCGGCTGTTGGTGCCTGTGCTGCCCTTACGAATGTATTCATTTGTATAGCACTTGGTGCAGGTGTAGGTGCAGGTGTACTTGTGAGCCGTTATTTTGGTGCCAGAGATTATAGTAAAATGAAAACAATCGTATCAACATCATTGATTAGTTTTCTGGTTCTTAGCATACTTCTGGGAGTTACTGGCTTTTGTTTTTCACGTTCCATGATGGACTTATTACAGACACCCGCTGATATACTGGAGGAAGCAGTACTATATCTTCGTGTTTATTTTGTGGGATTTCCGTTTCTGTTTATGTACAACATTCTTTCAACGATGTTTACTTCAATCGGTGAATCAAAGATTCCATTATGCCTTTTGATTTTTTCTTCTGTTCTGAATATTATAATGGATCTTTGGATGGTAGCAGGCCTTGGTCTGGGCGTATTCGGTGCAGCCCTAGCCACGCTTATTGCACAAGGTATTTCGGCAATATTTTCGTTTTTAATCTTTTTATACCGGATACGCCAGTATAAGAGTCCGGCTCGCTGGTTTGACGGGAGGGAATTACATTCCATGCTCCGCATTGCCATACCGTCGGTCCTCCAGCAGTCAACAGTGTCAATTGGTATGATGATTGTACAGGCGGTTGTAAATCCGTTTGGTACACAGGCTCTTGCAGGTTATGCGGCAACGATGAGGGTAGAGAATGTTTTTTCACTGATATTTGTGTCCATAGGCAATGCAGTCTCGCCGTATGTTTCCCAGAATCTTGGCGCAAAGAAAATCGGGCGTATAAAAAAAGGATACCACGCTGCACTGGTGTTAGATTTATGTTTTGCAGTCCTTGCTTTTATAGTCATTGAAACACTGCATACACAGATTTCTTCATTATTTCTGGGTAAAGATGGAACAGCGCTGGCATATCAGGTGTCTGGAGATTATATGAGATGGCTCGGCTTCTTTTTCATTTTCATGGGTATCAAGATGGCAACAGACGGAGTTCTTCGGGGACTTGGAATCATGCGTCCATTTCTCATTGCAAATATGGTAAATCTTGCAATTCGTCTGTCAGTTGCTTTGATACTCGCACCGCGTTTTGGCATTGCATTTGTCTGGCTTGCTGTACCGGCTGGCTGGCTTGCAAATTTTCTGATTTCTTATGTGGCACTCAGAAAATCATGGCCAGACGATAAGATGGCTTTTGCTGCTATAGAATGATGGTGCGGCCGTTTTTATAGAAAAATACTGTAAATAGCTGTCTATAAAAATGACGAAAAACCAAAGCAGGAAGTGTTAAATTTTATCAAAAAAATAGAATTTAAAATTAAAGCTGAAAAGTCATTGACTTTTGAAAAAATTCTGATATAACAAGTTCTGGAAAAAAAGAGAAATATAATAAAGAGAAAGGAAATAAGAATCAATGTTTTCACAAAAAGATAAAATGAAAGGGAAATTAGAAAACATGCATCTGCAGGAAAGGATAAACTATGGCTACAGAAAAGTCATTATTATGATGTTAATTTCAGGCTTGCTTTCTATAGTGGTCATAGGTGTTTTATTTGCTAATATGGTACATTATATAGAAAATGTTACTGTAGCAGATCAGGCAGTAAAAATATGTAGAATTAATGTGAATGCGGCAGCAAGAAATATCAGGGAAATGGCATTAGATGATGATACTTCTTCATATGTCAGTTATGAGAAAACAGTAGAAAAGCTGCTGAAAGAAGTTGATTCTGAACTGAAAAATTTAAAGGGAACCGGAATTATTCCTGACTCAGATTATGAGGAATATTCATCAGCCCTTTCGGATTGGGGAAATATTGGTTATTCCATTATAGAAGAAATTAAAAGTGGTGATAAGGAAGAAGCAGTTGATGAAATCATGAATGATTGCACACCTGCATTAAATAAAGCGGTGGAAATCGCAATAAAATTAGATGATATAACAGACCAGGAGAGCAGCAGGGCTGCCAGAACTACATTTATTTTTGCTGCAGCAGGAATTGTATGTATTATAGTGTGTTTAATTTTTGCATGGACACTGACAAAGAAAACAGGTAAAAAAGTCCTGGATACAATTCTTGAACCTTTACGGGCAGTTGAGGATGTCGCAAAGGAACTGACAGAAGGAAATTTACACAGTACGCTGGATTATCGTTCAGAAGACGAGATTGGAAGACTGGCACACAGTATGCGTAAATCAATCCGTATCCTGGGAAGCTATGTAGACGATATTGACCGTGCAATGAAATTGTTTGCAGCAGGAAATTTTGATGTTAAACCGGAAGTAGAGTGGCGGGGAGATTTTGTCGGAATTTTAAATTCTTTTATGCAATTTGAAAAAAGTATAGGAGAAACGATTAGAGGAATTCAAAATGTTTCCAATGAAGTTTCAAGTGCAGCAGACCAGGTAGCATCAAGTTCTAATGATCTTGCAGATGGAGCTACAAATCAGGCGGCAGTAGTAGAGGAACTGACAGCAACAGTTGCAGGTGTATCTGAACAGGTAGAAAATAATTCAAAATCTGCAAAAGAAATTAGTGGAAGGGTGGATGAGCTTGGAAATGCCATTTTAGAAAGTAATGGTAAGATGCATGAAATGGTTGATTCCATGAATGAAATTAGTGAAGCATCAAAAGAAATTGACAAAATTATTGCAACAATTAATGAAATTGCTTCCCAGACAAATCTGCTTGCATTGAATGCTTCTATCGAAGCAGCAAGGGCAGGAGAAGCCGGAAAAGGATTTGCAGTTGTAGCAAATCAGGTAAATTCGTTAGCGGACCAGAGTGCCCAGGCAGCGAAAGAATCTGCAATGTTGATTGAAACCTCTGTGAAGGCAGTAGAAAAGGGTATGGTGATTGCAGGACAGACTGCGGCGCAATTGGAAGATGTTGCAGAGAACTCTAAAATAATTACAGAAGAAGTTACAAATATTGCGGAAACGTTAGAAACACAGACAACAGAAATCCAGCAGATTAATGAAGGAATTGAACAAATTAATGATGTTGTACAGACCAATTCTGCAACATCTGAGGAATGTGCAGCTGCCAGCCAGGAGATGAGCAGCGAATCAGAAAATCTGCGTGAAATGATTCGTAAATTTAAATTGGCAGAATCAGAAAAAACAGTATAATACGATAATGATTTCCAGCTATAATTTCTACCACAGAATAGAAAGTTTATCAGTATAAAAATTTTATAAGAAAGGCACTTATACTATGGATACAAACATACGCAGACTGCTCAAGGAAATAGGAGCAGAAGATTTAATAGAAGTATTTGCACCATGTATGGATGACTATCTTTATATTATAGATTTACAGAAAAATACCCTTATCATTTCACAGGCAGCGGTGAAGCGTTTTAAGATGCCGGGCAATTCATTTGATAATGCTGCCGACAGTGTCCGCTATTTTGTATATGAAGAAGACCGCCCGATGATTAGGGAACATTTACAGCGGATTGCGGATGGAAACGAAAAAAATCACAATCTGCATTACAGATGGCTTGATAAAGAAGGGATGCCGGTATGGATTAACTGCCGTGGAAAGGTAATCAATGATAACGATGGAAAACCTCATTATCTTATAGGCTGTGTAAACGAAATTGGAAATATACAGTGGGCAGATAATGTCAGCGGACTTTTGGGTGAAAGAGAAATGTATTCCTTTGTTTCTTCCCATATAAAAGACAGCTCGTCAGTATTTTTAATACATATAGGGATTGATGGATTTAATGCGATTAATGGTACATTAGGCGTAGATTATGGAAATTATGTGTTGAAAAGTGTTGCTGACGGTATCAAGGAATGTCTTTCTGATAACCAGCAGCTGTACCATCTTGTTGCAGATGAGTATATGATTGTTGATCTGGAAAGCCATACAAGAGATGATGTTATGCTATTGCAGAAGGAAATATGTAAAAAAATAGAAGATTTTATTATTTCTGAAAAATATAAGGTGGTTTTTACAGTATCTACCGGAATTATCCATGCAACGAAGCTCTTAAAATATTATGACGAGTATCGTAAAATAGCGGTTTTCTCTTTAAAACAGGCAAAGTCCATGGGAGGAAACGGAGTATATTTTTTTGAAAAAGAAGATTATAAGTTATTTTTAAAAAAAGAGAAAATAAAAAGTGCACTTCGAGGTGCCGTGACAAATGAATTTGAAGGATTTGAAGTATACTATCAGCCGATTATAGATTGTTCCTCGGGAAATATAATTGGTGCGGAAGCGCTTATGAGGTTTTCCATGTATTCAGGTGGAAAAAAAGAAAGTATCCCGCCTGTGGAATTTATACCATTACTGGAAGAAACCGGGCTTATTATTCCGGCTGGAAGATTTGTATTAAATGAAGCTGCGGCAATGTGCCATGAAATGCGGCAGTATATACCGGGATTTAAGGTTAATGTAAATATATCTTATATTCAGATGATGAAAAGTGATATCTGGAAGGACATACTTTCGTCTATAGAACAATATAATCTTCCGCCGGAGAGCCTGTGTGCGGAACTGACAGAAAGCGGATATACGGATATGACACCGTATTTTTATACGCTTCGGAAGAAATTCGAAGAGAAAAAAATACAGTTTATTCTGGATGATTTTGGTACAGGTTTTTCGAATCTACATTGTATTGTAAACATGAATCCTAATTATGTGAAACTGGATAATAATTTTACAGCAAAAGCTATGAGTCAAACAAGGGACTTTGAGCTGTTAAAAAAAATAGTTGAACTGGTACATAGTATAGATATCAAAATATGTATAGAAGGTGTAGAAAAAGAAGAGTGGTATCAAAAGCTGAAAGAAATATATGCTGATTATCTGCAGGGCTATCTTTTTGGCAGACCATGTGATAAAAATCAGTTTTTAAATCAGTTCATATGTAAAGGTATCAACTAGCAAACTATCTTAATTTTCATTTCTATTTTGGAAAAGGCTTCTTGAAGGAAAATTCTACCTGTGATAGAATAAAATTAATTATACTTACAGGGAAAGTAAGTACCCGGCTGCAGGACATATCCAGGGAACTGCCAGTATAGTGGCAGGTTTTTACGGTTTGCTCCTGCGATTTAGTGAAAAATAAAAAATCATGGAGGATTTTTACAATGGAAGAAGCAAAGCAGAACATCAAACAAAAGAAGGATTCTTACAATCTGAGAATTGTGACGGCTGTACTGGTATTAACAGTGCTGGTTTTAGGGGAATTATATGTGATGATTAACTATCCGTCCAATTATGTGGCATTGATTGTACTTACAGTTGTAGCACTGGCTGATATTTATATTCTGATTGCCAGTGCAATCCAGAAAAATTATAAGAAAGAGATTGACCAGTACGAACAGTATGATAATCTGTTTAAGTCAGAAAAAGCTTCTTATCTTGTAACCCGCAAATCCTTTGAGGATATTGCGGATCAGCTTGATCGTATCGAAGAGGCAGCCGGTTCACCGACAAAGGACATCATAGATGCACAGAAATCCATTGCCAAAGTTACCATAAGCCGTAACAAAGAAAATTCCGATGCATTGATGAATTCCAACGACAAATTATTAGAGCAGATATTTAATCTTTCCGACCGTCTGGATAATCTTGAGAAGAACATGTTAGAGCAGCAGCGTATCGTAGTTGAGAATGCCAATAAAGACCTTCTGCTAAAACAGCAGGAAATGGTAGCTTCCGTGAAAGAAATGGAATTATCCATCCACAATACCATATTAGCTGAAGTTGGAAAAATAAATGGTGCGCCAGCTGTTACTTATACAGCAGCACCGGTACAGCCATCATCAGCCGCACCAGTTGAGGAAGTAACGCCGGAAGAACCGGAAGCACCAATCGACGAAGTGATGCCGGAAGAGCCGGAAGCACCAATCAATGAAGTGATGCCGGAAGAACCGGAAGCACCAATCAACGAAGTGATGCCGGAAGAACCGGAAGCACCAATCAACGAAGTGATGCCGGAGGAACCGGAAGCACCAATCGACGAAGTAATGCCGGAAGAACCGGCAACAGAACCGGAGACAACTGTAGAGGATATGCCGGATTTAGCAGAAGATGATTTATTAAATATAGATGCTTTATTCGGAAATGACGAAGCAGCTGAAACTACAAAAGAAGTAGCAGAAGAAACCGGATCTCCAGAAGAAAACAATGAACCGGAACCAGAAGAACCAGTTGGTTTTGATGATACACTTGGATTTGCAGATGAAGAACCGGAAGAACCTGCATTTACAGAAGAAATGGTAAATACCATTGATGAACCGGTTATGGAAATGAATTCCGACCCGAATCATATGATGACACCGGAAGAGATTGCAGCTTTGATTGCAAATGCAGATTCAGCAGCTGAAGAAGCACCAGTTGTAACAGAAGATGCTATTTCAGAAGAATCTGAGCCGATAACGGAAGAGGAACCTGTGTCAGAACCGGTTGTGGAAGAACCGGCAGCAGAGCCTGTTATCGAGGCAAATTCTGACCCGAATCATATGATGACACCGGAAGAAATTGCGGCATTATTTGCTAATATGTAATTTACAAAATTTTTAAAAAAAATAAAAAATTACTTGCAATTCGATAAATTCTATTATATAATAGTCCTTGCGTTAAGCAATGCGCCACTAGCTCAGCTGGCAGAGCACCTGACTCTTAATCAGGGTGTCCAGGGTTCGAACCCCTGGTGGCGCATGTAAAGTACCGATTTTGTGGACGTGGAGCCATGGGGTTGGTGCTTTTTTTTGTTATAAAAAATCCGTAAGAAGCTGCCCGTGGCAGGTTCTGTAGATGTAAATAAGGAATGATGAAGCTATCGTTTATTTGTTCAGTATATTTTTTACTTCTTTAAAAGACCTTTGAATTGTAGTAAATTTAGTATGCAGGGCAGGCTTACGGTAGGAAAAAAGCAAAGCCTTTCTGGAAAAGCAGTTTGATTTGAATTTCATGAGGCATACCCTTTTTTAGATATTATATGCAAAAGGATATAGAAAAATATATAAATATAGAGGAAATCATTTGGAAAAGAAAATTCTGATTGCCTGTGCAATGCAGCAGGATGAAATTGAAAAGTACAGAAAACAATTAAATATAACATATCCTGTTGTATATCTGCAACGTGGATTGCATAGAAACCCGTCTGTATTAAGAAATCTGCTGCAGCAGGAGATTGACAGGCACCAGGATGTGGATATAATCCTGCTCACCTATGGATTGTGCGGGCGGGGCACGGAAGGGATTGTGAGCTGGAATACCGAGCTTGTAATGCCACGTTTCCACGACTGCATCCACCAGCTTTTGGAGAATCATGTGGATAAGAATTCTCTTTATGCGACAAGAGCGTGGACAATTGACAAGGAGTCCATTGGAGGCCAGTGCAGTACCGTTCTTGCTGCTTATGGCAGAGAACGGGGGATGGAAGTTTTAGATACAATCTATGGCGGTTATGAGAAGATTACTTTAATAGATACGCAAAGCTATGATATAAAGAAAACCAAAGATGGACTGAAAAGACCTGCAGAACTTCTAAATAAGAAGCTGGCGGTGGAGCCATCCGACTGCAATATTATAAGAAAGCTTTTATCTGGAAAATGGGATTGTAATTTCGTTCATCTTGAAAAAGGAGAGCGTGTCACAGAAAGACACTTTATATAAGAAAACCGGCGTTCTAATTTAGAATAAAGTCGAGTTATAGGACAAAATGTGTTGATGAAAACCGCTTTCAAGCCTTGAAAATAAAGGGCT
>NZ_QTZJ01000015.1:0-14503 GCF_003462625.1 Roseburia sp. OM03-7AC
TATGCACTGATTGTAGCACTACTGCCACCTAACTGTCCACCAATAATACTGCGAAGATAGCCTATCATCATATCGATGGGATACATATCTGCATGGCTGTGCGCCTCTTCATATTCCCCTATCTGTGTGCGGACATTCTGCACTCCGGCAAGCGCATTGTCAAAACAGCTTTCCATACAGGTTGTAGAAAATCTGCCCACATCAAGATAAGCAGACAGTTCTCTCTCAATATCCGCTACTTCCTCTGCTACCGCATCAAAGTCTGACCTGGCTCCCTGGATGTTCTCCTCCAGTCCCTCCATGGAATCCTGAGACATCTCTGCCAGCTGGTCAGAATCAATGTTATAATACCAGTCTGTGTAGAGTATAAAGCTGCTCCGGTAGGTTTCTATCGTATCTTTTATCATATTTGCAAGATTCATATGATAATCCCACATATAGCTTCTCACATGCTCTGCTGCCTCTCCGTGCATCTCCGACATGGCAGCAATCTCTACAATACTGCTTCTTACCGCATCTATCTGCTCTATCCACCGGTCAAGCTGTGCCAGAATCAGTTCCCGAATGCTGGTAATTTCTTCATACTTTACCTGAAATCCCATAACTTTCTCCACTCCCCCTATTTTGTCTTTATCATTTTCATCAAAGAAGCTTCTGCATCAACCAGTTCATCACGCAGTGTGAGAAGCTTCCCGGCATCCTGCGTCAGGAGGCTCTGATAATAACTCATCAGACCAATTAACTGTGAAAAGCCTGCCCGGTACGCTGTCATGGCATCCATTGATACATTTAAATCCGGAACTGTAAGCTGCTTTCCTTCTACCTCACCGGATACCGTTGAAAAAGAATGTACCTTTGATGTATAAACATTGGTATCTAATTTTATCAGCATAATGATGCCCTCCTAATTAGTATGTTTTTCCAGCCAGTTGCAAAGACTGTTCCAACTGCTCTGCAGCTTGCCGATATACTCATTCTTATTGTAGATTTCATTCTCTCTTCTTGTAATCTCATCACAAAGTGCATCCAGATCATATCCCAGATTGGTACAGACATTTCCGTATTCTGTTTTCAATGCACTGGAGGCAGAAATTGATGCATTATATAAATCTCCACGCCAGCCACTGTCTAATGTATATTTATCCTCAATACCATCCTTCTGGTTTCTCAGCGTATCTATGGCTGTCTCAAGTCTCGTTTTCAGTTCCTTTAATGTATTAAGTGTCCCCTCCATGGGAGCCAGACTGCTGCTTTCTAACTGCAAACTGCTCTTTACTGTGTTTAACTGCTGTTTTACCTGATTAATCTCCGCTGTACTGGTTGTACTCTTCTTTGTTGTTGAACTTCCTTTACTGCCGGAAGAGCTTTTCTTCGTCTTCGACATTTATCCTTTCCTCCTCATCTCTCCGACGCCTTCTTATGCTTCCTGTTCTTTCTTCAGCAGCTGCTCCTGCAGCACACTCAGATTGTTTTTAATATTTTCCTGCATCAGCTTCTCGTCTTCATCCTCATAACCGCGATATACTATTTTCTGAATATCCTTATGCTGAAAATATAACAGTGCATCTCCTATAACCCCTTCCGGATAGGTACACGCTCCATAATCAAAATATCTTTTTTCACCTTTGACTACTGCAAATGCACCTCTTGCTATAATCATAATTTTCTTTACGCCACCTTTAAGCTGCACAATACTTCCTAACGGCAAAAACTCTATATTTTCCTGTTCCATCTTTTTATCCTCCTGCTTATTTTTCTTTATTCTTCTCTGTCTTCACATTTCGGTATGCGGATACGCACATATGCTCCATTATGGAAAAGCAGACCATCACTTAACTGCGGCAATTCCTTTGCTGCAACTGTTCCAAAAATTCCTGTAGAACCAGGGTTGCCCACCAGCAGACCATCCGTAGTTGCTTTTGCAAATTTGGTAATCTCATCAAATCCTTTTAATTTACCGGAATTGGCTGTAAGAATAAATCGGATTCCACTGGACAATGCCCCACTCAATATCGGTGCCAGCAATACAGCTTTTAATTTCGTTGCCTCTACAAAGTCATCCCACTCATCTACCACGACATAACATGCATCCAGTTCCTGAACCAGACGGCGTGGTAACTGTTCCGGATGTTCCTTCATCTTCTGCTGCAGCTGCTGATTTCGTGCAGTCACCAGTCCCCCCAGTTCCATAAGAAACGCATCTATTCCATCTGCTCCGATATAATGAATCTCATCTCCGGACCTGTAATGATATAGTTCCATATCTTTCGAGTCTAATAAATATACTTTTCCTCTTCCTGTTATCTGTTCTAAAATAACCTTTAATGCATTCGTCTTTCCTCTTGCAGTCTCACCCAGAATTACAAATGGTGTTGTAAGACCTGCCGGAATACATTCCGGCAATACACTCTCTTTATTCAGTCCCAGCCAGATTGCCTTCTCTGCAGCGTTTTCTTCTGCTGTATGCTGTTTCTTTATCATTTCCATAAATGTTCTGATATTTAACTCATCCGGCAATACCGGGATTCTCGGTGCTACAGTATCCGGATAGCATGCATTTATCTGCTCAATACAGGCTTCTATACCCTGGTTATACTCCAGTTCATCTGTAAATGCAGTCATGACATAGACCTGCATGACACTTACCAGTCCATTGTATTTTATAAGTGTCCGTCCCTTTATCTCTGACTGTGAATAAGAACTTCGTCCCACAATTACATGCAAGTCTGATTCATCGAAAAGATAACCTGCCACTTTATTCTTAAAATTGTTATATGTAGAATACTTCATGGCATTACTTCGTGTTGCTGTTGCTGCCATATATATGCCAAGTCCGGTACCATCTCTGGATAATTTCTGGAAAAATTCTTCCGCTTCATATCCCAGTTCTTTGACCACATCATAATTGTCAATAGCAATTACTATTGCTTTTAATGTCTTTTCTGCCACCTGATTGTATACTTCAAAATTCTGTACCATCCGTTCTGCCAGTAATTTTTTACGCCGTTTTATCTCTGCCTGTATAAGATTGCAGAATTTACGGAATCGTTCTGTATCATCAAAACTGATATAGTCTGCCGTATGATGCAGGCGGTTCAATGGAATCAATCCACTGTTTCCAAAATCCAATATATAGAAGTTCAGATTCTCTACCCGGTTATGCATTGCCAGTGACAACAACACGGTTGTAAGAAATGCTGTTTTTCCATAACCTGCGGAAGCAATATATAAGAGATTTCCGTCTGTGGCAAAATCAAGCTGGTACTCCACCTGCTGCTGTTCTTCCGGAATATCTATCTTTCCAATCCGTGCAATCAGATTTAATGCATTTCCTTTCTCTGCCTGCTGGTCCGATACAATCTGTTCCGGCAACGGTGGCATCCACGGCCGTTTTACTTCCACGGTATCCATTGCCTCATATACTCTGTGGATATAATCTACCGTAGCATCCAGCTGCGTCATCATATTGCCGCCGGAAGCATGTTCATCACTTAAATCTTCATTTATCAGTTCACCCTGTCCAAGGTCATTCACCAGATAAACTCTGTCATCTACTTTTTCCTCTTCCTTTTCACTTACATAAGAAGCTCCACTCCATGCCGACTGGAATAATTCATAGATTTCATTATTTCCAACCTGAAGATAAGCTCTTCCGGGGATTGTAATATTGGCGGCATCCGGTGTCTTTAATATTTCTTTACTGTCTGCCTCATTCTGTACCATAAGTGCCAGTTTAAACTTGGAGTTTGTCCAGATCTGGTCATCTACAACTCCGGTTGGTTTCTGTGTTGCCAGTATCAGATGCACACCAAGGCTTCGTCCGATTCGCGCCGCCGATACCAGTTCCGTCATAAAATCCGGCTGTTCCTTTTTCAGCTCTGCAAACTCATCACTGATAATGAATAAATGCGGCAGTGGTTCCTTTGCCTCTCCATTCTGGAACAGCTTATGATATGCATTGATATGATTCACATCATAGCTGCTGAATATTTTCTGTCTTCTTGCCAGTTCACTCTTAATTGATGCCATGGCACGCATACTCTGTGCTCCATCCAGATTGGTGATTGTTCCCAGCAGATGCGGCAGATTCCGGAATAATCCTGCCATTCCACCACCTTTATAATCAATCAGTAAAAATGCCACCTCATACGGATGATAATTGACTGCCAGAGACAGTATATAAGACTGGATAATTTCCGATTTACCGGAACCTGTCGTTCCTGCTACAAGTCCATGGGGACCATGGGCTTTTTCATGCAGATTAAGATTGACATAATCTTCCTTGGCTCTTACCCCAAGCGGAACAGCCAGGGACTTTGCTGCATGATTTTTCTTCCATCGTTTTGCAATATCCAGTTCCTCCGGATGCTCCACCTGATACATTTCAAAAAATGTAATACTCTCCGGTATCTGTGCACTGATTCCCTGCATATGCTCCAGTGTACTTAAATTTCTTGCCATCCATTCCAAATTTATACCGCTGGTATCTGACAATTCAAAGGAAAGATTTTTCTCTTCCTTCTCTTCCATCAGAAGTGTTGCCTGACCGGAATTATGAAGCATAACTATTGTACCGATATTCTCAGGCAGATTTGCTCTCATATTTGTGGTGTAAATAATAGAAAATCCAAGGTTATCCCCTTCTTTATCCAGATATTCCATAATAGAATGGTCCATAATTAACTTTGGCTCATCTATAATAAATATAAGATGCGGCAGAAAACGGCTTTCCTTCTTACTTTCTTCTAATTTGTTTTTCCGGTTCTTAATCATCTGATGCAGGCTTCCAAGAATCTGGTCTCTCTTCCGCTCTGAATTTACAGTTCCCACTACATTTACCGCATGTATCCGTAAATGTGGATACCAACGCATCCACTGGAAATCAGCATCAAATCTGTTATTATAAATTGTTACGATTTCAAGGTCATGATAACTCTGAAAAAAAGTAAGCTGCGCCACAAGTAATTTCAATTGCTCATGAATAACGCTTTTCTCTCCCACCAGTCCCAGATGTGCTTTCTTTAAATCTACTACAACAGGCTGTTTCATCTTTGAAAATTCCCGCTTCAATTCCTGTGCTTCCAGTTCCAGCTCATCCGGTTTATCCTTTAATTCATCCGTAGAAAGGCGAATACGGAAATGACAATCTGCCATTACCTGTCCCAAAGATACATTCAGGAAATCATCATCATTAGAGCTTCTCTCATAGATTCTTGGACTGTACTGCCCAACCATCCGGGCAAGCTCCTTTACCTCCGGATAATTATAGTGATTTGCCTCTTCTTCATTCTGATATGCTGCATATATTTCCTTTCTTTTCTTTAACAGATATTCCCGATATGTTTTCTCCCGGAGCCTTTTATTCTCCTGACCTTCCTTACGGTCTGTTATATATTTAACCACCGTAAATATTGTTGTCATCACTGTGCCTGCTGCTGACATCAGCACATATAAACCACGCTTCATTAAAATACTGATTCCTACTGTCACACACAGCATCACAAGAGGCGGCACAATAAGTTGTACCAGACTCTCTTTCTTTCCATTCTGCTGTTCTTTTGGGCTGGTCAGACTAATTTCCAAATCCGGTATTCTTTTAATGATTCGAGGAGAACGTTTATACTTCGGATATCCTTCAAATGGAATTTCTTTTTCTTCCAGTTCCAATAATCCATCGGTATTGATATTCACCGTATCTTCGCATTCCACCTGTACACTTTTTTCCAGGAAGATAATTTTTCCCCGGGAAAAGCTTAATTCATCTCCATTGTTTATCTTTCCTTTACAGGCGGCTTCCCTTCCGTTCCAGTATATGTTCTCATAACCTTCTATTGTTACCTCATCATTCCTGACCCATAGCCTTGCCGGAAATCCTTCAATTCCAAGATTTCCATTTTTTCCGTCTATTGTAAAATTCTCTGTTCTCTGAAAGCTTCTCTTCATGCTATTCTTCCTCGGTATCGTATTTTTCCATCAATGGCTGCATCTTCTGTGCAATTTTCTCCAGCTCCTGTGTTTTCTCTTCTCCACTGAGACTGCTGTCTGTCTCTATCATGGATTTCTGTTTCATATAAGCATAAAGCAGCATTTCATCATCGGACTGCTGCATGGCAATATCAATTGCCTCTGAAATGTCATTTCTTCCAAGATATATCCAGTACTCCAATCTGGCTGGCGTCTCCTTTAAAGAAAGATTGCTTATAATATTCTCTTTCTGCTGCTGTGTCAGATTCTCACTTCTCACATAGGAATTGGCAAGAATATATTTCTGATATATATCCATATCTTTTACCGATATTTCCTGCATAGCATCCACACAGGATACATAATCAGCGGAAATATAGGCATTTTCTGCCGCAATTACTGCATCCTTATATGGCTCAGTACGGATGAAATCAACCAATGCATAGACCGCCAGTACTATTGCCAACAGCAATACCACAACAAACGATGCCTGCAATGTACGATACCGTCTTCGGTTCAGAAAAATCATTTTCACAGACCGTTCTGTCTCTATCTCCTGCTTACGCTGTTCCAACAGTCTGACCAGCTCTTCTACGGATTCCACCTGCCGTACCTTTTGCAGTATGCCACCCTTTAAAAGCTGCATTCCTCCCTGTACATAATCCGCATAACTGTACTGTTTCTGTAATGCATAGCCAATGAGTGCTTTATATTCTTCCATCCATTTCTGTTCATCATATTCTCTGTCTTCCCCGCAGATATCTCTCTGTTTTACATAGACCAGATGATTCCTGTCGTAATAAAGATTTTCCGGCTCTAATGTAAAGTAATATGATTTCCGGCATGCTGCCAGTAATTCTATATTTTCCAATACCGCCAGTCTTGTGGTAATATCTTCTTTTCGTATCTCTGTCATCGGTGTCAGTGCTTCCAGATTATAGGTTAAAAGCAGTTCCTCCCCTTCTTCCTCTATTTTCACTGCAATAAGACCTGTATCCGGATACATTAATTTCTGATAATCAAATATGCCTTCCGCCTGTAATGCTGATTTCTTTATTCTTTCTTCCATCTTTTCTCTCCCGTATCTTATTTTCTTCTGTCCTCTGTCTGCCTCTACTGTATGCAGAGAATATCTCCATCATAAATACTCTGCTGTTCATAGTTCTTATTCATGTCCAGAAATCTTCCCCTGCGTTCAGATTTCATTTCTTGTACCTCTTCCTGTGGCAGTTTTCCCGCTTCCTTTAAAATAAGCATGGTATCTATTATTTTCTGCTGTGGATTAACCTGTATATCTTCCTGCCAGCTTCCTTCACGATTCATAATTGTAAGTGTGAGCAACATTTTTCTTCCACCTTCCCTGTCTTCTCTTCCGATATTGCAGCAACAGCAGAATTCCCACTGCCAGCAGAATTCCGCATGCCGGAATCCAATACGCATCCAATGATGCGGTTACTTCTGCCTGCTGCTGCAGCTGCTGACTTCCTGTTGTTAAAAATAATTGTTCTTTTACAGCCTCTTCTTTTCCGGCATTTTCATCCATTTTCTTTATAAATACCTGTTCCTTTGTATCCTCATAGCTGCGTTGTTCCTTCTGCTGGTAATCTTTTACTTTTTCTTCATAATCATCCGTAAATACATCTGCTCCGTTTACATCCGTCAGCGACTGATAGGTCTGCGACCGGTTCTGCAGTACCGAAGGATTAATCTCTATTTTAGAATTATCTGTCACTTTACTTCTCCTGTTTCTGACAAAAGTATGGTCTTAAGGGATAGAAGAATCGGAAAGTCACAGGATGTGGCTTTCCGATTCTCTATTACATTACTCCAATCTTTCCGGCAATTTCACGGTCAATGTTCTGCATAGATGTAGATACATCACGTAACTGCTGTGCAATGGATGTAATTAATTCTGCAGTTGCAGAAAAGCTAGGCTCTAAGGAACTGAACTGATCATAAAATGCCTGACTGCTCTGTCCTGCCCATTCATCGCAAAGTGTAGAAACCATATTACGCATGGTACTTACTACCTGCTGGAATTCCTCACATCTTGCATCAAATTCATTTGCCTTTGTCTCCATCTGCTCCGGACTAATCCGGATGTTGTTTACATCTGCCATTTCTTTTGTCTCCTTTACTTTATATTGCAACGTCTTTCGACGGGTTGCTCTGTTCCTTGATTCTTCTGTGATAACTTCTGGCATAGCTTCCTAATATTCCCACCGCCAGAATTCCTAATATTCCATATAAAAGATATTCCACCCAACGTGAACTCTTCTGTTGTTCCCTGCTGCCGGTAACACTTTTCTGTGATACGGTATGATCCACCTCATCCTTTAAACGCTGGTAATCGCTGACCTGCAGCATCTGCGTTGGTTGTGCCACAAATTCATATACCTGTGTATATTCCATGCTTCCTACTCTTGTATAGGGAAGCTTTGCTGCAAAATCTGCCAATGCCGTCTGATTCTGACTGCTTGTAGTATTCTTCACTTCCTTTGCCGAAGCCAATGCATCTGTAACTGCCTGATTGGAAGTTTCTTTCGCTTCTTCCATGTGCTGCTGCAATGTCAATATATTTTCTGAAGTAGTCTGATACAATTTATCTGCATAATCCACATAAGACTGATTGCTGGTGTTGATTTCCTGCTGCATAAGTGCAGCATTTTCTCTCATGCTGCTCACGCTGTCATTCATCACTGTGGTATCCTGTCTTGGATGAAATCCATTTACGCTTCTTTGATAAGAATTAACTGCATCCTGTTCTTCTTTCTGGCTATTTTCTATCTCCTTTTTCACGAAATCTGTGCGGTCTGCCAATGGCTGTATACAACCACTCTGAGCCAGACCCGTAATGCCATCCACATCAACATTCTTCTGTGCCGCCACATCTGTCTGCATCGCATCACATAAAAGCCCGGTGTCTCTCAGCAAATCACGAAATCCCATCCTGCTGCCATCCCCGGTCTGCCAGCTTCCCTCAAATACCGGTAATGTATAATCTTCTGTCGTAATCTGTTCCAGTGATGCCTTAAGATATTCTCCCAATGCATCCACATCTCCCGTTACCTTTAGCTGCGTCTCTGTCTGTGCAACCGGCACTTCTCCATCCAGATATGCCTTTAAAAATTCCTTTGTAGAGGCATACCCCTGTTCTGTCAGAAATTCCATGATTTCTGTATCTGCATCACACTGCTCAAATATTTTTTCTACCGTAACCGCTGCTTCCGGTTCTTCTCCAGTATCTTCGCCTTCGCCTGATTCCGGTTCGTTTTTCTCTCCTTCTTCTGTTTTGCCTTCTTCTGTTTTGTCCTCTCCGGTTTTCTCTTCTCCGTTTTTGTCTTCTTCTGTTTTCTCTCCTTCTCCGGTTTTATCCTCTTCTCCGTCCCCGCCATCTGAATCTTCCGGCAGCAGAAATGCCTTTAATATTTTGTCGATATAATTCTTGTTCTTTACATTTTCTTCAATTGCATTCTGTTCCAGTGCAATGGTAATAACCGGCGGTTCTTCCATTCCTTCTACCTGACTGCAGGTCAGTTCATATGCTACTGTTCCATCTTCTGTCTCTGCTTCCTTCCATTGCAGTTTCGGCAGCTGAGCCTTCATTTCTCTGCCATAGGAATTCAGGTTCTGTATTCCTGCTGCTTCAATTCTCTGATTATAGTTTTCAATGCATTGCTGCAAATTCGTATCCAGTTGTTCTGTCACATTTTGAATCTGTGCAATCTGGGCAAGACGGCTGTTTTGTTCAGCAGTCTTTTCTCCGTTATATGCAAGCAATGTATCCTGCAGATTTCGAATCCCATCCCGATATAAAAGTTGCCCGTCTGCATCCGAAAGTAAATTGATTTCTCCTACGCCTTCTGATATTTCTTTTAAGGAACTGACCAGTTCATTTCCTGCTGTTCGCAAATCACTTAACTGTGCAGAAGCATCTGACAGATTTTCCCGATATGCACTGTCTACTGCCTGAATCAACTGCGCATTTTCCTCTGTATAATCCGAAATATCTAACGGTATTGTAGTGTCTTCCTGCTGTTTTAATTCCGGAACCGGAACCATGCTTACCAAATCAGATGCCTGTATTCCCTGTATTGCTTCTTTATCTGTAATGTCATTATTCATAACCATTGCAGATTCATCCTGCGCCGCATGAAATTCATCCATTATGTTACATAGATACATATATGTCATCTGACTGTTCAGTTGTTCCCCAAACTGAAGGACATCACCTAAAAGATCTTCTCTTGCATCCGCTGATACATCTTCACTGACTGCATACTGTAACTGCGATGCCGCCGGAACTGTATTTAAGCTTTCAACATTTTCCGAAAAATCTGATGGAATTATAATATAAGCACCGTATCGCCCTTCTTCTATTCCATTTCTGGCATCTTCTAATGAGGTATATATGAAATTATCATTTGGAAAATTTATGATCTGCTCCCCATAATAGACTTGTGTATTACCATCCGATATGCCGGTATCCAGATTCACAACTGCCACTCCCTGTGACTCCACCGTTCTTTCTACTGCTGTATTACCTGTCTGCAATGTAGTGTTTCCATTTATCTTACCGATTTGATATCCGGTAAAACCGCTTGTTCCCAGCAGCATAATGCACAAAAGAACAGTTATTACTTTCTTCCGTTTCATATCCTCTCTCCCTTTTCTTTTGTCTTTGTCGTATAGATTCTTTCTCTTTTTTTCGTAAATGTCAACCAAAAATATTCGACCTCATTTTCCCTTTATCTGTTCCTCTTTTTTTCTCTCCTGATTTTTCATTTTTCCTTATTTTCCGGGCATTTCAGCATACTTTTTCTAAAATTAGCAGATGATTAATTTCTATATCATTTTAAACTTAATTTAATCTGGTCGAATAAAAGTCGAAACAGTTTTCTCTGAACATCAAAGCAGTTTTTCCTTTTTTGTGTAATCTGCCATCTTGCTACTCGCGTAAACTACAAGAAACGCATTGCTTCCATAGCACCAAGTGCTATGGAAACAATGCGTTTAAAAATTATCCTACTTAACATATCTTTTGATTTTTAGCGTTCCAATGAAATGGAGGCGTGATATTAAAATCAATTCTTAATACATCTACTTGTACCTGTTTACCGTCTAAATTTACTAACTAATCCTTTGGCTACTATACGCAGACAATTTTTGATATATATATCCGCCCCTTCTCCACTCAATAAATTTTCTCTATCTTGACTATCATATGCTTGTGCAAAGAAACTTCCGCAGGGATATTTCCCCATATCCGGATCCTTTTATACAAATAATATATTTCTATATCAAGGATTATATTTTTTTATATAATTCTGCCAACTCCACCAACTCCATACCTAAATAATCTGAATAATCCCATGAGTCAATTATAATTCGAGGATAACTCAAAATAATATTTTTCTGTCTGCTACTAGTTTGAAGTTCACTCAATATAGTTTGCAACTGAACTATATTTCTCTCACTTTGTCCCTCTTTTACTTTTTCTATTTCTTCCTTTACTTTCTGTTGCAACTCACCATTTCTTTTAATGAACTGCTCTTCTAATGGCATTTTATCAACTCCTCCAAATTTACTTCAGTACATTTTCTCTATATTCCAAATATTTACTTACAACTCTTTTCTCCTCCATTTAATAACTCCCTTATGTCTTTGACTCTTTTTATACCCTCAGCATTCTTCCTGTATAACTTACCATCTTTATAAAAATAAAAATTAAATTCATTTTTTAACAAAACAGCCTTTAGCAAATTAATTGCTTCTTCAATACATTCTGTACTCAGATGATTTTTAAATTTACAAATTCGCTGCAAAGAATTAGATGCTTGTTCATCATCAAAAATTGATATATCAAATAGTGTTATATCATTTTCTATCACAATTCTATAATTATGAGGATAATACTTGTATTCTAATCTAAAAAAACCTCTGTTTTCAAAACTGCATATTGCTTCTGTTTTTTCGATATCTGTACCAAATATTTTACACATATATGAGTCAAACAGCTCAACATATTTATTATAAAAACTACTATCTAACCGCATGCCAAATTCCCCCTTCATCAACAAACTTATAACCATTATATCGTACCAGTGAAAAGCAGTGATTATCCGATTATGGCTACGGTACTTCACTTATGGGAAAGTATCTGGAAGATTTCCTTCTTACTACCAGTATGAATGCAGGAATACTTATTATACTTAAAAGTATTTGGTTTTTATTATCAGTAATAGAAACTACTGTCAGTATTATTTGTAATTGTCTGTGTTTATGAGACCTATGCGTTTTTATTTCTCTAATGCTCATAAATCATCTGAAAGTGAAACTTAATTACGAATTAAATCTTGAAAACACTGGTATTCTTACGGATTTCATTGAGCATCTGACAGTTACGGAAAACAAACTCAATGAAGCCTATAGTTTATGATATGGATACAGATAAATGGATTTTTTTGCTGGAAACCTCGTAACGAAATTGAAGGGCAATTTTTAATACATTTTTCTCAAATCTATCGAATATGAGATTTCCCAGCTTTATCAAAACATCAGTTCTGCGGAAAGCATATTTTTCTTTATCAACGGAAATAATGATACTGTAAGGCTTTCCTACATTGTACGAAAACTTTGTCCGACATTTTGGTCTGGATAAAATGATTAGGATACACAGAACTACAACCCTTTCAATTACCGCAAAAAAGATGAAAATGTCCAATTAAATTACCGCTTTTTTGACCGATTTTTATAATATAAATACCGCTATTCAATGCAAAAACACATCATCTCCACAGCACCAATTGCTATGAAAACAATGCATTTTAAGTCTAAAAATACAATGTTCAGTTTTGATTTCAGATGTCCTTATGTGGAGACATAATTAAAATAATATATTACCATTTTTGACATTCTTTGCTATAAAACAAATCCACATCAGATGCCGCATCGTACAACGCTTTTATAGATGCCAAACTGTCATATTCTGAAATCCCTCTCATTGTACCAATAAGTCCACCTTTAGAAGCAGGTAATGTACCATCCCGTAATTTTTTTATTACGACTTCAATTCTATTTTCATAATTATTTAAGTATTGACTTTTTTCATCATCTACCATTTTCTTGGCTTTATCAATTTCTTGTACTAATAGTTCCAATTTTTTTAATAATTCTTGTCTTTTATCCATAATAGCAATCTCCTTTAATTTGAAAAACTTCTAATCTCTGTTATCCAATCTGTATCAAATTGATTAAATAAATATTGAACTCCACCACCTGGTCTAGGGTCTGCAATCAATAATTGTTCTCTCGCAGTTCCTACAGCATACTTAACCTCCGTTCCAGCAGGAATTCTCGCAACTTTTACAGTATTTCTGTTTCCCCAATCTTTTGATAAAGCCAACTTATCCATATAATCATTCAATGTTGTAATTCCATTTGCTTCATCAACCGTTGTCCAGTAACATAAGGATGCATCTGGTGCGTCAGAACTATACTGCACTAATATTAAATCTTTATCTACTGTTGTCCTTATTTCATAACCATCATTAAAATTGGCTAATTCCCTATCAAATTTATAAGAATAATCTATTGTCGTTGCTGTGTTTCTACCACTCTCCCCTACATTTCCCAACTGCTGCGGTCTTTTTACGTTATTTACTACTTCCAGCTCTGCCTCACTGAGCGTTCCATATGTTGCTATTCCGGTTAGTGAGCCAACTACAAAGCCTGCCAGTGGACTGTTGGTTGCTTCTGTCATGCTCTTTTCCACATAGCTGCTGGCTGCCATCGTCAGTCCCTGCTTTGCATACTCTGTTACTACGGCCCTTCCTATGGATGTTCCTGCACTTACTGCTGCATTTGCTGCCATTCCTCCGGTCAGTATCAGGGAAGCAGCGATTGTCAATACATTTCCTATTAAATAATAGAGGTCCGGATTACTGGCAAATACTGTATCACGGATTGGATTAACCGATACCATTCTTGGGTCTCCTGTTACTCCTGCATAAACATCCTGACCACCTTCTACTGTATTTGCACATCCATATGCAGCTGTGCCTAATCCAATTGCTGCAACTCCCACTGTAGCCACTAAAGGAAGAGCCATACCACAGGTTGCTACGACAAGCATTCCTCCCAGAATCATGGTTCCGACTCCGACAAGTGTTTTCACAATGCCTTCTTCTGTTCTCAGTCGGATAGATTCCTGCCACTGCTGTTGCTGCAGTTCATAGAACTCCTCACAGGAGTTTACCCTGTCCTTCACCTGCTCGAGATATGTACTTAACATTCCATCCATCATCTGTGCCAGTTGGAAGGACTCTGTTGCATTCACAACCGATGCATCATATGCACTGATTGTAGCACTACTGCCACCTAACTGTCCACCAATAATACTGCGAAGATAACCTACCATCATATCGATGGGATACATGTCTGCATGGCTGTGTGCCTCTTCATATTCCCCTATCTGTGTACGGACATTCTGCACTCCGGCAAGCGCATTGTCAAAACAGCTTTCCATACAGGTTGTAGA
>NZ_QTZJ01000016.1:0-8384 GCF_003462625.1 Roseburia sp. OM03-7AC
CCGATTTCTATCCAGTTTATATCATTTAACTGTTTTATCTTTGCGTCAACATTTATGGTCTTTCCTGATTCCTGCAATAAATAAGTGTGTTTTCCTGCTCCCGCTTCTATAGAAAAGAATCCCGGAGAAATCCCGACTTTCTCACAGACGGACAATACCTCCTCATTGCTGTAAAGATACCCCCACACACTCTTTCCCTGTGCCAGATCAGACAGGATATTGCCTGCCTTACACATTTCCCACTTATAATTTGTCCCTTTTTGATTTGTATTCTCTGCAAGCAACGATTCCGAGGCTGCCCAGCCTATCCTTCCATTATTGACCGTCCATGTATATTTACCACCACTTGATGTTGTCCATGAATAATAACTTTTATTACTTAGTACCAGAGAATTATTTGCAGCACAAATGCCTGACATGGTGCTTGTATTCATTTTCGGTACTGCATAATTAGGTACTACCTGTCTGCTCCCATTAAGGTCAAAGGAAATAACCCCGTACTCCTTAAAATCAGAATTATATCCACAGGAAACATTCTCCCCAAAATTGATTGCATTCAAAATAGCACTTGAATTATTATAGTTTGCAAAATAATAAGCCAATTCACTGTTAGAAATATTCGCATTTTTATCTATCAGTGCAGCTATTGATTGCTTTGAAAAGCCTCGTGCAGCATCAGAAATACTTAAACTGTCCTGTTTTTTATTATTTCCTACTCCAAGCAACATCTGTATTGCTTTTTGGTGTATTCCTGCCTCTGCTTGCTTTGAATATGTCAATAGCTGGTTTACTGTGTTTACATCTGTTACTGTCTTCATAGCTAGTCTCCAAACCCTTTTTCAACATTAAACGCCAAACATATGCTGCAATTTGTCCAGCATATCGTTTGATTTTTCTCTAACACTTCCCGGCTGATTTCTTAATTCATATCTGTTTTCATAGTAATGATTCAAGTAACCTTTCAGCCCATCATAAAATGAATCCTTATCTATTTCATCATTTAAAAATTTGTCACACAAACCGGTCATTTCCATTTTCTCATTCGTATAGAAAGCTCTCTCATCGGAGATGATTTCTGATTTGTACTTATAAGCTTCTGTTTTGCTCCCTATTCCGACAACCATATAATCCGGTGTCATTCTCTCCATGATAGAATTGCGTGCCGACTCATTAAAATGAACATATTCGTCAATCATATCTGAAAAACCTGCCTGTAATTGCTCCGGGACATACATTTTATTTATTTTGTTTAATCCAGCCTCACTTGCACTTAATAAAAATACCGATTCAAATGAAGTACCACGATACCCTTCCCTGGCATTCAAGTCATCTACCGCTGCCACCATTGTGCCGATCTGCTCTTTTAATGTATTTCTTTCATCTTCTGATAAATATTCTGCCGCATTTTCATCTATCCACTTCTCAAAAACCGCAGCCTGATTCTCAGAATGTCCCTCAAAGACACTTCGATCTCCTGAAATAGAAGACGCCTTTAATTCTAATTGAAACAAATTCTCACACTTGTATTCTGCCGGTATTTCTTTTATCTCTCCATTGATTGATGAAAAATGCATTGCCTGAAACTCTGAGACTTTATCACGGGCAGTCTTCGCTAATTTTTTTGCTGAATCACTGATTGTCACATCATCTTCCGAAATCATATTCTGAGGAACCGTTTTTTGCTTCTCAACCTTATTTTTTATCATCTCAGGATTATTAATATATCTATTTCCTTGAACTTTCATAGCAACCTCCCTAAGTTAGTCCACACTTTCTATACTTCTTTATCTATCTTGCTCGATGTCAAAGAAGAATCCGTCTTAGAGTATGTACCATTATTTGTATAGGTTGCACTCGCCCGGTTTGCAGCATTCGATATACCAGTTGCTTTCTGCGATATTTTGCTTACAAAAGAATTATATCCTGTAAAGACCGTTTTCAGCGAACTGATATCTGCCTGCTTTAAAGCATCCTCATCTAATTCCAACTTGTTTCCTTTTCCTATGGTAATACCTATTTTGGCAAGCATATTACTGTTTTTGTCTGTCATTCCAGTCATCCATGAAGCATTTCGCAATACATCCTTTGTATTAGATTCTCCGGCTTCCTTAACTACATCATTATAATCTTCAACAAAAGATTTTACTGCCTTGGTGATTTTATCCCAGTCATAATCCTCTACCTCAATCTCTTCCCCCGTTTTTTCATCTTTCTTTTTTATTTTCTTTTTTTCCCAAAGAGATGAGTCATTCAAAGCATCTGCTGATTTTTTCAGAGAATCTGCACTTGTTTTCATCAAGGTAAGTTTTTGTGAAGTATCACCTTTTCCCGATAATTTTTCAGCATCCTGTTTTGCATAATATGCTTTCATAAGTTTTCCATAGCTTCCATTTTTGATTGCAGCATAATCAGAAAGCATATTTGTATTGCCTACTGATGAACTATCTGACGTTCCACTAAACAAAGCTGAAAAATCTACATTGCTGTTATATTTACTTGTATAATCACTAAAACTTTTGATTTCTGACATAACACCAGCCTCCTTTCCGAACTATAAACGTATATCTATCGGTGTATATACTACCGACTGTCCACTTTCTGATGCTGGATTTGTTATTGTTTCTGCTGTTTCTATTTTGACATCTGCATTCTCTGATGCATCTGTTGTCGTATCTGCATTTTCCTGTGTATTCTCTGCTTTCTGAGTTTGATTCTTCTTTGTTTCTGCTGCATCTGTACGGTTGTCTGCCTTTGCTGCTTCTTCCATAGATTTATTTGCATCTGAAAGTGAAGACATCTGTGCTGCTGTTGCAGACTGCGCTTTTGCCTGCAAATCTGCCAGTTCTTCTTCTTTCTTTTCGGTATTGCCTTTTCCAGCATCTTGCTTGATTTCAGACTCAAGCACACCGGCTCTTCCTTCCATCTGTGTTGCCATACTACCCTGCACTTTTGCTTGCTTCATAGATGAATCTGCGGAAATCATTGCCCGCATACCTGCCTGTGACAAGCCTGTTCCTTTCTTTGCAGATGTATTTTTTGTACCAGCCACCATATCATCCATAGATGATTTTTTACTCTGCTGTTCCTTTCTCTGTTCAATCTGGTGCTGTCTTAACTGTTGATTGAGATTTGTAATTTCCTGTTGTATCTCCTGACGTTTCTTCATCTTATCCTCTAATGACAGTTCTTCATTTGATGATAAGTCCTGCAATTTCTGCTGTGCATTTGCAATCTGATTCTGAATATTTTTACTCACAGAATCATTCGCCTGTGCCATTCCTATTGCTCCTGTCTGCGTATTCGTTCCGTTAAATCCATTAATTTTCATCATTTCGTTGTCCTCCTTGAGCTAATACTCTGAAATCCGTTTCCTGAAAATCTGTATAACATGATTTCTCTTTATTTTTTCTTTCGGCATATCTTTCTTCACAATAAACCGTGATGTTGTGAACCGCCCTTTTTTCGTTGTGAAGCAGTCTGAAAATGCTTTTCAGACTGTCGCAGTGCTCCTCAAATATTGTTGCAAGCAACATATTTTCATCGCTACCTGCGCAAAAAAAGCACTACATATTTCTGTAATTTCTGTAATTTACAAAATACATAGTGCCAATTTATTTCTTTATTCTACCTGCATCATAATGCTAAGGATTACTTCCTCATTTCCCTGCTCCAAAGATATATCTCCCATATACATTCTGGCAACCCGGCGAATGTTATTCAAACCCATTCCATGTTCCCTCCCAGATTTGGTTGTTTCTGGCAAATCGCTATCACCAAAATTAAGCTGACCCCCAAAACTGTTTTTTATGGTTATCATAAAGATACTGTTTTTCCGAAAAGAAGAAATACTGATATACGGATCATCTCCACTTACATTTTCCATACAGTTATTCAAGGCATTATTCATGATCACACTCAGATCAAATGCATTTAACTTCGTATTCTGCGGATAATGAAAATCCGACAGAAACCGAATCTGCCTTTCTTTTGCTTCTCTCAGCTTTTCCATCAAAATGACATCAATTACCGGACTTCCTGTCTTTATTTCCGGAGATACCTCGTCCCATTCATTTTTCAGATGTTCCAAGTATTCTGTAGCATCATCCATATTATTATGTGCCACCAGATGTTCCAGTGTCTGTATATGATTTCCCATATCATGGCGCATGGAGCGGATATCCCGATACAACTTTTCGACTTCCCCGATATGCTTTTTCATGTCACTGATCTGATTTAATACCAGCTCTTGTCCCCGCTGTTCTTCCTGCATCTCTTTCCAGTTTTGAAACATTACAATCACAACAAGAATAGCAACTATGGAAATCAGATAGTGTAAAAAGCTTAAAGCTCCATAAAATCCATATGTAACAATCAAGTTCTTTCCAGTATCTCTTTCGTATATCATGAGATAATATTGTAAAATGCCATACCCAGTGACGCCTACAAGTGAAGGTATAATAAGCATTACCATCTCTTTGATGCTCATTTCATCTTTTTTGTATATATACGCTTTATTGATCAGTCCTATTGCAACCGCAATAAAAGCAATACAAAGTACAATATCCAAAACTCTGGTTCCAACATATAGTCCGTATTGCAACCACACTTTTTCTGCACTCATATTCCGAAATACAAGTGCTTTTGTAACAAGATCATCAAGTCTGGCTGCCATTGCAACCGTTAACCATCGGATAGAAAAGAACGTAATTGCAAGAAATATTTTCTGATATATATTTCTTCTGTCCTCTGCATACATCACAAGAAACGCTGCTATAACTCCAATCAGATATGCGGAAAAATTATCAATCTGTGGCGGAATCATATATAAAACAAGCATAATCGTAATATAAACAATACTGACTGCCACAGCCCCTTTTTTCTTTTTTATATAGGGACAAACAAATTTTCCAAAATAGATTCCTGTAATCATAAGGAGTGCGATAACAGAAATTTTCGATGTAACCATCCAGCATTTTTCTACCAAACTCATCCGATTTCTTTTCCTTTCCTCTGATTATATTTCAAATATTGTTTTACAAACTCAGAATAATTCTGTTTTGCAATCAATGCAGTTCCATTTTCCATCGTCACACAATTTGCATCATATTTCTGAACATATTTGAAATGTACGAGGTAGGCTCTGTGTGTACGAAAAAAATCTGCTCCCGCAATTTCACTCAGTTCCTGCAATTTTCCATAATATTCAATATTCGTATCCCGTGTATGGATAATGACTTTTCGATTATATACCTCAGCATACACAATATCCTTCAAAAACACTTTCATATGGCTTCCTCCGGACTGCACCATCATGTATTTTTCATCCGATTGATTTTCAGAATATTTTTCAATGCTTCTGACTGCACGTTTCACAACTTCCTCAAATTTTTCATCTGAAAACGGTTTCACCAGATAATGAAATGCTGCAACATCAAATGCCTGAAAAACATACTCCTCCACAGCAGTTACAAATATCAATACCATTCTTTCATTTTTCTGACGCAGAATCCTTGCCGTTTCCATTCCATCCATTCCTGGCATCTGAATATCCAAAAATAGAATATCCGGCTCACAACCACTTGCAATCAATTCATCACCAGATAAATATTTATCTATTACTGCATCTGGCAATAATTTCTTTATTTTTTCTTCTAATATCAATCCTATAGATTTTTCATCATCACAGATTGCTATTTGCATCTTGTCACTTCCTTACTTACATACAATTATATTTATAATATCGGAAAAGTTCTTTAAATAGCTAGCCACCATGTTGTGAACAGACCTTTTTTTGTTGTGAAATAGAATATCACATATATCGCTTTATCTGCTTCCTGTTAATTTGTTTTATCCGGCACACGCTCCTGGGAGTGACTGTATCTATCAAAAAAAGAAGTCAGCAGTTTATTCATGCACTACTGACTTCCTATACTACTTATTTTAATTGCCTCCCACATCCATCTGAATCTGATATCTTGGAATCGTCCCATTTTCCTTTTTATAAGCCAGAACATCATAAATCATCTACTGTTACGTTCCCATTTGATACCTTATTCAAAAAACGATCTAATTCCTCTACATAGCCAGCCAGACGATATTCCTCATCCCTGTCATTACTCAATAAACCAATAAAACGATTGTTCTTATTGGTGCCAATGTTCAATAACGATAAATCCACAACTCCCGAACCGTATCCTTTTACTGTTGCACTTGTAGATGCCCCCGTAAAAGCATTACGATAAAGATTATTGTCTCCATCATTTTTTCCGTCAGAACAAATTCATCACCTAAGTCCTTCATTTTTGATTGGCATACCGGAGCCGGCATATGATATGTATAATTACCACAAATATTCTTATACTGACTATGATTCTGAATGATTCCAATTCTCATACAGGGTTCTCCTTTTTTCGTAATTTTTCAACCAGTTTGCAAAAAAATATTATATTTCTAAAGCACAGAATACCATTGTCTGTTCATACGATCAGCTTCATACTGGTATGTAATCAACTGGTTCATATCCTTTAAGCTGCTCTTTCCATATAAAATGCTTAAAGTCATATCTGGCACATTGTTCCATCCTCTGGTTGAAATAGTTGAAACCAGGTCATGTATCCAATTATTCATTTGCTGCTTAAACTCTTTCGGAACTTTTCCGGAACTTTCAACTGCACTATCCACTAAGTCTAATATATTCTCTCCCGACTCCGTATAATATGTCCCATTTTTTTCCTCAAGTTTGTCTAATTCATATCCTGTATAACTATAAACCTGATGATATGCTTCGTATTTCATCTTTGATTCCTCTGTTACTTGAGAACTCTCACAGCCATCTTGTGTTGAGCAATAATAGATATGCTTATAGAGATTTTTCCCATTATTACCTACATTTAAAGCATTCTGCATCAACACCTTTGTTTCTTCATCCACGCCATCTACCGTTATCTCGTAACTGTATGGATCGACAGTAAAAGTACAATCTTTCGTAATAGAAGATGTATCTACACCAGCCTGCTTTAAAATATTTGAAATCTGTGAATTTACCAATGCTCTTTCAAATTGGATTTTATCCGAATCTACACTGTCGCCGTCTACTTCAATTCCCCTGAACAAAGAATCCTGATAATTTACACCATTTATTTTTCCTGTCCGGCACATCTGCATCTCATAATTATATGCAATCCTACGTTCTGTATCAGTCAAATTAGTCTCGTAATACTCTGAACTCTTATCAAAATACTTGGAATGAATATAATTTTCTGGGTTAAAATGTGTTTTTGCTTCTGCGGCAAGCTTAGAATACTTTTCCGTTAATGCCGCCCTAAATGCTTTACCTGTACTCATATATTCACTTGTTTTCGCATTAATCTGTGTTCCTGCATTCTCAATGAGCTCTTGATTCGTTTTTTTTGCTGAAGCTATATAGGACTTTAAGTCAATGCTACTGTCAATACTTGTATTATGTGTTCTTCCACTTGTACTTTTTGTCAGTTTTTCCTTTCCCGATGCACTTATCGTTAAGGTATCTCTTGTGCCTCTACAACCAGTGTTTTGACTGCTTGCCGCTTTTTGCTGTTGACCAAACAGAACATTAAGCAATGACTGATTAGCATTTATTCGGCTGTTAAAAAATATATTCATAATATCACCAACCTCCTTCTTCTAATATTTTATAAACAAAATTATTGTTCATCCAATAATTTGATTATAATCATGTAATAATTCAGATTTTATCATGAGATACCATCTCAATGCTCTTTTCATAACTAGAAGCTGCTGTTGACACCAATGACTGAATATTGACATTATCACTGTTAGCATTTGAGTTATTCAATAGATTGGACAGTCTTTGTTTACTTTCATATGTCCGACTTCTATATACATCTTCCATTTGTTTACGTTTTATCAAATGTTCCTTTTGATTTTTTTCAATCTGTTCTTCAATAAATTCCTCCAACCGCTTATGACGTTTCTCCCACCAAGTTTCTCCATCATTAGCTGTTTCTAGTCCACTCTTTCCTACCGGACCTGCATAACCATATCATTCTTCCGGTGACGCTCCAATAACATCAAAGCTAACATTATTTGATCCTACAGAAAAATATTATATTTCTAAAATACAGAATATCATTGTCTGTTCATACTACCGCAAATATCAGTTTATGATCTTCGCACTCTAATTTCAGATGAATGACCGCTTTTCCAGTATTTTTCAGTACCTTTTCACTCTCCCGGATTGCATTATCTAGTAAATTGGAGAGCAGGATCACAATCTCTTCCTCTTCCAGACAGATCTCCTGCAAATCCCCTACTTTCAGGATAACCGCTATGTGTTTCTCCTGCATGCTGCGGTACTTCTGGTTTAAAACAGCATTGACCACCGG
>NZ_QTZJ01000017.1:0-7439 GCF_003462625.1 Roseburia sp. OM03-7AC
ATTGATAAATTGGACGCAATCTAATGCAAATGAGCCTTGTATGTGTTATGATGAACACAAGTCATATCAAGGCTCTTTCCAACAAGGAAAGGAGCAGACACCATGAAAGAAAAAAGACGGGATAGTAAAGGACGTATCCTGCATACTGGAGAGAGCCAACGAACAGACGGAAAATACTTATATAAATATGTGGACGCATTTGGAAACACAAAATATGTGTACGCTTGGAGATTGACACCCACAGACCCGACACCAAAGGGAAAACGGGAAAAACCCTCACTTCGTGAACTGGAACAGCAGATAAGACGGGATATTGAGGACGGTATCGACAGCACAGGCAAGAAAATGACACTTTGCCAACTCTACGCCAAACAGAACGCACAGAGGGCAAACGTGAAGAAAAGCACAATAAAACAACGGGAACAGCTCATGCGGTTATTGAAAAAGGACAAGTTAGGTGCTAGGAGCATTGATACAATCAAACCCTCTGACGCTAAAGAATGGGCTTTACGCATGAAAGACAAAGGCTTTTCCTATAACACCATTAACAACCATAAACGCTCGTTAAAAGCGTCATTCTATATCGCCATACAAGACGATTGTGTAAGGAAAAACCCTTTTGATTTCAAGTTAAGTGAAGTCCTAGAAAATGATACCAAAGAGAAAGTCGCATTGACAGAGGAACAAGAACAAGCCTTACTCTCATTTATCAAGACGGACAATGTGTATCACAAGCATTATGATGATGTGCTGATATTATTAAAAACAGGACTTCGTATCTCGGAACTGTGCGGACTGACAGTAGCCGATATTGATTTCAAGAATGAAGTTGTGATAATCGACCACCAGTTACTAAAGAGCAAGGAACAAGGCTATTACATTGAAACGCCTAAAACAAAGAGCGGAATAAGGCAAGTGCCATTAAGCAGAGAAACAATACAGGCATTTCAACGGGTTATGAAAAAACGCCCAAAGGCAGAACCATTTGTGATAGACGGACGGGGCAACTTTCTATTTGTCAATCATAAAGGCAAGCCCAAAGTTGCGATTGATTACAATATGCTTGTTGTCCGTATGGTAAAGAAATACAACAAGTACCATAAGGACAATCCCTTGCCACATATCACACCGCATACGCTACGCCATACGTTCTGCACAAGGCTGGCAAGCAAGAACATGAACCCAAAAGATTTACAGTATATCATGGGACATTCCAACATTAGTATCACAATGAATTGGTACGCTCATGCGTCCATAGATACCGCGAAATCAGAGGTTCAGCGTCTAATTGCATAGAAGTATTTACCACGATTTTAACCACGTTTGATAGAGAAAATATAAGAAGATAGACCTAGATATGTGAGGTTTACCACAAAAGCAAAATGCCCGTAGAGCCTATAAAATAAGGCTTTGCGGACATTTAAGGAGATATAAAAAGATAGTCAAAAAGACATATATAATTTAAAATCCAATTTTTTATAATTTTTCTATTTCCTGTCTTACAAATTTTCCCAAATCGTATAATACTGCATCTTTATCCCCATAATACTGTTTTCCGTGTCCTACTATACTATCTGCATAAATAGATTTTAAATTATAGTTTATTCTATTTACAGTATCGTTTCTAAACTTATCATGATAAATATATTCAAATACTTCCTCTGCAGCTATTGGTTCTGTAACCAAATTAATAGTTCTAATCTGTTCTTTTATTACCGTTTCTATATATTTCCAAACAGTTGCTAAATTCAGAAACTGATAGCTGCTCTCACTATTAGTAAAACTTAAGGCATTCATCGGAATTTCTGCAAATATGTCTCTTAATTTTCTATACTCTCCCTTTTCCAATGGAATTAACTCAAAGTTTTTATCTACATTAAGCCTATAATAAGATGATATATCTGAATAATTAGTTATTATTGCGTCCATTCTATCTTTTGTCAATGTATATGGCACCAAATGAATCAAATCATAAATAAAATTTTTCTTTAAATTTTCTCCATATATTGCAGGTAAGCGCACAATGTGATAGTCTTCTATATTTTCTTCGGTCCACTTTTCAAGCATATATCTGTTTTTACCATAAGTATGTAATTTTGCAACCTCTATTGGAGTTTCTTCTGTCACATCATCAATGGAACTATATACATCCACAGTAGAAATCAATACTAATTTTTTAGGCGCAATTTTTACTATATTTTCTTCTGCTGCCCTAATAATTGCTTCATCATACTCTTTATGCGTATTAGCATACCATTTTGTGCCTGTTACCCCCGCATAAATTAATACATCTGGCTTTACTCCATACAGTTGTTGAACATTTTTTGAATTTGCTAAAAAATCAAATGATGCGCTCCTGCACAAATTGCTTCCTACAAATCCTGTATACCCAACCAATGCTGTTTTTTTACTCATTTGCTTCTCTCCTGAATGCTCGTTTTAACTTAATCATCTGTTTCATATAACTTTTAACCGTTTTTATGATTTTAACTTTTGTATTTTCATCATATATCCAAGTAATTGGTAATTCCAGTATCTTCCGATTATCTCTTTCTGCTCTCAAAAGTATTTCTATTAATAAGAACCAGCCTTTTTCATCACTCGATTTTTTCATTAACTCCTCTATACATTCTTTTCTGAAAAATTTGAAACCACATATTGCATCCGATGCTTTCATTCCAAACATCTTCTTTAAAATAAAAATTAAGCTATAAGAAATAAAATTTCTAAGTTTTGTTCTTCCAACTAAATTAGATTTTTTATTAAAACGGGATGCATTTACTATTTCCAGATTTTGATCCTCTTCAAATGCTTTTTTCATTTGAACAAAAGCTTCCAATTCTGTAGATAAATCAATATCCGTATACCCTATAATCTCACATTCATTCTGTTCTACTGCATATCTGAATGCTACCCCAACTCCCTTTTCTTCAATTCTCAAGTACTTTATTTCATTATATTTTTTGCACAATTGTTGACATAATTGCTCTGTCTTATCGGTCGAACCATTATCAACAATTGTAATCTGAAAGTTTCCCATCCAATGTTCGCTTAAAAATGGAACTACCGTCTGAATTCCTTTTTCTAATCTTAATTCTTCATTTAATACTGGAAACACAACATTTATCATTTATATCTTTTCCACACTTTCTACCATATATTGTTCTTTCAAAAATACCATCTGTAATATCATAGTTAAATATTTTATGATAATAGATAGTACAAAAAATATTCCACAAAAAGTTGCTGACAAAAAGCCCATTATCGGACTCCATCCTTCTACCGGTTTGACTTTTCCAAAATAAATCACACAAACATATATCCCCACACCTAATGAAAACAAGAGAAACAACACACATAACATAGTAGTAATTTTAGATACAACATTTGTAAACAAAATAAGTGAATCACTTGCCAGCCTATATCTTACTTCTTTTTCACGTCTAGTATATTTTTCACGTCTTTCCTCTTCCTCTTCATATGTAATTGTTTCTATTGGCAACCCACATTGTGCATACATTGCTTTTCTATAAGGAATATTTTTTGCCATTGCTTTTACTCTATTAATTGTACGTCGTGATACTACGCAAAAAAGTTCTCTTTTCAAAAAATTTTCTTTTATATTACTTGAGCTATTATATATTTTGTAATACAGTTTTGTAATAAAGCCTGCTACTTTCTTAGGTGTAACGCTTACGACATCAGTTCCCTGAATGCATTTATAATAAGCTTTCATAATTATATCATCACCTATCGATGATATTCGGTCAAATTCAAATACATAATCACCAATAGCCATGTCTACGCCTGCACTCATAGCAATTTCTCTTCCATAATAATAGCTCATATTGATGATTCTTACTGCAATCCCATTATTTTCTTCTTTTGCAAATATTTTTTTAATTTTATCAACACACCCATCAGAAAATGCATCATTTACAAAAATAATTTCATAATGTTCAAAATGCTCTTTCATAACCTTTAACAAGTTTTCAATGTTTTTATCTGTATCCTCCTCCCCACTTCTTATATATATAACTGCAGAGACAAAATTTTTTTCTTTTACATTCTGCTCCATTATTTTTCCTCCAAAATATCATCTAAATCATAAACTGTATTAATTTTTCCAGACAACACACTAACGAATGTTGGTTTATGTGAAAAATACTGAATTACCGTTGGTCTAGAATCATCTACTTCTGAATATTTCAATATTGGTTTCATTGAAAATAAAGATTTTTCATAATAAATTTTATAGGCATCCTTTACATATTTCCTTGCCAACTGATGCATGTAATTCCATGCACTTTGAGGTCTTGCCGAACATAAATTACAGTTTCCCAATTGATTATTTCCATCGCACATTGAATCTGGCTTTCTTTGACAATCAAATGATGGTAATACCTCCCTAGAAGTATAATGTGGTGTAAATGTAACTGAAGTCAATGAATGATACCCCGTATTTCCATAAGGCATAACTGAAAAGAATGGACCATCCATAACCGTCAATCCTGTATGTTCCAAATTTTCGCTTACTTTACACAATATAATTTCACATAATTCATACTTAATATTAAAAGGTGGTGCTTCTAATAAGTTTAAAATTTGATTAACTGATGCATATGTTGCATTCAACACATAGTCCGACTGATATATTTCAGTTTCAGTTCTTATAACATAAAAATCATTTTCCCTGCTTATTGAAACAATATTTATATTGTAATATATCTGTACTAACGCCGAATATTTTTTCAATTCATCCAAAAAAAACTTTTTTAGCTGCATTGCATCATAAGTATATTCTTCTGTAAGGAATGCTCCATCACACATATTTTTATTGAAATACTTAGAAACTGGAATTTCTTCACATTTAATATCTGCATTATCACAAAATTTTTGAAAAGCCTCTGCATTTGTCCATGAATATTGTGCTGAAGTTGCATAAATCTGTTCAAATTTCTTATTGATGCAAAATTCAAAATCATCCACAAACCGTTTAAAATACCCGGCTGACTTTGTAGCAGTTGCAAGAGAACGTGGATAATGATATCCCATGTGAACTCTTGCTTGATTTACATAAGTTGCCCTACCGAAAGCTTCATCGTCATATTCAAGTATTGCTACCGTCATTCCTTTTTGTGCACAATATAAAGCTGCATACAACCCATAGATTCCTGCACCAATTATAATTCTATCATACTGTTTCATCGTTTTTTCCTACTGTTCTTTTATTATTTTTCAATCGTATACACAAAAACATGATAAATACTATCTTCTGAATCCATGTCCAAATATAATTTTAAGTTAAGTTCTTCTGCATTTGAAATTTTGCAACGGGAAAGAATATACTTTCCACCCAATTCTTCAAATGCTTCCGTATTTATCAACAATTCTTTTTCTTCTATATTTTTTTCTTTATCTGGTTCAACTGAATACCCATCTATATATGCATAAATCCTTCCTCCCCAGCCATCATATTTTTTTGCTAATTCATCGCTTTCCTCTAATGCTGGTGCAATTATTTTTCTAAACTCATTATGATAATCCAAGGGATTAGTACAAATATACCCATCAAGTGTATTAAAACCATTATACATTGCAACCGCCGGTTCATATCCTATACTTATTACCCCTTCATCTTTATATTTCATCTCTTCTTTTAACTTTTCAAAATAATCCACATCGAAAAAATCTTTATAAGTTACTCTCTGACTATCCTGCTTCACTTCACTATAATACAATGTATTATCTGCAGTGTTCTGGTAATATCCACGTTGCAGTAGTATATTAATAACTTGTAACAGCACTATTATATATGCCGCTATTCTTTTATTGCCTTCTGAAAAGAATGCCCCCAGTACAGCTGCAAACGCAATATACCATAATATATTATTAAAATATAATATTCTTCCAAAGTTGAAACCTTTTAACATAGGTAAAATCTTCTTTATTATTATCTCAATATATCCATTTTCATCACAACTATAAATAAAAGAACAAATTGCAATACCAATTATTGAATTTCTCCAAATTAGTAACATTCTTTTTTTTTCACAATATTTATGTCTAAAGTATAATATAAAAAGGATACATCCACCTATTACGCATACCGGAACTATTATTGTTTTAACTACTGGATTTGCATGGTATTGTCCACTTACTCCTCCAGCCTTCATACGCAATACTAACCACTTTAAGCTTTCTGTAAAAGTTCTATCTACATTTTTTTGAAGCAACGATTTATTAAGACCAATCCCTTTTAGCATATATATTACAATATTTATGTTAAATATAATAGAACTAATCCCCATTAGGAAAAGGCTTATTATTAAATTTATATTTATCTTGCGAGAAAAAATAATATTTCCTATTATCCCGACTCCCCATAACATTACTACAAATATTCCAATACAAGGAAAATAAACAAAAAAGCCAAACATCAAAAATAATATGATTTTTTTTGATACTGACTTTTGTGGATTATTATAATAAAAAATAAATATTCTAAATAATAACGGCAATACTGCAAATGAAATACTCCACAATGGATAAACTGGTGTTATTGCATATGCAAGTGCTAGAATTTTTTTCTGATTCTTTGACAGATTTTGGGGAAATATGTAATCTAATAGCTGATACATTGCTACTATTCCAATTCCTATTGCCAGTGCCTTATTAATGATTTCTCCCCAGATAAAGCCAAAGAAAAAATTTAATATACGATATATTCCAAAATCAAAATACAGATAAGAAGCCGACATTCCATTTAAAATAGGCATTTGTCCATCCGGATTAAAGAAAATACCCCCTCTGCGTAGTACTTTAAATAAAGATGGCCAAGAATCCAGATAATCATGTACTGTAAAATAATAATTTTCTCTTAATATTATCATTGGTATAAGGATTACAGCGATTACAATAGCCATAATCATATAAATAACAATATCTGCTGTGGCATTTTTTTTACTATTTATTTCCACTTTCATATCGTCTCCATTTATCCCTTTCTAATTCTAGTCGTTTACCAGCATACTCCATTGTAAAATCGTATCTTCTGCCACATCTACCTTCAGCGTGCGTCCGATAATTTCTTCCATCCGCTCCGGAGAAATTCCGGTTCCCGGTCTCTTGAAGGTCAGCATTTCTCTTGTAATTACGGTTCCTTTGGCAATCTCGCAGGTCGTTACCAGAGAACGTCTTGCATTCTTTCTGGCAGTCTGTTCTGTCTCTAAGCAGCATAAATCGCCTTTACCACGAATGGTATCAATAAATTCAATTCCGAAGAGAATCTTTCTTGCATCCTCCGGATCCATAGCATGATAATGATCATTTCCCTTTAAGGTCTTGTCCAGTGTAAAATGCTTCTCTATTACTACTGCGCCCAGATTGTATGCTGTTTTGATAACATCTGCGCAGGCATCCGGTTTCGTATGGTCTGA
>NZ_QTZJ01000018.1:0-6929 GCF_003462625.1 Roseburia sp. OM03-7AC
AATACATCCCGGCATACTCATATCAGTTTCTATGCCAGCACATCAAATGTCGAAACTCCGCTTTCCGTCACTCCTATAGGAATTGAAGTACCTACCAATTCCACCATTTTTCCTGTCAGGTCAGCTACATCTTTTCCATCAATTTTCAGATTATATTGCCGTTCTTCCTGATCCTGTTTTTCGGCACGCTGTTTTTCCAGTCTTTCCTCTGTCTCTTTCTTTTCTGCTTTCCTTTTCTCGAGTCTTTCTTCAAGTTCTTTCCTTGCTTTTTCTGTTCCCGGATCAACTTCATCTTGAGTACACATTACAGAACTCATGCTATCATATCCATTTATAGTAATACTATAACTCAGTATCTTTGCTCCTCTTGCTGCCACATAAGCTCTTGACTGTTCTATTGTTTTTGGTATTAGCGATAAATTGTACTCCAACCATTGTTTTGTCTTTTCATCTCCCATAGCCTCTGACAAAAGAGAACTGTTTATATTTACGGAATAATCCCTGCTTCGTAAACAATCGTATTTTTGTGTTAAATAGTTCTTATATTCATGAGCATTCTTATATGTCCTGCCCGTTTTGTTTCCAGCATTTTGTGTATTGCCATAACTATTCGTATATGACGCATATGTTCCTATTCCTGTAACTGCCATATTAACATATCTCCTTTCATTATTCGGAGTCCTTCCAACTATGCCACCTGTTGGATTTCTCTCAGAATCAATATAATATTGATCACACGCTAGCTTCAAATATACTTTGACTAATACCTTTCATCCACATATTCTGCGTTGCTCCATATCCTCTTTCCTGCCCTATATCATACAATCCACTGCTGTCAAAGCCTATTTTCAATACTAAATCATTTTCTTTTTTCCAGCCATTCTTAGCATATTCCAACCATCTATTAGAATAAAGTTCATACCCTGCGCCATTTTTAGACTTTTCCTTAAACAAGGCAAGTAAATCTGTGCCATCCTCTGCAATAAAAGTACCATTTCTATATGTCGCATTGCGTGCATCATACCCTGTTGTCTCATACACTTCATGCCATAAAGAATATTGGTTCGCCTTTGTCCTATTTGCTTGCGAATTAACAATTTCATTGTCTGAATCATGCATACAAATCCACGCATGCGTCCAAATATTTTTTGCATTATCTCCTTCATTCAGCAATTTTTCTATCTGCGATAATGTGTCTCTATCTGCATTTCCTGACACAGTTAATTGATATGTATATGGATCAATAGAAAATGTCAAATCTGCTTGTTTTGATATTGATATTCCATTCTTTGAAAACAGATTTGAAATTTGCTGATTTACAACACTTCTGGCATACTGTTTTTCCCTGTCAGTATTGCGTACATAACCAACACTTCTTGAACCACCTGTATATACATCCTTGTAATTCCTTAATGCATAATCATACCGGGCAAATCCAGCCGAATATTTTCCTCCTGTTTGTAACATTCTTTTCTCATTGCGGTAAGCTATGGAACGCTGATCTTCTGTCATATATGAGCAAAAATTAGGTGAGGTCACATCACAATATTTTGATTCGATATATGCCATTGGATCAGAATGAGACAAATTTTCTTTGTACACTTTATCATAATGCTCCTGCAAAACTTTTTGTACGAAACGATCTTCCTCGGTAAGTCCATCATATTGATATCCTACAGTTGTACCAGCGCTGGAAGTATTGGGCAGGTTGTTTAAATCCCTGCCTACTGGAATGTTATTATAATAGTCAGAATTATTTACAGTAACCATACTATACCACCTACCTTATAATCTGTATCATGTGAATCATACTGAAACCCTATCGATAAACTTTTTTCATTTTATTTTCCACATTTTTTCTTCATTATCCGGAGTTCTTCCGACTGTGTCACCTGTTGGCTTTCTCTCAGCCTCAATATGATATGTAATCCAAGTTCTCTTTTTTTCCTATGTTCAAATGACTAAGCACTATTTATACTTACTATTTGCACTTGTCAGATCAAGATATGTATCCATACTTTTCGTCCAAAGCAACGATAAGTCAAACTTTCCCAATTTATTTAAATCTTCTATGCTTTTTTTGAACATTGCGATAAAATCTCTTCTGTCGTTAAGTCCCATATTACCAGCTTCAAGCGGCAGAGACGTGAAACCTCCCTGCTTCTCCACTTTGTAATGTGCCTCCAATGCACGCATTTCGACTACTGTAGCATTTGATGGATTAACGTCATTTATATATATTCTTTGTTCAAACTCTTTCCCATTTTCATCCACACCTTTCGCTACCACTACAGGATTTTCATCCGTCGAATCATCCGCATATTTAAGGCAATAAGAAAGACCTGTACCATTACCTCCTGTCCATAACATATTATCTGTTGTGAATATCTGGTATACCTTTGGTGTTTCAGCCGTATAAAATGTCTTTTCCGCAGATGCAGGAGTTTTCATTTGATTACCTTTTTGTTGACCGTACAATGAAGATACGGTATTCAGACCAGAACCAATGTGCATACTTCTATTCCTCCAATCAGTTTATCTGAATTGTACCGTCTGCTATAACAAACTGTACATTTAACCCAGACATAATATCTTTGTGCTGTGTCCGATTATATGCTAAAATTTCCCGGATATCGCTTGCGTAATCCTGATAGGTCAGATTCCTGCCTGGATTATTCAACAGATCATCCAGTGTTTTCGGCAGACCATGTATCGCTGTATTTTCCACGGAGAGGTCTCCAAGCGATACGCTGCCGCCAGATGCCTTATATAAAAATTTTCCCACATCCACCGCAGCTTGCAACAGATATTTTTCTTTATCTGACAACTCCTGTATTTTTGAATCCGTGCAAAAATAAATATCCATCAGCTCATCCGAATACTTTGACAGAACATTCTCTATCTTCTGTTTCATTGCATGATCCTGAATACCGTCCACACTTACCTGACCATCCGCCCCAATTTTTATGGAAAACGTGGAATCCGAAATATCAATTCCCGCTTCCTGCAGATCAGCAGATATCCTATCTTTTACTGTGGTATTCATTTTTGCACTTGCATTCGCACGATCCAGCTCTGCTGCAGTACAAAAGATATTTAAAAGAGCATTTTCCTGTTCCGTCAGTTCTCCTCCTGCTGCTTTTTTTTCCAGTAAATTATGAATCTGCTCATCATCCGGCACTGCCCCACCCTGCATAACATCTTCTGCCTGTTTCTGATGCAGTTTCTCCATCTGCTCTGTATAATAGGCTTTGTACTTCTGCCGGATTTCCTTAATTGCACGCGTTTCCTCAGTATCGGTTAAGCCTTCCTGCATCTGCTTCCTGACTGTCCCTTCATACTTCTGAACCTCTGCCATTTCCTGATAAGCTCCATGGCTTTTATCCGCCTGCGTTGTCTGGAAGGAAAGATGATATTCGGCATCCGGGTTTACCGTCGAACCGTTCTTTGCCTGTACCTTCACGGTATAACCTCTGTTGTCCGAATTCCAGTTCGGTATGGTAATACTAAGACCGCCATTTCCATTCTCTTTCCCAATGCCGACCTGATTGCCTTCCTCATCATACAAAACCATCTCGTAATCACAGCCTTCCGGTATATGATCTAAAATGATCGTAATATCCTTATTATAGGTATCCTTCGCGAAACTTAATGCCCGGTACTCTGTAATATTGAATTCGTAATAGTCCACATCCTCCGTATCCGATAAACTTCCCTTTAAATATCCGTCCGGCTTATTGATAAGTGCCGTCAGATCCAGTGTTCTTCCAAACACATCCTGATCCGTATATTTATTGGTTTTCCAGAAATAATCATTGGAAACTTTACTATTTTCTACTGCAATATTTTTATCAGTGGGTAAACCTTTTTTCTTAAAATCATATCCCACAAGCTGCGCATGCATCTCTACTGTGCGGGTTATTACCATCTGTTCATTCTCCTTGTGTATAATTACTTTTCATAATCATAATACTTTCCTGAAACTATACGCATACATATCCGAATACATGTTATCATGCGGTTGTGGCGTCAGCCTTCTATCCAATGCCGCCATATCCACCGTAAAACCGCTGTCTGCCACAGAAAAAGCACCATTACTGAATTGAAACTCCGAAGTAAAGTCTGGAATCCCCAGATCACCGCTTGTCCGGTTATGTCCTATAATATTTATCAATGCATCCTTTATCCGCTCTATCTTGGCGTTGTCCTTTGTTTTGTTGATCAGATCAGCAGCTTTTCCCGGCAGCCCGCCAATCTTTCCGTCTGGTGTCAGGTAAAGGTTCTCCAGAGAAATATCTTCTCCCGTAACCCCTTTTAAGTAACGCCTGACTTCCTGCACATCCGTGGCATACTGATAGGTATTGGACGACAGATTTCCCACACTGTCAGCAATTCCTGTGTAATACTGATACATCCGGTCACTGTACTTTTCCTCTACCAGTTTCTGAACCTGCTCCCGGACTTCCTTATCTTCGATACCGCTCACTGTTACATTCCCATTGCTTTCAATCTTTATCTGCATTCCCTCCAGCTCATCACGGGAGATACCTTTGCTTTCCAGATCCTTTACAAAATCCTCGGAAAAATCATGTTTCAGTTCCGCCTTCTGCTGTGCTTTCTCAAAATCTTTCAGGTTTGCAAAAATCTTCACATACTCCGTTTCCGCATCATCCAGTGTCTTTCCTTCTGCCATGTCCTGCAACAATTCATCCACTGTGCGCCCGCCTTTGTATTGTTTTTCTTCCGGCAGACTTTCAAACTGCTTCTGGTGGAGTTTCTCCATTTCTTTTGTATAATTTTTCTCTGTATCCATCAGGACTTCATTATATTTGTCGAGGTATTCCCTCCAATTTTCATCTTTCCGGCTGTATGCACCGTGAAGGTTCCCGAATGCCGCCCTTATGGCATCGGTCTTTTCCTGTTCTTTATTTTCAGAAACCTTGAAACTGATTTTATAATAATCATCCGGGGAAACTTCTTCCCCATTTTTGTTTTCTATCTTGATACAATATTTATTGGTATTTGTATCCCAGTTCGGGATGGTCAGTGTTTTACGTCCTTCCCCGTCCCATTCTGCCTTTCCGACCTGATTGCCATATTCATCATATAAGGTGAGGTCATAATCACAGCCTTCCGGCATGTCCATGTATATTTGAACCCCAAAATAATTCTGTATGGTTCGATTAAATGGAATGGAAAAGTTATAGAAATCCACATCCTTTTTATCACTGAGATTTCCTTTCAGACTGCTGGTTTCGTCCTTAATCAGAAAATCCAGATCCAGAAACGTACTTCCCTTCTTCTTGTCCGAAACCTCATAAGTGGTATGCTGTCTGCGATAAGTGTCATTGCTGCCAAGTGTACAGGAATCTTCCTGAAGTGTCATATTTTTCTTCAGTTTTCCTTCAAAAAATGCCACTGTTTCCTTTCCAGACATGAAAAAAATCGGTTTTTGACGAAATGCCGCCCCATATGTAGAATGATTACTGTTTATTTCCATTTCTTATCCTTCCTCCCGAAAAATATCTTACCTGTATTCTCATGCTTTCCTGTCAAAAGATGAGCCTACAGTATAACAGGATTATCCGGTAAAATAATACTGCTTTTCTTATATGCTGCCGCCGCCAACTGGCTATTTAGATATTCGTTTTGTACAGCTTTTCGTCTTGCCATCTCATCGTTGTCATTTTCCGTTTCTGTTCCAGTCAATTATAACTTTTCCAATCTTTCCAGAAACGCAACATAGAATTCTCTTTCTTTCATACAAGCCCTCTGAACTTCTATGCTTTTAGGGACATATTCCAGTGGATGGTCTAAATTATATAAAGCCTGTTTCGTTGCCTGAATTGCAGATTCTGTTGTGTTTCCCAAAATGTCGATGTTATCCACATCGCCCTCGCCCTTCATCTGCTTATTCAGCCTTTGTATCATCATCTGTGATATATGGCTCAACATTCCGTTTTTCTTTATTCCCATACCATTCGCATTTACTTCCTTCGCTGCTTCCATCCATGCATCTTTTACATCCTGCGGAGCATTCGGACCAATCATATCAAATGCTTTTTCGTTAAAATCCGTATCTGCCATATATGGATTTATACTCTCATTTTCCTGTTTGGCACGTTCTGTACTAAATTGAGGAATATCATTCTGTCTGCGTCTGTTTTCGTATGACACACCATTCATAGAATAGTTGGAACTAATCTGCATATATCAATACTCCTTTTTATTTGAATTGCATTATTATCATTAGGCTTTCGCTTCAAAAACTGGTCTTTTCTCCAGATAATCCGGTAGTTCTTTCAATTCAGAATTCATACCATTCTTTACGGCATTATATTCCTTCCAGTAAATGGAATAGAATTCATCTTTTTTTGTAAGTTCTGCCGGAGTCATTTCATACCCCCAGCCGGCACCGGTATTCAACAATACATTCACACCCTGACTCTGAATTTGAACCCCATAACCACCTGATGTTAAAATAGTGAAATTTAATGTTCCGCCTCCTGCCAGTGCAATCTGCTTATCTGCAAGATTCTGATTTTTTCCCTCTGCCTGTTCCAAAAAATCCAGTAAGGTTAATTCTCCGATCCCTTTACATTTTGGATTGGCATTTTGATTTTTCATTGCACTTTTTGCCTGTTGGTATAACTGCTTTCTATCCGGTGCAACCTCTGACAAATATTCTTCCCTTAACTGCAATAGCTGCCTTGAAATAGCATCTTGTTCTGTCTTATCAGTAGCATTGGCAGCCTTTTGTGCCAGTTTCTTAATCTCACTCACAAATTCAGTCTGCGTTCTTGTACTTTTTCCTTTCGATGGAATATAAGACCAGTTTGGTTCTCCATTACTACCAGAAGTAATTAACTGTTCCCTTCCAACTGTTCCTATATTTGAAAAAGAGATTCCCATAAATCCACCTCACGGTT
>NZ_QTZJ01000019.1:0-6389 GCF_003462625.1 Roseburia sp. OM03-7AC
AAATTTATCAAACGCTTAATTTCCATATAATCAGAATAGGCAAGACATCTTCTCCCTATATCTTTTCTAAATCTTACTAGAGGGTGCCTAAACAAAGAATTCACTAAAACGTAAAGCCCACTCTTGCTTTTCTTTAAATGACATTTCCAAATTATGATCCGGATGTGCTTGTCCTATATGTTCTCCCCTTTTTATTTTTAATGTCCAAAACTCCTTTCTGCATCCGCAAACATCTCTATTATATTCATTTTCATTCTGCTTTAAAACTTCTTGTAACACATCTCATACTTTTTAAAAGCCTCTAATTTAATTAATAATATTGCTGTTTGAATAGTATCTAATCTTGAATTTACACCAATTCTTATATTATCATATTTCCTTTTCAATGTACACTTAATGAACGTAATCCTTGTGCGCCATCTTCTAATATCTTCATTCCATATGGATTAGCTATATTTCTTAATTCTATATGATCAGCTGGTTGACCAAACAAATCCATTGCTACAATCACTTTTTCAACAGTTTTAATCGTATTATATCACATAAAATACTGCGAAAACTGAAAATACAATGATTAATGTATTGGAAAACCTTCCGATTTTGCAATGAGTTTTTCATTTAAGGAATTTAAAAAATCTGCCATCAGTGTAGCGTAAAAAGAAGATAAAATATGAAAGAAGAGGCAATCGAGCTTAATCATTTAGCAGAATGCCGGTGAAGAGATAAAAGAATGATATAAACTTGTAACTGCAGATAATGACCATAACGGCGTAGGAGAAGCCATTCAATACGCACAATATGTCGGAATAATACGATGGAAAATAATTGCACTGACAAAAGCCGCAGCGTTATAATTTTAAGGAAGAAGCAGTGGCAAAGGAGGAGCAATTATGGACAAGCAACGGTATATGATTTCAGATGCTGCAGCACTTGTAAATGTAGAATCCCATGTACTTAGATACTGGGAAGAAGAGTTAGAACTTACGGTACCCCGCAACGAAATGGGACACCGTTATTATACAAAAGAAAATATTGAGCAATTCATGAAGATAAAAGAATGGAAAGAGCAGGGATATCAGTTAAAAGCAATCAAGCTTCTGATACATAATGGTGGCAGGGAAGATGCACCGGAGCTTTTGGCGGCAGCAGCATCGGAGCCGGCAAAGCAGACCCTTTCCACGGAGGTAGAGGACAACACAAGGCGGCTGGAACAGTTTCAGCATATGATGTCGCAGATTGTAAAGGGTGCGATTGCAGAAAATAATCAGGCACTTGGCAAAGAAGTCAGTGAGCGGGTAAGAGATTATGTACTGAAAGAAATGAATTATCTAATGCGTGAGCAGGATGAGGCAGAAGAGGAACGCTATAAGAAACTGGACGAGCTGATTCGTCAGAGCCTGAAGGCAAAGGGAAAGAAAGAGAAGAAGCTGTTTCATAAGAAACAGGAATGGAAACCGAATGAAGCATAGCCTTCACAAATGAGGGCATAACTACGAGATTCTCGCTTTGCGAGTTTCCCGCGTAAAAAAAGAAGCTGTGTGGCAAAACCAACAGCTTCTTTTGAATTAAGTACGAAAATTATTCCTGGCTGATAGCTCCTGTAGGGCAAGCACCTGCACAAGTTCCACACTCGATGCAAGTATCAGCAGCGATTTCGTATTTTCCATCTCCTGCAGAGATAGCTCCAACTGGGCATTCGCCTTCGCAAGTACCGCAGCTTACACATGAATCAGAAATTACATATGCCATTTTATCGTCCTCCTTTAAAAATAATAAACAATGTATAGGCTAGAATCTAGCTTGCAATTATTTTAATACAAAAAATTGCGATTTACAATACTTCTCCATCATGTACTAAAGAAAAAGCAATCGTGTATATAATCGTGGACAAAAGGGAAAACTAATTGCATATTTTGCCGGGAGGGATTATAATAACACCATTGAAAACAAGAAGGAGGAAAAGAATATGGCACAGGTAACCGGAGATACCATGATTGGTGAATTACTTCAGATTGACGAGAACATTGCACCGATTCTTTTAAATATTGGAATGCACTGCTTAGGATGCCCATCCTCTCAGATGGAGACAATTGAACAGGCAGCAATGGTTCATGGAATCGAGCCACAGTCTTTAGTTGATGAAATCAATGATTTCCTTGCAAAAGACGGCAAGTAAGAAATAGAGACAAATAAAAGACCAGAACAGTCCGATAATCGAATGCCGTAAGGCTTGAAGATATCGTGCGTTCTGGTCTTTTTTTGTAGTCGTGCATCCGTAAGAAGCTGTCAGTGACAGGTTCTGCAGATTATAATGATACAGAAATAGTGTGATAGAAAAAGTGAGTTTTATTATAAAATATACAGGTAAGATTGTATAAAATATACAAATATTTATAATTCGTTTTGATAATAATTGATATTGACAGAAAAAATGAAAAATACTAAGCTTTTAATAGTTATTGAAAACAAGAGGAGAGGGAGTTATGATGACAAGAAAATTCTTAGTTGCGGTTATCGCTATATTTGATATTCAAAGTCTTGGATATCAAATTTCCCAAAATAAAATCATATAGAGAAATGTAAGCAGAGGATTCCGGTTCTTTAAGTAAAGAAAAGAGAATTCTATTTTGTGATATTTAAATTTATTTCCAAAATATTGGAAATTGACAAATGATGCAAGTCCGTTTGCTGTTTCTGTAAAAAATGAATCACAGGCGCGCAGCACATTCTCATACCATAACAATATCTGGAAGGTACACATCTTAAAGAATGGAAAGAACTTATATATATTGCAGGTGGGGTTAGCCCCACCTGTAAAAGGAGTAGATATGAAAATAAATAACTGCAAAAAAGTTATTAAAACAATTGCCTTTTATACAGTAGTAATAATATGCATAGTAATTTTATGGCAGCAGGCTCATCTGCCATATGAACGAACAGAATATCAGAAGATAGCGGAAAATGACACAGAAAAGGAACAGAGTTCAGTATCTTTTCCGGAAGAATATAAAAAAACAGTGAACGATAGTTTTGTGTTTGATGCAAAGATAATTACAGGGGAAAATATTGATTATGAAAATTTATATGCATCAACAGCAAGCATTGTTTATCCGGATGCGGATAAGTGGAAAACAATGTTCTTAAAGGATAATTTAAACTATGAAGAAAGCTGTTTTGAAACAGAAAGCCGAAATGGGGACAGGTTGAATGCCGAAGTTTACGATAATGAATTAGAGGGATTTTTACGTTTAGATGCCGAACAGGGACTTTACTGGAAAGAACCGTTAATGAGATATTTAGTGCAGGTACTGCATATGAATGGTGAATATGGGGCAGAGGATCCAATGGATAATGAGGCTGTATTCAGGGATGCAGATGATTTATCTGGTTTTGACAGAACGCAGGCGTGGGAAAGTGCATGTGAACAAATGAATCAGCTTGGAATAGAGGAAGGTAATTTACAATACAAGGAAAGTTATTGTATGCACATAGAAGATTTGGAGGAGCAGACGCAAAGATTATTAAAGGATGGCAGTTTATCTGCACAGGATGCAAAAGAAAGCTGGTCAAAGGACGAGGAGGGTTATTTATTCTATTTTTCTCAGACTTTACAGGGAATCGAAATTTTCCGGTATGAAAATATCAGGGATTATCCGGGAATGTATGGTGATATGCAGGTGTATGTAATGAAAGATGGATTAGGGGAACTTCAGATTCCTGTTTTATATTCCTGCAAATTAGAAAAAAAGAAGTTATCACTGGTTTCTTTTGATAAAATTGCAGAGGTTTTAGAAAAGAACTATGGAAGTGTTATTACGGAAGAACCAATAACTGTTCGGAAATGTCAGCTTGTAATGTATCCATTACAAAAGAAGAACGGGGTATATGATATGGTGCCGGTATGGATATGTCAGATTGGGAAATATCAGGGAGAAGGACGGAATGAATCATATAATTATATACCAATTAATGCTGTCACAGGAGAAGAGATGGTTGAACTGGAGGTAGAGTAGTAATATGCTGAAAAAATATTTAAAAATGGATTTATACAGGGTATTTACTTCAGCACCATTTTGGCTTGGAGTGATAGGTGTATATATTACGATGAATCTAATGGCGAAGGTTGGACAACCGGCAATAGATGTTATTAGCAGATATAAAGTTATGAAATTTCAGAGTGTTACAATTGCAATATTTGCATTTAGCAGCTTTGCATATGGAAATGCATTAAGAGAAGATCAGGAACATCATTTTTGGCAGAATGAAATTTTGCGTGGAGATTTAAAGAGTTATATATGGTCAAAAGTATTAAGCGGATTTTTGGCAGCAGATATTACTGTTTTGGCAGGACAGTTACTCTTTTTTCAGCAGGATAGTTTTTGGCATCCCCTGCTGATGTTAGAGGATGAATTTTTTACAGCAAATGGTGTCGATTTGCGTGGAAATTGTTTTGGATGGTTTGCAATGCATGGAATGCCAATATTATATTTGGTTTTTTCTGCAATTATATTTGGATTGTTAGGAGGCATTCTGTGTCTGGTATCCATGCTGCTGTCTCTATTGGCTAAGAATCAGATGTTTGCAATCTGCATTCCTATGGCTGGTTATTATTTTATAGTTACATATCTTGGCGTATTATTTCCGCAAGGTGGTATTTGGGATTGGAATTCTCTGTTTATGTTTTCTACAGATGTATTTGGAAATGCATGGATAAGTCTTGGATACATATTCTTAATGACAATACTTTGTGTTATCGTATTGGGTAATTTAATTGCAGCCAGAGTAACAAAAGAGATAAGGGGGGAAAGTATGTGAATTTGCAGTCAAAAATACAGAATCTTTATTGTAGAATGAAGTCCATGCGTTTTTTGACATTACTTATCATTTGGGGATTTATGGTAGATGATATGTTAAGACTCTACCGGAATCTTGCAATGGAATTGAACGTAAAAGACAGTTTTGCAATATTACCTTTTATTCAAAATGATGATTTCTTTATGAAGGTTGTACTTTTAAGTGTGTTATGTTTTTATTCGAATGCTCCATTTATGGAGAGAAATGAATTATATTTTGTACAGCGTATAGGAAAAAAGCGGTGGGGAAGTCGAAATATTTTTTATATTTTCGGAAGCAGTATTTTATTAGCTGTAATACTGGTATTATTAAGCATTTTATTGAACTTTCCGGCAGTTGATTTTAGCAATTCATGGGGAAGTCTGTACAGGACGGTTTCTGTTTATGGTATGGAAAAATATCAGATTCCGCTGATTGTGGATACAAAAGTAATGTCAGCATTTACACCCTACCAGATGATGGGGCATGTAATTTTAATGGATATATTAGCATTTGCAGTAATTGGAATGCTATTATATACATTAAGTCTTTATGTTAGAAGAGTAGGTGCATATATAGTCACTATTCTGCTTATTTTCTTTTCTACAATGGTAAACTATCTGGATGCCGGTGCAAAATTAGGACTTATATATTTTTCACCATTTTCATGGGAAAATGTGGGAAATTGGAGATATGGATATGATTTGAGTAAACCAAATTTTGTATATATCTATGTAGGTTATTTTCTGATTCTGTTTCTGCTGGTGGTTGCAGGTCAGAGACAGATTCAGAGAATAGACTGGATAAGCAGGGAGGAATAGCTATGGCAGAGGTTATTAAAGTAGAACATATTGAGAAATCTTTTAAAAAGCATAAAGTATTAAAGGATGTATCATTGACTTGTGAAAGTGGAAAAATATATGGAATTGTAGGGTATAATGGTTCAGGAAAATCAGTACTTTTTAAGTGCATTAGTGGATTTTATCTTGTAGAAAAAGGAACAATAACAGTTCGTGGGAAAATGGTTGGAAAAGATATGGATGTGGTTCAAAATTTGGGAACAATTATTGAAGAACCGGCATTTATAAAGCAGTACAGCGGACTTAAAAATCTTGAACTGTTATATATGATTAATCATAAGAAAAATCGGGAATATGTAAAAGAAAGTATGAGAAAAGTCGGACTTGATCCGGAGCTAAAGAAACCGGTAGGAAAATATTCTCTGGGTATGAAGCAGCGTCTTGCAATTGCACAGGCAACGATGGAAAATCAGGATATTCTCATTTTAGATGAACCGATGAATGGATTAGATAAAGATGGGGTTGAACAAATGAGGAAATTGTTTCTTTCTTTTAAAGAAGAGGGAAAAACTTTACTACTGGCCAGTCACAATCGAGAGGATATAGAATTATTATGTGATGAAGTATATGAGATGGAGCATGGTCGGTTACATAAATTAGAAAGATAAACAAAAAAAGAATTGCCATTGAGTGAAACTGATGTGACCCCAAAAAGTTAGACTTTTAAGCGTAGCAGTTTTATTGGCTGCTACGCTG
>NZ_QTZJ01000002.1:0-279402 GCF_003462625.1 Roseburia sp. OM03-7AC
AGCATCCATGTGTTCAGCCTAGTTCATAAATATGTGTCCAGGATTCTGGGTACATATCACAGTGATGCCGGGGCTATTTTACGCAAGAAGCTGCTGCAGGCAGGCACTACAGACTGGTAACAGGAGGAAAAAATATTTTCTTAAAATTGCACTAAGTTTTCCAAAGAAACGTCCGATAAATAGATTAGACAGCAGAAATGCGAATCATTTCAAGGAAGAAAGGAGATGCCGTTATGCGTATAGAAGCTTATAACCAGATCGCATCCATATATAAAACAAGTAAGACTGGTAAAGTACAGCAACCATATGGTGTAAGCACAGGCAGGGATGAAGTGCAGATTTCCCAGTTGGGAAGAGATTACCAGATCGCAAAACAGGCAGTCGCAGAAGCTTCGGATATCAGGGAAGATAAAGTAGCAGAACTGAAAACAAGTGTCCAGTCAGGAAAATATGATGTGGATTCCGGAGATTTTGCAAGTATGTTACTGGCAAAATATAACGAAATGAAGAAGTAAGAAGTGAGGATAAGCCGTGGCTAGTTTGATGGAGGATTTGGCAGATGTACTTCTGCAGGAAGATAAACAATATCAGGAGTTGATTGTTCTTTCAAAAGAGAAGACAGATGTACTGGTTGCCGGAAATGTAAAGAGATTGGAAGAAATTACTGCAATGGAGCAGGAAATGACAGATGTGCTTCATGGATATGAAGTGCGCCGCAGAACTATCTTACAGGATATGGCAGATGTACTGGGTAAATCAAAGGATGATTTTACCATTGAGACCATGATACAGATACTGGAATCACAGCCAAAAGAACAAAGCCGCCTTATTTCACTTCGGGATAAACTTCACAGGACGTTAAAGGAAATGGCACAGCTAAACACACAGAATCAGGCACTGATAAAACAGTCCTTAGAGATGGTGGAGTTTGACCTGACCTTGTTTAAGAGCCTGCGACAGGCACCGGAAACGGCAAATTATAACAAATCTGCATACAATACCGGAGATTTGTTAGGAAGCAGCGCTTTTGACACGAAACAGTAGGCAGGAGGAAAAGTACCATGGCAAATGGAATGGGAAGTTTATATATTGGTTCTTCTGGACTTCGGACAAGCCAGAATGCCTTGAATACGACAGCAAATAACCTTGCGAATGTTGACACAACCGGATATGTGCGCCAGCAGGTCATTCAGGCGGACCGCCATTACAATACATTTGATAAAAATGCAGCAATCAGTAATCAGCAGTCCGGACTTGGTGTAAGTATTGCAGATGTCATTCATTCAAGAGATATATTTTTAGATAAATCATATCGGACAGAGACTGGAAGACAGTCTTTTTATTCCGCATGCTACTCTGCAACCAATGAAATTTATACTTATTTTCAGGAGTTGGAGGGAGAAGCATTCCAGGATAGTATCTCGTCTTTATATACTGCATTTGAAGAGTTCTCCAAAGATCCGTCTGATTCGGTAAACCAGAACCTTGTAATGCAGAAATCGAGTCTGTTTATCAGCCGGGCGAAAGCCGTTTACACAAGTTTACAGAACTATCAGAATAATTTAAATACAAAAATTTCCAAGGACATTGACCGGATCAATGAACTGGGAAAGAAAATCTATGATTTAAATGAGAACATTGTAAAAATCGAGGCTGGTGGAGTCGAGACTGCAATGGAATTAAGGGACCAGCGGGATAACGCACTGGACGAACTGGCAGGTCTGGTTCATATCGACTATGATGAGAAATACGATGGAACTGTATTTGTTTCAATAGAAGGTGTTGATTTCGTAAATCGTGCCCAGGTATATGAGATGGGAAAAAGCGTAGATGATGAGACCGGTTATATTACACCATACTGGCCGCAGATGTCAGATACGAATCGTGGACAGACAGCCGATGTATTTAACTTTAATGTAGATATTTCGTCTGCTTATAACACTGATATCGGAGAATTGAAGGCACTGGTAATGCAGCGTGGAAATTATGTGGCAGATTACCGTGATATAGAAGGAAAATCCCGTCAGGAATATAATGATGGTGCAGGAATGTCTGTAATGCTTTCTACAGAAGCAGAATTAGACCAGCTGGTACATAAACTGGTTACAGCAATCAATGATATCTTCTGTCCGAATGTAGAATATGCTGGCACAGATTTAACCGGAACAACAGCAGATGGAAATGCGTTTACCATTACACAGGGGATGAAAGTTTTAGATACAGATAACTGCGCAGTAGGAAGTGATGGAAAGCTTCCACCACAGGAGCTATTTTCCAGGGTAGGAACGGATCGCTATACAGAGGTGAATGTAACGGATGCGGCTGGAAATACCAGGACATACTATGTATACAATGAGGAAAGTGCAACAGATATTTCTAAAATGTATACCTTGTCCAGCCTTAAGGTAAATGATGAAATTATCAGCCAGCCATCTTACATCCCGCATCTGACACAGGATAGTAATAATAAACAGGTAGCGCAGCAGCTTGGTACCGCATTTACAGAGATGTGGAAGAAGAGTGAGATTTCTTTGAATCCGAATGCTACCAGTAAATGTACCTTTATGGAATATTATGCACAGATGATTGGTGAAACAGGAACAGCAGGTTCTGTTTACAATACCATGTCAGAGACACTGAATAACACGGTAAATACCGTTGATAATAAGCGTCAGCAGGTAATCGGAGTTTCTTCTGACGAGGAACTGACCAGTATGATTCAGTTCCAGAATGCTTACAATGCAGCCAGCCGTTTTATGAATGTGGTAAGTGACATGATAGAGACATTAATTAACGGATTGTAATTAATATAGAAGAGGTGGGAATATGCCGTCACAATTTTTTGGATTAAATATAGCAGCATCTGCATTAAATGCATTTCAGGCATCTGTAAATACTGCTGCCAATAACGTATCCAATGTACAGACCAAGGGTTACAGTAAACAGGTAACGAATAAAGAAGCCGGTGAAGGAATGCGTGTCAATGCAAAATACGGAACCACCGGAACCGGAGTAAATGCGGTTTCTGTCACACAGCTCCGGGACAGTTATTATGACACGAAATACTGGAATAATAATGGAAACCTTGGATTGTATCAGAAACGTCTTTACTATATGGAACAGATTCAGACATATTTTACAGATGATGATACGGAAAAGGGTTTTTCCACATTGTTAAAAACCATGTTTAATAATCTGGATACCACACAGCATACGAACTTTGATGAAAATGTAAGAAAGCAGTTTATCGGAAGTGCCCAGAGTCTTGCTACCTATTTTAACGGAGTTGCTACGAACCTTCAGGAATTACAGGGAACCTTAAACAATGAGATTAAGTCTACTGTAGATAATGTAAACTCCATTGCAGAGAAAATTGCATTGATTAATAAGCAGATTAATCAGGTGGAAATCAATGGTGGACATGCCAATGAGCTGAGAGATAAGAGAGCACTTTTGGTGGATGAACTTTCCGCAATTGTTCCGGTTGAAATATCAGAAGTGCCGATTACCAACAGTAACTATCCGGATATGGATCTTGGAATTAATAAATACACCGTGAAAATTAATGGACAGACCATGGTGGACGGATACGATTACCGTACCCTCTCTTATGAAGCGAGAGAGCAGAAGATTAACCAGACTGATATTGATGGATTGTACGACCTGACCTGGTCAGATACCGGAGTAAAATTCAATGCAGCCAGTGCATCCATGGGTGGAAGCTTAAGAGCTTTGTTTGAAATGCGGGATGGAAATAATGCAGAAAACTTTACCGGTAAAATAGGAACAGAAGCCGGAAGTATCCGGAATACTGTGGTAGATGGAAGAACTGTAACACAGATTACCGTAAAGAATCCATCTATGACGGATGTAGAGAAATTATCCATTGCAGAACAGGGAATCATAACAGTATTAAACAATGATTATCTTTATTCCGATTTTACCATGAATGCAGATGGAAGTTATACTTTTACATTAAAGCAGGAGTTAAATGCATCCCAGAGAAGCAAGTTCTTAGGAGAAAGTGTCAGCATTGGAAAGAGTGTGGATGCCATGGGAATCCCGTACTATATGTCCCAGATGAACCAGTTCTTAAGGAGCTTTACCAAAGCATTTAATGATATTGAGCGGGGAGATGCAAATGATCCTGCAGTAGATTTAAATGGAAAAGAAATGGGAAGCTTCTTTGTAGGAAAGAGAGCTTTAGGCGGAGAATATGATTTTACAGATACACAGATATCCTCCGGTTCCAATACCTATTATCAGCTGACAGCATTAAACTTTGCTGTAAATTCAGAGTCCATAACAGACCCGGGAAGATTTGCAGCAGTAACCAGGTCAGAGTACACCGATGGTGTGGATAAATATACATTGCTGGATAGCTTGAAGAAATTAGAGAGTGACACCAAGCTTTACCGTGGAACGGGGGCAGATGCTTTCTTACAGTGTCTGCTTTCGGATATTTCTGTAGATACAGAAGAAGCGGAGCTTTTCAGCAAGAATTATTCCAATATAGAGTCGACTATCGATATGCAGAGACAGTCTGTATCCGGTGTAGATGAAGATGAAGAAGCACTGGACTTAGTAAAATTCCAGAATGCATACAATCTGGCATCCAAGATGGTTTCTGTTATGGCAGAGATGTATGACAGATTAATCTTAGAGACCGGAGTATAAGGAGGTTTGTTAGAATGAGAGTAACCAATAACATGATCATGAGCAATACCAAAATAAATATCAATGGAAATAAGACCAATGTGAATACATTGAATAATCAGATGACATCACAGAAGAAAATCAGCAGGCCATCTGATGACCCGGTTATTGCTATCCGTGCACTTCGGCTGCGCAGCAGTTTAAGCCAGATTAATCAGTATTATAAAAAAAATATTCCGGATGCAGAGGCGTGGTTAGATGTTACCGAAACCTCTCTTACTAACATGAAAAAGCTGCTGACTACCATTCACACCCAGTGTGATGCAGGAGCCAATGGAACACTGACGGAAGAAAACCGTAAGACTATTTTAAAGCAGTTACAGTCCTTAAGTGACCAGATTTATTCTGAAGGTGATGCAGATTATGCAGGAAGAACAGTATTTACCGGTTATAAGACGAATTCAACCTTGACATTTCAGGCAGACAGCAAAGAGACATATAATATCAGCGAGTATTTATCCGCAGATAAAATAGAAGAATATAATTATTCCTATGGAAATGTTAAGACGCCGACAGCTGCAGACGTAGCTGCAAAGACAGCACCGGGTACACCGGAGAATACTACACTGCACAGATTGCGCCTTTCCTATGACAATATTACCGATATTACTGGTGGAAAAATCAGTTACAGTTATACAGACACAGCAACCGGACAGATGACCACGAAAGAGCTGAATGTTACCACTGTTACCACCAGTGATTTAGAAGCGTCTTCTTATGCAATAGCAGATAATGACATTGTATTTAATAAAGACACCGGTGAATTTCTGATGGGAAAAACGCTGGCATCAAATCTGAAATCATTCGGAGCAACGGTTTCTGTAAATTATGATAAGACCGGATTTTCCAAAGGAGAATTACGACCGGAGAATTATTTTGACTGTACCAATAATACAGATGCAGCTAATCCAATCCAATATACTAATTTTGAAAATGGAAAGAGAGTCCGGCAGGATATTGAATATACCATTGCATCGAATCAGACGCTGGTGGTAAATACACAGGCAAGCACAGTGTTCAATTCTGATATCGCAAGAGATTTAGATAATCTTACTTCCATTGTGCAGTCAGCAATTGACGCACATAGTGTAGTGGACAACATTAAGGAAATGAAAGGCTTAAGCCAGTATTCCTCAAAGGACGACCAGGAATATTTGGAAAGCTGTCTGGCTGCTGCCCAGAAACAGGCAGATTATGCAGATCATCAGCTGCAGACAGTGTTTAACAGGGGACTGACAAAATTCGAAGGCTATATGTCAGATGTAAACCTTGCAATCACGGATGTGGGAAGCAAGGGACAGCAGCTTGATATTACAAAGAACCGCATGTCTAATCAGCAGCAGACGGTAGAGGCACTAAAATCAGACAATGAGGATAAGGATTTGTCAGATATTATCATTGACTATACTTCTTCCTATACTGCATATCAGGCATCTTTACAGGCGGCCGCTAAATTAGAAAGACAGACTTTACTGGATTATCTGTAAGAAAGGAGAAACTGGCATGAAAGCAGCAACAAGATTGTTTGGGGAAATAGAAATTGACGAAAGCAAAATCATAACATTTGAGGACGGAATCATTGGATTTCCGGATATGAAGAAGTTTACCTTAATCTTCGATGAAGAAAAAGAGGGCAGACCATCCATTTCCTGGTTACAGTCCATGGACGAGCCAGAGATAGCATTTCCGGTAATGGATCCGCTGTTCGTTTGTGAAACATATAATCCAAGTGTGGAAGATGAATTGTTAAAGAACCTTGGAACCATAAAAGAGGATAACCTTTATGTACTGGTAACAGTTACCGTGCCACAGAATATCAAAGAACTTGCAGTGAACTTAAAAGCACCGATTGTAATTAATACAGACACAAGAAAAGCGAGTCAGATAATCGTAGAGGATGACCTGCCGGTAAGATACAGAATTTATGAAATTTTAGAAGAAGCAAAGAAGAAGGCAGGTGAATAAGATGCTGGCATTAACAAGAAAAAAGGGAGAATCCCTTGTTGTCAATAACAATATTGAGATAACAGTACTGGAAATCAGAGGAGACCAGATTAAAATCGGCATCTGCGCACCGAAGAATGTGCCGGTATACCGGAAAGAAGTATATTTACAGATTCAGAAGGAAAATGAAGCTTCTCTTAAAGCTGATGGGTTAGAAGCTTTGAAAAATTTACTGTAACCGCTAAATAAATTTACGGGTTCTACCGATATAAGAGTTAGAACAATGGTAAACGGAAATGACAAGAAGCACATGGAGGTGTAAGCAATGTCAATTGAATCAATCAGAAACAGTGGATCGGTGTATCAGGGAAGTTCTCCGGTTCAGGGAACAATAAGAGAAAGTTCCGCAGTAACAACAGAAGGATTACAGACAAGTGCAGATGAAATACAGCAGGAAAATGCCAGCGTATTAGAAAATGCAGCAGCACAGGGTCAGAATCCAACAGAAGAAGAAAAAGCAACTGCCTCTTCCTCGGAACAGGTTAAGAAGGCGGTGGAGAGCATCAATCGCAGCCAGGCTCATACAGAAGCAATCTTTGGTATCCACGAAGGAACCAATCGTGTCACTATTAAGATTGTGGACAAAGAGAGCAAGAAAGTGATTAAAGAATATCCGCCGGAGAAGACACTTGACATGATACAGAAGCTCTGGGAGATGGCAGGGCTGATGGTAGACGAGAAGAGATAGGAGGTACTTAAGATGGCAATTCGAGTATCAGGATTAGCGTCAGGAATGGATACCGAGTCGATTGTTACACAGCTCGTATCTGCATATAATGTAAAGAAAAATACATATGTAAAAGCACAGACCAAGCTTTCCTGGAAGCAGGATGCATGGAAGACATTAAATAAAAAGGTAAAGAGTCTTTACAGTAACATGACAAGCTTAAAGTACAGTTCTGCGTATAAGACCAAGATGGCGTCGGTGTCAGATACTACTAAGGCAAGTGTCAGTGCAGAGGGTACTGCTGTAAACGGAAGCTACAGCTTAAAGATTAATCAGGTGGCAAAGTCCGGTTATCTTACCGGCGGCCAGTTAGCAGCCTCTACAACCGGAGCAACCAAGCTCAGCGAGTTATTGGGTGATGACAGCTTTACCGGTGGAAAGATTGAAGTGACATCTGCCGGAAAGACCAGCACAATCGAAGTGACGGCAGATACAACAATCAGTGATTTTGTATCAAAATTAAACAAAGCAGGAGTAAAGGCATCTTATGATTCGATAAATCAGAGAATTTATGTGGCAGCATCCGGTACGGGAGCAGCCAATGATTTCAGCCTGTCAGGAGTAGATGACAATGGAAGCACAGCATTAAAGGCACTGGGCTTGAGGGTAGCTTCCAAGAGCAATACAGAGAATTATAAGTCATGGGCAGCGTATGATGGACAGGATATAGCGCAGATTCTTGCGGATCTGCAGAATTCCAAGGATGCAATCTCAGCAGCCAATAACAGCATTACACAGTCGCGCTCTAAGATTTCCGGTTATACAACAAAGGTAAATTATGCATCTTCCTATGAGACCATGATGAATGCATATAAGGGACTTGATAATGCAGGAGAAATCCGTGATTTGGATGAACTGGCATCCATGTCCAAAGCTGATTTATCCAAAACATATGAATTGGATGATGATGGAAACTTTAAAAGAGATTCAGAAGGAAAGCTGATTGTAGCAGATGATACAGTCGCAGATGATAAAAAAGCAACCGGTACAGACCGCCTGAATGCCCTTGCAGCCAAGGCAGGTCTTGTTAAGAAGAAGGATGAAAATGCCGGCGAAGATGTAAAACAGGTTACCATTGCAGAATTTGCGGCAGCAAAGGCTGCAGTAGACAAGTATGACGCCCAGGCAGCTGATGACACCCTGACAGCTGATGAAAAAGCGGATATGAATGATTTTATCACCAGTGTACAGCATGCTTATAAGGGGACAGCAGATTCAGAATATGCATCCATAGAAGAACTTACCAATGCATACAATGATAAGATTACGAAAGAGCAGGACAGTATTACTGCCCAGAATCAGATTATCAGTGACAATAAGGCTGTTCTTGAAAAATATGCCCTGTTAGATAACGGGGAAGATCAGGCGACGCTAGAGGCACGTATTTCCTATGCGGTAAAACAGCTTGCCAATGCAGCTGACAAGACACAGTACAATACGGATGCAACCCGCGTAGATGGTCAGGATGCAGAGATTTATGTAAATAATGCAAAATATACGTCATCCTCTAACTCCTTCAGCATTAACGGACTGAAGATTGAGGCGCTGGCTTCAACAGAGGGCAGTGAGATTAATGTGACGGTAAAGAATGACGTAGACGGTGTATACAAGAAAATAAAAGATTTCTTAAAAGAATATAATTCCCTGATTAATGAGATGACTTCTCTTTACAATGCAGATTCTGCCAAAGGATATGAGCCGTTGACAACGGAAGAAAAAGATGCCATGACAGATTCTGAAGTCGAGGAATGGGAGAAGAAGGTAAAGAGTGCATTGCTTCGCCGGGATGACAGTCTGGGTAATCTTTTAAATTCCATGACCAGTGCCATGTATAAGGGATATACTGTGAATGGCAAGAGTTACAGCCTTTCCAGCTTTGGTATTTCAACCCTGGGATATCTCAATGCAGATGAGAATGAGGAAAATGCTTATCATATTGATGGTGATGCAGATGATTCAGCGGTTTCTTCTAAGACCAATAAGTTAAAACAGATGTTACAGGAAGACCCGGATACAGTTACGGCATTCATGCAGCAGCTTGTTACCGGTGTATACAATGAGATTGATACCAAGATGCGCTCTAATTCTCTGAGCAGTGCAATGACTGTTTATAATGATAAGCAGATGGCAAAAGAGTATAGCAATTACACTACCACCATTAAGAAGTGGGAAGATAAGATTACTTCGATGGAAGATTCTTATTATAAGAAATTTGCGGCGATGGAAACTGCACTGGCAAAATTACAGCAGTCTACATCCTCACTGTCAGGTCTCTTAGGTTCATAAGTGCCGATAAATGTCAGTCACAGGTATAGACCGGTGATAATGTGAAAATACATGGAGGTAACACGATGACAATGAACAATGGATATGCAGCATATCAGAACAGTAAGATTATGACTGCTTCTCCGGCAGAATTGACACTGATGCTTTATGAAGGTGCCATCAAATTCTGTAATATTGCAATCATGGGAATTGAGGAGAATAATATCCAGAAAGCCCATACAAATATTGTAAAAGTAGAAAATATCATAGAAGAGTTTCAGGCAACCTTAAATCATAAGTATCCGGTTGCAAAGGACTTTGAAAATGTGTATAAGTACTTACAGGAACGTCTGGTTGAGGCAAACATGAAAAAAGATAAAGAAATTTTAGAGGAAGTACTGGTACACCTTCGCACCATGCGTGATACTTGGAAAGAGGTAATGAAGCTTGCACACAGCAAATAACAGCTATATTGAAATCTTAAAACAGAGCCTTACGAAAAAAATAGAACTGCTGGATACAATTATGGCATTAAATGTATTGCAGAAAGATATGCTGGAAAATCCGGATTTAGATCCGGATGAACTGGAAGAAAATCTGAACCGTAAGGCAGATCTGGTAGAGCAGTTATCAAAGTTAGATGACGGATTCAGTCAGATTTATGACCGGGTCCGAGCTGATTTGACAGAGAACCGTGGGGCATATTCGGAAGACATTGCTCAGATGAAGCGGGATATTACCGCAATCATGGACAAGAGCACTGCAATCCAGAGCCAGGAAAAACGCAATCAGGTATTGATGCAGCAGAAATTTACTTCCGTGAAGAAACAGATTAAGGAAGTAAAGAAATCCAGACAGGCGGTGAATTCCTATTACAGAAATATGATGAAAATGGGAACTCCGGGTTCCACATTTCTGGATGATAAGAAGTAGACTGGAAAAATTTAAAAAAATTTTCCATTTACTATAAAGTATCGAGACGACCGTCCGATATATATAACAAGTAAACAAGATATTGTTACTTAGCAGATGGATTTGAGGAGCGTACGACCGATAAGATATCTGCAACAAAAAACAAGTAGTCGCAAGGAAGCGACGTTAAATTCAAGGAGGAATTAATTATGGTAGTACAGCACAATTTACAGGCAGCAAACACAAACAGACAGTTAGGTATCACAACAAGTGCACAGGCAAAATCAACTGAGAAATTATCTTCCGGTTACAAAATCAACCGTGCAGCAGATGACGCAGCAGGACTTTCCATTTCTGAGAAAATGAGAAGCCAGATCCGTGGTCTTAACAAAGCTTCTTCAAACGCACAGGATGGTGTATCTTTAGTACAGACCGCTGAGGGTGCATTAAATGAAACACATTCTATCTTACAGCGTATGAACGAACTTGCTACACAGGCAGCTAACGGAACTAACACTTCTGTAGATAGAAGCGCTATCCGTGCTGAATTGGATCAGTTAACATCTGAAATCAACCGTATCCAGTCTACCACACAGTTCAACACAATGAACCTGTTAGATGGTACTTTCTCTGGAGCAACAAATCAGATGAAATTACAGGTAGGTGCCCTTTCCGGACAGTCTATCGACTTCTCAATTGCTAATATGTGTGCAACAAAGATTGGTCTTAAGAAAACTTTAAGTGTAAGTACATTTACAAAAGCTGGTTCTTACATGAAATCAGTTCAGGATGCAATCGAAGTTGTTTCTAAACAGCGTTCAGCAATGGGTGCTATCCAGAACCGTCTGGAGCATACAATTGCCAACCTGGATACCACATCTGAGAATACTCAGTCAGCAGAATCCCGTATCCGTGATACAGATATGGCTTCTGAAATGGTTACATACAGCAAGAATAACATCCTTGGTCAGGCAGGTCAGTCTATGTTAGCACAGGCTAATCAGTCTACTCAGGGTGTATTATCCTTACTTCAGTAATCATAAGTACTCAACCATAAAAGTAAAGCTGACCCGAAAGGGTCGGCTTTATTTTTTACTTTACAGGAAATTGATTTCCTGTAAAGTAAAAAAGCGCTCCGCGAGGATGCGCACGGTGCGTATAAGCTAGATGTCGCAGGTGCGAGAATGTGCTAAGGCACATTCTTTGTTACACGGGTAGTGATAATTATTTTCTTAGTGACGAAAAGATTAGTATCATGTAGAATAGAAGAAAAGAGATAAGACGAGGTACTATAAAGTGGAAGCAGGAAAGTATAGTCAATTACAAGAGGAAATGAAAGCAGTAATCCGGAAGTTGTATCAGAACCAGCAGGAGGAAACTTATCCATGGATTGGTGCACATATTCAGGAGATAAAGGATAGCCTGTTAGAACAAATTACATATTATACAGAAAAAGGTGAAACCGACGTAGCAATACAGGAACAGGCAGTTACTATATTGGAACATTTGATTCATGCATATCAGAATCATCAGATCATGGAACTGGCAGATTGCCTGAACTATGAATATGGCAGATATATGGGATGGGAGATATAATATGACGATATACGAAAAGAATATGCAGGCAATCCGGGAACACCATGTAAGACTTCATGAATATCTGGAAACGGCACAGCCGGAGCAATCAGTAGAGATACGCTATGAAGCAGCGGAAGATGAAATGCTTTATCCGATTGTGACAAAGGGCGGATTGGAATACCGGTTAAATAGTAAATATAATCCAAAGGAAGCATCCATGCAGTATGTCAGCCAGTTTGAAAAAGAAGGCTCCTACAGTGTGTTCTTTCTTTTGGGATTTGGAGACGGAAGAAGTATAGAAGCATTGGCGCAGACGCTGGATGAGACCATGACACTTATTGTATATGAACCATCCGTTGCTATTTTCCAAAAAACATTAGAGACCTTTGATTATACTGAACTTTTAAAGAAGAAAAATGTGTATTTGATAGTAGAGTCAGAGAACATGCTGCAGGATTATTTAGAATCCGGTATCAGCTTCAACAATATCCGGATGCTGCGTCTTGGTATTCTTCCGAATTATGATTCCATTTATCCGAAGGAATGTAAACATATGTTAGAGACTATGATATATTTCATGAATAAGACGAAAACATATCGGAATACCATCTATAATTTCCGGGATGAGTTTGCGGCACATGCTCTCAGTAATATGTATGATTATCTCTGGCAGACAGATACCCATTATCTGAAAGAATGTCTTGCGGAGGAGGACTTGAGCGATGTACCGGCAATTATTGTGGCGGCAGGACCATCCTTAAATAAAAATGTGCAGGAACTGAAGCGGGCGAAAGGAAAAGCATTGATTCTTGTGGTGGATGCAGCACTCCGGGCAGTAGTAAATGCCGGAATTACACCAGATTTGGGAATGACGGTAGACGCAAGAGTTGCAGACCGCTTTTTTGAAGGAATTGATATCAGCACATTTCCGTTTGTATTTGAGGCAATATCCAGAGAAGAAATCGTAAAGAGACATACCGGCAAACATTTCTATGATGAATTTCCGTGTAATATGTTTGCAAAGGCTGTAATAGAAAGAAAAGGCTATGTCTTGGATGATATTTTAACCGGAGGTTCTATTTCTACCAGCGCATTTTCGCTGGTAAAGGCACTGGGTTTTAAGAAAATTGTATTTATCGGCCAGGACCTTGCTTTTACCGGAGGACAGAGCTATAACAGCGGTCTGAAAATGGATGAAAAAGAGAATGAGCAGCATCAGAAGAAACGTGTCATTGTGCAGGTAAAGGGCAATGATGGAACCATGCTGGATACAGACTATCAGATGGATATGTACCGGAAATGGATTGAAAATGAAATTTTAAAATTGCCGGAGGATATTACGGTAATCAATGCAACAGAGGGCGGTGCAAAAATAGAAGGCGCAAAAGTGATGACATTAAAAGAAGTCATTGATTCCTGCACGAAAGAAATTGATTTCGAAAAATTATTGCAGGAAGTACCACTGGCATTTTCAGAAGAAGAACGGCAGGATATTATCCATGAGATAAAGGAAGAGCCGAAGCGTCTGGAAGAAGTAAAGGAAAATATTAAGAAAGCAAGGGAAGTTGCAGAGCAGTTAGAACAGGCATCCAAAGATGGAAATATAGAGGAGCAGAAGAAGCTGCTGACAGAATTTGGAAATCTTAATGAAGAAATCCAGAAAGAGCCGGTGCAGGATTTGTTACTATATTATAACAGTGAAATAGAATTTTCCATTGGGGATGATGTATTATCTGCAGATTTAACAATACCAGACTTATGCAATCGTGCAAAAGCCTGGTACAAAGGCTATGAATCTGCGGTAGATCGACTCATAGCAGATTTACATGAAAAATTTATTGACCGTCTATAACAGATAACATGGTTTGAATCCGGTGCTCAAAGGTGTGGGCATCTAAAATTTTACCAAGGGCGTTGGCAGCAATCTGCTGACGTTCTTTTTCGTGGGAAAGATAATAGTCGGCATAAGTTTCTGCTTCCTCATAGGAAGAATAATAAATGAAATCTTCTCCCGGAACAAAGTAATTCAGAAAATCTTCCTGATAATTGGTCAGCAGGAAACCACCGCTTCCCATAATATCGAATGCCCGCAGAGGAATGCCCTTTTGGATACTGCGCAATGTAATGTTAAGATTAATCTTTGAATGTTGGAAAACCAGAGGCATAATTTCATAATAGTCAATGGCTCCCATATTTTCTACTTTGGGAAGCTGCGGAGTAGGATTGTTGGTATAAAGCTTCACCTGATGCACTGCGGAAAGCTTTTTTAGGATTGCAGTGCGGTCTAATTCTGCCAGTTTCCTGGCAAGGAAATAGTTGGCATAAATATAGCGCGGTGTTTCGATGCCGTCTTCATTTGGCGCATATGGAACGGATTTTTGCATATCACTTAAGATGGTATCATTTAATAAACCGGGAATTAGGAATTCACCATATACCTGCTGCTGGGCGGCAATAATTGCATCGAGGTATCCCTTCGTAAAGGCAGGAAGCTTCTGATATAAGCGGTCATAAAGCAGGTGGTCTTCGTTATAAAGAGAACCGACAAAAGAAATCTCGGAAGAGATTATATCAAGGATAGAATCTGCTGCCTGCATGGTGGAAAGTCTTTTTGCATTTGCAGCAAGCGGCAGATAGAATACCCGGTCAATGCCCCCCTGCTTTAACTCTTCGTAAATCGGATAATCGAAAAGAAAAATATAATTGGTGGGATAAGTAATCGTAAAGGAATACAAAGCCACCAGCGGACTGTCATAAACATAGGAAACATAACGGAGATTATGCCGATGGGCACAGGTGGCCAGAATCGGATAATAGTTAAAGGAAAATACAAAGTCGTAGGAAGTATTTTCTACAGTAGCATCAAAAGCCGCATCATAGGCAGCACTTTTGCGGACATTATAATCCTCGTGCATAAATAAATCGGTTTCAATGTTGCAGTTATGAAATGCTTCTAACATATCTTTTTTGGCAAAAGCCGGTGAATCAAGAAATAATATTTTCATAGAGTTCCTTTCATTAAAGAGAGAGCGCAGAGGATAACATTTTCTGAAGTTGTTTCTCATAAGTATAATGATTTAATACTTTCTGATAGCCGTTTTCGGCAATTTCTATCCGTTCTTTTTCATGGGAAAGATAGTATTCGCATTTAGACAGAAGGTCATCAGGACTGGTATAGATGTCTAAATCTTCTCCAATGGTAAAACATTCACTTAAATCATTCTGATAATTTGTCAGTAAGAAGCCACCGCATCCAAGAACATCAAAGACACGAAGGGGAATACCATTCCGGATGGATTTGCAGGTCATGTTCAGATTAATTTTGCTGTGGGCAAAGACCTGAGGCATTTCTGTTAAAGTCTTAACCCGTCCACGATTGTGGACAGGAAGAGCGTCTGCATCACTTCCGGTGTATAAGTCTACTGAAAAATGGGAGCCAAGAAGGGACAATAGGTGCTTCCGCTCATTGGCAGTTACCTTCATGCCAAGGTACTGCTGTGCAATGATATCCCGGTCAACCCGTCTGGCTTTTTCCGGCGGAATATAATAATCCGGCATACAGTCAATAAATTCTTTGACAATAGAATCCGGCAGCAATTCATTTAAAAGAAACGCACCGTAAATCTGTTCCTGTGCATCCATAATTCCATTCAGATAACCTTCGAGATAAGGGGAAGGATTCTTGATGGAATCATAAGGACATTTCTCTGTATAAAGCGAGCCTACAAAGGAAATATCACTTTTGTAGGAATCGGGATTGACATCAGTAAGAACGGAATTCCAACGGTTTACATTGGTTGCCAGCGGCAGGAAAAAGGTATGAGCCGGGTTATATGGCGCAAAGTCCTGATATTGCATGGAATCAAAGAGAAAAATACGGTTCCACTCATTCGAATAGGAATCCGAATATAATTCCATGACAGGACTGTCTACCGTCCAGCAGATATAAGGAAGCTTCATGATATTACAGATTTCCGATAAAACAGGATAAAAGTTTATCGAGAAAATGCAGTCGAAGGAAGATGATAACAGTGTATCAGAAACATGCTTGATGACTGTCTGTGTGGGAATATTTTTATCGGTAATTTCAAGATTAATACAGAATACTTCATGCCCTAAATGCTTCATGGCTTCGATAATATCCGGTTCGCAAATGCTTCCATAACGGTAGAATAGTATTTTCATGATAAACTTTCCTCTTCCTTGGATATAGAGTATAATAACTATAACTATTGTAACGAAATCGAAAGAAAGAAACAAGGTTAGAATAAGGAGAAATCGTCGCAGGACGAAAAGAAAATATATGGAACAGTTTTTTATGATTTTACAAAGAGGACTGGGGCAGCTGGATGCAACAGGGGAATATGAAGAAGGAACGCTGCGGGAGTTAAAGGAAAGCTACCAGAAATTTGATGCAGCGATGCAGCAGAATATGCTGCGCGTAATAGAACAGTCATTGGCAAAGTTTCCAATAACATTGCAGATTTACATCTGGTCATCCCTGCTGGCGGTTCTTCGGGATGAAAAAATCATTCCTTATATGGGAGAATTAACGGCAGATGACTCTTTGAATTTATGGCAGAAAGTGGAATTAATGAATCAGTTGCAGCGGACAATTTTTGCCAGTGAAATGATAAAGGATGACGAGGCAGAATATAAGAGAAACAGTGACGCTTATACTGCATTGATGGATGAAATCAGACAGCGGAATAAAAAGGAATTTTCCTATCTGCCGTGGGAAAAACGGAATAAAAAAATTGTTCTGATAACAAAACAGTTTATCGGAAGACAGCATGCACCGACGGAAATAACATTGCAGATGAACCGTTATTTAAAGGAACTGGGTTACGAAGTGGTATTATATGTCGCCTATATGCCAAATCAGAATACAGCACCGTTGTGGTATAAGCAGTGTCTGTGGAATAATTTTATGAATACAGCCGGAGCATTTCAGGGCGAGATAGAAGGAGAGGAACTGAAGGGTTATAATCTGCTTTTTACACAGGAAAATTATCCGGAACAGCTTTATGATGCGGCGGAAATGATATGGCAGGAAGCACCTGAGTGGGTGCTTGAAATCGGTGATAAAACAATATTGGCAGATTTATGCCGGCAGTTTACCACCGTATTGACCAGAAGGTGTGTTAAGACAATTCCGGTAACCAATGCACCGATTATCGTACTGGCTTCGGATTATACCATGGCGGAAGAAAGACGATATCAGAGCTGGCTGAAACCGTACCAGCAGTTTGTGGAAGTAAAACATTCCATTGTGGGAAATACAGTGGTTGTGGAAAAAGAGAAGAAAGAAAATTATGGCATCCCAGAAGACAAGTTCGTAATTTTACTGGTGGGAAACCGGCTGGTGCAGGAAGTAACAGAGGATTTCCTTAAGACGATTTATACGATGCTAGAGGAAAATCCAAAAGCAGTACTGGCGGTTATTGGAAATTGCGAGGCACTGGAAAAAAGGATAGCAGAAGCATATCGGGAGCGTTTTTATTTCCTTGGATATACCGAAGAATTACAGAAAACCATGACCATAGGAGATTTGTTTTTGAACCCGCCAAGACAGGGCGGCGGTACCGGAGCCATGTATGCAATTTTACAGGAAATTCCGGTAGTGACACTGGACAACTGCGATGTGCAGGTAAATGTGGGCAAGGTATTCACCTGTGATTCTATTGAGTCGATGGTAAATCTGGTACATCAATATTGTGAAGATAAAGGATTCATGGAGAAGAAGAAGGAAGCATGCCGCAGAAAAGCAGAGGAAATTCTTGCAGTAGATGAAAAAGAAAACTATCGAAGGTTATGTGAATTTGTGGAAACTTATACGATAAGGCAGGAAAAGCAGGTACAGCATCCGGACGGGAGATAACATGGAGCATAGAATAAGAGAAGCAAAAGGGACAATTTTAATCTATAAGGGAGAACCAATCTGCTATAACATTTTAAATACATTTGCAGAGCAGCTGGGAGAAGCGTTACAGAGGCTTGGAGAAGAGGTAGAATATTTTGATGTGAAGCAGAGCGGCGAAGCTGCTCTGGCAGCTTATGCAGGAAAAACATATCAGGCGGTAATTGGCTTTCAGAGTTATCTTTTTGATATTTATCTTCCGAAGGCAGGCATTTATTTACATGACTTGATAAAGGGACCAAAAATAAATTTCCAGTTTGACCATCCAATCTGGATGAAGAATCATTATATCAGAATGCCGGAGCATTGCTATAGTGCAACCCATGACAGAAATTATGCGGCATTTATAGAAAAGTATTATCCGAGAATTGCAGGAAGTTCCATTATCTTTCCGGGAGGTTGTGAGAAGTCAGCAGGAGAGAATGGAAAACAGGAAGCAGAGCGGAATTTGAGGGGGGTGCAGGATAAAAAGGAATATCAGATATCCTTTATTGGCACCTATACGGACTATCGGAGTTATCTGCCACTGATCAGAAATAGCCAGGGAATCATTAAAAAGATAGCAGCCCATTTTCTGTTTCAGATGAAACAGCACCCGGAAGAGACTGCGGAGAAAGCATTGGAAGAATCCTTACGAAAAGATGGAATTGTACTATCGGATGAAGAATTTTTAGAAGTATTAGATGGTGTCAAGCCAATGATTTATTGCATCATGTCCTATTACCGGGAAAAAGCAGTAAAGGTAATTTTAGAAGCAGGCATTACACTGGAAGTATTTGGGGACAGTTGGAAGAAGAGCCCGTTTGGGGATTCACCATATCTTCGTATTCATGAAGCGGTGGATATGAGAGAAAGCCTTGAAGTCATGGAAAAAAGCCTTATATCTTTTAATGTGATGGCCTGGCATAAGGATGGATTTACGGAGCGGATTGCAAACAGCATGTTACAGCATAGCGTGGTGCTTACCGATGAAAGCACTTATCTGAAAGAGCAGTTTACAGATGGGAAAGATATTCTCATGTACCGGTTGAATGAACTTTATAAGATTCCGGAACTGCTTGCGGATTATCTGAAAGGGGCAGGAAGAGATAACCTGCAGATGATTGCAGAGAATGCTTATAGGAAAGCAAAGGAAAATTATACCTGGGAGCAGAGCGCAAAAAAGCTTCTTGCATTTATTGATGAAATAGATGCCCAGGAAAGAAAATGCAGTGAAAAGTGAAAATACTCTTGTGAAAATGAAGGAATGAACCGATATACATTCTATAGAAAGGCGGCACAGGATGTGCCAGGGTGAAAATATCATGGAAGATAATAGAAGAGAAGAAAAAGAAGCGTTAAAAGTATTGACGGAGTATAGCCCGAAATTATTAAAATCTATGAGAAATGTAATGGAAGAATTACATGGAAATCGTCAGCCGGATACCGATGAATATCTTTTGAGCATTATCAAAGGTATGAACTGGGAAATTCAGGTCTTAAATGGAACAATGGACTATCTCAATGAAATCGAGCAGCTTATTGATAAGCAGGCAGCAAATGCTTTGTTTGTAAATTTCAGCAAAATATATCAGGAAAAAGATGATGAGAAGCTTGCAGAAGTCTTTGAGAAGGACATGATACCATTCTTTGAAAAACTGGAAGAAGTAGCCAAAGTTAAGATGAATTAAAAAACTACTGATATCGAAAGGTATCAGTGTTTTTCGTTACAAAGCAGGAGAGAACAATGAAAATATTATTCTGGCAATGGCATTCTTTTATGGGAAAAGGAATGGAACGTGCGTTACACAGATTGAATATTGCTTATGATACCTTCTTTTATCAGATGAATGACTGGGAATCGGATGATCGGTTTGCAGAGCAGTTGGAAAAGAGGATTTCGCAGCAGGCGTATGATGCAGTGATTTCTATAAATTTTAATCCGGTTATTTCTGATGTATGCCAGAATCATAAACTGCCTTATCGTGCGTGGGTCTATGATTCTCCGATTCATATCCGCAATGTACAGGCACTGAAGAATTCCTATACAAAAGTGTATTTTTTTGACCGTGGACAGGCAGAAGAATATCAAAGACAGGGAATCAATGCCGGCTATTTGCCACTGGCAGCAGATGTGGAAACATTTTATCCGGTTGCAGTTACAGAAGTCGATAAAAAGGAATATGGAGCAGAGATTTCACTGGTAGGAAAATTATATCAGACTGTCTATCCACAGTATATGGCACCTTTGAAAGAGTATGACAGAGGATATTTGGAAGGTGTGATTGCGGCTCAGAAAAAAGTATATGGCGGCTATTTCCTGCCGGATTTTATAACGGATGATTTGATAGAGAGAATGAATGCAGTTTATCAGAAGCAGTGGAATGGAGAGATTACGGTAAATCATCGTGAAATTGAATTTCTGCTGGCCAGTGAGATTACACGAAGAGAGCGGCAGGAAATATTAACGCTTCTTTCCAATCATTTTGATGTAGCGCTCTATTCCGGAGAACAGAATGTAGCCATACCAAAGATAAGAAAGAAGAATTATATCGATTATTATACCCAGATGCCAAAAGTATTTAAATGCTCTAAAGTGAATCTTAATATTTCGCTGAAAACAATCCGGACAGGAATTCCGCTGCGTGTACTTGACATTCTTGCCAGTGGCGGATTTGTGATTTCAAACTTCCAGGAAGAGTTGGCAGAGTACTTCCGGCTGGGAGAAGAAATCATCACTTATGGAGATATAGAAGAGCTTTATTATCTGGTAAATTACTATTTGCAGCATGAAGAAAAACGGAAAGAAATTGCGGATAGAGGATTACAGCGGGTAAAAGAAGATTTTCGATTTGAAGAACGGATGAAAGTAATACTTGAGGATTTATAACATGAGAAAAATTTCTGTATGTATCATCACGAAAAATGAATCAGAAAAATTGAAAAAGTGCCTGAAACAACTGATGGGGTATGGCTTTGAAATTATTGTAGTAGATACCGGTTCTACGGATGATACGGTTGTCATGGCAAAAAAATATGCAGATAAAGTATGCTATTTCAGCTGGTGCAATGATTTCTCCGCAGCACGGAATTATGCATTGACTCAGGCGTCCAATGACATTGTTATGATGATAGACAGTGATGAATATTTACAGGAAATAGATACAGGCGAGCTGGAAAAATTGTTAAAGCAGCATCCTTCTATGGTAGGGCGAATCAAAAGAATTAACCGCGTTTCCGTAGGAGAGCAGGAAACAGAATACATAGAACGGATTAACCGGATATTCTCCAGGCAGCAATATGAATATTCGGGCAGTATCCACGAACAGGTTACAGCGAAAAATAAAGAAGAGTATGAAACTTACCTTGCTCCGGTTGTTATCTTGCATGATGGTTATGAAGGCACCGAAGAGGAGCGGAGGAAAAAAGCAGAACGTAATCTGAAGTTATTGTTAAAAGAGTTGGAGAATCATCCGGATGATACTTATTTCATGTATCAGATTGGAAAAAGCTATTATATGGCAGAGGATTATGAAGAAGCAATCCGGTATTTTGAAAAAGCATTGGGCTATGACTTGAATCCAAAACTGGAATATGTAATTGACATGGTGGAAAGCTATGGATACGCACTTTTGAATACCGGGCGGGTTGAAACGGCATTGCAGTTTCAGGGGATTTATGAAGAGTTTGGAGACTGTGCGGATTTCAAGTTTCTGATGGGACTCATCTATATGAATAATGAACGTTACGAAGAAGCAGTAGCTGAGTTCTTAAAGGCAACGGAGTATAAGAGCGCACGGATGACAGGAACAAATTCTTATCTGGCATATTACAATGCAGGCGTAATCCGGGAGTGCCTCGGAGACATCGGACAGGCACTGGAATATTATCGGAAATGCGGAGATTATGCAAAAGCACAGGAGAGAATCAGGGCATGCTCAAAGGGTGAATAGATACAAAGGAGAATGAGAACTATGAAGGCTATTTTATTGGCTGCAGGACGGGGAACCAGAATAGCGAGAAATGTTGAAATGGTGCCAAAGTCAACTTTGCCGATAGATGGAGAACCATTGATTCGGCGTTCCGTAGCATTGCTTCAGAAAGCTGGAATGCAGTGTATTGTATGCACCGGATATAAAGAAGAAAAGGTAAAAGAAGCATTAGAAGGAATGGAAAAAATTACATATTGCTACAATCCTTTTTTTGATGTTACAAACAGCCTTGCAAGTCTTTGGTTTGCAAGAGAAGAGATGGATGATGATCTGATTATCATGAATGCAGATGTGTTCTTTACTGAAGAGATATTAACTGCACTGCTTAAAGATAAAAGAAGTCCAGTTATGGCAATCGACCGTTCCCGGGTGCAGGAGGGAGATTATTTTTTTAAGACGGCATGGAATGGCCGAATTGAAAAGTATGGAAAGGGACTTCCGATTGAATTGCGCAGCTGCGAATATGTAGGTATGGCAAAAGTGGAAAAGAGTTTTCTGCCGTTATTTAAAAAACGTATGGAGGAAATGATTCGAAGCCAGCAGCATAGTGCCTGGTGGGAAAATGTATTATATTCCTTTACGGATCAGAAAGAACAGGATATTTATACCGTGGATGTGGACGGTAAGTTCTGGGCAGAAATAGATTATTTTGATGATTATGAAAGAATTATAGATTATGTTGCACATACAAGAGAAAGTAGGAAATAAGATGAGTAAACTGCCTTTGGTATCAATTGTAATTCCTGTTTATAATGGGGGCAATTATTTAAAAGAAGCAGTTGATAGTGCGTTAAATCAGACGTACCGTAATATTGAGATACTGGTTGTAAATGATGGCTCAAAGGATGATGGAAAAACAGAAGCAATTGCATTGTCTTATGGAGATAAGATACGTTACCTGAAGAAAGAAAATGGTGGTGTGGCGAGCGCACTGAATATGGGAATTAGAAATATGAAGGGAGAATATTTTTCCTGGCTGTCACATGATGATTTATATTATCCGGAGAAGATAGAAAAGGAAATGCAGGCAGTACAGTCGCTTGCGGATAAGACAACAGTAGTGCAATGTGAATATGATTTTTATGATATGGCATCCGGGAGCCTTACTACGACAAATTTTCATAAATATTACACGTTAGAACAGATTACCAATTCTGTATTCAGTGTATTACAGTTACAGATACATGCCTGCGGAGCGCTGATACATCGGGACAATTTTACCCGGGCAGGCTGTTTTGATGAAACGATTTATACGGTACAGGACATAGAACTCTGGTTTCGTATGTTAAGAAATCGTAAATCCTGTTTTGTTCCGGAAGCACTGTTTCGGGTAAGAGAACATGCAGCAGCAGGCTCAAGAACCATACCGTCTTATTATGCGGAGACATGTGCACTGTATATAAGACTGATAAAGAAAATGAGTTTGGCAGAAATGGAACGTGTATTCGGTTCACCATGGCGTTTTCTTGTACGCATGACAGCTTTTATAAAGAGTTACGGTGGAGATATTTCTGTGATAGAAAAAATGCTTGCCGAATGCAGTCCGAATGATTCTGACAATAGAAACCGCAAGATATTAGCGGAAAAACTTCAGAAGAACCGGAAAAGAATTGTGATATTTGGTGCAGGACAGTATGGGGTAAGAATGCATTATGAACTTCTGAAGAGGGGAATAGAGGCAGAACTGTTTTTAGATAATAGCACAGAAAAGAATCAGAAGATAATAGATGGATTGCCTTGTCAATTACCGGAAACGGTACTTGATGATAAGGATAATATTATGGTTGTAGTGGCTCTCAGAAATTGCCAGAGTGCGCTGGAACAATTGCAAAAGCTTGGCTTTACCAATATCATAATCCGGCAGGAGATTGATGGAATATTAACAGATAGAAGCAGGAAACAGGTGAAAGTATGAAGTGGACAAATAAAGGACACGAATTTGATACAGTTTATCAGAATATAGAAAAAAAGGATAAATTCTATTTATTCGGAGCTGGTGAATATGGAGAAGCAGTTTATCAGGAATTAGAAGATAAGCTTTCGGTTGCAGGTTTTATTGATAACAACCCGGAAAAACAAAAAGAGCATTATCTAGGAAAACGTGTATTTGATTTAGAGGAAATTGATAATGAAAATGCCGGAATTATTATAACAGTATCACCTTATACCAGAAAGCCGCTAATACAGCAGCTGATGACCAGTGGATATGTTTATAATCAGGACTTTTTTACAATGGAAATCTTCATGTCCGTTTATTTTGCATATCAGAGAGAAGAATTGTATATTCCATCCATTTCTTTTCTGCCGAGCACAAAATGTAATTTAAATTGTGAAGCATGTCTGAATTTTACACCATATATGAAAGAGCCGATGGTTCGTTCCTGGGAGATTGTGAAGGCAGATGTAGATATGTTTTTCCGGTGTGTGGATTATATTATGCTATTCCATATCAGCGGTGGAGAGCCATTCTTATATCCGCATCTGGCACAGTTGATAGAGTATATCGGAGAAAATTACAGACATAAAGTTCATTTCCTGCGAACAGTAACAAACGGAACTGTTTTGCCGAAAAAGGAGATACTGGAAGCCTGTAGAAAATATAATGTGGATGTTACCTTAGATGATTATAGGGAGGCTGTTCCGGCATCGGAAGAGAGATTTCAGGAGATTCAGAAGCTGTTTAAAGAATATGGAATCGTATATGAAATAAACAAGGTTGACAACTGGATTGATCTTGCACCGATGACAACAGACCATAGTGACTGGAGTGAACTGCGCCTGCAGAAGTGGTTTGAAGGATGTCATGTTCCGTGGCAGGAGCTGCGCGGTGAAAAAATATACAGTTGTAATTATGCCAGTTATGCAGTTGTAGCAGGATTTATGGAAGAACAGGAAGATGAAGTATTTGATTTGAAAAAATATGACAGAAGCCGAATGAAAGAACTGATGGAATTCCGTATGGGCTATAATGAAAAGGGATATGTGGAATTCTGTAAAAGATGCAGCGGTTATGTCGATATTAATGATCATATTGTATCACCTGCAAAGCAAAAAGAAAGAAGTTAGGTCAGGAGGCAGAAAAAGTGGAAAAGCCAATAGTGTCAATTGTGATTCCGGTTTATAACGGAGCAAATTATATGAAGGAGGCAATTGATAGCGCATTAAATCAGACTTATCCGAATTGCGAGGTAATTGTTGTAAATGATGGTTCAAATGATAATGGAGCCACTGAGAAAATTGCATTATCCTATGGGGATAGAATCCGCTATATCAAAAAAGAAAATGGTGGAGTAGCAACCGCGGTAAACAGAGGAATAAAGGAGATGAAGGGTGAGTATTTTTCCTGGTTGTCTCATGATGATTATTATTATCCGCAGAAAATAGAAAAACAGATAGAAGCCATTGAAAAATCCGGAGATAAGACAGCAATTGCTCATTCTAATTTTGATTTTTTAAATATGACAACAGGAGAAAAAACCAGTGTGGACTGGCTGAAACAATATGATATGCAGCAACTGACGAACAGTAATTTTGCACCAGTTTTCCTGTGTATTCATGGATGCAGTATCCTGATACATAAAAGTCATTTTGAAAGAGTTGGCTTATACGATCCGGAACTGATTGCAACACAGGATTCTGTATTTTTGTTTCATGTAATGAGGGGACAGAAATCTGTATTTGTGCCGGAGAGTCTTTTTGTGGGAAGAATTCATGGAGAGCAGGGCAGCCAGACTTTGGCATGTCACAGACCGGAATATAATAAAATGTTTGAAAATTTCTGTGAATGGCTGACAGATGATGAAAAGATAAATATGTGTGGAAGTGTATTTAACTTTTATTACAGATTATATGTTTTGTTGAAACAGAGTCCGAAGGCGGATACCATACTGGGATATCTTAAGGATAAGCTGCTGGCATTTGTAGAGGATGAAATAATGTCAGATGGAAAAGGAGATATGAATCTCCTGTTCCCGGAATGGAAGGATAAAGGGGTAGATAGAATATGTTTGTTTGGCGCAGGGGATTATGGGAAAAGAATGCTGAATGAATTACAGTTGAGAGGATTTTTGGTACATTCTTATATTGATAATGATGAGAAAAAATGGAACACAAGAATCTGTGGTATTCCATGCTATGGAATGGATTATCTGGTGAAACATCAGGAACATACAGCGGTTATTGTGTCTGCACTGGCAGAAGATGAGATAAAACTTCAACTGAAAAAAAACAACATAAAATACATAAAAAAATATTCAGAGATATACAAAAAATTATTCTATTGTGAACCATTAAAATCAGTATTAAAGGAGAATTTGAAACATGAGCATGAAGTGGAAGCATAAGGGAAGAGAATTTGAAAGCATCGGCTATCAGTTAAAGGATAAGAAAACAATGATTATATATGGCGCAGGAGATTATGCAGAGGATATTCTGAATGTGTATGAGGGTTCTGAATGTAAAGACAGCTGGAAACTATGGCTGGTAGACAGAGATGAAAAAAAACAGCAGGAAGGAAAAAGAGGATATCGTGTAATGTCTCCGGAAGAACTCTGGAAGAAGGAGAAAGAGAATTACTTTGTAGTAATCTGTGCAACACCATCCGGAGCTGCAGAGATAAAAAAAGGTTTACTGGAACATGAAATAAAGGAAGAAGATATTTACGATTATAGTTATTTCCTTTATACATATCTTCCCATCTATTTTATGTATGTGAAGAATAAGCTGTTTTTCACATCGGAAAATATTATTCCAAGTACCGTTTGTGATTTGAACTGCAGAAGCTGTCTGAATTTTAACCCATATATTAAGAAACATATTGTGGACAGTCTGGAAGAAGTAAAAGCAGATATTGATGCCTTTTTTGGACAGGTGGATTTAATTTATCGTCTTCAGATTAGTGGTGGCGAGCCATTTCTTTATAAAGAGCTGGGACATGTATTGGAATACATTTATGAGAATTATAAAGATAAAGTGATTCGCCTTGAGACAGTGACGAATGGAACAATTGTACCATCTGATGAACTTTGCCGGATCTTAAAGAAATGCAAGGTAACGGTATTTTTAGATGATTACAGAAAGACCCTTCCAAATGGAGAAGCATTGTATGAACGTGTAAAAAATAAACTTAATCAGGAAGAAATTTCTGTTATTTATAATTATGCAGAAAAGTGGATTCGTATGTATTCTGAAAATTCAAGCCATGAAGAAGATTCAGAAGAGAAACTGGAAAGTTTCTATGAAAGATGTGGTAATCCGTGGTCAACACTTCGCAAGAAGAAGATAACAGGCTGTAATTATGCACATTATGCAGCAAAGGCAGGGATTTTACCGGATGATGAAGACAATTACTTTGTATTAACAGGCGAGGTAGACAAAAAAGCATTATTAGAATTCCGATTACGATACAATGAAAAGGGATATGTAGAATTCTGTAAAAAATGTGCAGGCTGGACATCCATTAATCCGAATCTGGAAGATGCAGCTATTCAGAAAGCAAAGGAGTAATTGTAATGAAATGGACAAACCGGGGACATCAGTTAGACCATGTAAAATCAATCTATGGAGAGAAAACTAAAATATATATTTACGGAGCAGGAATCTATGGAGCTGATTTGTATCATAGAATCAATTGGCTTGGAAATATAGATGGTTTTATAGACCGCAACGTAGAAAAACAACAGAATGGTTATCTGGGAGAGCAGGTAATTGCACCGGAAAAGATTCTTCAAAAAGTAGATGAGGAACATATTATTATTGTTGCTATGGAAAAAAAGGCTGCTGAGCAGGTTATGAGGCTGCTTAGAACGGCAGGATATATAAAGGCTCTCGATTGTTTTTATATCGAAGACTTTCTGGATTTTTATACCTATCAGCAATATGCTTTTTTTGCAGCCGATAAGTTAATGATTTCTTCTGTTTGTATGATTCCAAGTACAGTATGCAATTTAAAATGCAAGGATTGTTTGAATTTTTCACCATATTTTAAAAAGCATATTATACATGATTTTACCTTTGTAAAAAGAGATATTGATACGCTGTTTCGGTGGATTGATTATACTCCAAGGTTTCAGGTTTCCGGGGGAGAGCCTTTGCTGAATAAAGATTTGGGAAGGACACTGGTTTATCTGGATGAAAATTACAGAAACAGGATTGAAAGTATAGAAACTGTAATTAATGGAAGTATTGTACCGGGTGATGAACTATGCCGGTTGATGAAAGAACATCGTATAAAGGTTTATTTGGATGATTATCGTGAGAATGTACCTCAGTTAAGGGAAACCTATACACAAACAGTAGAAAAACTGGAAAAATATGGCATTGAGTGGATTGACAATTATGTTCCGGAATGGTTCAGTCTGGATGTGGAACATACAGAACATAGTGATATGACTGATTTACAACTGGAAAACTATTTTGATAATTGTGGCAGCCCGTGGAACTGCCTGGAAAATGAAAGATTGTACTCCTGCAATTTTGCACATTTTGCAGCGAAGGCAGGAATTATAGAAGAAACAGAAAATGATTACTTTGACCTTAAAGATTATTCAGAAGTCCGAAAAACGGAGTTACTTGAATTTCTACTGAAATATACTACAAAAGGTTATGTGGATTTTTGTAAAAAATGTGCAGGCTGGTCAGAGGCAAACTGTAATAAAGTGAAGGTTGCAGAGCAGATAGAATAGTGGTTATATGGAGGCATTTATGAAACAGTCTGAGAGAAAAAAAGTACAGTCTATTCTTGAAAATATACGAAAACAGCATAATATATTGGAAAGTCTGCCAGAGAAAGAAGTCTTTGCCCTGTTGGAAGAAAATCAGGGCACAATCATTGAACTGGGAAATTATGTGGAACAGAATATGGGACAGACAGCACCTTTTATCAGAATGTTGGAAGAGTATTGTGAGCTTGTATATCAGATGTTTCAGAGCATGAAAAAAAACAACAGACTTCAGGCAGCAGTGGAAAATAAAAAAGCAGGAAAAAAGCTGGAGCAGGCAGAAGATTATTATGTAAAGCATCTGCTGTATAGAAAATATGAAATATTGTTTCTGCCATATAAAGCAGCTATGTGGGATTCTATGGAAAGCATATATTTGGCTGCCGTACAAAATTCAAAGTGTAGGGTGTCTGTAATGCCAGTTCCTTATTACCTTTTGGAGGATGGAAAGAAAACAGCAGTATATGAAGGAAATCGATTCCCGGAAGGATTACCCATTGTAGATGCATATCAATATAAGCTTAAAGAGGAACGACCGGATGTAATCTTTATACATAATCCTTATGATGGATATAACCGGGTAACCAGAGTTGAGGAACAGTTTTACAGCAGTGAATTAATAAAATATACCAGCCATTTGTGTTATGTTCCCTATGATGTCGTAAATGAAAACAGTTTTAATGAGACGTATTGTATTGTGCCGGGTGTAAGAAATGCATGGAAGATTTTCGTACAGTCTGAAAAACTGAGAAAAATCTATGCAAAATATGTCGGGGCAGATAAAGTGGTTGCTTTGGGTTCACCGAAGATAGATAAGATTCTGAAAGGAAGAAATGGAGTGACAGTTCCGATGCAGTGGGAGAAAGTAATTGGAACAAAAACAGTATTTCTTTTGAATACGCATGTGTCACGGATTATCAATGAAAAGACAGGAGCATTTACTTTTTTGCGAAAGGTTGCAGAGTTCTTTGAAGAGCACAAGGATATCGTGCTGATTTGGAGACCGCATCCATTAAGTGAGAGCACTGCACTGGCAATGAACCGGAAAATATATGAGAAATATGAAGCAGTTATCCGGCAATTCAAAAAAATAGAGAATGTGATTTATGATGATACACCGGACATGCATTGTGCAATAGCGTTAAGTGATGCATACTTTGGCGATGGAGGTTCTTTGCTGACTTTGTATAAAGTCACAGGAAAGCCGGTTTATCTTCTGGATTCTGATGTTGATAATCTTAAAGTGACACCGGCAGAGCAGTTCTCTTGTGCGAATTTGACGGAATTGGAGCAGGAAGTCTGTTATGGATCGGGAAGAGCCTGTAATACATTGTTTGCAATCAACCGGAAGACGAAAACGGTACAATATATACGAAGTATTTTAGAAGAAAATCGTATGCAGGAAAATGCATATGGTTATGTGGTTTCTACAGAAGAGAAGATATTCATGCTGCCAAATTTTGCCAGACATATCGCAGTTGTTGATAAAAAAACAAAAGAAGTACATTATCTTCTAAACTATTACAAAAAAGAAGATGATTTAAAATGTGTTTCAGCAATAAGACAGGAGAATAAATTGGTAATTACACCACTTTTTTCTGGAGATCCGGTGCTTGTTTTAAATCTTGAGACAGAAGAAATAAAGAAAAGAGCGCTTCCGGAAGATAACGATAACCAGAGAAGCTTTTATTATGGTCAAAGCTGTATCAATAATGAAAAGTTGTATATTCCGATACGGACAGAAAACCGGATATTGGAAATTACGAGAGAAGAGGTTATCAGTCATAAACTGGAAAAAATAGATGGTGGATTCATGCAGTGCATATTCTGGGATGATAAGCTGTGGATACTTCCAGCAGATGGACAATATTTGCTGCAATGTAGTAAGGATTTTAGGCAGTTAAATAAGATTGAATATGATGAATTTATACCAATGGAAGACAAGGATAAGACATTTCTGTTTTATCGGATGGTACTGCAGAAAGAGAATTTATGGCTGATACCAAGAAATGTCCCATATTTTATTAAAATAGAGAAAAATGGAAAACCAACTCGAATTGATATAGACCATATTGAAGTGATAGAATATTTAAGACAGCATGAACAGCCATTTTCAGAGGCGGTTGCAGTAGAAGATAAAATATATTTTCCACCATTTATGCTTGCGGATTTCTATGTGCTGGATACGAAAGATAACAGTCTGAAAAAAGAACGTTTTCAGACGCAGCATACAGAAGAACTGGTGTCTCAAATTCTGGAATGTAAAGGAGAAAAAGAATATATTTACCGTTCTTCACTGTTTGGATTTTCTTATTTTGCAGATTTGGTAAGAAATAAGAAAGACATTTATGCAAAGCAGAGAAAAAATGCGGTACTGGATACTTTTGCACGGAATGATGGAAGTGCTGGAAAAGGAATTTTTGATTATGTTTGTAATGAAATAATGGATGCATCGGAGGAAGACTGACGTGAAATATTTAATCCTTGGAGTGAATGGAATGGCAGGACATATGGTGGCACAGTACCTGCTGGAACAAAAACATGATGTAACAGGGTTTGCAAAAAAAGAAAGTGCGATATGTAAGACAATCATAGGTGATGCCTGCAGGAAAGACGAGCTTTTGGATGCAATTACAGCTGATGATTTTGATGTGGTGGTAAATTGTATTGGAGTATTGAATACAGCAGTAGATAAGAAACTTTCGGATGGAATTTATTTAAATAGCGTATTCCCACATTTTCTGGCAGAAAAGTTAGAGAATACAAAAAGTAAGCTGATACATATCAGTACAGATTGTGTCTTTGAAGGTACAAAAGGAAAGTATACAGAAGAAGATCTGCCGGATGCAACATCCTATTATGGACGTTCTAAGGCATTGGGAGAAGTTTGTGATAACCGCAATCTTACAATCAGGACTTCGATTGTAGGACCGGAATTAAAGGAAAATGGAATCGGACTTTTTCACTGGTTTATGTTGCAGAGAAATTCTGTGAGCGGATATAAAAATGTAATCTGGTCCGGTGTTACAACCTTACAGCTGGCAAAAGCAATTGAAGCAGATGGAAAGAAGAATCAAAAAGGACTTTACCATCTGGTAAATAATGAAGAGATCAGTAAGTATGCATTATTGGGATTGTTTAATCAATATTGCAGAGAAAAGAAGATTGAAATAAAAGAAAATTGTAGTATTGTTAATAATAAGTCATTGGTTAATACGCAGGATGAAATTTTTGAAGTACCGTCTTATGAAAAGATGGTAAAAGAAATGGCAGAATGGATACAGAAACATCCACAGCTTTATCAACAGTATAAAGGAGTATAGCATAATGAAAAAATTGAAAGTGATGACAATTGCCGGAACAAGACCTGAATTGATTCGATTATCAGAAATTATAAAGAAAGCAGATTTGTATTTTGAACATATATTTGTGCATACCGGTCAGAATTATGACGCAAGGTTAAATGATATTTTTTATGATGATTTAAAATTAAGAAAGCCGGATTATTATCTGAATGTAGTTGGAGACAATCTGGGAGAAACGATGGGAAATATTATTGCAAAATCCTATGAACTGATGCAGAAGGTAAAACCGGATGCATTGCTGATACTGGGGGATACCAATTCCGCATTGACTGCAATTTCTGCAAAACGTTTAAAGGTTCCGATTTTTCATATGGAAGCGGGAAACAGATGCTTTGATGAGAATCTTCCGGAGGAAACCAACCGACGTATTGTAGATCATATTTCGGATGTCAATCTTCCATATACAGAACATGCAAGAAGATATCTGATTTCAGAAGGAATTCGAAAAGAACATATTTATGTAACCGGTTCTCCGATGAAAGAGGTGATTCTGGCACATCAGAAAGAAATCGAGGAAAGCAATGTGCTGACCACTCTTGGACTGACAGAAAGGAATTATATTGTTCTTTCAGCACACAGAGAAGAAAATATTGATAATGAGAAACATTTTGAAAGTCTGATGAATGCGGTAAATAAGATGGCAGAAAAATATCAGATGCCGGTTATTTATTCTTTGCATCCAAGAAGTGCCAAATTTGTAGAACAGCGTAATTATCAGTTCCATCCACTGGTAAGGAAAATGCCGCCATTTAATTTTACCGATTATAGTGCGTTGATGAAACATGCTTTTTGTGTGGTATCAGATAGTGGAACTATGCCGGAAGAATCGGCGGTCAGTCATTTCCCGGCAGTATGTATCCGCACTTCTACCGAACGGCCGGAAGCATTGGACAAGGGCTGTTTTGTAATTGGTGGGATTACAGAAGAATCTTTGTTACAGTCTGTTGATATGGCTGTGAGAATGGCTGAACTGGGAGATTTTGGAGAAGCAGTTCCGGATTATGAAGCCGTAAATGTTTCTTCAACTGTAATAAGAATTGTTCAGAGCTATACACGCATTATTGACGATAAGGTCTGGAGGAAATAGCACATGAGATACACCTGTAAAACTAACATAAATGAATTGAGAACTTCCTATGACTATCTGGTTGGCTGGGGTGCCGGAAGGGATGAATATGACAGACGATATAATTTAAGCCTGTATCAATTGGATTATATGATTGATGCAGCCAAAGAGAACTGGGGGAAAATCCGCTGTGGCATAAAGATGGAATCCCAGGAAATATTAAAGAATTTTGTCGGAAAAAAGGTCTGCTTTATTATATATCCGAATATTGAACTGGAGATAATGCCGGAAATAGAAAAATACCTCAAAGAGTATGATTTTATTGCATCCCGGTTAATTGACTGTCCACAGGCACCGTATTTACATTCTTATGCAACTGCAAATGAAGATATTATTTTTACACAATTGATAGAGGCACTGGGAATAAAGGATCCACTATATGTTGACATCGGGGTTTGCCATCCGGTAGTCAGAAATAATACTTATCTTCTATATGAAAAAGGTTATACCAATGGCATATTAATAGAGCCGAATGGAAATATGTGTGAACTGGCACAGATATATCGACCAAAGAATAAAATTGTTGAGGCGGGAGCCAGTGGTGACGAAGGTGGAATTCTCCGCTATTATATGAATCATCAGTCCAGCTTGAAAGGTTATAATACATTTAACCAGGAGGTTGCAGAACGAGAAGGATTTGCAGACAATTATAAGGATGTTCCGGTAATGAATATCAATCGTATTCTGGAAGAAAACTGTACCAAAGCCCCGGATATTATTGACATTGATACAGAAAGCATGGACTTTGAAATATTGGAAGCTTTAGATACAGATCGTTTTCGAGTAAAGCTGATTTGCGTAGAAGTATGGGGACGGGAAGCTGAATTTTCACAGATGATGGAGAAAAAAGGCTATGTTCATTATATGTCTACGATAGAAAATACACTTTATATTGCAAAAGAGACAGCAGAGCAGCTAAGAAACAGGAGGATTAGATAGATGGGATTCTTTACAGACAAAACATTGATGATTACAGGTGGAACTGGTTCTTTTGGAAATGCAGTTCTGAAAAGATTTTTAGATACCGATATCAAAGAAATCCGTATTTTTTCACGAGATGAAAAAAAACAGGATGATATGAGAAAGTTGTATAATAATACAAAAATTAAATTCTACATTGGAGATGTTCGTGACATACGAAGCGTACAGGATGCAATGCATGGTGTAGATTTCATATTTAGTGCAGCTGCATTAAAACAGGTTCCGTCCTGCGAATTTTTCCCGATGGAAGCGGTTCGAACCAATATAATTGGTACAGATAATGTATTAACAGCAGCAATTCAGGCGGATGTGCAGAAGGTAATTTGTCTTTCTACTGATAAGGCTGCATATCCGATTAATGCGATGGGTATCAGTAAGGCGATGATGGAACGTGTTTTTGTGGCAAAATCAAGAACAACAGATGTGACTACAATCTGCGGAACCCGTTATGGTAATGTAATGTGCTCCAGAGGTTCTGTTATTCCACTGTTTATCGATCAGATAAAGAGCGGAAAGCCGATTACAGTTACAGACCCTGAAATGACACGTTTTTTAATGAGCTTGGATGAGGCTGTGGATTTGGTAATGTTTGCGTTTGAAAATGCAAAGCCTGGAGACATTATGGTGCAGAAGGCTCCGGCATGTACAATCGGAGTTCTGGCACAGGCCGTAAGAGAACTTTTCCATGATACCAATGAAATTCATTATATCGGAACAAGACATGGCGAGAAAAAGTATGAAACTCTTTTGACCAGAGAAGAATGTATGCATGCATTTGACCTTGGAAATTTCTATCGTGTTCCGGCGGATAACAGAGATTTAAATTACGAACAGTACTATGAAAAGGGTCAGGTAGAGAAAGCAAAATTAGAAGAATTTACATCGGATAATACCACGATTCTGAATGTAGAGCAGGTAAAGGAAAAACTGCTGTCATTGGAATATGTTCGTAATGAACTGGAAAATATGTAATTTAATGAGGAAATACATATGTATTACATCAATGAAAATATTAAGGATTTATACAGAGTAAAATTTCATGATAACCGGGAAGGTGTACTTCGACTGGATATGAATGAAAATCCGGGCGGACTTCCGGAAAAAGTATTTCGGCGGGTGATGGAAAAAATTACACCGGAGTATCTTGCAACATATCCACAGAAAGATAGACTTATGGAAGCAATTGCGAAACATGATGCATTGCTTTGTGAAAATATTTCTGTAACGGCGGGGTCAGATGAGGCAATGCGGCTGATATTCCAATGTTTTGCAAAAGCAGGTGGGAAAGTTGTTACAGTTGCACCGACCTTTGAAATGTATGATGTATATGCCAAAATGTTTGGAATGCAGCATGTGATGGTAGAATATCACGATGATTTTACGGTTGATGTAAATGACATTTGTAAAGAAATAGACACTCAGACCAATATTGTTGTATTGCTGAATCCCAACAGCCCGATTGGAACGGTATATAAGGACAATGAAATAGAAGAAATTATAAGAAAAGCGCAAGAGATGGGGGCGTTCGTAGTGATTGATGAAGCCTATCATTATTTTTATAAAAAGAGTGCTATTTCTTTGGTTAAAAAATATGACAATCTTATGGTGCTTCGGACATTTTCCAAACTATTTTCCATGGCAGGACTTCGAATCGGATATGTTGCGGGATGTGAGCAACTTATTTCCTATATTGAAAATGCGGAGTCAACTTTTAATGTAAATAATGTTGCGATTCTGTTTGCGTTAGAAGTAATCCGGGACAGTGATTTGGAAAAGAAACTGAAAAAAACGGAGCGGAAAGGCAGACAATGGCTGTTAAAGAAACTGGAAAAGAAAAAATATATCTGTTATGCCAGAGAGGGGAACTATATTCTGGTGAAGCCGGTAAAACCATCGGCAGAGGTTGTGGCAGAATTAAAAGAAAAAGGAATCTGGATTCGGGATTATAAGAAGGGTGTATTGAGTGGATGGATACGGATTTCCACCGGAGCAAAAAAATACATGAAACAGTTTTGGGAGGCATTTCTTGAAGTTGAACGGTCGTAAGAAAGATACAGTAGAACAGAACAACACTGAAATCATATTATCGGATCAGGAACTGCGTAAGTTGCAGTTGGATTTATTGGAGATGCTGATAGAAGTAGACCGTATCTGCCGGAAATATCAGATTGCATATTCGCTGGACGGAGGAAGCCTGCTTGGGGCAGTGCGTCATGGAGGATTTATTCCATGGGATGATGATGTAGATGTCATTATGCGAAGAAAAGAATATCAGAGATTTTATAAAGCGTGTAAAAGAGAACTGGATCAGAAACGTTTTACTTTGCAGGAATACCGGACAGATAAGAACTATCGCTGGGGCTATGCAAAGCTGCGGCGTAAGGGAACAGAATTTGTCCGGCTGGGACAGGAACATATGCAGAGCACAAGAGGAATTTTTCTTGACATATTTGTAGTTGATAATGTTCCGGATGGATATATTTTAAGAAGGCTGCATTATATGGCATGCTATGTAATTCGTAAACTGTTGTATTCTGAATTGGGGATGAAGGCAGCTTCTTCCGGATTGAAAAGGAAGTGGTTTGGCTGTTTATATCGTGTAGTTCCAAGAGATACCATATTTTCCTGGCGGAATCGAATTGCCGGAAGGTGTAACAGGAAAAGGACAACATTGGTCAGTCATATGACATATCCTTATCCGCATGGAAAATATGGTATGCCGGCAGAGTGCTTTGATGAAATGATGGATATGCAATTTGAAGGATATTCTTTCCGGGTGTTTAAGGAATATGATAATTATCTGAGGGAATTATATGGAGATTACAGGAAACTTCCTCCAAAAGAAGAACGAAAGGCACATTTAAGTGTATCCAAAATTCAACTGCTAGAGCCGGAAGATATTTTCTCAAAAGAAGAATTAAATCGACTGGGTTATTATGTGAGGGAGGAAAACAAATGAATATTGCATTATTGATTGCAGGTGGTGCAGGTACAAGAATGAAACAGGATATTCCGAAGCAGTTTCTTACGGTAAATGAAAAACCTGTTATTGTATATACATTAGAGGCATTTCAGAAACATGTTGAAATAGATGTTATTGCGGTAGTGTGTCTGGAAGGATGGGAACATGTATTAGAAGCATATGCCAGACAATTTAATATAACTAAATTACAACATATTTTCCCGGGTGGAGACTGCGGACAGGCATCTATCCGAAATGGAATTTATGCATTGGAAAAAGAATATGAGAAAGATGATATTATATTGATACATGATGCGAACAGACCAATGGTATCGGCAGATATTATATTAGATTGCATTGTGAAGACAAAACAGTTCGGAAATGCAATTCCGGTTATTCCATGTGCAGAGGCAATGCTTGAAACAGAAGATGGCATGGTATCTACGGGAAGTTATCCAAGGGAAAAATTAAAGCGGACACAAACTCCGCATGGATTTAAATTAGGGGATATCTGCCAATTGCATCGAGAAGCAGAAAAAGCAGGAATAACTAATTCGGTGGCTTCCTGTACATTGATGATAGAACTGGGAAAACAGGTGCATTTTTCCATGGGCTCAGAGAAGAATATAAAAATTACAACAGTGGATGATGTTGATATATTTAAGGCACTGCTGCTGGCAAAACGGTCAGAGTGGTTAAAGTAGGAAGGCAAAATGAGCAGATATAACAGCGAGACATATCGGAAAGATTTGCAAAAAACAATTGAGTCAGCCAATGATATCTTAAAGGCGTTAGAAGGAAAAAAGGTATTGCTGACTGGTGCAACTGGATTGATTGGTGCTGCGATTGCAGATTTATTAATCTGGTACAACAAGGATAGAAATGTGCCGGTTGAACTATATGCAGCCGGTAGAAATGAGAAACAGATAGAAGAAAAATTTAAGCCTTATGAAAAAGCAGCCTGGTTCCATATTGTGCCATATGAAGCATCTGAAAAAATAAACTTTGAATGTCCAGTAGACTATATTATTCATGGCGCGGGAATTGCCTATCCGAAAATGTTTACTCAAAGTCCGGTAGAAACGATGCAGGTAGCATTATATGGCACAGATCAGATGTTAAAGTATGGAGTGAAACAGAAGATTCAGAGGATGGTATTTATCTCTTCCAGTGAAGTGTATGGAAAACATGCAGGTGAAAATCCATTGGAAGAGTCGGAATATGGATATATAGATTTATTAAATCCAAGATCTTCTTATTCGATGGGAAAACGTGCAGCAGAGACAATGTGCATCAGTTATGCAAAAGAATATAATCTTCATGTTACAATTGCCCGTCCGGGGCATATTTACGGACCTACAGCACGGAGAGCAGATAATCGTGTGTCTTCTATGTTTGCATATGATGCAGCAGATGGCAAAAATCTTATTATGAAAAGTAATGGCACGCAGATAAGGTCCTATTGTTACACACTGGATTGTGCATCGGCAATTTTATTATTGCTTTTAAAAGGCGAAAAGGAACAGGCATATAATATTTCAAATAGAAATTCCATTATGTCTATAAAAGAGCTGGCAGAGCAATTTGCAAAGGAAGCAGGGGTTCAGGTGCAGTTTCAAATCCCAAAAGAGGAAGAGCGACAGGCATTTAATCCCATGGATAATTCCAGCCTGAATGGGGAAAAGCTGGAGTTGCTGGGCTGGCAGGGACTTTTTGGTGGAGAAGAAGGTACGGCACATACAGTAAGAATTATCAGAGAAGGAAGACTATAAGATAGCAAAGGAGCCATCCCATGAATATTTTGGTTTACCGCTGGAATTCCTACAACTACATAGACATCATTGCAACATTCCAATCCATGGGACATCAGGTGGATGTAATTGAGCAGGAACTGGAAAGCTATGATGAGGATGAAGTGTTTGCGGCACGTTTGCATGGCATCTTGCAGAAGAAAAACTATGACTTTGTCTTTACGGTGAATTATTTTGCAGTGATTTCCGGAGTATGCCAGCAGATGGGGATAAAGTATGTATCCTGGAGCTGTGACAGCCCGCTGCTTAGTATGTATCACAAGAATGTATTCTTGGACTGCAATTATTTCTTTCTCTTTGATAAGATCAATTATCTGGAATTCAAGGGAATGGGCGTAAAACATATCTGGCATCTGCCGCTGGCAGTGGATACGAACCGGCTGGATGAGCTATTTGCACAGGATACTATGGATAAAATGCAGTTAGCAGAAACAGATAGTGGGAATGCCTCAAAACATTCGGTGCGGGATTTTGCAGGCGGGATTTCTTTTGTAGGAAATTTATATGAGAAGAACAGCTATGATGAACTGGAAACAAGATTCCCGGAATATTTGCGGGGTTATTTTGATGCTGTCATGGAGGCACAGCTTAATATCAGCGGCGGCAATATAATCGAACCGATGTTGACTGCAGATGTCTTAGAGCGTGTATCGGAATATTTTGAACTGAAGAAATCGAAGGATTCTTTTTCTGATCTGGGGCTGGTATTTGCAACAACGGTGCTTGGATTTAAAACTGCTTCTTTGCAGAGGCAGCGTGCATTGCTGGCACTGGTGGCTAAATTCCCGGTAAACCTTTATACAAATACAGGCGGAGATACTTTGCTTCGGGTAAAGAATTGCGGCTCAGTAGATTATTGGTCGGAGATGCCGAAGGTATTCCACTATTCGAAAATCAATCTTAATTTTACGATTCCGAATATCAAGAGCGGGCTGCCTCTACGGATTTTTGATGTACTTGGTGCAGGTGGATTCCTGTTGACCAATTATCAGGCAGAATTACCGGATTATTTTGAAATTGGAAAAGATTTGGCTTGCTTTGAATCCGAAGCAGAACTGGTAGAAAAATGCAGCTACTATCTTACCCATGAGGAAGAACGGCAGCAGATAGCAAAGAATGGTTATGAGAAAGTGAAGAACTGCTGCAGCTATCGGAAACGTCTGAAGTTTATATTGGAAAAGATTGGGGAGGAGTAGAAGATAGTGGATTTATAAAAAAATTAGAGACGCTTTACAGTGTTTTTAGAAACTTGTATTGTATATGCTTCGACGGTTATGTTACAATAGCTACGAAGCATATTTTTTCATAATTTTGGCAATACGCAAAAAGGAATCCGTATAATGCCTCATTTCATAGAATCAATGAACACATCTTATATTTCTTGAAAAATTCATGCTTTAAACTCACAAAAAAAGCAGGATTTTTTTAGAAAACTCCTGTGAAAAATTGCATAGGAGGAAGAATGAAATGCCCGCATTATCAATGTTTTATGGAATTATTGTACGCATGCAGAGTGAAAAAGGTGGAAAACATAGTAAACCACATATTCATGCGTTGTATGGAGAAGAGGAAATTATAGTTTCGCTGAATGGAGAAGTATTGGAAGGCAAGTTCCCTAATCGGCAGTTAAAAATGCTATTGGCATGGATGACAATCCATGAAGATGAATTATATGCCAATTGGAAAATGCTAAGTGAGGGAGAAGGCTATTTCCGGATAGCTCCATTAAAATAATGGAACAGAACAAGGAGGATATGAAGATGCTTAGACCAACGGCTACAAGCGTTCGGGCGGAAGAAGGTTATATTCTTGATGTTGAATTTGATAATGGAGAAAGAAAGCGGTTTGATGTTAAACCATATATAAAAGGCTCGTGGTATGGAAAATTGGAGAACCCGGATTACTTTAGAAGGGTAAGAACAGATGGATATACTGTTGTATGGCCGGAAGGTCAGGATATCTGTCCGGATGAATTGTATACACAAAGCACCAGCTTCGCAAAATAAAGAACATAACCTGCTACCGGCGGCAAAAAAATAAGACCTGATTTTTTCCACATGTAAAAGTCAGGTCTTATAAATATTTATCCAGCATCAAACCAGAGTACATAGACGTAATATAAGGTGTGGCAAAATTCTTGCCCGGGTTCTTGTAAGCAACAATTACTTTGTCCACGTACTGCATCGGATTTAAGGAAGCCTGGTTGGCTTTTGCACTTAAGGCATTCTTAAAGCGGTTTAATACATGGAAACTCTCGGCGGCATCATCCGATTCGACAGCGTCCGCCAGTAAATCCCGGTCAACGGAAATAGTAGAATCAGAATTTATAATAAGTCCGATGGCTTCAAAATCATTTTTAAAATGCTGTGCAACACCGCTCATATCAGAAAGCAGCTTCTGGCTGGTCGGCTGCGACTCGCGGTATTCATTAGCGGTATCCACCATGGAATTATAGGAATCCACCAGTTCCTGAATATTATCGGCAACGGCATCCACATTTGCTTTAAAACCAAGGGTAGCAGGTCTGCCTTCCGGGCTGACCGCTTTCAGGTGTACTTCAAAAGTATTGTTGATGGTAAACGTATTGGAATAGGAACTGTGTTCCGTACCGTTTAACAGAAAAACGGAATTGGAAGCTGCATCCGTAACCTTGTTAATACCAAGCTTATCCATTGCCTGTATGGATTCGTTGGAAGTTCCCGGCAGAATCTGGAACAGAAAATCTTCGTCATCCTTAAGACCGGTCTGTCTGGAAGTTAAGACCAGGGCACTGTGGCCGGAGTCATCTTCTTTAACATCTGCATGAATGCCAATGCTGGCAGTATTGAAAAGCTTTGCCAGCTTATCCTGGACACTCCGGTTGGTATCATCCGGATTTACATTGAACTGGAACTCATAGGAAGCACTGCTGGTATTCAGATCAAAGGAATAACTGCCTGGTTTAAAAGCAAGCTGGTCATCCTTTAAGTAATTACCGTAGTTTAACTGCGGAGAAGCAAGCTTCTTGATTTCCATCTGAAAGCTGTTGGTATTCTCGCCGGAATCTCCGTTTCCAATATAATCTGCATCAACAATATCATCCTGATCAGAAACGGCAATTTTTTTCTGAAAAGCCTCTGCAAGACTGTCACCGGTGGATAAAGAAGCAATGACATTTTTTAAATCACGGGCATGCTCTTTGATATCGATAGCAAACTTCTGTGCATCAGCAGAATCTTTTATTTTGTAAAGAGGGGATTCTTTATTGATTTTTACAATATTATTGTAAACAGAGCGCAACTCACTCTTCTTGTGGGAATCATACCGGGAAACGGTAGACTTGCCATAAGTTGTAAGATAATAGTTATACATATTATCAAGAATAGCAGATGCCATAAATAACCCCCTCCTTTCTTCCATGAAATGTGCATCTTCTTAATGCCGGGGTATAGTAAAATCCATTTATACATATCTAATATAGCATAAAAATAAGAAAAAGTCATCTACAAGATATACAAAAAATGTTGCAAAAACGCTAGATTTTGTGGTAATATATGTACTGGATTACAAGTTTACAGAGAATGTGAAAAAAGAGTTGACGCTCCATGTGGTTTGTGCTATCATAGACTAGCTTGGAAGTAAGTCTTTTTTTTATGCCTAAAAATAGGCATAGAAAACACAAAGAAAGTAATGGAGGTGGAAGTTGTGCGCACAAAGATTACATTAGCATGCACAGAATGCAAGCAGCGTAATTACAACATGACAAAAGACAAGAAAGCTCATCCAGACAGAATGGAGACAAAGAAGTATTGTAGATTCTGCAAGACTCATACATTACACAAAGAAACAAAATAATTTGTGAATGCGTGACAATGAGCAAAAAGAAAAGGAAGTGACAAAATGGGAGAAACCGAAAACAAGAACACAGCAGTAAAAGAGAGCTGGTTCGCCGGTCTTAAGGCTGAATTCAAAAAAATCATTTGGCCTACAAAAGAATCACTTGCCCGTCAGACAACAGCAGTTGTTATTGTGTCAGTTGTACTTGGTCTGATAATTACACTTCTGGATACAATCATCCAGTACGGTGTGAATTTTCTAGTGAATTTATAATGGAGGCATAGGTGATTATGGCAGAGGCACACTGGTATGTAGTTCATACCTATTCAGGTTATGAGAATAAGGTCAAAGCGAACATCGATAAGGCAATCGAGAACCGGCATTTAGAAGAGCAGATACTCGAAGTCAGAGTACCGATGCAGGATGTTGTCGAGCTTAAGAACGGTGCGAAAAAGCAGGTTCAGAAGAAAATGTTCCCGGGATATGTGCTTATCAATATGGTCATGAATGATGATACCTGGTATGTGGTAAGAAATACCAGAGGCGTAACCGGATTTGTTGGACCGGGATCTAAGCCGGTACCACTCACTGACGCTGAAATGAGACCACTGGGAATCAAGTCAGACAACATTGTCGTAGATTTCGATGAAGGCGATACCGTCGTTGTAATCGGTGGTGTGTGGAAGGACACCATCGGTGTTATCCAGCGTATGGATCACGGAAAACAGATTTGTACGATTAATGTGGATTTATTTGGCCGGGAGACTCCGGTCGAGATTAGTTTTTCAGATGTAAAGAAGATGAATTAAAGGAGGCAACCTCAAATGGCAAAGAAAGTAGAAGGATATATCAAATTGCAGATTCCTGCCGGCAAAGCAACTCCGGCACCACCTGTTGGACCTGCTTTAGGTCAGCACGGTGTGAATATTGTGGAATTCACAAAACAGTTTAATGCAAAAACAGCAGATATGGGAGACACAATCGTTCCTGTAGTTATCACTGTTTACGCAGACAGAAGCTTCAGCTTCATTACAAAAACTCCTCCAGCAGCAGTACTGCTGAAGAAGGCCTGCAACTTAAAGAGTGCATCAGCAACTCCTAACAAGACAAAAGTTGCAAAAATTTCTAAAGCTAAGCTTCAGGAAATCGCTGAGCTGAAAATGCCAGACTTAAATGCTGCATCTGTTGAAGCTGCAATGAGCATGATCGCTGGTACAGCAAGAAGTATGGGTATTGAAGTAGAAGAGTAACCCAGAAGAAACGAAAATACGTGGGAGGGTTCCACTCCCGATAATACCACAGGAGGTTATTTAGAATGAAAAGAGGAAAGAAATATTTAGAAGCTGCAAAATCAATTGATAGAGCAACTTTATATGATCCGGCAGAAGCAATCGGACTTGCAAAGAAAGCAGCCGTTGCAAAATTTGATGAGACTATCGAAGTTCACATTCGTACCGGATGTGACGGACGTCACGCAGATCAGCAGATCCGTGGTGCAGTTGTATTACCACACGGAACTGGTAAAGCTGTAAAAGTATTAGTATTCGCAAAGGGAACCAAATTAGACGAGGCTCAGGCAGCAGGTGCTGATTTCGTTGGTGGAGAGGAATTAATTCCGAAGATCCAGAACGAAGGATGGCTTGACTTCGACGTTGTTGTTGCAACTCCTGATATGATGGGTGTTGTTGGACGTCTTGGTCGTGTACTTGGACCGAAGGGCTTAATGCCAAACCCAAAAGCTGGAACTGTTACTATGGACGTTACCAAGGCAGTAAACGATATCAAAGCCGGAAAAATCGAGTATAGATTAGACAAAGCAAATATTATCCATGTGCCAATTGGAAAAGCATCCTTTAGTGAAGAACAATTAGCGGACAACTTCCAGACTCTTATTGATGCCGTAAACAAAGCAAAACCGGCTACATTAAAAGGTCAGTACATGAAGAGCGTTTCTGTAGCTCCTACCATGGGACCGGGTGTAAAAATCAACCCACTGAAGCTTGTTTAGTTTTTGTTATTGACATCCAAGATATTAATTGCTATAATAGCAAAGCATATTGCCGAAGACAGTAGGTGCCGTAAGGCGTAACCGTAGAGAACCTACCGAGGAAATGCAGATACTTATGTATTTGTAAATGAGATTTCAAATCCTCTCTGTCTTCCACAGAGAGGATTTTTTAAGGTAATGTACCTGTCTTTCGCAAGATGAAAAATAAAGAAGGAGGTGCACGATTCGTGGCAAAAGTAGAACTTAAACAGCCTATCGTACAGGAAATTTCTGAGCAGATTAAAGATGCACAGTCAGTAGTAGTCGTTGACTACCGTGGACTTACCGTTGCAGAAGATACTCAGCTGCGTAAGCAGTTAAGAGAAGCTGGTGTTGCTTATAAAGTATATAAGAATACATTAGTTAATTTTGCAATCAAAGGAACTGATTTCGAAAGCCTTTCCGACGTATTGGAAGGACCAAACGCATTCGCAATTTCAACAACAGATGCAACAGCACCTGCAAGAGTAATTGCTAAATTTGCAAAGACAGCTCCTGCACTTGAGATTAAAGCCGGCGTAGTAGAAGGAACCTTCTATGATGCAGATGGAATGAAAGCAATCGCTACAATCCCATCCAGAGAAGAATTACTTTCCAAATTCCTTGGAAGTATCCAGTCTCCTATTACAAACTTCGCTCGTGTTATTAATCAGATCGCTGAAAAAGGCGGCGCAGCAGACGTAGAAGTTAAGGCAGAAGAGGCAGCACCTGCAGAAGAAGCTCCAGTAGAAGCTCCTGCAGAGGAAGCTCCAGCAGCAGAATAATCTGCAAACCAATTTTATTGAAAACAAAACCAAAAACGGAGGTAAATTAAAATGGCTAAATTAACAACAGCTGAGATGATTGACGCTATCAAAGAGTTAAGCGTATTAGAGTTAAATGAATTAGTAAAAGCTTGTGAAGAAGAGTTCGGTGTATCCGCAGCAGCAGGCGTTGTAGTTGCAGCAGCAGGTGGAGACGCAGCAGCAGCAGAAGAGAAGACTGAGTTTGACGTAGAGTTAACAGAAGTTGGACCAAACAAAGTTAAGGTTATCAAAGTAGTTCGTGAAGCTACTGGCTTAGGCTTAAAAGAAGCAAAAGACTTAGTAGATGGCGCTCCGAAGATCGTAAAAGAGCAGGCTGACAAAGCTACAGCTGATGACATCAAAGCTAAATTAGAAGCTGAAGGTGCTAAAGTAACATTAAAATAATTTTTAATTCACAACTGAATTAGAAATGATAGGAATCGGATTCATAGAAATATGGATCCGATTTTCTTGTAGTTTATAGGACTTTAGACCTATTGACGTAAAAAGAAAATATGTAATAATAGTAGCGTAACTTGAAAACAATATAAGAACAGGAGATTAGTTATGAACACAGGACTTAAGGTATGGCTCTGGATTGTATTTGTAATCAATATCATTTCCGGAGTAATGATGATTCCGTTAATGCTCATTCAGCCACTGCTGATTGTCAGCCTCATTGCAGAAGTGCTTATTATCGTAGGTGCCGGCCTGATTTTGTTTGCACAGAAAAAGGTTGGATTCTATCTGATGATTGCATGTGCAGCAATCGGTCTGGTAATCAATATCTTTGGCGGAGTTGGAGTGGTAAAAAGTATCATCAGCGCAGTATTGTGCCCACTAATTACATACTTATTTATGCAGAAAGACTGGGACAGCTTCCAGTAGAATGAGACATCAACAAGAAGAACCTTCTGGCAGAAATGCTGGAAGGTTCTTTGTTTTATAGAAAATATTTTTATAAAAGTGATAGATTTAAGACACCAGATTCGTAATAATAAGTGTAGCTGCAAAAATGCAAACCATGGTGCATGAAGCAAAAGGCAGGATAACAATGAAGATAACAGAGAAGAATTATATTCAGCAATTACAATTGCATAATGAAGAAGCATTGATTTATGTCATAGATATGTATGGTGGATTGCTTAAGGCAGTCATCCGGAAACACTTATTTACCATGCCACAGAAACAGGAAGAATGCATGAACGATGTGCTGCTTTCCATCTGGGAACACGCAGCATCCTTTGATGATAAGAAGAACAGCTTCAAGAACTGGGCGGCAGCCATTGCCCGGTACGAAGCCATCGACTATCTTAGAAAATATAAGCGGGACTTGGAACAGCTTTGTATGGATGATGTGACAGCGGCGGAAAATGACAGGATGTTAGAACAACTGATAGAAGGGGAATTAAGCCATGAAGTAGAACAATTGCTTTTGTGCCTGAAACCTCTTGACCGGAAAATATTTATGAAATTATTTGTAGAGGAAGAATCTGTAGAGCAGATAAGCGAAGATACCGGACTTCCGAGAGATGTCATTTACAACCGGGTATCCAGAGGAAAGCAGAAAATGAGAAACATGTATTTGAAACAGAAGGAGGCATGAAGAGATGAAAGACGATAAAATCTATGAAATGTTAAATGATGCGGAAATTGATTTGAATGAATATGAAGTAGAAGAGTTATCCTTCGAAGAAAAGGAACGGTATAAAACGAGAATCCGGATGGAGGTAAAACGTATGAACATGGAAACAAGGAATAAGAAAAATAAAAATATAAGAAAAATTGCGGCAGGAATGGCAGCAGCCTGTGCGGTTGCAGTAGGAGTAGCAGGATTTTCTAATTCTGCACTGGCAGACAGCATCTACAGCAACACAATCGGAAAACTGATTGGCGCAACACAGGGAGATAAAGATGAAAAGGAACTTTCGGATATCTATTCTACCATTGGAAAAGAGTCCACGGAATTGGCTTCGGATAATCAGTGTGTGCTGGAAACAGACCAGAGTGGAGTAAAGATAAGCGTTTCGGATGTGTATTGCGATGGTTACCTGCTTTACTACACAACCACCCTTAGCACAGACAATGAAAAACTGAATGAATCAGACTGGATTATGGGACCGCAGAGTGATAAGGTGATGGAAAATGTTTCTATCAATGAAACCCTGATTCAGTCGGCAATCGGGCAGCCTTTTGAAAAGGCAGAGGACGGAAGCTATGTGAAGATGGAACAAATTGATTTATCAACATTGACTGATGAAAATGATAATCCGATTGATATTTCGGACTTGAAAGATTTTACCGTAACCTGGAGCATAGACACCTTGGAAGGCTATCTTTCCGATGCATGGGATGAAAATGGAGAATATCAGACCACCACAAAAGTAAGCGGAGACTGGCAGCTCTCCTTCCCGGTGCATGTGGATACTTCCAAGAATGAGACTATCGCAGTAAATAAAGAAGATAATGGTGTTGCAGTAAGTCAGGTGATCAAAACCGGTGCCGTCTTGAACGTTGACATGCAGCTCCCGGATATTACCGGCGCACCGTACAATGACCCACATAATGACCCGGATATATTTATTACCGACGAAGCAGGCAATGCAATGTGGTGGTTAGGCGGCCGGTTTACCCCAAATGAGGATGGAAGCCAGAGTGAACGGATTATGCTGCTTTATAATGGAGAGAGTACAATCCATATATCCGTAACCAACAAAAATGGTGCAGGTGAAAGTATTGCAGAACTGGATGTGGACTTAAAATAAAACCGGAATCAATAAAATAGATAATGAAATATGTAATAGAATAGAAAAATAAAGAAAAAGGGTAAAGAAAAAAGCAGCTATGGGATGCAAAGAAAAAAGCATTTCATGGCTGCTTTTTCTGATATTAGACAGCTATAAAAAACGCAGATGGCAGGCTGCATCACTGCGAGGATGAAAATTATTCCCCAATATTGAAAAATATATGCATATTGTGCGAAAATAATGCTTGACTTTAGAAAACTACTTGTGGTATCATATACGTTGCACTATTGTGGTGAGGTGGCTTTACTATATCCTTTTTTAGGAAATGAAGCCCGAAGAATATAATTTGCTGAAATTTAGTGGATTGAGAATAAAAAACGAGAGGTGAAACGTCAATGGAGAAAAACAGAATACGTCCGGTGAAGGCTGGAAAAGGCATACGTATGAGTTACTCAAGACAAAAAGAGGTATTGGAAATGCCAAACCTGATTGAGGTCCAGAAGGATTCCTATCAGTGGTTCTTAGACGAGGGCCTGAAAGAAGTGTTTGCAGATATCTCTCCGATTGAGGATTATAGCGGACATCTTAGCTTGGAATTTGTGGATTTCACATTATGTGAGGATGATGTGAAGTATACAATTCCGGAGTGTAAACAGAGAGACGCAACTTATGCAGCTCCTTTGAAGGTAAAAGTCAGACTGTATAACAAAGAAACAGATGAAATTAATGAACATGAGATTTTTATGGGCGATTTACCTCTCATGACAGAGACCGGAACCTTCGTTATCAATGGAGCAGAGCGTGTTATCGTAAGCCAGTTGGTTCGTTCCCCTGGTATTTACTATGGCATTGCGCATGATAAAGTAGGTAAGGAACTCTATTCCTGTACCGTAATCCCAAACCGTGGAGCATGGTTAGAGTATGAAACAGACTCTAATGATATTTTCTATGTACGTGTTGACCGTACCAGAAAAGTGCCAATCACAGTATTACTGCGTGCATTAGGACTGGGAACCAACCAGGAAATTATAGATTTATTTGGTGAAGAGCCAAAGATTTTAGCATCTTTTGGAAAAGACGTTGCTACAAGCTACGAGGAAGGTCTTCTGGAATTATATAAGAAGATTCGTCCGGGCGAGCCTCTTTCTGTTGACAGTGCAGAGAGCCTGATTACCGCAATGTTCTTCGACCCAAGACGTTATGACCTGGCAAAAGTAGGTCGTTATAAATTTAACAAGAAGCTGGCATTTAAGAACCGTTTACGCGGAAAAGTGCTGGCTGAAGATGTTGTTCTTGAGACTACCGGAGAGGTAATCGAAAAAGGAACAGAGCTGACCAGAGAGCTTGCAGAAGAGATTCAGAACGCAGCTGTTCCGGCAGTATATATTGCTACAGAAGAAAGAAATGAAAAAGTTCTTTCTAATATGATGGTAGACCTCACTACCTATGTTGATGTAGTACCGAAGGAAGTTGGTATTACTGAGCTGGTATATTATCCGGCATTAAAGAAAATCCTGGATGAAAATGAATCCTTGGAAGATATCAAGGAAGCAATTCGTAAAAACGTATCTGAACTGGTTCCGAAGCATATCACCAAGGAAGATATTTTCGCATCCATTAACTACAATATGCACTTGGAGTGGGGCATTGGAAATGATGACGATATTGACCACTTAGGCAACCGTCGTATCCGTGCCGTAGGTGAGTTATTACAGAACCAGTACAGAATCGGACTTTCCAGAATGGAACGTGTGGTTCGTGAGCGTATGACCACCCAGGATCAGGAAGGAATTTCTCCACAGAGCCTGATTAATATCAAACCGGTAACCGCAGCAGTGAAAGAGTTCTTCGGATCTTCCCAGCTGTCACAGTTCATGGATCAGAACAACCCGCTGGGTGAGCTGACACATAAGAGACGTTTATCCGCATTAGGACCAGGTGGTTTATCCAGAGACCGTGCTGGATTCGAGGTTCGAGACGTACACTACTCCCATTACGGAAGAATGTGCCCTATTGAGACTCCTGAAGGACCGAACATCGGACTTATCAACTCACTGGCATGTTATGCAAGAATTAACGAATATGGTTTCATTGAGGCACCATATCGTAAGATTGATAAAACAGATCCTAAGAATCCGCGTGTTACAGAAGATGTTGTATACATGACCGCAGACGAAGAGGATAATTACCATGTAGCACAGGCGAATGAAAAACTGGATGAAGAAGGACATTTCGTAAGAAATTCCGTTTCCGGCCGTTACTTAGACGAGACACAGGAATATGACAAGCAGATGTTTGATTATATGGACGTATCTCCTAAGATGGTATTTTCAGTTGCTACTGCATTGATTCCGTTCTTGCAGAATGACGATGCGAACCGTGCACTGATGGGATCCAACATGCAGCGTCAGGCAGTACCTCTTCTTACCACAGAAGCTCCTGTAGTAGGAACCGGTATGGAAACCAAAACTGCAGTAGACTCCGGTGTATGTGTAGTTGCAAAGAAATCCGGTACTATTGAAAAATCTGAGTCAAATCAGATTACCGTGAAGAATGATGATGGAACAAGAGATGTATACAAACTGACCAAGTTCTCACGAAGCAACCAGTCCAACTGCTACAACCAGAGACCAATTGTGTTCAAAGGTGATCATGTAGAAGCTGGAGAAGTAATTGCTGATGGACCATCTACCTCTAATGGTGAGCTTGCCCTTGGAAAGAACCCGTTAATCGGATTCATGACATGGGAAGGTTACAACTACGAGGACGCTGTTCTTCTGAGCGAAAGATTAGTACAGGATGATGTTTATACATCTGTTCATATTGAAGAGTATGAAGCAGAAGCCCGTGATACTAAATTAGGACCGGAAGAAATTACAAGAGACGTTCCTGGTGTCGGCGATGATGCGTTGAAAGACCTTGATGAAAGAGGAATCATCCGTATCGGTGCAGAAGTCCGTGCCGGTGATATTCTGGTAGGTAAGGTTACTCCAAAGGGAGAGACAGAGCTTACTGCAGAAGAAAGACTGTTACGTGCCATCTTCGGTGAGAAAGCAAGAGAAGTAAGGGACACTTCCCTGAAAGTACCACATGGTGAATATGGTATCATTGTAGAGGCGAAAGTATTTACAAGAGAAAATGGTGACGAATTATCCCCTGGTGTAAATCAGGCAGTTCGTATTTACATTGCACAGAAGAGAAAAATCTCCGTTGGAGATAAGATGGCTGGACGTCATGGTAACAAGGGTGTCGTTTCACGTGTACTTCCGGTAGAAGATATGCCATTCCTGCCGAACGGTCGTCCGCTGGATATTGTATTGAACCCATTGGGTGTACCTTCCCGTATGAATATCGGTCAGGTCCTGGAGATTCACTTAAGTCTTGCAGCGAAAGCACTTGGATTTAACATTGAGACTCCTGTATTTGATGGCGCACGGGAGATTGATATTCAGGATACCCTGGAACTGGCAAATGATTATGTTAACTCCACATGGGAAGAATTTGAAGCAAAATATAAAGATACACTGCGTGAAGATGTAATGCAGTATCTTTCCGATAACAGAGACCACAGAGAATTATGGAAGGGTGTTCCGATTTCCCGTGATGGAAAGGTTCAGCTTCGTGACGGACGTACCGGAGAAGAATTTGACTCACCGGTTACCATTGGACACATGCATTACCTGAAACTGCATCATCTGGTAGATGATAAGATTCATGCACGTTCTACCGGTCCTTACTCCTTAGTAACACAGCAGCCTCTGGGTGGTAAAGCTCAGTTTGGTGGACAGCGTTTCGGAGAGATGGAGGTTTGGGCACTGGAAGCTTATGGTGCATCTTACACATTACAGGAGATTCTGACTGTGAAGTCCGACGACGTGGTTGGCCGTGTGAAGACATACGAAGCAATCATTAAGGGTGACAATATCCCTGAACCGGGAATCCCAGAATCCTTCAAGGTACTTCTCAAAGAACTTCAGTCCCTTGGTCTTGATGTCAGAGTATTAGACGAAGACCGTAACGAAGTTGAACTGATGGAGACCAGCGAATATGGTAACACAGATTTGAATTCCATTATCTCAGGCGATAAAGATTTCGCGTTTGAAGACAGTGAGTCCTTCGGAAAGATGGGCTTTACCAAACAGGAATTTGATTCTGAGAGTGGAGAACTCAACAACGTAGAAGAAGAGGAAGAGGATGATGACGCAGGCTTCGATTTTGACGATGCTGCCGATGAAGTTCTTGACGAAGAATAAATAGGAAGGGAGTGTCATTAATGCCAGGAACAGTAAAACAGGAAACTTACCAGCCGATACAGTTTGATGCAATTCAGATTGGTCTGGCATCACCTGAGAAAATCAGAGAGTGGTCCAGAGGAGAAGTTAAGAAACCTGAGACCATTAACTATAGAACTTTGAAACCGGAAAAAGACGGATTATTCTGTGAGAAGATTTTTGGACCGAGCAAAGACTGGGAATGTCATTGTGGTAAGTACAAAAAGATTCGTTATAAAGGTGTTGTCTGCGACCGCTGTGGTGTTGAAATCACCAAAGCCAGCGTTCGTAGAGAGCGTATGGGACATATCGAGCTTGCAGCTCCGGTATCCCATATCTGGTACTTCAAAGGAATTCCATCCCGTATGGGATTAATCTTAGATCTTTCTCCAAGAACATTGGAGAAGGTTCTGTACTTTGCTTCCTATATCGTACTGGATGCAGGTTCTACAGATTTATCTGTAAAGCAGGTATTATCCGAGCAGGAATATCAGGATGCAAGGGAAAAATATGGCAGCTCTTTCCGTGTTGGAATGGGTGCAGAAGCCATTCTTGAGTTATTACAGGCAATTGACCTGGAAAAAGACGCAGCAGAGCTGAAAGCAGAATTAAAAGATGCTACCGGCCAGAAACGTGCAAGAATCATCAAGAGACTGGAAGTGGTAGAATCCTTCCGTGAATCCGGAAACAAACCGGAGTGGATGATTATGACCGTTATCCCCGTTATCCCACCAGATTTACGTCCTATGGTACAGCTGGATGGTGGACGTTTTGCAACATCTGATTTAAATGATTTATATCGTAGAATTATCAATAGAAACAACCGTCTGAGAAGATTGTTAGAGTTAGGTGCACCTGATATCATCGTTCGTAACGAGAAGAGAATGCTACAGGAAGCAGTAGATGCCCTGATTGACAACGGTAGAAGAGGAAGACCGGTAACCGGACCTGGTAACCGTGCTCTGAAATCTCTGTCCGATATGCTGAAAGGTAAATCTGGACGTTTCCGTCAGAACCTTCTTGGAAAACGTGTAGACTACTCTGGACGTTCCGTTATCGTCGTAGGACCGGAACTTAAGATTTATCAGTGTGGTCTGCCAAAAGAAATGGCAATCGAGCTGTTTAAACCGTTTGTTATGAAAGAGCTGGTTGCAAACGGAACTGCACACAATATTAAGAGTGCAAAGAAGATGGTTGAAAGATTACAGCCGGAAGTCTGGGATGTCTTAGAAGACGTCATCAAAGAGCATCCGGTTATGCTGAACCGTGCTCCTACACTGCACAGACTCGGTATTCAGGCATTTGAGCCAATCCTGGTAGAAGGTAAAGCAATTAAGCTTCACCCATTGGTATGTACCGCATACAACGCCGACTTCGACGGAGACCAGATGGCTGCCCATTTACCACTGTCACAGGAAGCACAGGCAGAATGCCGTTTTATGCTGCTTTCACCGAACAACCTGTTAAAACCTTCTGATGGAGGCCCTGTAGCCGTTCCTTCACAGGATATGGTTCTTGGTATCTACTATCTGACACAGGAAAGACCAGGTTCCTTAGGAGAAGGTGGATACTATAAGAGCGTAAACGAAGCAATTCTGGCATATGAGAATCAGGCACTTACACTGCATTCCAGAATCCATGTGCGTGTTCATAAGACAATGCCGGATGGAACTGTTAAGACTGGTGTCGTTGAGTCAACACTGGGAAGATTTATCTTCAATGAAATCATTCCTCAGGATTTAGGTTTTGTAGATAGAAGCAAGCCTGAAAATGAACTGGTACTGGAAATCGATTTCCATGTGGCAAAGAAACAGTTAAAACAGATTCTGGAAAAAGTTATTAATACACACGGAGCAACCAAGACCGCTGAAGTATTAGACGATATTAAGTCCATGGGTTACAAGTACTCTACAAGAGCAGCTATGACCGTATCTATTTCAGATATGACAGTACCGCCTCAGAAACCGGAAATGATTGCAAAGGCTCAGGATACGGTAGACCGCATTTCAAGACAGTACAAACGTGGTCTTATTACAGAGGAAGAGCGTTACAAAGAAGTTGTTGAAACATGGAAAGAGACTGATGATGAGCTGACAGAAGCACTGCTTTCCGGTCTGGATAAATACAACAACATCTTCATGATGGCAGATTCCGGAGCCCGTGGTTCTGATAAACAGATTAAACAGTTAGCAGGTATGCGTGGTTTGATGGCTGATACAACCGGTAGAACAATCGAGCTGCCTATCAAATCAAACTTCCGTGAAGGTCTTGAAGTATTGGAGTACTTCATGTCCGCACATGGAGCCCGAAAAGGTATGTCCGATACTGCGTTACGTACCGCCGATTCCGGTTACTTAACCAGACGTCTGGTAGACGTATCACAGGATCTGATTGTCCGTGAATCTGATTGCTGCGCAGGCACAGGAAGAGAGATTCCTGGTATGTATGTCAAAGCATTCATGGATGGAAAAGAAGAAATCGAAAGTCTTGAAGAGCGTATTACAGGAAGATTCTCCTGTGAGACAATTTGCGATAAAGATGGTAATGTGCTTGTAAAAGCAAACCATATGATTACACCAAAACGTGCTGCAGCAATTATGAGCAAGGGTGTAGATGAGAATGGAGAGCCATTAACCAAGGTTAAAATCCGTACCATTCTTACCTGCCGTTCCCACATCGGAGTTTGTGCAAAATGTTATGGAAGCAATATGGCTACCGGTCAGGCGGTACAGGTTGGTGAAGCAGTTGGTATTATCGCAGCTCAGTCTATCGGAGAACCTGGTACACAGCTTACCATGAGAACATTCCACAACGGTGGTGTTGCCGGTGACGATATTACACAGGGTCTTCCTCGTGTCGAGGAGCTGTTTGAGGCAAGAAAGCCTAAGGGACTTGCAATTATCACAGAATTTGGTGGTGTTGCAACCATTAAAGATACCAAGAAGAAACGTGAGATCATTGTAACAAACAATGAAACAGGTGAGACTAAGACTTATCTGATTCCTTACGGTTCCAGAATTAAGATTATGGATGGCGCAGTATTAGAGGCTGGTGATGAACTGACCGAAGGTTCTGTAAATCCACACGATATCCTTAAGATTAAGGGCGTACGTGCCGTACAGGATTACCTGATTCAGGAAGTACAGCGTGTATACCGTCTGCAGGGTGTTGAGATTAATGATAAACATATCGAGGTTATCGTTCGTCAGATGTTAAAGAAGATTCGTATTGAAAATAACGGAGATTCTGAGTTCCTGCCAGGAACATTAGTAGATAATCTGGATTACGAAGAGATGAATGAGCAGTTAGAGGAAGAAGGCAAAGAGCCGGCAGAAGGTAAACAGGTATTACTTGGTATTACCAAAGCATCTTTGGCAACCAACTCCTTCTTATCAGCAGCATCCTTCCAGGAGACAACTAAGGTTCTGACAGAAGCAGCTATCAAGGGCAAGATTGACCCATTGATTGGTCTGAAAGAGAACGTAATTATCGGTAAGCTGATTCCGGCTGGTACTGGTATGAAGCGTTATCGTAACATCAAACTGAACACAGATGTAAACGAAGAGGAAGAACTCTCCTTTGATGATTTTGACGGATTCGATGAAGCACCTGTGACAGATGAAATCGAAGAGACAGAAGCAAAAGAAGAAGTAACTGCTTCTACAGAAGAATAAGAGTCAGTTCTGTGAACTGGCAGAGCTAATGGAAGGGAAGCTCTGGCTTGATAGGCCGGAGTTTCCCTTCCTGACATATATAAGAATAGATTCACCGGATGAAGATGCAGACTTGGATAGATTGAACAAAAATGGAAAATACATTTTGTGTATAATTTTATGAAGAGAGATGTTGACGAAATTACTAACATTATGTATAATGACAACGTAAGACAAAGAAAGATGGGTTGTGAAAAGTGCATATGACAACGAAAGACAATAAGAAGAAATCAAGTAATGTAACAATAGTGGATGTGGCGGATATGTGTGGAGTTTCCGTAAAAACAGTATCAAGAGTTGTAAATCAGGACTCTAATGTATCGGAGCGCACCCGAAAAAAAGTATTAGATGCAATTAAGGAAACGGGATATCAGGTAAATATGTTTGCCCGGGGATTGAAAGGACAGAAAACCAATATAATCATGATATTTACCGACCGGCATGGAGAAGAACATTTGAGCAACTGGCATACTTTGATGCTGAAATACCTTTTCCGCTATGCAAAAGAAAGTGGAATGAAGGTTGTGATGTCACCATCTAACAGTACAAGGTGTATTGATGATGATACAGACGGATTTACTCTGCTGGCAAATGGAATGGCAGATGGCGCAATCCTGCTGGAAAATGTACACAGTGACCCGAGGGCAGTATATTTCCGGGAACACAATATTCCGTATGTAATGTTTGGAGAACCGGATGATGATGAGACCTACGCCGTCAGTCTGGATAACTATCAGGTAGGATATAAAGGCGGTGAATATCTGACTGGCTGCAGATACCGCAATATAGCATTTTTGGTCGGAGAAGCAAAGTTCTTATCTACACAGAACCGTATAAAAGGATTTGAAGATTCCGTAAAAGGAAAAGAGGGAAAATACAGAGTTTATTCTGGTGTAAATTCCATACAGCTTGCGTATGAAAAAGCCAATGAATTGCTGGCAGAGGGAAATGTGGACGCTTTCTTCATATCAGGAGATGAAAGAGCACTCGGTGTTTATCAGGCAATACATGAACATGGGCTGAGGATTCCAGAAGATGTTGCGGTATTAGGTGTAGACAATATTCCGATTGGAAAATATTATTATCCAAGAATATCAACAATTGATCAGAATTTTGAACAATTGGCAAAAGAGTGTATTGACCGGCTGGTAAAATTAATTAGAGGTGAAAAAATAGAAGGTGGAAAAGTAATAGAGTTCCAGCCTGAAGTATTAGAAAGAGAGTCAACTTAATACGAAGCCGGGGAGAAATCTCCGGCAGAAAAAATTATTTTTTTAACATAAAATGACAACGTTGTCAACAAATGACAAAATTGTTTAACAACCTGATACATAGGAGAAAATTATGAGACAGGAACTGGAAAAAGAATTAAGAGAATTATATAGACAGATATATGGAGAAAAGGAAGCAGAACAGCTGTTGAAGGATGTGGATGAATTGATAAAAAATAGTCCGCAGAAGAATACAAAGCAATGGCTTACACAGAAAGACGCAGTTCTGATTACTTATGGTGATTCTATCACAGATAAAGAAGAACCGGGACTTAAAGTATTAAATGATTTTTTGAAAAAGCATGTAGCGGATGCTATCAGTATAGTACATATTCTGCCGATGTTTCCCTATACATCAGATGATGGCTTTTCGGTGAGCGATTACAGAAAAGTAAATCCGGCACTGGGTGACTGGGAAGATGTAAACAGACTTGGTGAATCGTATGATTTAATGTTTGATGCAGTAATTAATCACTGTTCAAAATCAAATGAATGGTTTCAAAAATGTTTAAAAGGAGAAAAACCATATAAAGACTTTTTTATAGAAGCAGATCCAAAGGCTGATTACAGCAAAGTGACCAGACCAAGAGCACTTCCTTTGCTGACAGAATTTGACACTAAGGAAGGGAAAAAGAGCTATTGGACAACATTTAGTACGGATCAGATTGACTTAAATTATCAGAGTATTGATTTATACAAAGAAATCTTATCTATTCTTTTGTACTATACACAGAATGGTGCAAGAATGATTCGGCTGGATGCAATTGGTTTTTTGTGGAAAGAACTTGGAACAACATGTATGCATCTTCCGCAGACACATAAGGTGGTGCAGAGTTTCCGCAAAATTTTAGATGAAGCAGCACCGGGAACATTGATTATTACGGAGACAAATGTGCCTCATAAAGAAAATATCAGTTATTTTGGTGAGGGCGAAAAAGAAGCACATATGGTATACCAGTTTCCACTGCCACCATTGGTTATGTTTTCGATTCTTACAGGGAACTCTGAAAAATTAACAGAATGGGCAAAAAATTTATCGGAACCACCGGTGGGATGTACCTATTTTAATTTCTTGAGTTCCCATGATGGAATTGGTGTCCGTCCGGTAGAGGGAATATTAACAAAGGAAGAAATTCAGCTTATGGTTGATGCAACTCTTCGGAATGGTGGAGAAGTCTCTTATAAAGATAATGGAGACGGAACAAAAAGTCCATATGAATTAAATATCAATTATCAGGATGCACTTGCCTCCCCGGAAGATTCGGATGAGATCAGAATAAAAAGATTTCTTGCAGCAGAAACAATTTTACTTAGTATGCAGGGACTTCCTGCAATTTATATTCATAGTCTTCTGGGTTCCAGAAATGATTATTATGATAAGGCAGTATCTGGAATTTACAGAAGAATAAACCGGGAACAGCTGGACGTAAGCTGGCTGGAGAGACAGCTTACAGAAGAAACAAACCGGAAGAAAATATTCGAAGAACTAATCCGGAGAATTAATATCCGGAAAGAACATCCGGCATTTGCACCGGAGGCAAAACAGGAAGTAATCCAGACTTCTTCCAAGGTCTTTCACATCAGAAGATTTACGGAGGAAGAACGGCTTACCATATATATTAATATTTCAGAGGAAGTGTGGCAGAGTGGTGAGAATGAAGTGAGTGGAAAAAATCTTCTGACCGGTAAGGAGATAAAAGGAACACTTGTACTTTCTGGCTATGAAGCAGCATGGATTCTGGAAAATAACTCACACAATAAAGGAAAAGGAGAAGGAATATGAAGAAGAAAATTTTAAGCATGATGTTAGTAGCAGCAATGACCGTTGGAACATTGGCTGGCTGCGGCAGCAATTCAGGAAATGGAAATTCTGAAAAAGGAACAGATACGACAGCAGATGCAGGAGAAGAGGTTACTATCCAGTTTATGCATATGCAGGTAGAGCAGGAAAGACAGGATGTAATTGCAAAACTGATTGAAGAGTTTGAAGCAGAGAATCCTGGAATTAAGGTAGAACAGATGCCTACAAATGAGGATGATTATGATACAAAAATCACATCCCTTGGTGGAACCGGTGTACTTCCGGCAGTTATGGAATTCTCACAGGATCAGGCAAAGACAAGTGTAACGAATGATTTTATTGATTTGGAAGCAAATAAAGAGGTTATTGACGGAAAAGGTGAAGATGCTTTCTTTGATGGAGCATTAAACGTAATTAAAACAGAAGATGGAAATGACTATGTTGGAGTTCCTGTTTCCGGATGGGTACAGGGAATCTGGTGTAATACAGCAATGTTAAAGGAAAAAGGATTTGATGTACCTCAGAACTGGGATGATGTATTAGAAATTGCAAAAGCATTTTATGATCCGGACAACAAACAGTACGGAATTGCATTACCTACATCAGAATCTGCATTTAGTGAACAGGTATTTTCACAGTTCGCAATTTCCAATGGAGCAAATGTATTTGATGCAGATGGAAATGTAACCATTGATACACCGGAAATGAAAGAAGCATTAGATTTCTATAAAGAGCTTTCATCTTATTCTATGCCGGGTTCTACTGAAGTTGCAGATGTAAAAGATGCATTTATAAATCAGAATGCACCATTATGCCTGTATTCTACTTATATTTTAAGTGCTGTTCAGGAAGCAGGTTTCCTGGATGATGTAGAACTGGCATTACCAAATAAGACACAGCAGGCAGCATATGGTTGCGTTATCGTATTATCCATTGCTTCCGGATTAAGTGATGCAGAGAAAGCAGCAGCAGAGAAATTTGTATCCTTTATGCTGGAAAAAGAAAACAATGAATCCTGGCTTCTGATGGCTCCTGGTGGAATCCAGCCGGTATTAGGTGAAGTAGCAGAAGATGCAGCATACAAAGAGAATGAAGCAATTGTTCCACTGGCACATCTCTTAGACGAAGTTGGAGTAGCATTTGATAATCTTAAGCTGTTCGGATGTGTAGATGGTAAAAATTACATGGTAATGGGTGATGTTACCAACAAAGGAATTTTAAGCAAGATGATTAACAACGTAGTAGTACAGGGAAGCGACTCTCAGACAGAGCTGACAAATGCTCAGGCAGAAGTTGAAGCAATGCTGAAATAAGAAAAATGATATGGAAGGGGCACAGGATATTATGTGCCCCGGAAATATCAGCACTTTCCTGATAAAATGAGGTAGAAAAGATGAGGAAAAGAAGAGCATTAAGCGATACAAAATTTGCATATCTGCTGTTAGCCCCAAGCTTGATTCTGCTGGCAGCATTAATTGGCTATCCAATGCTTTATAACATGTATATCAGTGTTCTGGACGTTCCGGTAAACCCACGTAAGCCTTCTGTATTTGTGGGATTAGATAATTATATATCTGTATTAACGGATCCATCCTTTTATCACAGTGTAATTACAACACTTGTGTTTACATTTGTAGTAGTTGTACTTAGTACGGTAGTTGGACTTGCAATGGCGTGCTTTTTGAACCGTAAATTTGTAGGTAAAAAACTGGTAAATTCTTTAATAATATTGTCTTATGTAATTCCGTCGGTATGTCTGATTTTTGCCTGGCGTTATATGTTCAATAATATTTATGGAATTATAAATTATATTGTGGTGGATGTGTTACATCTTGCAAAAGAGGTGCCGCTTTGGTTTGACCAGCCGGTCAGTGCTTTTATACTGGCTGCACTGTTTTGTATCTGGCGCTTCTTCCCGTATGCATATCTTTCTTTTACTGCAATTCTTCAGACCATTGATAAATCATTGTATGAAGCAGCAGATATAGATGGAGCAACAGCATGGCAGAAGTTTAAGGTAGTAACATACCCGGCATTAAAATCAACAATGGTTACCGTAGTAAGCCTGCGTATCATCTGGGTATTCTACATTTATGCAGAAGTATATCTGTTGACGAAACAGGTAGATGTTATCGGTGTATATCTGTATGACATGGCATTTGCAACACATGATTTTGGAAAGGCAGCAGCAATATCATTACTGTTATTTGTACTGATATTTGCCTGTGTAATAATGGTTAGAAAGGTGGTGCTCCGCAGTGAGAAAGAAGAATAGGAATGCGAGAAAAATTCGTAAGAATATCGTCTTTTATGTAATACTCATTGCAGTTCTGGCGGTATTAGTATTTCCAATGATTATGATGCTGAGCGTCTCTCTGAAAGAAACTTCAGAGACAATTGGATATCCACCGACAATAATACCAAGAAGTTTTACATTAAAGCATTTTGCAGACATATTTAATGAGAGTATTTTTCCGTTTATGAAGTATTTTAAAAACAGTATGTACATAGCGTTGATTACATCAGTGCTGGTAGTGTTCCTTGGAATCTTAGGAGGCTATGCACTGGCAAGACTTCGCTTTAAAGGGAAAAATGTAATGACAGAAATGTTTTTCTTTGTATATATGTTTTCCGGAATTTTATTGATTGTACCATTATATAAGATGCTTGCATCTATCGGATTACGAAATACAAGAGAAGCAGTAATTATCTGTATGATTATCCAGACATTGCCGACAGCTATTTATATGACACGAAGTTATTTTGAAACTGTGCCATATGAGCTGGAAGAGGCAGGAAGGGTAGATGGTTTGTCACGAATGGGTATTATTTTCCGTATTATGACACCATTGTCGATTCCGGGTCTGATTTCCGTATTTGTATATGCGTTTATGATTGCATGGAATGATGTATTATTTGCTTCCATATTCTTAGATTCACCGGATAAATTGACGATTACAATCGGATTGAATTCACTGTTTAATACACCGGATTATATCTGGGGCAGAATGATGGCAGCATCGCTTGTAACTTCACTGCCGATTGTAATTATGTATGCATTTAGTCAGAACCTCATAAAGAGCGGCGCAACCGAAGGCGGCGTGAAAGGTTAATATAGAAAAAGGAGAATATTAATATGAAAAAATTAGTCGCAACAGCCCCAAGAGAGGCAAAACTGGTAGAGTATGAAGACAGACCAATCGCATCAGATGAAGTAAAGGTAAAGGTTGAGTTTGCAGCCCCGAAGCATGGAACAGAGCTGGCAGATTTTCGTGGAACCACTCCTTTTATTGATGGAAAATTTGATGATGAGTGGAGAATGTTTGTACAAAGAGATAAAGATGAACCAAGAGGAATTGTCTTTGGTGATTTACCACTTGGAAATATGTTTGTTGGAACCATTATCGAAGCAGGAGCAGATGTTACTGAATATAAAGTAGGTGACAGAGTATGTTCTTATGGACAGATTAAGGAGACCCAGATTGTAAAAGCAGTTAATAATTATAAGCTCCGTAAAATGAAACCGACAGATTCTGCAGCAAATGCAGTATGCTATGACCCGGCTCAGTTTGCTTTGGCATCGGTCCGTGATGCGGAAGTAAGACCGGGAGACTGTGTAGCAGTTATTGGTCTTGGCGCCATTGGTCTGATTGCATTACAGCTTGCAGTAAAAGCTGGTGCAGCAGTTGTAATTGGTGTAGACCCGATTGAACATCGTAGAGAAGTAGCAAAGAAAATGGGCGCTCATTTCACCTTTGATCCGACACAGTGTGATGTTGGTTATGAAATTAAAAAAGCAACCGGAAAAATGGGTGCAGATGGAATTATTGAAACCAGTGGAAGCATGCAGGCATTACAGTCCGCATTAAAAGGAGTTGCATACAATGGAACCATTGCCTATGCAGCATTTGCAAAACCATTTCCGGCAGGTCTTTGGTTAGGACAGGCAGGTCATTTTAATCAGGCAAAAATTGTATTTTCCAGAGCCTGCTCAGAGCCATTGCCAGAATATCCAAGATGGACAAGAAAGAGAATTGAAGATGTGGTATGGAATATGCTGATGAATGGATATTTAGATTGCCGTGATATTGTATATCCGATTATTTCATTTGAAGAAAGTGCAGAAGGATTCTGCAAATATGTAGACAGAGAACCGGATAAGAGCATCAAGCTTGGTGTAACATTTAAATAACAAAGGGCTTTATTGAAAAGGAGGAACAGAATATGTTACTTGGAACACAGGATAGAGATTTTTTTCCAAAAGATTTAGTTGAGAAACTTACATTTGCAAAAGAAATGGGATTTGAATGCTTTGAAATCGATGGAAAAGTTCTGATGGAACAGAAGGATGAATTAAAAGAGGCAATCAAAGAGTCTGGACTTCCGGTATCTTCTGCGTGTGGCGGATATCGTGGCTGGATTGGTGACTTTATAGAAGAGCGTCGTCTTAATGGAATCGCAGATTTAAAAGTTATTTTAAAAAATATTGCAGAAGTAGGTGGAACAGGCGTTGTCGTTCCGGCAGCATGGGGTATGTTTACCTATCGTCTGCCACCTATGGTTTCACCAAGAAGTCATGAAGGTGATGTGAAAGCCATCCAGGATTCCCTGAAAGAACTGGATCCGGTAGCTGGAGAATATGGTGTGAAAATTTATCTTGAACCGTTAAACCGTTACCAGGATCATATGTTAAATACAACCAAAGACGGTGTAGACATGATTGACATGGGACATTTCAAAAATGTCCAGATTACAGCAGATTTTTATCATATGTCCATTGAAGAGGATGATATTTCTGAGACCTTAAGAAAATACAAAGATTATATCGGTCATGTACATATTGCAGAAAATCATCGTTATCAGCCGGGTACCGGTTCTATTGATTTTAAACGTCATATGCAGACATTAAAAGAAATTGGATTTGATGGTGCTGTAGTAAATGAAGGAAGGATCCGTGGAGAGAATCCACTGGAAGCATATCAGAAATCAGTAACTTATATGAAACAGTTTATTTAAAGACAGATATACATGACAGAAGGGAAGAAAGAGAATGGAAGAAAAGAAAGTAATTCGAGCCGCAATTATAGGATCAGGTCAGATTGCAAGAACTTCCCATATTCCGGCATACCGTTCAATGGAAAATGTGGAAATCGTGGCAGTAAGTGATGCAAATGAGGCAGCTGCACAAAGGCTTGCAGAGGATTTTGATATTCCTGCATATTATCAGGACAGTACCAGAATGCTTCGGGAAGTAAAACCGGATGTAGTGAGCATTTGTGTTCCAAATAAATTTCACTATCCACTGACAATAGAAGCTTTAAATGCCGGCTGTCATGTATTTTGTGAGAAACCTCCTGCAATGAACCCAAAGGAAGCTTTGGAAATGTGGCAGCTTGCAGAAAAGAATGGATTGCTCCTTACCTATGATTTTCATTTCCGGCATGGAAGAAATACAGCAATTGCCAAAGAAAAAATAGATAAAGGTGACTTGGGAACCGTTTATTATACCAAAGCTTCCTGGGTGCGCAGAAGAGGAATCCCGGGATGGGGATGTTTTACCAATCGTGAAATGCAGGGCGGTGGTCCGCTCATTGATATTGGGGCCCATATGTTAGATCTTGCCTGTTATCTTCTGGATTATCCGGAAATAGCATATGTGTGTGCCGGCAGTTTTGACAAAATCGGAAAGACTGGAAGAAAAGGAATTATGGGAGAATGGAATCCGGATAAATATAGTGTGGAAGACAGTTTGTTTGGATTCATCAGTTTTACTGACGGAAGAGTTATGCAGCTGGAGACAGCTTTTGCATTAAATATAAAAGAAAAGGATAAGCGGAATGTTGAACTTTGTGGAGAAAAGAGTGGACTATCACTTTTTCCACTGGAGATTTATCAGGGTGCAGAAATGAGCAATACATCCTATCCGTTTATAGAAGAAATGGAGCTTCATACAAAGGCTTTATATAATTTTATAAAGGCGGTAAGAGGTGAAGAAAAATTGCTGGTAACAGCAGAACAAGGGTATTATGTGCAGAGATTAATCGATGCATTGTATCGTTCAGCGGAGAGTGGAGAACCTGTCATGCTGGAAGAATAGGAGTGGAGTATGTTCTATTATCAACCAATCAAAAATAAAGAGGGGCTTTGGCTGGCGGAAGAGCATTATAACAGACGTTACATAGCAAAAACAGAATCAGTATTTGCACAGAGCAATGGTCACTTTGGAGTCAGGGCAATGCTGGAGTTGAGAGGCATTGATGCAACTCCCGGTATGTTTGTGAGCGGATTATACCAGAAAGCACAGGATGGTGAAGTAACAGAACTTGTGAACTGTCCTGATGTGGTAGAATTAGGCATGTATATACAGGGAGAGTCAGTGAACCTTGACAATGTCCGGGTAGAGGAATTTCAAAGAAAATTAAATCTTTATACCGGGGAACTGTGGATAAATATTCTGTTCCGGACACAAAATGGACTACGTTTTCTACTCCGGTCAAAACGTTTTGCAGCAGATTTTGAAAAAACCCTATTTTACCATAAGACAGAAGTAACATTGCTAGATGGAAATAAGACAACAGTTACATTTGAATATGGAATTAATGGACAGATAACCAATTCCGGAACTTCTCATTTTCAAAAAACAGAATGCAGAGTCTATGGAAAAGAGATTATGGCATATCATGGCGCACTGCAGGATGATGGACTGGAAATACTGACAGGAACCTGTTTTGAAAAAAATCAGGAACAGCAGGACTGCTCCTATCATTTAAAGAGACGCAGTATCTACGCCAAAAACAGCATCTTAATGGAAAAGGGAGATGCGATAACTCTGTTTCGGATTTCTCATATACAGGAAGATTCCGCAGAATGTAAAGATGTTCTGGAAGAAAAATTAGAAAAAATACAGCAGCAGTTAAAGCGTGGATATGAGCGGGCAATAGCAAACCAGAAAAAAAGTATGGAAGGGTTCTGCCAAAGAGCTGCAATTGAAATTGATGGAGCCAGTCTGCAGGAAAAGGCAGGAATTGCATATGCACAGTATCAGATGTATGGCATGGATCCGGCTTATACCAACCGGTATAGCATAGGGGCAAAAGGGTTAACCGGTGAAGGTTATAAAGGACATGTATTCTGGGATACAGAATTGTTCATCCTGCCATTTTTTGTCGCTGAGTTTCCGGAGGCGGCAAGAAAGTTATTGGAGTACCGCTATAGAGGAAAAGCCGGTGCAAAAAGAAAAGCAGAAGAGTATGGCTTTCAGGGATTTATGTATCCCTGGGAATGTGCAAAGGATGGCTTTGAAGAAACACCGCTTTATGCAGCGTTAAATATACATACCGGTAAGGCAAATAAAGTATGGTCGGGTATCAAAGAGCATCATGTAACCGCAGATATTGCATTTGCAATAAGCCGTTATTATTATTGGAGTAATGACAGGGAGTTTTTGAATCAGTATGGAACAGAAATACTTTGTGAAACAGCAAATTTCTGGGTGTCCAGAGCAGAAGAACGGAATGAAAGACTGGAAATTCTCAATATCATCGGACCGGATGAATATAATGAGCATATTGATAATAATGCTTATACCAATTATATGGCGGCATATAATGTAAAACTTGCCCTGAAAGCATCCAAGGAAACATTGGATAGTCCATATGTTAAAAAGATGAAGGAAAATGGAACCCTGAAAGTCATGCAGGAAAAGTGGCAGTATTTTCTGGAACACATTTACCTTCCAAAGCCGGATAAAAATGGAATTATTCCGCAAGATGATGCATTTCTTGGCAAAGAAGAATTAAAGGATATTGAAAAATACAGACAATCACCTGTGAAACAATCCGTTTTGCTGGATTATTCCAGAGATGAAGTGGTAGATATGCAGGTATTGAAACAGGCAGATTTAGTAATGCTGTTTACACTTTTTCCGGGACTGTTTCCAGCAGATGTTGTAAAGAAAAATGTTCTGTTTTATGAAAAAAGGACTTTGCATGATTCCTCCTTAAGTTATTGCGCCCATGCACAGATTTGCGCAGAAATAGGGGAGATGGAGATGGCAGAAAGATTTTTTGCCAAGGCATTGGAAACGGATTTATGCGACAACCCACAGGATTCTGTAGATGGTATTCATGCAGCATCCTTAGGCGGAATCTGGAAATGTGTTGTTGCAGGATTTGCAGGAGTATCCTGTGATGAAGATGGTATTATATTAGCTCCACATCTTTTGGAACACTGGAATTCCATAAAATTTTCTGTTATGGTGCATGGACAAAAAATGGACTGCTTTATAGATAAAGAAAATATTTCACTCCATTTATGCAGCAGCGGAAAGAGCAAGGAACCGGTAACGATAAAAGTCCAGGAAAAAAAATATATTTTGAAAGATGACCTGCATTTGAAATATGGAAAGGAATAAGGATATGAAGGCAATCATATTTGATTTAGATGGAGTATTGGTGCATACAGACCAGTATCATTATCAGGCATGGAAAAGTCTTGCAGATGAATTAAATCTTCCATTTGATGAGAAGAAAAATGACAGACTGCGTGGAATCAGCCGTATGGAAAGTCTTGAGATTGTATTAGAAGACTCAGATAAGACTTACACCAATGAAGAAAAAGAACATATGGCAGAAAAGAAAAATGAAATATATCGCCGGTTATTATCACAGATGACTCCGCAGGATGTGAAAGCTGAAGTAAGGGAAGCATTATCACAGTTAAAAAATATGGGGTATCTTCTTGCGGTCGGTTCCTCCAGTAAAAATGCAAAATATATTCTGGAAAGAACGACGTTGACGGGATATTTTGATGCAATTTCAGACGGAAATGGATTACAGCATTCCAAACCGAATCCGGAAGTTTTTTTGAAGGCAGCAGATATGCTGTTGGTGAGACCGGAACTCTGTTATGTGGTAGAAGATGCAGAGGCTGGTATACAGGCCGCAAAAGCAGCCGGAATGGTGGCAATTGCCATAGGCAGTGCCGCGAAATGTAATAGTTCAGACTTTTCAATTCATGATTTTTGTGACATACTTCAGGTGGTAGAATAAACAAACGAGGAAAATCCAATGAAAGTAATTGTAGCAATAGATTCATTAAAAGGCAGCTTAAGTTCCTTAGAGGCAGGAAAAGCAGTGGAAGAAGGAATAAAGAGGGCGATGCCTGAAGCAGAAATAATTATAAAGCCGGTAGCAGACGGTGGCGAAGGAACAGTATCTGCGCTGACAAGCGGTCTGAATGGCAGATTGGAAAAAGCAGAAGTGACAGGACCACTTGGTCAGAAAGTAAAGGCGGTCTATGGGATTCTTCCGGACAAAACTGCTGTAATAGAAATGGCAGAAGCAGCTGGTCTGCCACTTGTACCTGATGACCAGCGCAATCCAATGCATACAACAACCTATGGTGTTGGTGAATTGATACAGCAGGCACTGGAAAAGGGCTGCCGTAAATTTATCGTTGGAATCGGCGGCAGTGCTACGAATGATGGTGGAACCGGAATGCTGCAGGCATTAGGCTGTCATTTTTATAAAAAAGATGGAACCGAAATATGCCCTGGAGCAGAAGAGATAGAAGAAATTGCCCGTGTGGACATCGATGGAATGGATAGGCGGCTGGAGGAATGCCGGTTTGAAATTGCCTGTGATGTAACGAATCCACTGTGTGGTGAGAGGGGAGCCAGTGCGGTGTTTGCACCGCAAAAGGGCGCAGATGCCAGAATGGTAGGACGGCTTGATGATGCACTTTCCCATCTGGCAGATGTGACGGAAGAGGTGTTAAAGACAGATAACCGGAATCTTCCGGGAGCCGGAGCAGCAGGCGGACTGGGCTTCGCATTTGCATCCTATCTGGACGGGGATTTACGTCCGGGCGTAGAGATAGTATTAGATGCGGTATTGCCGGAGAAAGAATTAAGTGAAGCTGATATCGTAGTGACCGGAGAAGGAAGATTTGACGGACAGACTGCTATGGGAAAAGCGCCGGTTGGAATTGCAAAGCGGGCAAAAGAAAAGGACTGCATGGTACTGGTATTTGCCGGCAGCATTGAACCACAGGGCGTCCGGAAAGTGCAGGATGAAATGCAGCTTGTAGATGGAGCATTTCCAATTTTACCAGGTGTGATGACATTGGAAGAAGCCATGCAGAAGACAGTGGCATATGAGAATATGAGCTATACGGCAGAGCAGGTATTCCGGGTGATTGGAAATTGTCAGAAGTGACGAAATTTGCTGGTATAATTTGGCAAATATTACGGCTTGTAATTGCTGGATTTGCATGGTACTATAAAAATATCAATTGAGAACAAGATTGTAACTCCTTGGAGGCATTACTTGTACAGCTTTTCGTTGTATGGTGCCAAAGAGGAGCTTTTTTGTTGCAGCAAATGGAAATTTCCGAGAGGATTGTTATCCTGGAAACAGGAGCATTACCCAAAGGACATAGTAAAGCGCGTGCTATGTGTTTTGGGTATTTTTTGTTCAAAATGATTGTTATAAAACGAGGCAGCAGAAAGGAGAGTGTTTCATATGCAGAGTAAATTTGAAAAAATAGCGGAAGAAATACTGGAAAGAATAGGGGGAGCAGCAAATATAAGTAATTGCACACATTGTATGACCAGACTGCGGTTTACATTAAAAGATACCAGCCTGGTGAAAGTAGAGGAAATAGAGGCATTACAGGGAGTACTGGGCATAAAAAATGCAGGAGGACAGTTTCAGGTAATCATCGGAAAAGATGTAAATGATGTCTATGACTGTGTCTGCAAAATTGCAAATATCAAAACTACAGAATTAGATATTACAGATGGAGAAGAGGCTGGAGAAAAGAAAAAAATCGGACAGCAGATATTAGATTATATCAGCAATGCATTCATACCATTGGTTCCGGCACTGGTTGGTTCCGGTATGTTAAAGGGATTCCTGTCCTTGTTTACTTATTTAGGCTGGCTGGATGCAACCAGCGCAACGTATGCTGTATTGTCAGCAGCAGGAAATGCAGTATTTTATTTTATACCACTTTTAATTGCATATAATACAGCAAAATATTTAAAAGCAAATATTGTTGTTGCAATGGTTATCATGGGAGCGTTGATGGAACCGAATTTTACGGCACTGGCAGGAGCAGAAGATCCATTAACATTATTTGGACTGCCGCTAACGGTAATAACATATTCTTCCATGATTATACCAGCATTAATTATAGTACCTATACAGGCTCAACTGGAAAAATTACTGAAGAGGTTTATTCCAAAATCAATCCAGTTATTATTTGTGCCACTGATTACCATTTTTGTTATGGTGGTATTGAGTGTATTGGTAATTGGCCCGGCATCCAGTGAATTGTCCAATCTGATTGGAAAGGCAAGTAACTGGCTGAATGATACCAATGCAGTTTTGTTTGGAATTCTGGTAGGTGGAACTGTTGGATATCTGACTATTCTTGGTGTACATATGGCACTGGTACCTATTATCATGTTGAATTTTACAAATATGGGAGCTGACCCGGTATTGGCATTTATGAGTGCAACCTGTTATGCACAGATTGGAGTGGCATTTGCTATCTGGTTCAGAAGCAAAGACAAGGAAGTAAAATCTCTTGCAGGAGCAAGCGGAATTACCGCATTACTTGCCGGAGTGACAGAGCCGATTCTCTTTGGCGTATGTATGAAATATAAACGTTCTTATGCAGTGATTGGTATTGCCGGAGCCCTGGGCGGTATGATAATGGGGATTTTCGGATGTAAGGCAATGGGATTTGTCAATGCAGGGATTTTAGGATTATCCGGATATTTTTCAGATACATTTAGATTCTATTTACTGGCAGCAGCAGTAAGTATGGTCGCAGGATTTATTTTGATGGCAGTGTTTGGATTTGGTAAAGGAGAGAGAAAGGATGCAGCAAGATAAAGGAAGCTTTCCGGATGATTTTCTGTGGGGTGGTGCTGTGTCAGCGTGTCAGACAGAAGGCGGCTGGAATGTAAATGGAAAAGGAGCCAGCATAGCAGACTGTATGGCATTGGGAGATAAGGAGGAGGGGAGAAAATGCTTCCCCTCCTTAGATAAAAAATATATTTATCCATCCCATTATGGAAATCATTTTTATGAGCATTATGAAGAAGATATCAAATTATTTGCAGAAGCAGGATTTCGATGTTTCCGGATGTCTGTTGCGTGGACAAGAATATTCCCAACTGGAGAGGAAGAAACTCCGAATCAGGCAGGCTTAGACTACTATAGAAGCGTGTTTGAAACCTGCAGAAAATATAAGATAGAGCCGATAGTTACAATTCTGCATTATGATCTGCCATTGGCACTTGCAATGAAATATGAAGGCTGGAGTAATCCAAAGCTGATCCCGCTATATGAAAAATATGCAAAAACCATAATCGATGAATATGCAGATCTGGTGGTTTACTGGATTCCTTTTAATGAGATAAACTGCCTGACACTGCCGCTTGGAACAGTATTTGGCGGTGGAATAATCGAAAAAGAAGGATGCAATATTTTACCGGAACAGGATGACATGGAAAGAAGATACCGGTGTTTGCATCACCAGTTTCTTGCGGCAGCATGGGTAAGTGCATATGCACATGAAAAATATCCACATATCAGGGTTGGTACAATGATTGCCTATTACTGTACTTATCCTTATTCCTGCAGACCGGAGGATGTAAGAATGGCACAGGAGCATCATAAGATTCACAATCTCTTTTGCCTGGATGTGCGGTTAAAAGGAAAGTATCCATGGTATATGAAAAAGTTTTTCCGGAAAAATAAGATTTCGATAACATGCAGTAAAGAAGAGGAAGAACTTTTGCAGAAAGGAACAGCCGATTTTTGTGGATTCAGTTATTATTTTTCGAATTGTATCAGTGGACAGCAGGGATTGGAGTCCTCCATGGGAAACCTGATGGTAGGAGTGAAGAATCCATATTTAAAACAAAGTGAGTGGGGCTGGCAGATTGATGCAGAGGGACTTCGGATTGCTTTGAATGAATTGTATGGAAGGTATGAAGTCCCGCTTATGGTATTGGAAAATGGTCTGGGAGCACGAGACCATATAGAAAATGGAAAAATTCAGGATACCTACCGCATTGCCTATTTAAAGGAACATATAAATGCCGTAAAAGAAGCACTGGAAGATGGTGCGGATGTGAAGGCTTATACGGCGTGGGGATGTATAGATTTAGTAGGTGTGAGTACAGGTGAAATGGATAAACGCTATGGAATTATTTATGTAGACTTTGATAACAAAGGAAATGGAAGTGGAAAGAGAATTCCAAAAGAATCTTATTACTGGTACCGTCAGGTTATAGAAAGCGGGGAAAAGAGAGTTTATCATATGAGAGAAAGAGATAAAATAAAGCAACAGTTTGAATATTTTGTCCAGGGTCTGGAAAAGAATGATGCGAAGTTCTGGGAGGTGGTCATTGCCAAAGATTGCAGAATGCAGTCGGAAACGGTTGGAGATGCGGAGGGATTTGATGCAGTCAAAGAGAAATTGGTCTGGAGAGGACCAAAGCTGGATTTCAGCCGGTACCGGATTTACAATACATGTATTTTTCAGGAAAAGGATCAGGCGGTGCAGTCGGCATATGTGATTGCAACAGTGGGAGTGAAGGAAGATTATTATTTACACTGGTTTACATTTGGCGGACACTATCTGATAAACTGGATAAAGGAAGATGCGATATGGAAAATGAGTAGTCTGAAATACTGCCATGATATGGAATGCGGAAATACATCCTTTGTCCGTGGATGGTGGAAGTTAATTGATTATGATATCTGGACCGGCTATAAAAAACATCCTGTTATTTCAAAAGAGGAAGCACCATGGCGGGTAATGGACAATGGGGAAGACTGGACAGAGGAAGAAAAGATTGCAGATCTGTTCTGCCGGTATGCATGGGGGATTGATGAGGATGACTTTGAGATTACAGCATCGGTTATGACAGAGACGATTCAGTCGAATATACCGGGAAACTCCTTTGAAGGAAAAAAGGAACTGCTCACTATGCTGCAGGGAAAGCGGAAAAAGGAAAACAGTATGTCGCATGTGGGAAAGATTGTGTCGATAAAGCAAACCGGCAATGAAGCAGAAATGGTGGTATGGCGGTATGAACCGCACAGAATCGGCACAAAATTTACCCATGCTGGTAATATTGATACTATGTTTTATTCGGTAGACTACCTGTGGCACCTGAAAAAAGAGGATGGCAGGTGGTTGGTAACAGGAATCGATTATAATATTGGTGTATTTGGTGAAAAAGATGATGGAAGATACTATCAGTAACGTAGTATAATAGAGAAAACTCATGTGGAGGAAAAAGCGATGCTTGCAATTAAGAAAATCAATAATAATGTAGCAGTATGTAAAGATGGGAATGGTTGTGAATTAATTGCTTTTGGAAAGGGAATTGGATTTCCACAGATGCCATATGAGATAAAACTGGAAAATATAGACAGGACATTTTACAATATCAGCGCACAGTACATGGGACTGATGAATGAACTGCCGATGGATATCATAGAATTTACAATGAAAATACTGCCGGTGGTACAGAGCAAGCTGGATTATGATTTAAATCCAAATCTTGTGCTGACACTGGCGGACCATCTGGCATTTGCAATGGAGCGGGAGAGGAAGAAAATTTATATTGAGATGCCGCTTATTTATGACATGGAGCAGCAGTATCCCATGGAAATGAAATTGAGCCGGTATATTGTGGCACAAATGGACAAAGTATTTCATGTGAAATTAAAAAGAAATGAATTATCAGGAATTGCCATGTCTATCATAAGTGCAAAGATTACATCCGAGCAGAAGACAAATGGAACGGATAAGATTGACTTCGAAGGCGTATTGAAGGATATCGGCCGGATTATAGAAAAGGAGCTTCATATCGTGGTAAATAAAGAATCCTTTGATTATGCCAGATTTGCAACTCATATAAAATATCTTTTGGACCGGATTTGCAGTAAACAATATATTGATACGGATAATATCACACTGTATCAGAATCTCAGGGAAGAGTTTGCGGATATTTCCAGATGTGTGGATTGTATTATAGAATATCTGAATCAGAAATTAGATTGTGAAGTAACAGAAGAGGAAAAAATGTATCTGATTCTGCATGTAAACCGGATTTGCAGTAAGGAAAAATGTGCAGAAGAAACAGAGGATGGGAAAGGAAATAGATAATGTTTTTTAAGAAAAAAGAAAGTGGAGAAGAAATATTTGCTCCGATGAATGGAAAATATATCGAACAGGCACAGATTCCGGATGCAATATTTGCAGAAGGAATGCTGGGAACAGGATGTGGTATCTGCCCGGAAGATGGCACCGTTTATGCACCGGCAGATGGTAAAATCGTTTCTGTGGCAGAAACTGGACATGCCATTGGAATAGAGACACCAAAGGGTGCAGAACTGCTGATTCATATAGGTATGGATACAGTGGAACTGAATGGACAGGGCTTTGAAGTATTTGCAAAAGAAGGGGACAAGGTAACAAAGGGACAGAAACTTATAAGCTGTGATCTGGAATTTGTGAAATTAAAAGGATTTTCTACAGTTACCGCATTGGTTGTCACCAATGCTGCTGAATTTAATGAAATTCATTTTGAAACAGGAAAAACATTTCCTGCCACAGCTTTGCTGGGCGAAGTAAGAAAATAATTTCAGGCGAGTTCCTTATATCCTAATTCATACAGTAATTCATTTACATCTTATTCCTATTTATTGTAAATTACAGAACCTGCAAAGTCCACATCTTGTAAGAATCATAAGCTGCAAAGAGCAGCAGGATGTGGGCGTGATATTAGAAGAATATATCAGTGGAGAAACACTGGATGAAAAATTGCGGCGATATGGGACAATGCCGCCGGAACTTGTCGGAAATTATGCACAGCAGCTGTTGGAGGTGCTGGAGCAGATTCATGCACAGGGAATTGTACATCGGGATATTTCACCGAAAAATATATTGATTTCCACAGATGGAGTTGTAAAATTACTGGATTTTGACATTTCTCGGCAATGGAAAATGAACCGGAATGCAGACACAACGATTCTTGGAACGGTTGGCTTTGCATCTCCGGAACAGTATGGTTTCCTTCAGACAGATGCAACGGCAGATATTTATGCAGTGGGTGTCCTGATGAATGTGATGTTAGAGGGCGTGCTGCCGAATGTACGGCTGACAGGGAAAAAACCATTCCAGGGTATCATAAAAAAGTGCATAGAGATTGACCCACAGAACCGCTACCAGAGTGTCAGTGAACTCAGGCTGGCATTTAAACCGGAGAGACAAATGCCCCAGGGGAAGCAGACGATTCTTCCGGGCTTCCGGACCGGAGTTGTCTGGAAAGAGATACTGGCAGTTTTTATTTATCTGTTTCTGATTATAGGCAGTATACAGTTTATGATGATGTATGGTAAAACGCCGGCCGCTTTTGGACTGGAAGCAATTGCGGTACTTATCTATGCATGGCTGTCCTGCGCGGTGGGATTCAATTTCCTGCTGTGGGATACCAAAGTTCCGGGAATCCGTTCGCTTCAGAAACCGGTACGGATAATCATCCGGATTATCCTGGCACTTATCCTTTTCTATTTTGGAATGCTACTGGAAAATTATGTAAAATTTACGCTGCTTGGGCTGACATCACAATAGAAATTGCCTGGCAGGAAGAGACAGGAAAATGATTGACATAAAAACGATTTAAAAATGTATGCCGTCAGCATACCACAAAACCTTCCGACTCATATATGATTGTCTCATACATAAGATTTATGAAAACGGGAGGCATAAGATGGAAAAAGTAAAGAAACCAATTTATAAGAAATGGTGGTTCTGGGTAATTATCGTTGTAGTCGTATTTGCAATTGCAGCAGGCGGTGGAAGCAGCAAGAAGGATTCGGATAAGAATTCTGTTACAGACACAGAACAGGCAGAGAGCGGCAAGAGCAAAGATACTGATAAAGATGTTGGGAAGGAAGATGCTCCGGAAGAAGATTTATCACAAATCGAGACGGACTATACGCTTGGAGCAGGACATTACACAGCAGGTGTTGACCTTCCAGTTGGTAAGTGCAATCTGACAGCAGTAAGCGGAAATGGAAATGTCAGCAGCAGTAATATGTTTAATGGCGGCATCAATGCAATGTTTGGCGTGGATGATGGGAACGGACTTTATGAATCCTCTTTTAATGGATTGAAAATAAAGGAAAACGTGGAACTTAAGATTTCAGGAGATGTAGTAGTACAGGTCAGTTATACAGAAGTAACCGGAGGCATGAGTGGAAGAGAATATGATGAATCAGCGGCAGTGGAATTAGGCAGTGGCAATTATACGGCAGGCACAGATTTCCCGGCAGGAACTTATACCGTAACAGCTGTGGATGGAACCGGAAACGTCAGCACATCAAATTTATATGATGGTGGAATGAATGAGATGTTTGGAGTAGACGATGGAAATGGTCTTTATACACCAGAAGTGAAAAATGTGGAACTGAGTGATGGCGTGGAATTGAAGGTAAGCGGAGTAAACATTCGCCTGGTGCCAGTGAAAGAATAGTTTGGATTTCAGAAAGCAGAACAGAAAAATATAATAAAAAACAGAATAGAAAAGCACGACAGAAATTGTCTTTGATAAAGAACAAGGCTGTTGTGCTTTTCCCGTTTCACAGGAAATACTACGAGAACTGGAATTCGTCTCTTGAGAAAAATCATAAGGGGTTATACAATAGGAGAAAGTTATAAAAGGTTATAAAAGAATTAAAAAGTTATAAAGAGTTATAAAAGGAGTACACAAAATGACAATCCGTACCGCGCAGATGGAAGATATTGATGCAATTACAGCAGTGGAGACAGAATGTTTTCCACCGGCAGAAGCAGCAACAAAGGAAGAATTCGCAGAACGTTTAAAATATTATAAAGACCATTTCTGGCTGATGTTCGATGGGGGACATCTGGTGGCATTTGTTGATGGCATGGTGACTAATCAGAAAGACCTTACAGATGAAATGTATGAAAAGGCAGACCTGCATGAGGAGCAGGGGGACTGGCAGATGATTTTCGGTGTGAATACCATTCCTGCATATCGAAGACACGGTCGTGCAGAACAGTTATTAAAAAGAGCTATTGCGGATGCGAAAGCCCAGGGAAGAAAAGGGCTGGTGCTGACCTGCAAGGATAAGCTGATACATTACTATGCGAAATTTGGATTTGAAAATGAAGGCGTATCAGAGTCTGCCCATGGAGACGCGGTGTGGAACCAGATGCGTCTGACTTTTCAGAAATAAGATAAACAGGAATCAGAGGATATAGAAATTGAAATATCAAAAAGTGATAGAGGGAAAATTTGTAGACCGTCCCAACCGTTTTATTGCGCATGTTAAAATTGATGGAGAACTTCAGACGGTGCATGTAAAAAATACCGGGCGCTGCAGGGAACTGCTGCTTCCGGATGCAGCAGTCTATCTGGAAGTGGCAGACAATCCAAAACGAAAGACAGCATATGATCTGATTGCTGTATATAAAGAAAATTTCGGGCTTATTAATATAGATAGTCAGGCGCCTAACAAGGTGGCAAAAGAATGGCTTGAGACACAATCGTTTGATTTGATTAGACCGGAATATAAATATGGAAATTCCAGGATAGATTTTTATATGAAAAAGGGACAGCAGGAATATTTAATGGAAGTAAAGGGCTGTACTTTGGAACGTGATGGCATTGGTTATTTCCCGGATGCACCGACGGAACGTGGCGTGAAACATTTGCGGGAGCTGGCAGAAGCAAGGAAGGCTGGCTATGAATGTATATTGGCATTTGTAATTCAGATGGAAGGTGTGGAAGAAGTGCGGGCAAATGTAATGACCCATCCTGAGTTTGGAAAAGCATTGGAAGAGGCAGGTGCAGCAGGCGTAAAGATATGGTTTCTTATGTGTAAAGTAGAAAAGGACGGCCTCAGCGTGAAAGACTGGGCTCAGCGTGCAGAAACAGCGGAAACACGATTGCATTCAAATGGTTAATTGCCAAAGGAAGAATAATTAAGGAGAATACGGCGAATGGATTGCAAAGAAGTAAGAGTTGATATGAGAATACCAAATCCAAAAGACCGGGAAGAAAATGTAAGGGCGGCGCAGATTATGTTTCAAATGAACCATACGATGCCTTTTACGGAAGAATATCAGACACTTTTAAAAGAATTGTTTGGAGAGAACCTTGGAGAGGGAAGCTACGTTGCAGCACCAATCAGTGGTGCCTGTGTCAGTACCATGAAAATTGGAAAAAATGTTTATATTAATTCTGGGCTGCTGGCAATGGCACGTGGTGGAATCGCCATAGAGGATGGCGTGCAGATTGCAGCTAATGTCCAGCTAATTTCGAATAATCATGATCCTTATGATTTGTCGATACTGACTTGCAAGCCGGTGTTAATTAAAAAAGCCGCATGGATTGGCGCGGGCGCAAGCATCCTGCCGGGGGTAAGCATTGGAAAACATGCCATCGTCGGGGCAGCATCAGTAGTGACAAAAGATGTGCCGGACTATGCAGTCGCAGTCGGAAATCCGGCAAGGGTAATAAAGTATCTGGATGCCAGCCGTTTCGAAGAGATATAAGGAATAGATTTTATGGGATGGCAGGCAATATATAGCCCGGAAAAGAGTGCTGCGCTTCAATATTGTAATGGTGGGTTCCCATCGCAACCGGGCTACATAGCCGGGAAAAGGGTACTACGCTTCGATGACATTTTTTACTGAGAAGCAGCATAATTAGGAGGAAGAATGATAGCTGAAAAATAGTTGGTTAACAGAAATATCATACTAACGCTAATAATATAGAAGAAATGGTATGAAAAATGAGAGAAAATCTCTTGAAAAGTAAGTTATAAAGCAGAAAAATCATACTTAAAAGAAGATAAAGACAGATTTAGTATGAGAAAAGTAAGAAAAGTTGCGGAAAAATCATACTAAAAGGAATATGTTGCTGCATTTAGTGTGAAAAGACGCCACTTCAATTCCGCTGACGCTCCATCTCAGTCGTGGCTGTCGCCACATGAACGGAAAGATTCAGGCATAAGAAAGAGAAACGCCACTTCGATTCCGCTGACGCTCCATCTCAGTCGTGGCTGTCGCCACATCATCAGAAAGTCCCAGCCAGCGAGCCAGAGAACTTCGATTCCGCTGACGCTCCATCTCAGTCGTGGCTGTCACCACATCAAAAAGAAAGCTTTCAGCCGTTATCAAATAAATTTGAACAGCTGAAAGCCTTCTTTTTTCTCTGGCTCGTAGCTTGCACGAAAAATTTGCTTGACAAGTGGCGAATCGGCTTATATACTGAATTAGTGTGCATACAAATGCACATTTATCAAATAATAGCACAGGAGGTGAAAATAATGCCAACATTTAACCAGTTAGTAAGAAAAGGACGTCAGACATCTGTTAAGAAGTCTACTGCACCTGCACTTCAGAAGGGCTACAATTCTTTAAAGAAGAAAGCAACTGATACTTCTGCTCCTCAGAAGAGAGGTGTTTGTACCGCTGTTAAGACAGCTACACCTAAAAAACCTAACTCAGCTCTTAGAAAGATCGCCAGAGTACGTCTTTCCAACGGAATCGAAGTAACAAGCTACATTCCAGGAGAGGGACACAACTTACAGGAACATAGCGTTGTTCTTATCCGTGGTGGTCGTGTTAAGGACTTACCAGGTACAAGATACCATATTATCCGTGGAACTCTTGATACAGCAGGAGTCGCTAACAGAAAACAGGCTCGTTCCAAATACGGCGCTAAGAGACCAAAAGACGCTAAATAAGCTTAGCGCACACCAATAGTATCACAAACAGAGCTAAAGGTAAGTGTTGGAATTATTGTCACATACGATATATTTCCGCACGAACACATTTTAGAGAGACACATGTGAGTACCGTTGAATTAATCGAAACAAATACTACATGACAGGCACAATGACCTGTGATGCAAAACATGATTAAGGAGGGAAGTAACGTGCCACGTAAAGGACATACTCAGAAAAGAGACGTATTAGCAGATCCGATGTACAATAACAAAGTGGTTACCAAGCTTATCAACAACATTATGTTAGATGGTAAGAAAGGTATTGCACAGAAGATTGTATACGGTGCATTTGACAGAGTTGCAGAGAAGACTGAGAGACCAGCTCTTGAAGTATTCGAGGAAGCTATGAACAACGTTATGCCAGTACTTGAGGTAAAGGCTAGACGTATCGGTGGAGCAACTTACCAGGTACCTATCGAAGTTAGACCGGACCGTCGTCAGGCTCTGGCTCTTCGTTGGCTTACACTGTTTTCACGCAAGAGAGGCGAGAAGACAATGGAAGAAAGACTGGCAAATGAGATCATGGATGCAGCAAACAATACTGGTGCATCTGTAAAGAAAAAAGAAGATATGCACAAGATGGCAGAAGCAAACAAAGCTTTCGCACACTATCGTTTCTAATCAGAACGAGAGCATATTTTTTCGGTTAAGAAAATTAGGAGGAAAAAACCTTGGCTGGAAGAGAATATCCGTTAGAGAGAACCAGAAACATTGGTATTATGGCGCACATCGATGCTGGTAAAACAACGTTGACAGAGCGTATCCTTTATTATACCGGTGTTAACTATAAGATTGGTGATACTCATGAAGGTACTGCTACCATGGACTGGATGGAGCAGGAGCAGGAAAGAGGTATTACCATTACTTCAGCCGCTACGACATGTCACTGGACTTTGGAAGAGTTTACAAAGCCAAAGAAAGGTGCTTTAGAGCATCGTATCAATATCATTGATACTCCTGGACACGTAGACTTTACGGTTGAGGTTGAGCGTTCACTTCGTGTACTGGACGGCGCTGTCGGCGTGTTCTGTGCAAAAGGTGGAGTAGAGCCTCAGTCAGAAAATGTATGGCGTCAGGCTGACACATACAACGTACCTAGAATGGCATTCATTAACAAAATGGATATCTTGGGTGCAAACTTCTACGGAGCTGTTGATCAGATTCGTACAAGATTAGGTAAAAATGCAATCGTTCTTCAGTTACCAATCGGTAAAGAAGATGATTTTAAGGGAATTATTGATTTATTTGAGATGAAAGCTTACATCTACAATGATGATAAGGGAGATGATATCTCTGTAACAGACATCCCGGATGATATGAAAGACGACGCAGAATTATATCATACCGAACTGGTTGAGAAAATCTGCGAGTTAGATGATGACCTTATGATGCAGTATTTAGAGGGAGAAGAGCCATCTGTTGATGATATGAAGGCTGCCCTCAGAAAAGGTACCTGCGAGTGTACAGCAGTTCCGGTATGTTGTGGTTCTGCTTACCGTAACAAGGGTGTTCAGAAATTATTGGATGCTATCGTAGAATATATGCCAGCTCCAACAGACATCCCAGCTATTAAGGGTGTTGACCTTGAAGGAAATGAAGTAGAGAGACATTCATCTGATGATGAACCATTCTCCGCTCTTGCATTCAAGATTATGACTGACCCATTCGTAGGAAAACTTGCATTCTTCCGTGTTTACTCTGGTGTAATGAACTCCGGATCTTACGTACTGAATGCAACAAAAGATAAAAAAGAACGTGTAGGCCGTATCCTTCAGATGCATGCAAACAAGAGAGCAGAGCTTGAAAAAGTTTACTCTGGAGATATTGCAGCAGCCGTTGGATTTAAGTTTACAACTACTGGTGATACCATCTGTGATGAACAGCATCCGGTTATCTTAGAGTCCATGGAATTCCCAGAGCCAGTTATCGAGCTTGCTATCGAGCCTAAGACAAAAGCTGGACAGGGTAAGATGGGTGAAGCTCTTGCAAAACTTGCAGAAGAAGATCCTACTTTCCGTGCTCATACAAATACAGAAACAGGACAGACCATCATCGCTGGTATGGGTGAGCTCCATCTGGAAATCATTGTTGACCGTCTGCTTCGTGAATTCCACGTAGAAGCAAACGTAGGTGCTCCACAGGTTGCTTACAAAGAGACATTTACAAAGCCAGTTGATCAGGAATACAAATATGCAAAACAGTCTGGTGGACGTGGACAGTACGGACACTGTAAAGTTAAATTCGAGCCGATGGATGCTAACGGAGATGAACTCTTCAAGTTTGATTCTGCAGTTGTTGGTGGTGCTATTCCTAAGGAATACATCCCTGCAGTAGGCGAAGGTATCGAAGAAGCTACCAAAGCTGGTATCCTTGCAGGATTCCCAGTAGTAGGTGTTCATGCTACCGTATATGATGGATCTTACCATGAGGTCGATTCATCTGAGATGGCATTCCACATTGCCGGATCCATGGCTTTCAAAGAGGCTATGGCAAAAGCAGCTCCTGTAATTCTTGAGCCAATCATGAAAGTTGAAGTTACTATGCCGGAAGAGTACATGGGAGATGTTATTGGTGACATTAACTCTCGTCGTGGACGTATCGAAGGTATGGATGACATCGGTGGTGGAAAAATGGTTAAAGCATATGTTCCGCTTGCTGAGATGTTTGGATACTCAACAGACTTACGTTCCAGAACTCAGGGACGTGGTAACTACTCAATGTTCTTCGAGAAATATGAGCAGGTTCCGAAGTCTGTACAGGACAAGATTGTTGCATCTAAAGCAAAATAATAAAAATGCTTGAAAAACTCGCAAGTTTTTTATATAATCAGAAATAGCCGAGTGACTTATTAAAATGTAAAAATAAGCGCCCAGAAAGGGCATAAAATTAAGGAGGACGTTTTAAAATGGCAAAAGCTAAGTTTGAAAGAACCAAACCACATTGTAATATCGGAACCATTGGTCACGTAGACCATGGTAAAACAACTTTAACAGCAGCTATTACAGCAGTTTTAGCAGCAAGAGTTGCAGGTAATACAGCTACAGATTTCGCTAACATCGATAAAGCTCCAGAAGAGAGAGAAAGAGGTATCACTATCTCTACAGCTCACGTTGAGTATGAAACAGAGAAGAGACATTACGCACACGTTGACTGTCCTGGACATGCTGACTACGTAAAGAACATGATTACCGGAGCAGCTCAGATGGACGGCGCTATCCTTGTTGTTGCTGCAACTGATGGTGTTATGGCTCAGACAAAGGAGCACATCCTTCTGTCTCGTCAGGTAGGTGTACCTTACATCGTTGTTTTCTTAAACAAATGTGATATGGTAGACGACCCAGAGTTAATCGAGTTAGTAGAAATGGAAGTTACAGAGCAGTTAGAGGAATATGGTTTTGAAGGCTGCCCAATCATCCAGGGTTCTGCTCTTAAAGCTCTTGAAGATCCTAACGGACCATGGGGCGACAAGATCATGGAATTAATGGATACTGTAGATAGCTATATCCCAGATCCACAGCGTGATACAGATAAACCTTTCTTAATGCCAGTTGAGGACGTATTCACAATCACAGGTCGTGGTACTGTTGCAACAGGTAGAGTAGAAAGAGGAACATTACATCTGAATGACGAACTTGAAATCCTTGGTGTTAAGGAAGATGTTCAGAAGACAGTTGTAACTGGTATCGAGATGTTCCGTAAACAGTTAGACGAGGCTCAGGCTGGTGATAACATCGGTGCACTTCTTCGTGGTGTTAACCGTGACCAGATCGTTCGTGGACAGGTTCTTGCTAAACCAGGTACTGTTACTTGCCACAGAAAATTTACAGCTCAGGTTTACGTTTTAACAAAAGATGAAGGTGGACGTCATACACCTTTCTTCAATAACTACAGACCACAGTTCTACTTCAGAACAACTGACGTAACTGGTGTTTGTGAATTACCAGCAGGTACAGAGATGTGTATGCCTGGTGATAACGTAGAAATGACTATCGAACTGATCCATCCAGTAGCTATGGAGCAGGGTCTTACTTTCGCTATCCGTGAGGGTGGACGTACTGTAGGTTCAGGACGTGTTGCTACAGTTATTGAGTAATCTTTGCTCTTGCAATGAATTGCTAAAATAAGTAAAATTAACCCGGAGAGTGTTCGCACTTCTCCGGGTTTTTTGCAACTTGCATACAACCAACAGAGGGAGACATTATGGTTACTTGTAGAGACGTCAATAATTTGGATCTGGATGGAGTAGAACTGCTGACAGGGGAAGTAGGACTGGACAGAGTGGTGTCCTGGACATATTTTGTGCAGACGAAGCCCTATGAAGAGCATATGAATCCTGGCAACTTCGCACTGATTGTAGTGGATTATCTGCGGTTTGACATTGAGAAGACCTTTGAAACAATGGTAGAACTGAATGCACTGGGAATTTCCGGACTTGCAATATCAATTGTGGATGACCGGGAGAAAATTCCACAGAAAATGATAGACAAGGCGGTTGAATTGAAATTGCCACTGTTCTATGTCCGCTGGGAAGGCGCAACCTTCGTGGATATTGCACAGAGTATCGGGCAGCTGATACTGGAAACCAATATTACAAATAAGCGTACCGGGGACTATTTATATAATTTGCTGTTTGGATATGAAGTAAATGATAAATATATTGAAAAAATATCCAGCCAGTTTGGACTGGCTTTCGACCGGGCATATCGTGTTGGAATCATTGTAATTGACCGGAAATATGGAATTAACCTGGAGCAGGATGAGCATACTTATCTCTATTATACGGACTGTCTGAACCGGGAAGTAATGCATATGGAAAATCGTCCGATGTATATGCGTTTCTTAAATAAATTTGTGCTGCTGTTTGAGGCAACGGAGGATAAGGAGACAGAACGGCAGATTGAACAATTGCTAAAGAAACTGGACAGCCGCCCGCAGTTCGATGGGCTGATACACAGTACCTGTATTTTAGGCGCAGCTTATACGGATCCGTCTGAATTTGGCAAGAGCTATCAGGAAGCAAAAAATCTGATCCCAAAGAAAGATTATCTGCCGAATCCTACTAATAAAAAAGTGCTTAGTGCCAGTTCCATGGGCATTTATAAATATATGTTTAACAAGGGAAATCAGCAGGAGATACTGGACTACTGCAATGACAAATTAAAGAAGCTTGAGATGTATGACCAGACCAATGGGGCATTTCTGGTGGAGACACTGCTGACATATTATATGAGTGGATTTAATGTGGGAAAGACAGCAGAGGCTTTGTATATCCATCGGAATTCCCTGCAGTACCGCCTGAAGAAGATAGAAGAAATACTGGAGGTTGACCTGGAAGATTCCATGGAATATCTCGATATTGTAAACTGTATTCTGGTAAAAAGATTGATGTTTAATTAAGATACTGTGCAAAATGCACAATCAAATTGTGCAACTTGAAAGTTGAAAAGAAGAAAAAGAAAGTATACTATACTGTCTATCAGCAAAGACGCTTTGAGAGAAAGAAATCTCAAGCGTCTTTTTTGATACTCTAGAGAAACAAAAAGTCGGCTTCACATTTGCATTTAAGGAGGAACATATTATGAATAAAAGAAAATTATTAGCATTGGTACTGACAGGAGTTATGGCAATATCTACATTGGCAGGATGTGGTTCATCAGATACAAAAACATCCGATACAGATGTGAAAACCTCAGAGACAGCAGAGACATCTGATAAGAATGTATTAAGAGTTGGAATGGAATGTGCATATGCTCCATTTAACTGGACACAGGACAGTGATACAACACCGGATGGAAGCAAGGCGGTTCCGATTTATGGATCTGACTATTATGCATATGGATATGATGTGGCAGTAGCCCAGAAGCTTGCTGATGAGATGGGAATGGATTTAGAGGTTCATAAAGTAGAATGGTCTTCCATTGGAATCTCATTAGATGCAGGAGATTATGATGTAATCATTGCAGGAATGGGAAAAACAGCAGAAAGAGAAGCTTCTTATTCATTTACAGAACCATATTATTACAGAGATAACTGTATCGTAGTAAAAAAGGGAAGTGCTTATGAAAATGTAAAAGGACTTTCTGATCTGGCAGGAACCGGATGTAAAGTAACAACACAGTTAGGAACCGGCTGGGTACCTCTTTTGGATCAGATTGAAGGTGCAGAGCAGTCAGGAAATTATGAGACAACATCCGAATGTTTCATGGCAATATCCAATGGTGTTGCAGATGTATGTGTCGTAGATTTGCCAACCGCACAGTCAGCAGCACTTACCAATGATGACCTTGTGATTATTCAGTTAGATGCAGATGATTCTTTCACCGGTGATGATGAAATGGTAAATGTATGTATCGCTACCAGAAAAGATAATACCGCATTAAGAGATAAAATCCAGGATGCTATGGATGCCATTGGCTGGAATGATAAAGCCAAAATGGATGAGCTGATGGATACTGTTCTGACACAGCAGCCGGCAGCAAACTAGAAATATTTCCAGCGTAAGCTGAGTAAATAGATAAAGTGAGGTAGAGAAATATGTTAATAGAAAATCCGAGTAATTCGTTAGAGTGGATGATATTTTTAGCCCAGAAATATGCAAGTATGTTTATCAAAGGAACCTGGCTTACACTGGAAATTGCTGTAATCGGAACGCTGGTTGGTTTTGTGTTAGGCTATATTGTCGGACTTGTAAATGATGCAAAAATCAGCGAGGGTGATAATGTTTTCAAGAAGCTTCTGATGCGGCTTTTGAAAATCATTTTTACCGTATATGTGGAAATCTTCCGTGACACTCCAATGATTGTTCAGGCAATGATTGTATACTATGGAATAAAAATGCTGGGAGTAGAAATGACACCGGTATTTGCAGGTATTGTGGTAACGGTATTAAATACCGGAGCTTACATGGGTGAGACAGTACGTGCCGGAATCGGCTCCATTGATATGGGCCAGCGTGAAGGTGCATGGGCAATGGGAATGTCGCCATTTAAGACAATGTTGTATGTGGTATTGCCACAGGCATTTAAAAATATTATCCCAGAGATGGCAAATACATTCCTGACAAACCTGAAGATGACATCCGTATTAAATGTAATTGCAGTACAGGAACTTTTCATGGCTGCGAAAACAGTCGGAGGAAATTATTATAAATACTTCGAGTCATATCTGGTAATTGCAGTGATTTACTTTGTATTGTGCTTTGTGTTTGATAAAATTTTCAAATTTATTGAAAAGAAAATGCAGGGTAAGACAGATTACGCACTGGCAATTGAGTATATGGATAATCAGTAGGAGGAACGGATATGGGAGAAACAGTAATTTCAATCAAGGATTTGAGCAAATCATTTGGGGACCATGAGGTTTTAAGAAAAATAGATATTGATATAGAAGCAGGAGAAATTATCTGTATAGTGGGTTCTTCCGGTTCTGGAAAGTCGACGCTGCTGCGGTGTATCAATAAACTGGAGCGGCAGACCTCCGGCAAAATTCTTTACCATGATAAGGAAGTCCGGAATGTACAGAAAGACATCAATGAATACCGCTCCAGGGTGGGAATGGTATTTCAGTCCTTTAACCTATTTAACAATATGACTGTATTGCAGAACTGCATGCTCTGCACCAGAAAGGTGCTTCATATTTCCAAAGAAGAGGCATTTAACCGGGCAATCACACATTTAAAGGATGTAGGAATGGCTCCTTATATCAATGCAAAACCATCACAGCTTTCCGGAGGACAGAAACAGAGGGTTGCCATTGCAAGGTCTCTTTGCATGAATCCGGAAGTACTTCTTTTCGATGAGCCGACTTCTGCACTGGACCCGGAAATGGTAGGAGAAGTATTAAATGTTATGAAAGAGCTTGCCAAGACGGGACTTACCATGATTATTGTTACTCATGAGATGGCATTTGCAAGGGATGTGTCCACCAGAACCATTTTCATGGATTCCGGCTATGTGGCAGAGGATGCAGCTCCATCCGAACTGTTTACCAATCCGAAGAATCCGAGAACACGGGAATTCTTAAGTCGTTATTTAGCAGGTTAAAGGAGGACAGAAAATATGGAGAATTTTGTAATAACCTTTGCAAGAGGATTCGGAACAGGCGGAAAGGCGATTGCTTCCCAGCTGGCAAAGGAGTTAGGTATTCACTGTTATGAAAACCGAATCTTAACACTGGCAAGCCAGCTCAGTGGACTGGATGAGAATATTTTTCAGGAAGTAAATGAAAAAATGAGGGAGACCAGTGGATTTTCCAGCTTTTTAAGAGGACTGCCACGGTCAAGACGTTACATTTCCAGAAATGAAAAATTCGTATCGGATGACAAGCTGTTTGAATATCAGAGTGAAATTATCAAAGATCTGGCAGAAAAAGAGTCCTGCGTCATCGTCGGAAAATGTGCCGATTATGTACTGAAGGGCAAACCAAATGTGGTGAGCATCTATATTGAGGCACCGAGAGCATTCTGCGTGAACCGTACCATGGAAAATATGGGCGTGAGCGAAGAGGTCGCTAATGCAACCATAGAGCGGACGGATAAATTCCGGGCAGATTATTATGAATATTACACCCATGGAAATTACTGGACAAACCCGGTCAATTATGACATGACATTAAACAGTGAGCGGGTTGGCGTGCAGAACTGTGTAAAAACCATTGAGCAGTACCTGATTATCAAAGGGCTGATTACACCGGATATGATACATCCGGCAGGAGAATTAAAATAAGAGTTTGGGATAAGAGTTTGAAGTAAAAAGTTTGAAATAAAAGTTCAAAATAAAAGTTCAAAGTAGGAACAGAGTTGGAAAATTAGAAAAAGACAGAAAAAAGCAGGAACACCGGAACTGGAACGGAGCTCCTGCTTTTTTGCGGCAATAAGAAAATGCTGGTGGCAGCTTCCACAGGGATTGTTTTATTGCGAACAAACTGGATTTTATATATAATGAAGTAAAACAACCCGGGAGAAAAATTGATGGAAGCAGGAATGATTACAACAGTGCTTTTGGTGGCATGTGCAACTATATGTATTGGCGTTGGCATCTTTTACTTTTTTATTAATAATACGAAAAACAAGGGGCGGATTTGCATCCTGCTTCTGGGAATAGGAGGAGGAATCTGGGCGCTGGGTTCAGCATTGTATGGAAATTGTACAGATGACAGATTGGCACAGAATTTCTTTTGCATGACAATTGTGGGCTTTAATTTATATGTCATTGCGATTGTAATTTATGTGGCGTGTCTGACTGGTGTAAAAATAAAGGGATATGGTCTGATGGTTGGATTAGGAATACTGACATCTCTGGTGGATGGTGTTTCTTTTGGAAGTATGCGGATCCGCCATTTTTACAGGGTCAATGGAAGAACCTGCTTTACCACAGAATTTCATGGCAGCGTGTTTTACCACTGGATGTATATTATGCTTTGCTTTTTGTGCTGCATCTATATTGTACTATATTGGTCGAAGAAAATTATGCGTAAAAGTCAGAGGAAATATGTGGCATATATCATTCTGGGAAATACAATTATGCTTCTTTCGTCAATTCCGGATACGGTGTTACCGTTTTACGGAATTAAATCTTATCCCAGTTCGGTTTATGGTGTAACAGTTTCGTTTTTAATGACTGTATTTTTTAGTATCCGGTATGATACTTTTGGAATATCAAAATTAACAGTTTCAGATTATCTGTTTAATCAGATTGACTATGGTGTGATGGTATATGATTATCAGAGAACACATATTTTACATAATACAAATGCAGAAGTGTTGTTTGGTGCAGATGTGGAACAGCCTTTTGAAGAACTGGTAACCTGCGAGGGCAATAAGGAAGAATTTGCAGAACAGCTTTATCAGGGAAAATTAGAGCATTGCAAGGTGAAATGCCTGCAGGGCAATCAGATTTTATCGGTAACTTCTTCGATGGTCTGCGATGAATATGGCGAGATGCAGAACACTATCGTAACACTGGTGGATATTACTTACGAAGAAGGACTTTTAGAGCGGCTACGGGTGTCAGACCGGGCGAAGACCGATTTCCTTACGAATATGTCCCATGAAATCCGTACGCCAATCAACGGTATTATGGGAATGAACAGCCTCCTGCTCCGGCAGATTGATACACTGCCAAGAGAGAAGATTGCAGAGTATGCAGGAAATATGCAGCGGGCCAGCAGAACTCTGCTTGCCATTGTAAATGACATTTTGGACATTTCCAAAATTGAATCCGGAAAGATGGAGCTGCTTTGCGAGGGTTATGAGCTGGCATCCCTCATCAATGACTGCTATACGATAGTTGCCTCTAACTGCAAGAAAAAGAATCTGGATCTGTATATGGAAATTGATGAGAATCTTCCATCCATTTTATATGGAGATGATGTCCGTATCCGCCAGATTGTAAATAATTTCCTGTCCAATGCGGTAAAATATACGAAGCGTGGTCATGTAATTTTAAAAATTTCTTATAGCAGGATAGATGAGGAAAATATTAATCTGCGTATCGATGTAAAGGACAGTGGAATTGGAATCCGGAAGAAGGATATGGAGAATCTTTTTCAGAATTTTACCAGGCTGGAGGAACATAAGAACCGGAATATTCAGGGAACCGGACTGGGATTGAGCCTGACGAAACGTCTGGTAGATATGATGCACGGAGAAGTACAGGTAGAAAGCCAGTATGGTGAAGGCTCAACATTTACGGCAATCATACCGCAGAAGGTCATCTGTCTGGATGGAGTAGGAGATATGAAGCAGATATTTGAAAACTACGAATTATCTGCGGCATTGCAGAAAGAGGTTCCGCAGTTTAAGGGCGCACATATTCTGGTGGTTGATGATATGGAAATGAACCGTATCGTAGCAAGGGAGATGCTGCTGCAGACTGGTGCAATCGTGGATGTGGCAGGCAGTGGAGAAGAAGGGCTGACTCTGATGAAAGAGCAGCACTATGATCTTATTTTCATGGATCAGATGATGCCGGATATGGATGGCATTGCCACCTTTGAGGAAATGAAGCGAATGAATCATCAGAATAAAACTACACCGGTAATTGCCATGACAGCCAATGCGGTAAAAGGAGCAAAGGAAATGTATCTGCAGCAGGGATTTGTAGATTATATTTCGAAGCCAATTTTTGAAGAGAAGATGTGGAAGATACTGGAACGTTTTCTGGCGGATAAGCAGACAGATACAGTGGAAAAGCAAAATTCTGACGGTGGAGCAGAAGAAAATAAGAAATTATTGCAGGAGCGTTTCCCATACCTTGACACCGAGCAGGGAATGTCCGTATGCATGGGAGATGAAGCGTTTTATTTTAAGATATTAAAAGTCTATCTGAAAGATGAGATGGTGGATACTCTGCAGCAGGATTATGAGGCAGGGGCCTGGGCACAGTATCAGATTCATGTGCATGGACTGAAAAATGTGTCTGCGAATATCGGAGCCATGGAGCTGTCCGAGCAGTTTAAGGGATTAGAGTATGCCATCAAGAATCATGACATTCCGGATACGGATTATATCCGAAGTCATCATGATAAAGTAATGGAGGCATACCAGGAGCTCTTGCGGCGGCTGGAGCGGGATGTCTGAGAAGGAGGAAGACAAACATGGTAAAAATCGACTTAATTACCGGCTTTTTAGGTTCCGGTAAAACAACATTTATAAGAAAATACGCCCAGTATCTGATGGAACAGGGCATGAATATTGGAATCTTGGAGAATGACTATGGCGCAGTAAATGTGGACATGATGCTGCTGCAGGATTTGATGGGAGATAACTGTGAGTTGGAAATGGTAGCCGGAGGCTGTGATAAGGACTGCCACAGAAGACGTTTTAAGACAAAGCTAATCGCCATGGGCATGTGCGGATATGACAGGGTGCTGGTGGAGCCATCCGGAATTTTTGATGTGGACGAATTCTTTGATGCATTGAGGGAAGAACCGCTGGATCAGTGGTATGAGATTGGAAATGTAATTGCAATCGTAGATGCCAAGCTGGAAAAAGAGCTGTCTGATGAGGCAGATTTTATTTTGGCATCAGAGGTGGCAGATGCAGGCTGCATTCTATTAAGCCATGCAGATGAAGCTACAGCAGAAGAAATGGATGCAACGGTTTCACACATCAACGAAGCATTGGAGAAGATACACTGTAAGAGAAGAATTGAAAAAGAGATTCTGCGTAAGAGTACACCGCAGCTTACTTCGGAAGATTTACACTGGATTATGAGCAGCGGCTATGTGATGGAAAATTATGAGAAAATGGATCTGGAGGAACACTCCGGCTTCGAGTCACAGTATTTTATGAATGTACCTATGACGGCAGAAAAAATGCAGAAGGTTGCAAAAGAAATCTTAGAAGACAGTTCCTGCGGAGCAGTATTTCGGATTAAGGGATTTATAAAAGCAGAAGATAATTCCTGGATACAACTTAATGCTACCCATAACGGAGTGCGGATGGAACCGATTCAGGAAGGCCAGGAAGTTATTATTGTAATCGGAGAGCATTTACAACGGGATAGAATCGAAGCTTATATCGGAGCGGAGAGTGTATAAAGTCAAAACGATACTATAGTGTACGAATGGATAATACAAATGTACGATATAATACACAAAATAACACAATATATTCTATTAATTCTAACGAACAGACTGAAAAAAGCAGAAAAAACAGGAAAATGCAACTTTTTGTAAAAAAATATTGACAGAGCAAAAAAGACGTGATATTGTATAACTGTTTAAAATAATAGACAAACAAAAGCGAAGGCGCTTACCAATCGGTAAGTGCCTTTTTTACTTTACAGGAAATTGCTTTCCTGTAAAGTAAAAAACGCTCCGCGAGGATGCGCACTGCGGCGTATAAGGTAGATGTCGCAAGCGACCGACGCAGGCGCGAGAATGTGCCGAGGCACATTCATTGTTCCGTCGATTGAACAAAACAAACCGGTTTAAAGAGAAAACAAAAAAGAGTAAAGAATATGTCAAGGAGGATTCAATTATGAAATTAAAAGACACAGGATTAAGCGTACAGGACATTAAAGATAAAGTAAATAAATATATGATTGAAACATATGAGCGTTTCGATTTCCTGGCTGAGACAGCAGAGGGCATGTACCTCTATGATGAGAAAGGAACACCGTATCTTGACTTCTATGCAGGAATCGCTGTTAACAATGCAGGAAACCGTAACCCGAAGGTAGTAGCAGCAGTAAAAGATCAGGTAGATGATATCATGCATACCTTCAACTATCCATATACCATTCCACAGGCACTATTAGCAGAAAAAGTTTGTAAGACCATTGGCATGGATAAAATTTTCTATCAGAACTCTGGAACAGAAGCAAACGAAGCAATGATTAAAATGGCCCGTAAATATGGAATTGAAAAATACGGTCCAAATAAATATCATATCGTAACTGCTAAAATGGGATTCCACGGAAGAACATTTGGAGCAATGTCAGCAACCGGTCAGCCGGGAAATGGCTGCCAGGTAGGATTCGGACCAATGACTTATGGATTTTCTTATGCACCATACAACGATTTGGAAGCATTTAAAAATGCATGCACAGAGAATACCATTGCAATTATGATCGAGCCGGTACAGGGTGAAGGCGGAGTACATCCGGCAACCATGGAATTTATGAAAGGCTTAAGAGAATTCTGTGATGAAAAAGGAATGCTCTTATTATTAGATGAGGTACAGACCGGATGGTGCAGAACCGGAGCAGTAATGTCTTATATGAATTATGGCGTAAAACCGGATATCGTATCTATGGCAAAAGGTCTTGGCGGCGGAATGCCAATCGGTGCAATCTGTGCAACGGAAGAGGTCGCCAAAGCATTTACACCAGGTTCCCACGGAACAACCTTTGGTGGACATCCAATCAGCTGTGCAGCAGCCTTAGCTGAGGTAGGAGAGCTATTAGACAATGACTTAGCTGGAAATGCAAAGAAGATGGGAGATTATTTCTCAGCAAAATTAGAAAAATTACCACATGTCAAAGAAGTAAGACATCAGGGCTTATTAGTTGGTGTAGAATTTGATGATACCATTTCCGGTGTAGATGTAAAACATGGCTGCTTAGACAGAAAGCTTCTGATTACAGCTATCGGTGCACATGTCATTCGTATGGTGCCGCCACTTATCGTATCCGCAGAAGAATGCGACAAGGCATATGCAATCATTGAAGAAACGGTAAAATCACTGGAAAAGTAAGAAATTTAGGAATTCGTGTCCTTCAAACCGGGCACCGGAAGAATAACAGAAAGATAAAAATAAGAAATAGAAAAGACGAGGATGTCACAGAAAATAAGTGCGCCCTCGTCTTTTTTATGCAGATAGTTGTCAGGCATCCATACGAAGCTGCCAGTGGCAGGTTCGTATGGATGAGAAAAAACGCATGTATATACATTAAGGAAGGGAAGCAAAATGGAACATCTTGTTATTACAATAGGATGCGAATATGGCGCAAAAGGAAATCAGATTGGGAGAAAGGTTGCACAGGATTTGGGCATCAAGTTTTATGACCGTGAAACGGTAGATGAGATTATCAAAGAAGTAGGAATTCCCAAAGATATTATGGAAAAGGTAGAAGAAGGAGTGACCATTGCCGGTAAAGGAGCAGAAGGTGATGTCAGGGGTTCTTTCTCCAAATACGCTGATTTGACAGAACGTGCAATTCACGTCCAGAAAACAATTATTCGAAAACTCGCAGCAAGAGAGTCCTGTGTGATTATAGGACGTTCTGCTGATTATATTTTAAAAGAACAGAAACCAATATTACGCATTTTCATTTATGCACCGGACGAAATCCGGATAAAGAATGTAATGGAAAGCCACAATCTTTCGGCAGATGATGCAAAATTGCTGATTGTGGAAAAAGATAAACGTTATCACAAAAGACATATGGCACTGACCGGAAGCAATCGTGGAGACAGACATAACAGGGATATGCTGATTAACAGCGATTTGCTGGGTGTGGATGGAACTGCACAGTTGATTGAAGAAGTAGCCGGAAAAGTATTTCAGGAATAGGAGGTAGTAAATATGGAACAGAAGAAAACAGAATTCAATAAAGTATTTAATGCCTGGGATATTCTTGTCATTGCATTTGGTGCCATGATTGGATGGGGCTGGGTCGTATCCTCCGGTGGCTGGATTCAGAAAGGCGGAGTTCTTGGAGCAGCTATCGGATTTGTTCTTGGTGGAATCATGATATTCTTTGTGGGATTGACTTATGCAGAACTTACAGCAGCCATGCCACAGTGTGGTGGTGAGCATGTGTTCAGTTACCGGGCAATGGGCTCAAATGGTTCCTTTATCTGTACATGGGCAATCGTCCTGGGATATGTCGGAGTTACCTGCTTTGAAGCATGTGCATTTCCAACGATTCTGACCTATCTCTGGCCGGGATTTTTAAAGGGATATCTTTATACGGTAGCTGGGTTTGATATCTATGCTTCCTGGCTGATTGTAGCAATTATCGTTGCATTTTTAATTATGATAATAAACATTTTTGGAGCCAAAACAGCAGCTATTTTACAGACCATTCTTACTATTATCATTGGTGGAGCAGGGATTTTGTTGATTGTTGCATCCGTCATCAACGGAAGTGTAGATAATCTTAACGGACAGATGTTTGCCGGCACATCAACCGGAGGTGGAATCAAGGCAGTACTCAGTGTTGCGGTGTTATCTCCATTTTATTTTATCGGATTTGATGTTATCCCGCAGGCAGCAGAGGAAATCAATGTTCCACCGAAGAAAATTGGAAAAATGCTGATATTATCTGTTGTACTGGCAGTGCTGTTTTACTCACTGGTTATCATTGCAGTAGGTCTGGTATTAAAGCCGGATGCCATTGCAGCATCACAGACAGGAACCGGTCTTGTAACCGCAGATGCCATGGCAGTAGCGTTCAAAACATCGGTTATGGCAAAAGTAATTATTGTTGGTGGAATGTGCGGAATCATTACTTCCTGGAACTCCTTTATGATTGGTGGTTCCCGTGCTTTATATTCCATGGCAGAATCCTATATGATTCCAAGAACTTTTGCAAAACTTCATCCAAAGCATAAGACCCCGTTAAATGCATTAATCCTGATGGGAATTCTTACGATGTTAGCACCGTTTGCGGGACGTGTCATGATGGTATGGATTTGTGATGCAGGTAACTTTGGATGCTGTCTTGCCTATTGTATGGTATCCATTTCATTTCTGATTTTAAGAAAGAAAGAACCGGATATGCCTCGTCCGTATAAAGTGACTGGTTATAAATTTGTGGGTGTAATGGCAGTTTTAATGTCAGGATTTATGGTATGCATGTACTGCATTCCGGGAACCGGCGGCAGCCTGATTCTTCCGGAGTGGTTGATGGTTGGAGCCTGGAGCTTGCTTGGAGTTGTATTCTTTGTAATCTGTAAAAAGAAATACAAAGAGTCCTTTGGCAGTCTGGTACAGCTTATTTCAGATGAAGATGCAGCAACATTGATGCCGGAGGCAGATGATGTGGAGCTGGATCAGGTAATCGATGTGGCAATCGACCGTGTATTGGCGCGGCTGGCAGGATAATGGAATGTATAGAGTGAAGAAAGCAGAATATAGAAAAGTCGAGTAGTAAGTTCTGAAAATACCGACAGAAAATGAGAGGAAAAGCTATGAACGAATTTAATTTTTCAGTACCACAGAATATTATCGTAGGAAGAGGCTCTATGGCAAAACTTCCGGAAGTTGCAAAAAAAATGGGTGGAAAGCATGCGTTTATCATATCCGGACCGCATCTTAAGAAGATGGGACTGGTGGAGAAAGCTGCAGAATCTTTAAGAGCCGAAGGAATTTTGGTGGATGACTTTACGGATATCGAAGGAAATCCTTCCGTTACAACCGTGGAAGCAGCGACAGAAGCATTTCAGGCTTCCGGGGCAGACTTTATCGTAGCTTTTGGCGGCGGTTCTCCGATGGATGTAGCAAAGGCAGTCGGTGTAGTAGCAAAATACGGTGGAAGCATTACCGAATATGAAGGGGCACATAAAGTGCCGGGCAAAATTATTCCATTGGTGGCACTGCCGACTACAGCAGGAACCGGTTCTGAGGTAACAGCATTTTCTGTAATTACTGACCACAGCAGAGACTATAAACTGACGGTATTTTCTTATGAACTGCTGCCGGCATATGCTATTCTGGACGCAGACCTGATTACAACGGCACCAGCCAGTGTGGCGGCAGCCTGCGGAATTGATGCATTTATCCATGCAGAAGAGGCGTATATTTCAACTGCGGCTTCTCCATTTTCCGATGCCATGGCAGAAAAAGCAATGGAGCTCATCGGAGAAAATATCCGGAGATTTGTGGCAAACCGCACCGATGTGGAGGCGGCAGAGGCAATGATGGTAGGCTCACTGTTTGCTGGAATTGCATTTTCTTTTGCAAGACTTGGAAATGTACATGCCATGAGCCATCCAGTCAGTGCATTTTTTGATGTGCCACACGGAGTTGCCAATGCAGTATTGCTTCCGGTAGTAGCGGAGTATAATGCCTTAGCTGACCATGGAAGGTATTATAAAATTTATAACTACATCAGTGAAATTCCGGCCTATGAAGATGAATTTGAACCGATGATGTTAGTGGATGCCATCCGTTCCTTATGCAAAGCCATCGGAATTCCGGCAAATCTTACGGAAGCCATCAATCAGGCAGGCAAAACAGGAAGCATCAGCCGGGAGACCATCGAAGAGAAAATAGAAGCAATGGCAGCAGATGCCATGAAGAGCGGCAATATTGCAGTGAACCCACGGTCATCCCGTCAGTGTGATATAGAAATGTTATACCGCAAGGCACTGTAAAACAGATATCTTTATCAAAAACATCGGTTAATATCATAAAAATTTGATGCGAAAAGTTTGATGTAAAAAATTTGAAGTGGAAGTTTCAAATGGAAAGCGAGGAAAATGTATGGATTACCTGTCACACAATGTATCGGAAAATTTAAAGAGACTGCGTCAGTCCAAGGGGATGAGTCTTGATCAGGTGGCAGAGCAGACCGGTGTAAGTAAGAGTATGCTGGCACAGATTGAAAAGGGAACGGCAAATCCATCATTGGGTGTGCTTGGAAAGATTACAAGCGGACTGCGGATTGAATTTCAGACTTTAATTGAAGCTCCCCGTGTGGATTTCTGTCTGGTGAAGCCGGAAGAAATGATTCCAACCAAGGAACTGGAGGGACAGTATAAGGTCTTTACCTGCTTTCCATTTGAGGACTCCCAGTCCGTAGAAATCTACCGGATTGACGTAGAGCCGGGCGGTGTATACACCAGTGGAAGCCACGGCGAGCGGACGAGAGAATATATTACGGTAATCGACGGCACGCTGACCATAGAATGCCATGACCACAGCCAGAAGGTGGAAAAGAGCCAGGTCTACAAATTTGAAACAGACCAGCCGCACATTTACCGGAATGAAGGAAGTGAACGGGCAAGCTGTATGTGCTTTTTCTTAGACTATACAAATATTCGATAAATATAGCAGGCAATTGCGAAAGAGAGATAGATTTTGCACGGAAAATATTACGTTGATTCACAGAGGATTATCTTTATCCGATATGAAATGCCAACAGTTCTTAGAATGCGGGTTTTTCTTGCTTGTAAACTGTCTTTCCGCTTGCTTTGTCAGAATCGCTGCACTGTCCGTCGAGAGCAGATGCCACATAAAGCCTGCAAGGGGCACTGGGAATTTCGATATAATTATAATTTCATCTGGCAACCGGCACAAATTCACATCCATGTTCAATTGCACCTCGCTGGTACATCCCTGTACCAGCGTTGCCCGTTGCCAGACGAAATTCCAAGTGCCCCTAACAGCCCTTATCAGGCATCTGTACTTCGGCGAACCGTACAGCGATTCTGACAAACATTGGAAAGACTGTTTTTATAACCAAAAGAAAACCCCGCATTTTAGAACTGTGGTATTTCGTAGCGAAAGAAAATCCACTGCGAATCAACGTAATATTATTGTGGCAACTCTTCTCAATCCCTCATTCACAATTGCCTGGAATATTTATGGAAGAAATAGAATAAAAAATATATATTTTACAAAGATTATACAAATATCAGACAAAGCAAATCTTGACTTGATTCATTCCGAGGATTAGAATGGAAAAAGAGAATGAATCAGGAGGTGAAATGCATGGACAGTTGCGACAGTACTGGGCGAAGTAGTATCTGCGGTAGCAGACAGAAGATGATTTTGGCGCAATTGGCCATGGATTTCAGGTAAGAATCCATACAGGACAATTGCTCTTTTTACGCTGGAAATGCGCTGTGTGTTTCCTGTAATTGTGAGGGTATCATCTGTGCTGCTACTGCAGGAAAATGATGTAAGGAGGCAGAAGCAGTGGACGAGAAATTAAAAGAGCAGAATTATGTAGAAGAGTTAATAGAGATAATCCGTAGTACGAAGAGCAATGAGGAACTGCGGGATAAATTATCCGATTATCATGAAAATGATATTGCGGATGCATTTGTGCGTCTGGATGAAGAAGAACGAAAGAGATTATACCCAATCCTGGGAGCGGAACAGGTTGCGGAAATCTTTACTTATATTGATGACCCGGATCTATATCTGAATGAATTGGATCTGGATAAAGCGGCACGGGTTATTTCCTACATGGACTCCGATGATGCGGTAGATGTCTTAGACGAACTGGATGATTCCAAGCAGGCACAGCTGGTAGAGTTGCTGGACGAGGAATCCAGTCATGACATTAAGATGATTCAGTCCTATGAGGATGATGAAGTCGGTAGTAAGATGACTACGAACTTCATTGTGATTAAGAATGATCTTACCATCCGGCAGGCTATGCGGGAGCTGATTCGTCAGGCGGGAGAAAATGATAACATTTTGACAGTTTATGTTACTGATGAAGCAGGTAAATTCTATGGAGCCATCGATTTAAAGGACTTAATCATTGCCCGTGAAAATAATGCACTGGAAGATATCATCAGTACATCCTATCCGTATTTGCGGGATCATGAACAGATCAGTGAATGTATCGAGCGAATGAAGGACTATGCAGAGGACTCCATTCCGGTACTGGATGAAAATGATGAAATCTTAGGTGTTATCACATCTCAGGATATCGTAGAAGTTGTGGATGATGAGATGGGTGATGACTACGCAAAGTTAGCAGGTCTGACCGCCGAAGAAGATTTACAGGAAACGCTGGTAGAGAGTATGAAGAAACGTCTGCCATGGCTGATTATCTTACTGGTACTTGGCATGGGCGTATCTTCCGTAGTGGGGATTTTTGAGACCGTTGTAGCCGTAATTCCAATTGTCATGTGTTTCCAGTCGCTGATACTTGACATGGCAGGAAATGTAGGAACACAGTCGCTGGCTGTAACCATTCGTGTACTGGTAGATGAAAATCTTACATCAAAACAGAAGCGTCATCTGGTAGGAAAAGAAATGCGTGTTGGGTTTATGAACGGGCTTTTTCTGGGGATACTGGCATTTTCCTTTATCGGATTATATGTCTGGTTGTTAAAGAATAATCCGGTGAGTCATGCATTTATTATTTCAGGATGCGTGGGCCTTGCACTGATGATAGCAATGGTAATATCAAGCCTTGTGGGAACCTTGATTCCAATGCTTTTTCATAAGATTAAGATTGATCCGGCAGTGGCATCCGGTCCATTGATTACCACAATTAATGACCTGGTAGCAGTAGTAACCTATTATGGATTAGTCTGGCTGCTGTTGATAGATGTATTGCATTTTGCATAGCATAAAACCTTAGGATGATGAGGAAATAAAGGATGAATAAAATCCAGAATATAAAAGTCCTTTTTTGGGATATTGATAATACACTGCTTGATTTTGATGCGGGAGCAGAAGATTCCATGAAACAGGCATTTGCAGATTTGGGGCTGGAGTTTAAACCGGAAATGTTTAATGTTTTTCAGGAAGAAAATCATATTATCTGGGACAAAATCGAAAAGGGTGAATTATCAAGGGAAGACCTTCCCTATGTCCGCTGGCAGATTATATTAAAACGGCTGGGATTAAAAGCCGATGGTGTGGCAATGGAGCATGTGTTCCGAAGCTACCTTCATAATAGTGCAGTGCCGGTGAGCGGTGCATTGGAAACATTGGAAGCTTTAGCAGGAAAATACATATTCTGTGCAGCAAGCAACGGACCGTATGAGCAGCAGCTAAACCGCCTGGAACGAGGCGGCATGCGTAAATATTTTACACATTGCTTTGTTTCGGAAAAGGTTGGCGTAGAGAAACCGAGCCTTCGTTTTTTTGAAAAATGTATGGAAGAATTGCCTGGAATTGAACCGGAAGAATGCCTGATGATAGGTGATTCCCTGACAGCAGATATTGCAGGAGGGCATGCTGCAGGACTTAAAACCTGTTGGTATCATCCGGAAGATGCCATAACCAACGAAAAATTAAGAGAGTTAGAGCAGCAGGCAGATTACAGAGTAGAAAAATTGGTGGATTTGACAAAAAAATTATAGCTTGGATGGGAGAGATTAACAGGAGAAAAATGGAAGACAAGAAAGAAATTATAAAAATCAAAGAACCCATATCAACTGCAAATAAGTTTCACTCTTCGGAGCTTTTTTATATTGAAGAGGCAAAATTACCGTTCTCAGCAGGAATTTATACTTTAGCGGGGTGTGCGATGCACTGGCATCATTCATGGGAAATTTTGTGCCAGTTAGAGGGTGAAGCATATGTAAGATTTGGTGGGGAGAAGATTATTTCAAGACCAGGCGACATCACGGTCATTTCTGGGGAAGAACCACATGAAACGGAAAAAATTACAAAGCGACATAAAATATTGTTGTTACAGTTTCAAATGGAACCTGTTTTACCCTATTTTTCTGTGGCAAAGGAATATCAACACATTCCAAGTATATTATTAGATCCATTTCGAAAAGTTGGACATTTTAATTTGAGAAGTAAAAAAGTAGAATCCATTATGTGGAAAATAGAGGGAGAATATAAAAAGAAGATTTTGGGTTATGAGATTCGGATACCTGCGTATATTATGGAACTAATGGTATACTTTATGCGAAATGATTATATTTGTGCCAGAAGACCTGCGACAGAAGTTATGATAGCCTTGGAAAAAATCAGACCTGCGTTGTCTTACATAGAAGAAAATTATCAAAATCATATAGAGTTACAAAATGTAGCAGAATTGTGTTGCATGAGTATGTATACATTTTGCAGAGTGTTTAAACAGGCAACAGATTATACATTTGTAGAGTATTTAAATCATATCCGATTAAAATCTGCAGAAAAATTATTGCTTTCCACAAAACTCCCCATCAGTGAAGTGGCATATGAATCTGGTTTCTCAGGATTGAGCTATTTTAACCGGAAGTTTAAGGAAGTATATTCTATGGGACCAAGCAGATACCGTAAAATAAGTGGAAATGAAGAAATAAACTGTGAGGGTTATCATCATTCCAGAATTTAAAATATAGTAGTATATAAAGGAGACGAAATATACAAAATGTGATTAGTATATTTCGTCTTTTTTTAATTAAAAATGTCTCACGCAAAATAGTGCAAAAATAAAGCAAGAATGAAATTGAATCATGAATATAAAATCGTTATATTTAAACTACAAAAAGCAAGGAGAATAAAGTAAAAGGCGCCAGGGGAGAAGAACAAAAAAGTATTAGTGTAAAAGGAGGAAAAAGAATGAAGAGATTAGTTGCAGTACTTTTGTGTATGACAATGGCAGTATCAATTACAGCTTGTGGTAACTCTGAAACAGAAAATAACAAAGTAGCAGGAACAGAAGCCGGAGATAAACCGGAAAGCATTAGCGTTATTTGTACAACCGACGAAGAAGGACTTTATGAGTATGCTGGAAAGAAGTACGAAGAAATGTATGGTGTAAAAGTAAATCTGATTTGTCAGTCCTATGATAGTACACACGAAAAAATTACTACAACATGGACCGGTGGAGGCAATGCGGATGTATGCTATGTAGATATTCCATGGGTTGCAGAATTTGAAAGTAAGGGAGTAACCATAGACTTGAGTGAATATATGGATGAAGATGTAAAAAACAGTTTGATTGAGAGTTCGTTAAATCAGATGATTTATAATGGAAAAACAGAAGCAATTCCGTTTGCAAATGGTGGAAAATGGATGTTTTATAATAAGCAGATGTTAGCGGATGCTGGATATGAGGAGCCACCAAAAACATGGGATGAATTAAAAGAAATGTCTCAGGATATGATGGATAAAGGCATTTGCAAGTATGGTATTGCGTGGGGAGCATCCCAGGCAGAAGGTTTGATTTGTGATTTGACAACCATGATTTACAGTTTTGGCGGAACATGGCAGAAAGAAGATGGCTCATTTGACATCAACAGTGAAAGTGCAAATAATGCAGTACAGTTTATGTATGATTCGATGCAGGATGGATGGGCAGATCCAGCATCAATTACCTACACGGACAGAGATTGCCTGGATCCATTCATGGCAGGAGATACAGCATTTGTTATGAATTGGGCTTATGTGTATGGATATGCAAATAATCCAGAAAATTCTACTGTTGCAGGAAATGTAGATGTATGTTTAATGCCTGGAACTGATAAAGCAGAAAGTGCTTCAGTAACTGGTGGCGGTGGCTTCGGAGTATTATCTACCTCAAAATATCCGGAGTATGCATATAAATATATTGAGTTATTTACTAGTGAGGATATTCAGAAATATGCATATGAGAATTATAATGTACTGCCGACAATTGATGCATTATATAAAGATGAGAATCTGGTGACTGAACATGAAGAGCTGGCTAAGTTTTATCCGCAGTTTGCAACAGCACATCCAAGACCTCAGCTTGCTGATTATAGTGAGTGGTCTAATACAGTACAACCATTATTTTCGGCAGCACTGTCAGGGTCAACTTCAATAGAGGATGCACTAAATCAGGCAGAAGAAGTATCAGAAAGTTTTGTGAATTAAATAGAGAATGGCAGGTAGGTAAACTGCCTGCCATTTTTAATATGAGGGTAAGAATATGAAGAGGAAGAATAAATCAAGTATATCACAAGCAAGAACTGCTTATGGAATGATTACTCCTGCCATGCTGATTATCATGGGATTAGGATTATTTCCTGTTTTGTTTACATTGTGGTTCAGCTTAAATGATGTAAATCCAGGTAGTCTTGCAACGAAATTTGTTGGATTAAAGAATTATGCAGAAGTTATGAGTACCCATGCATTTTGGAATTCTTTAAAAATTACTTTATATTTTTCAGTTGTATCAGTGATAATTCAGATTATATTGGGAACACTTACAGCATTATTGCTGAATCAAAATTTTAAGGGAAGAGGCTTTGTGCGTGGAATTATTCTGATTCCATGGGCAGTGCCAACGATTGTAAATGCAAATTTGTGGAAATGGATTTTTAATGCGAACGCAGGAATTTTGAATAAAGTATTATTAAAATTACATTTGATAGATGAAAATATAGTCTGGCTTGGAAGTGGTAAGCTTGCAATTAATATGATTATATTATCAGATACATGGAAGATGCTTCCACTTGTTATCATTATGCTGCTTGCAGGACTCCAGACCGTGTCTAATGATGCAAAGGAGGCATCAATTATAGACGGGGCAAATGCATGGCAGAGATTTAAAGTAGTGTATTTTCCTGCATTAAGGCCAATGTATATAGTGGTTCTTGTTTTGCGTACAATTCAGACGATTCGAGTTTTTGATATTGTATATTCGTTGACGTCAGGTGGACCAAATGACAGTACACAGGTAGTAAGCTTTTATGCGTATCATGAAATCTTTGATTACTTACATTATGGTAAAGGTTCGGCAATATGCGTAATTATAGCAGTTGTTATATTGTTATTGAGCCTTCTTTACCTGAAAGCAGGAAAAACGGAGGATTAAGATATGAATCGAACGGTAAAGAGAAGAATAGGAAGGATATTATTATATTTGGCAGTGATATTATTGGTTCTTTGGACGCTATTGCCAATTATCTGGATGTTTATATCCAGTATCATATCAGAAAATGAATTGTTAAGTAGTGACAAAATACTGCCTACATCAATTACCTGGGAACGATACAAAATGTTATTGTTGGATAAAAATCCAACAAAACAAGTTGAAGTATTCCGAATGGCAATAAAAAACAGTTGCATTGTTGCGGGTACAACAACAGTAATTAGTCTTGTATTAGGTGCAGTGGCATCCTATGCGTTTGCAAGATTACGCTTTCGAATGAAAAAACCAATGTTATTTGGAGTAATGTTTTTTCAGCTGCTACCACCAATTGCATTGGTAATACCGTATTATATCATGATTAGCCGGATGGGGCTGCTGGATCATTTGGGAACATTAATATTAATTAATACAAATGCAGTTCTTGCCTATGTAATCTGGGTCTTGAACGGATATTTTAAATCGGTTCCATTTGAACTTGAAGAAGCAGGACGGGTAGATGGTTGTAGTTGGAATCAGGTGTTTTGGAAAATTATTATGCCAACAGCATTACCGGGGTATGTTGCAGTAGGTGTTCTTGCATTCCTTATGGCATGGGATGAATTTCTGTACGCATTAATTTTTACTACATCAAAAACTTCGAAGACATTAACGGTTGCGGTATCAGAGTTTGGAACAAAGTATGGAATTGATTATGGAATGATGATGACTGCAGGATTGCTGGCTACAGTTGTACCAATGGTATTAGCACTAATTTTCCAAAGATATATTGTAGGAGGATTAACGGCAGGAGCGGTTAAGGGTTAAGAAAAAGGAGTAAAGAATGGAACACGGATTTAAGTGGAATTTTATTGACAAAAAAGGGACTTTTGTTTGTGAAAATGCCCGGGAAGTAAATCAATTATATTTTCCTATATGCAATGAGGCTGGAATGAAAGCATCGGTGACACCCTGCTTAAATGGAGATGCCAAAAAGAATCAAAATGAATTTTTGTATCTGCCAGTTTCAGTAGAGGACTTACATAATAATCGTTCTGGAAGAAATTTCTGGGTTTATACAAAAGAGCAGGGAGCATTTTCTGTGGTGGGAAATTCTGCAAGACAGAGAGCGGAGCATTGCTTTAAAGATGAAGAAAAATGGAATAAAATAGAGTGCGGTTTGCTATATCACAGCTTGTATTATGCAATCCCTGAATTGAAATTAAACTGTATTTTTACAACGTTTTGTCCGGCAAATGAGGATGTAGTAGAAATTAACAGGGTTATTCTGGAAAATTACGGGTCAGAAATTCTGGAATTTGTGCCAACAGCGGCATTCCCTATTTTTGGACGATCGGCAGATAATTTAAGAGATCATAGACATGCAACATCACTGATGCAGAGGATAACATTGGAAGAAAACGGGATTGTTGTAAAGCCAACGATACACCATGATGAAAGAGGTCATGAACCGAATGATACAAGTTATTTTGTATATGGATCAGATGAAAGCGGGCAGGCAGCAGTAGAAATGTTCCCTACAGTAGAGGAGTTTATTGGAAAGGGAGGAACATTAGACTGGCCTAGAACAGTAGTAGAAAATAGTATACCAGAACATGATATGACATATCGGAAAGATGGTATGGAATGCATTGGCGCAATGCGTTTTGCAAAGGTACGGTTAGCACCAGGCGAAAAAAAAGAATATATTATCTGCGCTGGAATTACTGAAAAAGAAAATTTTAACAAGGAGTTTGAAAAGTATAACAGTAAAGAAAAGGTTGAAGCTGCGTGGAAACAAAATGAAGAGCATTGGAATGGAGAAGCTGACAAGATAAAATTTCAAGGCAATTCAGATAAGTTTGATGGCTGGTTAAGGTGGGTAAGTATACAGCCTGTTTTAAGAAAAATATATGGTTGTTCATTTCTTCCATATCATGATTATGGAAGAGGTGGTCGCGGGTGGAGAGATTTGTGGCAGGATTATCTGACATTATTATTACAAAATCCAATGCGGGTTCGAAGTGTTTTTGTTCATAACATGAAAGGTGTCAGACTGGATGGAAGTAATGCAACTATTATTTTGGACGGTGAGGGCAATTTTCAGGCAGACAGAAACAAAATATCCAGAGTTTGGATGGATCATGGTGTCTGGCCATTATTTACATTGTTGTTATATATGAATCAAACTGGAGATATTTCTATTTTAGATGAAGAAGTGTCTTACTGGAAAGATGCACAAATTGAAAGAGCGAAAAGGATTGACACAAATTGGAAAAAAGAAGATGGAAATAGTCAAAAGACAAAGGATGGTGAATGTTATACCGGAACAATATTAGAGCATTTACTTTTAGAAAATTTAATTTGCAGCTTAAATATTGGAGAACACGGGAATATAAAGCTTGAAGATGGAGATTGGAATGATCAGTTGGATATGGCTCCGGATAAAGGGGAAACAATACCATTTACGGCTTTTTATGGAAAAAATATATGTGATATAGCAGATTTACTTGAGATTCAAATAGAGAAAGAAGACCGAAAAACGATTTCTGTATTTGAAGAAATGGAAATACTGCTTGAGGGATTAAAGGAAAAGGAACCCCAAAAAGAAGTGGAAGTATTAAAGAAATATTATGAACACATAAGATTTGGAATAAGCGGAAAAAAGAAAAAAATACCGGTTTTAGAATTAAAAGATATGTTGCGCTGGAAAGGAAAACAATTATTACAGCAGGTCCGAGAAAATGAATGGATTGAATTATCATCAAAAGAAGGCTTTTTTAATGGTTATTATAATAATAATGGAAATGCAGTTGATGGAATTCTTGGAGATGGAAAATTGCGATTTGGATTGACAGCCCAGACCTTTTCTATTATGTCAGGGGCGGCGACGGATGAACAGGTTCAAAAAACAATACATGCTGTAAATAATTATCTTCCGGATAAAAATACCGGAGGAATCAGGCTGACGTTACCATTGGGAGATAATACCTGGAATTTTGGAAGAGGATTTGCACTTATTTATGGAGAAAAAGAAAATGGTGGCATGTTTAGCCATATGACAACTATGTATGCTTATGCGTTATATAGCAGAGGGTATGTAAGGGAAGGTTATCAGATTATAAAATCTATTTATGAACTTTCTACAAATACACAAATAGCACAAATATATCCTGGTGTGCCGGAGTATATCAGTAGCAGAGGAAGGGGAATGTATTCTTATGTTACTGGTGCAGGAAGCTGGACAATTTTTCTGATGCTGACACAGGTATATGGTGTGAGGGGAAAGCTTGGAGACTTATTAATTGAACCAAAACTAGTAAAGGAGCAGTATGATTCCGGTGAAGTTTTAACAGTAGACACATTATTTGCGGAAAAAGAAGTATGTGTTTCTTTTTATAACAGAAAATATTTGGATTATGGAGAATATCAGTTGGGAGAACTTAGCATAAATGGAGAAGTATGGAAGAATCAGATAAATAGTACCTCTGTTGTGCTACATCAGGCTGAACTGGAAGAAAAGCTTATAGCAGGTAGGAAAAATCAAATTTGTATCGAATTAGTGGAAAGGAAGGGATGATGTGATGGAACTTAAATTTCCGGTAGGATTAGAAAAAAATGAAGTTTTAATAGAAAGGGACGGAATAAAAATAGAAGTACCGTGGCCGGTTCAGATTCAGATTTTAAAGGAAAGAAATAAGAAAGCAAAGTATGATGTTATAAGAAGTGAAAAAAACATTCATATTGCAGAAGCAGACGTAGAAGTAAATAAAGAAAATAGATTTCATATTATTGATATGTGGGAACAAAATACAAATAATATAAAACTGAGTAGAAAGGTGGCCTGTATTTCAGCAGAAAAAGAGACTGCTATCCGGATATCTACGGAATTCCATTGTAAATCAAAACATGCAAAAAATTTTGACGATTATCAATTTGTAATACCGGGTGCTTTTTATAATAAGAATGATACAGACCAGAATGGACAGGATGATTATCTTGGAACTTTTGAGCAGGATTATAAGGATGATAGAAATCCAAATTTGTCAGTGACAGGATTTGCAAAAAATGACAAGCAATTTATTTCACTAATTCGGGCAGATATTCCAAAGGTGGATACTACAATAACCAGAAAACAGATAGCAGAAAGGCATTTTGTTCATAATACAGATATTGGATCCCTGGGAATTGCACCATCTGCAAATAGAATGGAAGAATTTTTGTTACGTTGTGATTATCCATTTTATGAGAGAAATTCATTTTGCTTAAATGTAGATGGATCGGAGTGGGCTGCATATCGAAAGATAAAACAGGGAGAAGAATTGGAAGTTTCATATATCCTGCAGTTTGGAGAAGCTGAAAATCTGACAGAAGCATCGTGGAAGACGAGCGTATTTCAGATGGAACGAATTCTTAATGATGATATCAGACATCCATTTAGTCTGGAAGAAACAATACCATACAGAAGAGACTTATTACACAATAGCTTTAGAGATTTTCCAGAAAAGAAAAATCATCCTTGTGGTTATGTGTGCCATTTCTCACCAAGAGAAAAATATGGAAATCAGAATGTACTGGAATATGGATTTTCTGGAAATCAGACTATGGTTTGCTATGAAATGCTTCGGGCTGCAGAAGAAACAGGAAAGGAAGAATATAGGGAACGGGCATTAAAAACAATACAATTTTTTGTGGAACACTGTATTGCAGAAAGTGGTTTGCCGAATGCAATGTACAGTGTAGAAAAAGAAGAATTTGTTTATTGGTGGACTGGCGTATTAATGCCATTTCAGTATTCGGAAAACAGGAAAGAATTAGAAAAATTTCTGGGGAATCAGGTCGTAGGTGCAATGATGGGAATTGCAGAAAAATTAAAAGGAACAAAAGGAAATTATTGCCGGACCATGACGGAGGCTATGTATTATTTAATGCTCTGTTTTCTGGAGGAAAAGGAAAATGGAACATTACATAAAGATTGGCTGGATGTAGTGGTTGCATTTTGTGATAAAATGATTGAAATTCAGAATACAGATGGCTCCTGGTATCGGGCATATACGATGGAAGGTACTCCAATGACATATCCGGAAGAATGGTTTGGAAGTAATGTGATAGAGCAGGGGTCAGGAACAATTTTTCCGGGAGAAGTATTAGCATTAGTACATGAATACACCGGTAATGAGAAATATAGAAGTGCATTGTGTAAAGCTGCTGATTTTATTATGGAACATTATGTAGAAGATGTTTTATATCTGGGAGGATTAAATGATACAACACATAAAAAGTCTGTAAAGATAGATGCTGTTGGAGTAATGTATAATATGCGGACATTGTTGTTGGCATATGAAACTACCAAAAAAGAACGATATTTGTATGGCGCAAAATCAGCAGCACAGATTCTTGCATCATGGACTTATCTTTGGGATATTCCGTTTGATGAAAATACACTTCTTGGAAAGAATGATTTTGGAACAACTGGCTGGGCAGGGTGTGATGTTATTCCGGGATGTAGCTATGTGGACGATGAATTTGTAGAATTCGTACCAGATTTAATGCGAATTGCAGAGTATAGTGGGAATAAAAAACTGGCTATATTGGGAAAAATTGTAACATTAGGAATGCAGCACGGTTTATCTATGCCACAAAGAATGTATGGATATACAATGCCTGGAATTCAGTGTGAAGGATTTCTGACATCCTTATGGCTTTCTGATACAGATGATTTGGAATTTTCGGGAGCTGTAGCAAAAAATAAAGGAGATGATAATGATACTTGTAATGGACTGATAAATGGTCAGGCACTTTACAATCTCGATTCATTAAAAAGAAGATATCACACATTAGAGTTTGATAAAATAATTGAGCAGATATTTGCCGAGTAAAGTTATAATGCCTCATAGACATTTTATGCGTCTATGAGGCATTTTCTATAGAAGTCGGTATTGTGCCGATTAGTATCAGCAGTGCTCCCGGAATTTCAAAAGGAGTCAGAGTTTCATGCAAAAGCAGAACAGCAAAGATAACAACCGATAGTGTTTGACAGAATAAGCAGTGTTCATTACAATGTTTTTAGAAAAAAGAAATGGGGGAACAGGGATGTTAGAATGTGAAATTGAAATCGGAAAAGAAGAGCAGGATGCGCTGCTTGAAATCGCTTTGAATTCGAAGGAGTATCGAAAGAAAAGAAAAGCGGAAGCAATAAAATTTTTAATTCTGATTGTAGCTTGTATTTTGATTATAATATGGAGAGTAACAAATAGCGATACAAGGCTTGTTGTACTTTGCTCACTCCTGGCTGCATATAGTCTTTTTATGATATGCGGAGGAAGCAAGCTGATGCAGAAGACGGTATTAAAGAAATCTGTTACAGTAATGGATAAAGAACTAAAATCCGGTTATCGGAAGTATACTTTCAGTGAAGATGGAATTCTTTTAAAATCAGAAGTTTCAGAAGGAAATACTGCATGGACACTTTATAAGGATTGGGAAATCTATGGAAATTACATCTGCATCAGGAATCTGTCGAATGAAAATGTTCTTGTAAAACAGGATAAATTGTCGGCAGAAGAAAGGACATGGCTGATTGATTTACTGACCCGTCATCTGGGAAAAGCAGTAAATGAGAAATGAATGGAAAGAAAATAAATAAAAAATAGACGAAAAGAAAATGGGGGAACAGAGATGTTAGAATATGAAATTGAAATTGGAAAAGAAGAGCGGGACGCGCTGTTGGAAATAACTTTGCAATCGGATGTATACCGGAAGAGAAGAAAAGTGGTAACGATTACTTCTGTGATTATGTGCATAGTCTGTCTGTCATCCGGAATGTTAAGCTTTATGCTTGGCAGGGCAGAAATGGGTTCACTTTTTATGATTCTATGGGCAGCTTTTCTATATTTTGCATGCGGCGGCAAAAAGGTACAGCAGAAAGCAAGACTTAAGAGATTTTATGCAAATGCACAGAAGGCACTGGTAAGTGGCCACCGCAAGTATATTTTCAGTGAAGAAAGCATCAGCATAAAATCAGAAATAGCGGAGGGTGTGAATCTGTGGACTGCATATAAGGACTGGGGATTCTATGAAAATTATATTTATATCAGAAATCTGTCCAATCAGGTGATTCTGGTAAGGCAGAGCGAGCTGTCAGCAGAAGACCATGCATGGCTGGTGGATTTGCTGACCCGTCATCTGGGCGCAGCGCTGGCTTAGAGGAAGCAGAATGAAATGGTGGAACGGAATCTTACTACAGGAAGTGTATTTAAAAATGTAATTATATTTTCGCTACCATACCTTTTATCTTATTTTTTACAGACATTGTATGGAATGGCAGATTTATTTATCATCGGGCAGTTTGAAGGAGTTGCCAGCACTACGGCGGTATCCATTGGCTCACAGGTCATGCATATGATAACAGTTATGCTGGTGGGACTTGCCATGGGAACAACGGTCAGCATCGGACAGGCGATTGGAAGCAAAGATAAGAAACGGGTGGCAGAAGGAATTGGAAACACGGTAATCCTATTTATGGGAGTTGCCCTTGTGCTGATGACGGTGCTGCTCTTGCTGACAAAACCAATTGTAATAGTAATGTCTACACCGCAGGAAGCAATAATGGGAACGATATCCTATCTTACCATCTGCTTTATCGGGATTCCTTTTATTACAGCATATAATATTATCAGTGCAATTTTCCGTGGTATGGGTGACAGCAAGAGTCCGATGTACTTTATTGCCATTGCATGTGCGGCAAATATTGTCTTGGATTATGTATTTATCGGCGGCCTGCATCTTGGACCGGCAGGTGCAGCTCTTGGAACTACCTGCGCTCAGGTCATCAGTGTAATGATTTCCCTCGTTATGATTATAAGACAGCGGGAGAAATTTTCTCTTAGCAGAAAAGATTTCAGACCGAACCGAAATGTAATGGGACAGATTTTAAAAATCGGTATTCCCATTGCATTGCAGGACGGTTTCATTCAGGTGGCATTTATGATTATCACCATCATTGCGAACCAGCGTGGATTAAATGATGCAGCAGCTGTGGGAATCGTGGAAAAGATAATAAGCTTCCTGTTCCTGATTCCGTCCTCCATGTTATCAACAGTATCTGCACTTGGTGCACAGAATATCGGAGCGGGAAAGAGGCAGCGTGCCAATGAAACACTGCGCTATGCTGTGATGATTACAGTGGGCTTTGGAATTATCGTAGGAATCTTCATGCAGTTCTTCGCCAGTCCGGTGGTGGCGTTATTTACAGATGCATCGGATGCATCGGGAGCGGAAGTGGTACGTCTGGGAGGTCAATACTTAAGGGGATATGTCTGGGATTGCATGTTCGCAGGAATTCATTTCAGCTTCAGCGGATATTTCTGTGCCTGCGGCAAATCCGGCATCTCATTTTTACATAATATTATTGCAATTACACTGGTAAGAATTCCGGGCGTTTATCTGACTTCGACTTTATTCCCGGATACCTTATTCCCAATGGGACTGGCAACGGCAGCAGGCTCCCTGCTTTCCGCAATTATCTGTGTTGTTGCATTTGCAATCTTAAACCGGAAGGAAAAATCATGAAGCCGTTAATTTTGTTTGCACTGCCAGTACTGTTTGGTTGCAGCTATCAGCCAAAAATGAAAAAAGATTGATTTTGGCTAATAAAAACACCAGTGATTTAAAAATGTAAATACGAGGAAGGCTTGCATAATTCCTCCTGTTTTCCACATACTACCCATACAGCACAAAAATGGAAAGTATGTAGGAAACAGGAGGAATTTTTAATGAAAGCAACAGGAATTGTACGTAGAATAGATGATTTGGGGAGAGTTGTAGTGCCAAAGGAAATCCGCAGGACACTGCGAATCCGGGAAGGTGACCCGCTGGAAATTTTTACAGACCGGGAAGGTGAGATTATTCTTAAGAAATATTCACCGATTGGAGAACTGAGCCAGTTTGCCGGACAGTATGCAGAGAGCCTGGCACAGAGCACCGGGCATCTGGTATGTATTACCGACCGGGACCATGTGATTGCGGCTGCAGGAAACGGAAAGAAGGAATTCGAAGGAAAACCAATCAGCAGGCAGTTAGAGGAACTGATCGAAGACCGGAAAAATATTCTTGCACAGCAGGGAGACAGCAAATTTGTACGAATTACCTTAGATGATACCGGGAACTATCATGACCAGGCAATCAGCACGATTATCTGTGAAGGAGATGCCATCGGAGCAGTTGTTTTATATGAGAAAAATGAAACTGCAAAAATGGGAGAAACCGAAAGCAAGCTTGCTATTACAGCGGCGGGATTTTTAGGAAGACAAATGGAACAGTAGCCTTGTATCTTTTTATGGAACAGTGTAAAATAGAGCAATATGGAGGAATCCCATGTCCCATAAAGAGAAGAAAAAAAGGAAAAAGAAATACCGTGGTTTCTGGCTTTTTGTAAAGCTGCAGATAGTTCTGATACTTCTGGTAATCGGCGGGCTGGCGTATTACTATTTTGGCGGGTATGCCAGTCAGGTCAGTGCCATGCATGAAGAGGCAGTCCGGTTTGTAAAAGAGTCGACGAAGGACACATTCCGGGCGGAGCAGACCAGCCAGGTTTATGATGTGAATGGAACGAGAATCATGTCACTTCGTGGCACCAAGGATGTAAGCTATCTGACCAGTGATGAGATACCGGAAGAAGTCAAAGAAGCCATGGTCAGTATAGAAGATAAAAAATTTTACAGTCATGGCGGAATTGATTTTAAGGCAATTATCCGTGCAGTCTGGGCGATGGTGCGTAATGGAGAAGTAACCCAGGGCGGAAGTACCATTACGCAGCAGCTTGCAAGAACCATTTTCCTAAATAATGACAGAACGTGGCAGCGAAAAATGGAAGAAATTTTCATTGCCACAGAGCTGGAAAAGAAATATACCAAGGATGAAATCTTAGAGTTTTATCTTAATAATATTTATTTTGGAAATGGATATTATGGCATTCAGGCGGCGAGCCGGGGATATTTTGATACAGATGTTTCATTTTTGTCATTGTCCCAGATGGCATATCTTTGTGCGATACCGAATAATCCGACGATGTATAATCCTTATAAGAATCCGGATAATACGTTAGGAAGACGTGACCGCATTTTAAAAAACATGTATGAAGATGGCAAAATCAGCCGCAGGGAATATAAGGATGCCAGACAGGAAACGATTGTACTCAGCACAGCAGAGCCAACAAAGCGTTATGATGCGGTAGAGACCTATGCCTGCTATTGTGCAACACGGGCATTGATGGAGCAGCAGGGTTTTGAATTCCGGACAGATTTTTCTTCGGAGGAAGATCGAAAGACCTATGAAGAAGCCTATCAGGAGCAGTATAAAACCTGCGAACAGTCTCTTTATACAGGAGGCTATAGAATCTATACTTCCATTGATTTAAATATGGAAGAGCAGCTTCAGAATGCAGTGGATGAGAAGCTGCAGGATTTTACCGATGTCAATGAAGAGGGCATTTATACATTGCAGAGTGCGGCAGTATGCCTTGACAATGAGACTGGTTTTGTAAAGGCAGTCGTAGGCGGCAGAAGTCAGGAATATGACGGGCATATGCTAAACCGCGCCTATCAGAGTTACCGGCAGCCGGGTAGTGCCATCAAACCGTTGATTGTATACACACCGGCGCTGGAGCGGGGCTATACCCCGGATACTGTGGTGGAAGATGCACCGATTGAGGATGGACCGGAAAATGCCAGTGGCAGGTATCTTGGCAGCGTAACCTTGCGTTATGCAGTAGAAAATTCCATTAATACAGTGGCGTGGAATCTTTTAGAAGAGATGACTCCCACTACAGGAATTTCCTATCTGAAGGAGATGAATTTTGCAAAGCTGTCCCCGGAGGATGAAAGACCGGCGGCATCCCTGGGTGGATTTACCAATGGAGTCTCTCCGGTAGAAATGGCGGCGGCTTATGCCACCATAGAAAATGATGGAAAATACCGGGAGCCTACCTGCATTGTAGAGATACAGGATGCAGACGGAAATGCAATCTATCAGAAAATTGTCGATGAAAAGCAGGTTTATAAAACCAATGCAGCCCGTTGGATGACCAATATATTAGAGGGTGTTCTGACACAAGGAACAGCAAAGGGACTGGCATTGTCCGAGACTGCCAGTGCAGCGAAAACAGGAACCACCAATTCCAATAAGGATGGCTGGTTTGTAGGCTATACAAAGTATTACACCACCAGCGTCTGGGTTGGATATGATATTCCGGCAGAACTTCCAGGACTGACAGGAGCCAGCTATCCGGGAGAAATCTGGTATGATTATATGGAAAATTTACATAAAGAATTACCGTATGCAGATTTTGTGGCACCTCTTGGTACAGGCAATGATGCTGATGCGGAGAGTGACACAGATGTGACAGAGGGTAATGCAGCAGAGAATGATACCGTAGAGAATGACACTACAGGAGATAATATAGCTCCGGCAGAGGAAGAAAGGCGATAATATGGAAAAGAAAGCTGATTTAAAGACAATGACCTGGAAACAGCGGATCGGATTTGTCTGGGACTATTACAGACTTGTAATACTGGCAGCAGTTGCAGTGATTATTTTGATTGGTATGACGGTACATCATTATATGACCACAAAGGAAGATGTTTCCCAGATTGTATTAGTAAATGCAAAGAGTATGCCGGCAGATGAAGAACCGGATTTCTCAGAATTCATGGAGCAATATGGATATGATACAGCAGCCCAGGAGGTTGTGGTAAATGATGCATATTATGTGGATTTAACCAGCACAGATACCAGTAATCTCTATTCCTATCAGTCCCTGCAGACAGTGATTGCAGGCGGTGGAGTAGATGTTTTGGGTGCCGATGAAATGGTTTTTGAAAATCTTGCCCAGTCTGGTGCCATAGCAGATTTGACGCAGTACTTTTCCAAAGACGAGCTGGAACAGTTAAAGGATTATATCTTCTATGTAGAGGATAAGGACACCGGAGATACTTTTGCAGCAGGCATCCGTCTGGGAGCCGGAAGCTGGCCGGTTGAACACGGTTATTATGAAAAGGAATGTATTCTTGGAATTGCCCTTGGCTCCGAACATAAGGAAGCAGCGGAGCAGATGTTCCGTTATTTGCTGGAAAAATCCAATTTAGACTAAAGAAAGCGCAAGATATAGACGATATAAAAATGAGAAATGGTATATTGTGTATATCTTGCGGAAAAATCTTGCGAAAGATGACAAAATGACCTATAATAAAACTACCTGGACCATGAGAAGATAAGGCAGATGAATCATAAATTATGGATGAAAAGATTTATAAAATAGGCGATTATGAATTCGAAACCTTAAGGGAATACAGGCAGGCGCAGGAAGATTTAAAGAAAATCAAGTATATTACCGATGAACTGGATATTTATGATCCGGAAGTAGCAATCCGGTTGTATACCATGATGCGCACGAAGAAAATCCGTTTTAAAAGTGAAATCGGAAAATCGTTCTTCTGGTGCATTTCAGATATTGTTGCGGATAGTTCGCAGAACATGATAGAAGAAAAAATTGCCAAGGAAGAAGCGGAAGCAGAAGCAAAGCTGCCATTTCATTTTACCTGGCAGAAGGTGGTCGGCATCGTATGCATCATTGTTGCGACAGCCTGTATCGGATATTATGCGATTTCGGAATATGCGGATTATAAAGCTGCTAACAGGCTTAAGGATTTACAGAATAAGAAACAGAATAATGTAGTAGAGCACCTTATAACAGGAACGGAGCAGATGAATCCGGAAATCACAGAAGATGCAACTGAAACAGGAGAGACAACAGAGCAGCCACTGATTATGTTAGAGGATTATGTTTCCCTGTATGCGGAAAATCCAGAATTAATCGGATGGTTACATATTCCGGATACGGATATTGATTATCCGGTCATGCAGTCTTCACAGGAAGAACCGGATTATTATCTGAAACATGATTTTGATAAAAATGACGACCTGAATGGCACCCTTTTTATCGATGCCAGAAATGATTACATAAACAGGGATACCAATATCATCATTTACGGACATAATATGAAAAGCGGAATGATGTTTGGCGAATTAAAGAAATATCTGGACGAAGATTTCTACAATGCCCATAAGACGATAGAATTTAATACTCTTTATGAAAGAGGAGTCTATGAAGTCATTGAAGTGGGATTATCGGAGGTCCAGTATCAAGATGAAAATGTATTCCGGTATTATAATTTTCTGAATGCAGATTCCGAAGAAGAATATCAGGAATATTTAAATAATGTGGCACAGCTTTCTGTATATGGCACAGAGATAGACAGTACTTATGGAGACCAGCTGCTGACTCTTTCTACCTGCAATAATTATACACAGGACGGAAGAATGTTTATACTGGCAAAGCGTGTACAGTAAGCAGATAAGAAGTATAATGTATCAAGCAGATAAAGCTAGGAGAGATGAGAGATGCAGATATTGAAAAAAGGATTTTCTATTTTTGCAGCAGTATGTTTGCTGCTGGCAGTGATGCCGGGACAGACAGTCCGGGCAGACGAGACAACAGATGAAAATGGATTTACAGTAGATGACAGTGGAACACTGGTTGCCTACAGCGGAGCTGGTGGAGCAATTACAATTCCAGAGTCAGTATCTACAATTGCAAGTGGTGTATTTGCATCCAATACATCCATTACAAGTGTAACGATTCCATCTTATGTGACTGGAATGGGAACCGCAGTTTTCTATAACTGTACAAGCCTTGGTTCTGTCAGCATAGAAGGAGATATCGGTTCTATTCCGGCAGAGACATTTTATAACTGTACAAGCCTTACCAGTGTATCTATTGGAACTTCAATTTCATCCATTGGTTCCCAGGCATTTGCAGAGTGCAGTTCATTATCCCAGTTTACAATTCCGGAATCCGTAGGAAGCATCGGTGATAAAGCATTTTATGATTGTACTTCTTTAACCGGAATTACAATTCCGGCTGGCGTTTCCAGCATCGGAAGCAACGTATTTACCGGCTGCAGCAGACTGGCATCCATCAGTGTTGCATCAGGAAATGGTACATATGCATCCAGTGATGGATGTCTATATAACAAAGCAATGACCAGGTTAATCCGTTGTCCGGAGGGAAAATCCGGTGCAAAAATTGCGACCAGTACTGCAACCATCGGAGCAGGTGCTTTTGCAAACTGCAAGTCGGTTACTTCACTGACAGTTCCGGATTCTGTTAATACTATTGAAACAGATGCGTTCAGCGGCAGCAGTATCAGTACAATTTTGATTCCGGCAAGTGTAACGTCAATCGGAAGCCAGAGCAGCTGGAGTCCATCCACAATTTCCGGTTATTCAGGAACACAGGCACAGGTATATGCAACCGGAAATGGAATCAGTTTCCAGAGCCTTGGAGGGGAGAATCCACAGCCGACTCCGGATAATGGAAATAATTCCAATAGCAATGGTTCAACAGATACTTCCAACAGCAACAACGGAAGTGGTTCCGCTACTACAGTAACCGGTGGCGGCACAGCAGTGACTGGCGGAAATGTGATTGGCGCAACCAAGAACAGCAATTCCGGTAAGACAGTAACTTCGGGCAGCCATGAGAAGGACAGCACACCGAAGACAGGTGACGGTATCAATCCGGTATTCTTCTTATGCATCGGAGTATTATTAGTAGGTGTTTACTTTGTAGTATCAAATCGTAAAAAAGCTGCATAAGTGATAAAAAATAAAAGAAGTAACTAACATAAGACAGTGAAAGAACAGAAAAGTTCCGACACTGTCTTTTTTGCTTTACAGGAAATTGCTTTCCTGTAAAGTAAAAAACGCTCCGCGAGGATGCACACTGCGGCGTATAAGGTAGATGTCGCAAGCGACCGCCGCAGGCGCGGGAATGTGCCAAGGCACATTCTTTATTCCTTGAGTAAAAATATAGTTGACAACAGAAATGCTTATGTATATACTTTGAGTTACAAATAATTTGATAATCAAAATATTTGTAACTCAAAGTATTATCAAAGAAAAGACAAAAAAGGAGAACAAAATAATGTTAGAGAAATTAGCAGAATTAATCAAAGAGCAGTTAAACTATGATGGAGAGGTAAAAGCAGAATCCAATTTCAAGGATGATTTAGGAGCAGATTCTTTAGACTTGTTTGAACTGGTTATGAGCATGGAAGAAGAATTCGGTGTAGAGATTCCGTCAGAAGATTTAGAGAAAATCGCAACTGTAGGAGATGTTATTGACTACTTAAAAGCAAAGGGCGTTGAGGAATAAAATATGAAAACAAGAATCACAGAACTGTTAGGAATAGAAGAGCCTGTTATCCAGGGCGGAATGGCATGGGTTGCAGAATATCATCTGGCTGCTGCAGTATCTGAAGCAGGTGGACTTGGTATTATCGGTGCAGCCAGTGCTCCACCTGAAGTGGTTCGGGAGCAGATTCGCAAGGTGAAGGAACGCACCAGCAAACCATTTGGTGTAAATGTCATGTTGATGAATCCGAATGCACCGGAAGTGGCAAAGGTGGTAGTTGAGGAGCAGGTTCCGGTTGTCACAACAGGAGCCGGAAATCCAGCCAAATTCATGAGCCTCTGGAAAGAAGCAGGTGTTAAAGTAATTCCGGTAGTAGCAAGTGTAGCCATGGCAAAACTTATGGTCCGCGGTGGCGCAGATGCTGTTGTGGCAGAGGGAATGGAATCCGGTGGTCATATCGGTTCCACTACAACTATGGCATTGGTGCCACAGGTGGCAGATGCCATTGATGCACCGGTGATTGCAGCCGGAGGAATTGCAGATGGAAGAGGAATGGCTGCAGCATTTATGTTGGGTGCAGAAGCAGTTCAGATGGGAACAAGATTTGTGGCAGCCAAAGAATCTATCGTACATGCAAATTACAAAGAGAAACTGATAAAATCCAAAGACATTGATTCTGAAATAACAGGTTCCAGTACCGGACATCCAATCCGTGTCATCCGTAATAAGATGAGTCGTGAGTATCTGAAGATGGAAAAAGAAGGCGCAACATTAGATGAGTTAGAACAGCTTACCCTTGGTTCCCTCCGCAAAGCAGTGATGGACGGCGATGTGGTAAATGGAAGTCTGATGGCAGGTCAGATTGCCGGAATGATACAGGATGAATTGTCCTGTAAGGAAATTATTACTTCTATCGTATCAGAAGCAGAACGTCTGATGAATCGGAAATAAGGAGAAGAAAATGAGTAAGGTTGTATTCATGTTCCCTGGACAGGGAGCGCAGTATATTGGAATGGGCAAAGATTTCTATGATGCCTGTGAAGAGAGTAAAGCCGTATATGAGCTTGCTTCAAAAGTAACCGGACTTGATATTGCAAAGCTTTGTTTTGAAGAAAATGAAGAAATCAATATTACAGAGTATACACAGATTGCCATGCTGACCACAGAGGCAGCAATTTATGCAGCATTAAAGAAAGGTGGAAAAGAACCGGCAGCTTGTGCAGGATTAAGCCTTGGAGAATACGGCGCATTGATTGCATCCGGTGTCATGAGTATGGAAGATGCATTCCGTGTCGTTCGTGCAAGAGGAATCTTTATGCAGGAAGCAGTACCAACCGGCGGAGCAATGGCAGCAGTCTTAGGACTGGATGCGAAAGCGATTGAAGAAGTATGCAGCAATACCAAAGGAATTGTATCTATAGCAAATTATAACTGTCCGGGACAGATTGTAATTACAGGAGAAGAAGCGGCAGTAGAAAAGGCTGGTGCAGCATTAAAGGAAGCTGGAGCAAAGCGTGTGGTTCCATTAAAAGTAAGTGGACCGTTCCATTCCGCCATGTTAACCGGAGCCGGAGAAAAATTAGCAGAAGTATTGGAAAATACAAAGCTGCAGGAATTTAGCATTCCGTATGTAACCAATGTGACAGCAGATTACGTTACCACAACAGAACCGGTAAAAGAACTGTTAAAGAAGCAGGTATCTTCTTCTGTAAGATGGCAGCAGAGCATCGAGCGTCTGATTGCAGACGGTTATGATGAGTTTGTAGAAATCGGACCGGGACATACTTTATCTGGATTTATGCGTAAAATCAACCGGGATGTCAGAACGGTAAGCATTGAAAAACTGGAGGATTATAAAGCCTATGTTGGAGAATAAAGTAGCACTGGTAACCGGTGCAGCCAAAGGAATCGGCCGTGCCATTGCACTTCGTCTGGCAGAAGACAAAGCAACGGTAATTGTAAATTACAATGGCAGTAAAGAGCGGGCTGAAGAAGTAGTAAAAATGATTACCGATATGGGTGGCAGAGCAGAATCTTATCAGTGCAATGTGGCAGATGACGAGGCATGTCAGACCATGATCAGGGATATCATAAAGAAATACGGACATCTGGATATTCTTGTAAATAATGCAGGAATTACAAGAGATAATCTTGTGATGAAGATGAATGATGAAGAATTTGATGCAGTCTATGAGACAAACTTAAAGGGTGTATTCCATACCATTCATCATACATCACGCTATTTCTTAAAACAGAAAAGTGGAAGGATAATCAATATATCATCTGTATCCGGAATTACCGGAAATGCCGGTCAGGCAAATTACTGTGCAGCCAAAGCAGGAGTCATTGGATTGACTAAGAGTGTTGCAAGAGAACTTTCCACCCGCGGTATTACTGCAAATGTAGTAGCACCGGGAATGATTGAGACCGATATGACAAAGGATTTACCGGATACGGTAAAAGAAAATATGCTTCATAACATTCCACTGGGAAGAATCGGAAAGCCGGAAGAAATTGCGGCAGCAGTTGCATTCTTAGCATCCGAAGAGGCAGGTTATATCACAGGACAGGTGCTGGCTGTAGATGGCGGAATGACTATGTAGATGCAGAAATAATACTGGCTGATGAAAAAGCTTAGAAAGAACAGCGGATGACGAATGACGTGAGATGGATTGTTTAGATAGAGAGGATAAGAACATGAATCGTAGAGTTGTAGTAACAGGATTGGGTGCAATTACCCCGATTGGAAATAATGTGCCGGAATTCTGGTCTGCAGTAAAGCAGCAGAAGGTAGGTATTGGAGAGATTACACATTTTGATGCAACAGACTATAAATGTCATCTTGCAGCAGAAGTAAAGGATTTTGATGCAAAAGAATATATGGATTTCCGCTCTGCAAAGAGAATGGAAGCATTCTGCCAGTTTGCCGTAGCGGCAGCCGGAGAGGCACTGGAGGATTCCGGACTTTCCATGGAAGCAGAGGATGCATACCGTGTGGGTACTTCCATCAGTTCCGGAGTCGGAAGTTTACAGGCAATCGAAAGAGAGCATAGCAAATTAGTGGAAAAGGGACCGGGAAGAGTAAATCCGTTATTCGTCCCGATGATGATTTCCAATATGGCAGCAGGAAATGTATCCATTCAGTTTGGATTAAAAGGAAAGAGCTTAAATATCAGTACCGCCTGTGCATCCGGAACGAATGCCATTGGTGAAGCCTTCCGTACCATCCAGTATGGTGATGCAGAAGTGATGGTAGCAGGTGGAACAGAAAGCTGCATTACTCCGCTTGGAATAGCAGGATTTACATCTTTAACCGCACTTACTTCTTCAGATGATCCAAAACATGCATCCATTCCGTTCGATAAAAACAGAAGTGGATTTGTGATGGGAGAAGGTGCCGCAATTGTAATTTTAGAAGAATTAGAACATGCCAAAAAACGTGGAGCAAAGATTTATGCAGAAGTAACCGGATATGGATGTTCTTCGGATGCATACCATATTACATCTCCGGCAGAGGATGGTGCAGGTGCAGCAACCGCAATGATAAATGCAATGAAGGATGCCGGTGTAAATCCGGAGGAAATTACTTATATCAATGCCCATGGAACCAGCACCCATCATAATGACTTATTTGAGACAAGAGCAATCAAGCTGGCGTTTGGTGAGCATGCAAAGGATATCCGGATTAATTCCACCAAATCCATGATTGGACATCTTCTTGGAGCAGCAGGAGCCATCGAGTGCCTGACCTGTGTAAAGGAAATCGAAGAAGGTTACATTCATGCAACCGTAGGTTATGAGATACCGGATGAAGAACTGGATCTGAATTATTGCAAAGAGGCATATGAAGAAGAAGTGCCATATGCCATCAGCAATTCACTGGGCTTTGGCGGACATAATGCAAGTCTGCTTCTGAAAAAATATCAGGCATAAAGGAGAAGGGAACAATGTCAGTACTGACAACGAAAGAAATTATGGAAATCATCCCACATCGTCATCCGTTTCTTCTGATTGACACGATTGAAGAACTGGTGCCGGGACTTCGTGCAGTAGGAAAAAAATGTGTTACCTTTGATGAACCTTATTTTGCAGGACATTTTCCGGGAGAACCGGTAATGCCGGGTGTTTTAATTATAGAAGCACTGGCACAGACCGGCGCGGTTGCAATGCTCTGTCAGGATGAATTCAAAGGAAAAACCGCATATTTTGCAGGAATCAGCAATGCAAAATTTAAGAAAAAGGTGGTTCCGGGGGATGTACTTGTTTTAGAGACAGAAATCATAAAAGTAAAGGGACCGATTGGAATTGGAAAGGCAACTGCAACAGTAGATGGAAAAATAGCTGCAACAGCAGAGTTGACATTTGCGATTGGAAGTGGTGAGTAAAGTGAGCAGATTACTGGATAAAATCAAGGAAAATAGAGCTGTAAAGGATGCCACAGAAGGTATTTTACAGGAAGAAAAAAAGAAAGAGGAAGTACTTTGTAAAGCCTGTGGCAAAATGGTAAACAAAGCAGAGGTAGTAAGAAACCGCTATGTCTGTTATGAGTGTGGAGCATATTTCCGCGTAAAAACCGGAAACCGCCTGAAGATGGTATTAGACCCACAGAGCTTTGAAGAATGGTTTGCCGAAGAGCATGGAACGAATCCGCTGGATTTTCCGGGCTATGTCGATAAGCTGACGGCAGTCCGTGAGAAAACCGGATTAAAAGAAGCAGTTACCGTAGGAAAAGGTAAGATTTACGGAGAAGATGCGGTTATTGGTGTGTGTGATGCCAGATTTATGATGGGAAGCATGGGTCATGCCGTCGGAGAGAAAATTGCGGGAGCAGTAGAACGTGCTACGGAAGAAAAACTTCCGGTTATTCTTTTCTGCTGTTCCGGCGGAGCCAGAATGCAGGAGGGTATTGTATCCCTGATGCAGATGGCAAAGACAGCAGCAGCTTTAAAGAAACATTCCGATGCCGGACTTTTATATATTTCTGTATTAACTGACCCGACAACCGGAGGTGTAACAGCAAGCTTTGCTATGTTAGGTGATATTATTTTAGCAGAGCCTGGCGCACTGATTGGATTTGCCGGAGCAAGAGTAATTGAGCAGACCATCGGACAGAAACTGCCGGAGGGATTCCAGAGAGCAGAGTTCCAGTTAGAGCATGGTTTTGTGGATGCCATTGTAGAGCGGAAAGATTTAAAGAAACGTCTGTATGAAATCCTTCGTATGCATAAAGTAAGTGGATATGCCAAATTTGACCCGGCAACTGAAGTAGATGGAAGACCGACAGAGCTGATGCGGGAACGCGCTTACAATACAAAAGAAAAGAGTGCATGGGAAAAGGTTAAGATGGCACGTAAGGTAGACCGTCTGTCCGCAGAGGATTATATCAACAGTATCTTTACCAAATTCATAGAATTTCATGGAGACCGTTATTACAGGGATGACCCGGCAATTGTGGGCGGTATCGCATACCTTGACGGACAACCGGTTACGGTAATCGGAATCCAGAAGGGAAAGGACATGAAGGACTGCATGCGTCATAATTACGGAATGCCGTCTCCGGAAGGATACCGTAAAGCAATCCGCCTGATGAAGCAGGCAGAAAAATTCCATCGTCCGGTTATCACCTTTGTTAATACAGCCGGAGCATTCTGCGGTATGGAAGCAGAGGAAGGCGGACAGGGAGAAGCTATTGCAAGAAATCTTTATGAAATGTCAGGGTTGAAAGTTCCGGTTATTACCTTTATGATAGGAGAAGGCGGAAGTGGTGGTGCATTGGCACTGGCAGTTGGAAATGAAGTCTGCATGATGGAGAATGCAACTTATTCCGTACTTTCTCCGGAAGGCTTTGCATCTATTCTCTGGAAGGATGGCAAGCGTGCCAAAGAAGCAGCAGAAGTAATGAAGATAACAGCAAAGGATCTTTTAGAACTTGGCATTATCGAGAAAATTATACCGGAGTATGGTGGAGCAGATGATGAGGCATTGAGTTCCATTGCAGTTTATATGCATAAATGTATCCGCGAATTTTTAGAATCATATGAAGGAAAGAGCGGAGAAGAGATTGCAAAAGCACGTTATGAACGTTTCCGTAAATTTTAAAGGAGCAGAGCATGAACATTCGAATATGTGGAACTGGAAGCGCGTTACCGGAAAGAAAAATTACCAATGACGATTTAAGTCAGATTATGGATACTTCCGATGAATGGATTTCCAGCAGAACAGGAATAAAAACAAGACACCTTGCAACGGAAGAGACAACAACATCACTTGCCACAGAAGCTGCAAAAAAAGCACTTGCAGATGCAGACATGAAGCCGGAAGAAGTGGAACTTATTATTGCAGCGACGGTAACACCGGATCATCTTGTGCCGACACTTTCCTGTGAAGTGCAGCGGGAAATCGGAGCAGTGAATGCCGTAGCCTTTGACCTTGGTGCAGCATGTTCCGGATTCTTATTTGCATTGAGTACAGCACAGGCATATATTGCCAGTGGCAGATTTAAAAATGCACTCTTAATCGGAGCAGAAGTACTTTCTAAAATTATGGACTGGAATGACCGCAGTACCTGTGTTCTTTTTGGAGATGGCGCAGGAGCAGCGGTAGTCCGGGCAGACGAAGAAAATATCTGCCATGTGGTGCAGGGCTCAGATGGTGCGAAGGGACTGGTACTGGCATGTGAGAACCGTCCGGTCAATAATCCATATCATAAGATGGAAAGTCCTCTGGGTTATGTAAGCATGAATGGACAGGAGGTTTATAAATTTGCTGTCCGCACGGTTCCGGCAACCATTACAAAGGTGCTGGAAGAGGCAGATTTAAAGGCAGAGGAAATTTCGCTTTTCGTATTACATCAGGCAAACTTAAGAATTATTGAGGCGGTAGCAAAACGATTGAAACAGCCGATGGAAAAATTCCCGGTAAATCTGACAGAATGTGGCAATATTTCGGCAGCAAGTGTGCCGATTTTGCTTGATAATATCAACCGGCATGGTATGATACATAGAGGAGATAAAGTTGTACTGGCTGGTTTCGGCGGCGGACTCACATGGGGCGCAGCGGTACTGGTCTGGTAAAAGGAGATAAGAATGAATGCGGATAAAACCTTAAATGACATTCTGGTAAAGCTGTTTAATGATTTGATGGAAATTGAGGAAAAATGCTTAATCTCCGGAGAATTCATGAACATTTCCGGAAATGATATGCATATTATTGAAGCAATTGGTCTGGATGAACCAAAGCGGATGTCGGAAGTGGCGGCGAGGATGAATGTTACAACAGGAACCCTGACAAAAGCTGTTGAAGCACTGGAACAGAAAGGTTATGTAAATCGTTGCAGAAATGACAGGGATAAAAGGGTAGTCCGTGTATCACTCACCGATTCCGGAGTCCGGGCATATGAGCATCATGCACGTTTTCACAGCAATATGATACATGATATCAAGGAGAGCCTGAGTGACCAGGAGAGTGAGATTCTGATTGGAACACTGGGAAAACTGGTGAAGTTCTTCCAGAAGAAATATGAACCATATCTGAAAAATAAAAAATAGTATATTTATACAAAAAAAGAAGTGGAAAAGGGAAATAAAAAACTGTTTTCTACTTCTTTTTAATTACAAAAATGAATTTTCCTGGTACAAAACTTGCAAAAAAGAAGAAAAAGTACACAAAAGTATAAAGTTTTTGACACAAATATGAAAAAAACGTTGCGAAAAAATTCATTTCATACTAAAATAGTAGTGTTGATGTATATATAATACTCAAATTAATATGTAAAGGAGATATAATATGAGCTACGTTGATGAAGTATTAGAAAGAGTAAAAGCAAAAAACGCTTCTGAGCCAGAATTCCTTCAGGCAGTAGAAGAAGTACTGGAGTCTTTAAGACCGGTAATCGAAGCAAATGAGGAGAAATATCGTAAAGAAGCATTACTTGAGAGAATAACCGAGCCGGATAGACAGCTTAAATTCCGTGTACCTTGGGTAGATGACAAGGGACAGGTTCAGGTTAATACAGGTTACAGAGTACAGTTCAACAATTCTATTGGACCGTACAAGGGAGGTCTTCGTCTCCATCCTTCCGTAAATATCGGAATCATCAAATTCTTAGGATTTGAGCAGGTATTTAAAAACTCTTTAACAGGACTTCCAATCGGCGGTGGTAAAGGTGGTTCTGACTTTGACCCTAAGGGAAAATCAGACCGTGAAGTAATGGCATTCTGCCAGAGCTTTATGACCGAGCTTTGCAAATATATTGGCGCTGACGTTGACGTTCCGGCAGGAGATATCGGAACAGGCGCAAGAGAAATCGGATACATGTTTGGACAGTATAAGAGAATCCGTGGAATGTACGAAGGTGTTCTGACAGGTAAGGGACTTACCTATGGTGGATCTTTAGCTCGTACAGAAGCTACCGGATATGGTCTTTTATACATTACAGAAGAATTAATGAAATGCCATGGTGAATCTATGGAAGGTAAGACAGTTGTTGTATCTGGTGCTGGTAACGTTGCAATCTACGCTATCCAGAAAGCGCAGCAGATGGGTGCAAAAGTTGTTACCTGTTCTGATTCTACCGGATGGATTTATGATCCGGAAGGAATCGATGTTGCATTATTAAAAGAAGTAAAAGAAGTAAAACGTGCTCGTCTTACTGAGTATGCTGCTGCAAGAAAGAGTGCAGAATATCATGAAGGCCGTGGCGTATGGCAGATTAAATGTGATATCGCTCTTCCATGTGCTACACAGAACGAGCTCCTTATCGATGATGCAAAACAGTTAGTAGCAAACGGATGTAAAGCAGTTTGTGAAGGTGCTAACATGCCTACAACCTTAGATGCAACCAAATACTTACAGGATAACGGAGTATGGTTCATCTGTGGTAAAGCTTCTAACGCAGGTGGAGTTGCAACTTCTGCATTAGAGATGAGCCAGAACTCAGAGCGTTTAAGCTGGACATTCGAAGAAGTAGATGCTAAGTTAAAACAGATTATGGTAAATATCTATCATAATATTGATGATGCTGCAAAACGTTACAACATGGAAGGTAACTATGTAGCAGGAGCTAACATCGCAGGCTTCGAAAAAGTAGCTGAGGCTATGCTCGCCCAGGGCGTTTGCTAATAATAGAAAGGAAGTCCCCGAAACCTTATGTTTCGGGGCTTTTTTAATTGTCAGAATATTCTCGTAGAGGGAGAAAAAACGGGGTAAAACGAGGTCGATGGTTACAAGTGGGTTGCAAGTGGGTTGCAAGTGGGTTACACAAAAATTACAGGTAATTTATTGACCTCTTTTATCAATTCTGGAATTGTTTTTTCGGTATATACGTTCTGTGTTACATCACCAGAGCCGCCAATTTTAAATGCGGTTCCGGATTTATTGGAAATAGAATGTCCCATGATAATTTTCTTTGCGGTTTCATTCATATGGGCATTATCTGCCAGGGACGCAAAGGTATATCGACAATCATGCGGGGCATGGTTGAGGTTGAGCTTATTCATGACAGTGAGCCAGTTACTTACTGTATAAACAGCACGAGTATACATATTACCGTATTTATTTGTGATGAGATATGGACGTTTTTGTTCAAGACGACGTTCCACCAAAGGAACAATAGCTTCATGTATAGGGATAATACGATTGCGACCGGCTTCTGTTTTCATACCGCCAACCATATATCTCTCGTCAAGATGCACATCTTCCGATTTGATTTCTAATAATTCTGCTGGTCTGAGCCCAGTATAAATATAAATTAAAATAATATCTACATTGTTAATGACTCCTAAGGAATTCCAAAGAAGAGTAATCTCTGCATCAGTAAATCTTGTATGAACAGGAGTGTCCGGATCCGTATATTCAAAAACAAGTCGTTGGGTAATGTCGTTTTCGGTATATTCATTGGCAATTGCATAATTCCACATACCACGAACGATAGCACGCATATTTCCTATTGTAGAGCGGGATTTACTGTTGTGAGCAGTAATGCAGTCCTGGAGGTCTTGCGCCCGAATAGATATAATTTTTTTGGAATGAACTGGAGCGTACATTGAAAAAGCAATATCATAATTTTTCCAGGTAGCAGCTCCCGGCTTATTTTTCAATGAACAACGATATTTTTTCCATTTTTCATACATTTCTGCAAAGGTTGGAACATCAGTATATTTTTGATGTTCAGAAACAACAGAACCATTGTTATATTCTGCGAGATAAGCAAGTGCACTGTCTCGTTTAGTGAAAAATTCCAGATATTTTCTTTTGCGCTTTATAGTTCCATCTGGTTGTTCTTCAAGATAAGAGACACGAACGGCATAGGGTTTACGCCGCTTGCCGGGCAACTTAACAACTCCACCATATCCATTAGGTAATTTCAAACTTAACACCTCCAAATAGTTGTAAAAAAAGGGTAACAAACATGTTACCCCTAATAGATAAAAATTCATTTTTTACGTTTTTCTCGCTCCACTTTTGCCTCGTGCTTCAACCAGAGATTGCCAAAATGCCAATCTAATGCGAAAGTTACTACAAATAATACAATTGCAAATATGAGGGTAGGAATCGGGGACGGGTTAATGATATGCCGCCGGAGATACTCCTGATAGAAAAGAGAAACAAAAAAAGAATCAAGTAGAATGGAACCAATCCAAATAAAATAATACATATAACTACCTCCCTTAAATAATATACGAACATTATAGAAGAAATACGAACAAAGGTCAAGAAGAATGAAGAAAGACAGAGATAAACCAAAATGGAATATATTACCGGTGGATGTGCAGCAGGCACAATGATAGAATATTTACATGGAAGTACTAATCTGGCAAATCAGAAGGGAGAAACATATCACAATGCCAGAGCTGGCAGAACTGACGGGGATAGGAGAAAGCACCCTGTATGACTATGAGAGCGGAAGAACATCACCAACACTGAGAGCTTTAGAAAAAATAGCAAAAGCAATGGGGGTAAGGATTAGAGATTTGTATACAGAATAGAATTGTGCGAAAGATAGAAGAAATAAGCCAAATGTTTAGAATTTCTCCGGATATTCGGAATTCTTAAGCGAAACACTTTTCTGTGGGGAGAAGCAGTGGTAAACTCATGGCAGAAAGGGGGCTTGAGTTATGGAAAAGGACCTGATAAAAAAGGAAATCATAAGACTCGTAAAAAAATGTGATAAAATAAAAGTTATAAAATGCATATATTCATATGTTAGAAAAATAGTCAAATAATAAAAGAACCAAGGACTTGCGCATTGTCCTTGGTTCTTTTATTAATCGTTTGGTTTCAGGGCTATTGAATTTACAAATTCTTCCAGCCATTTCCAACCATCGTCATCCAGTCTGGCAAGAGCTACAGCAAGACGGTGCTTAAAAGAGCTGCTACCAGAAAGCTGGATATCTGCGAGCATTTCTGAAATTTCTTCATCCTCAGTTTTTTCAACAAACATCATACCTTCACCAGTACGAAGCCAGTTCTCATTCACATCGTATAAGGTACATAACACCTTAATAGTATGAGAGGACATATTTCGTTGTCCATTTTCTACAAGCGAAATATAGTTCCTTGAAAGCTCTAAGGATTGAGCGAAATCTTCTTGACTTTTTCCGAAAAATTCACGCAATTCACGAATACGCTCATTCATTATATCACCTCCTGTAAAAATAAAATATCATGCAGTGCTCACATTGTCAACAAAAATATATTGACAATGATAACAATGTGTGCTATCTTGTGATTACAAAGTTAGCAAAACATATAGAAAGGAGATGGAAGATATGATGAAAGAGAAAAAAGAGGTTGTAGAAAAACTTATTGAAGCAATCCCGAAGATGTCAACGTATGAGTTAGGGTATCTTCTTGGAAGAGTAGAAGAAAAGGAAGAAGCAGCAGAGAAGAAAAAAGAAGAGCTTCCAGTAGCATAAGGAGAACAACAATGAAACAGGAAATACTTGAACGGGTAACAGTAAAGCAGGCAGCAACAGAGCTGAATATGGACAATGATACAGTCCGGTATTTAATGAGTACCGGAAGATTGCCTATAGGACACGCTGTGAGAAGAGAAGGATGTGGCAGAACTACATACTATATTTACCGTGCTGCACTGGATACTTATAAGAATTCTTTAAAGGGTGAAGAGAATGGAAAACCAGTACAGGGAAATACAGAACAGCGAATTGCAGAAGGCATACCAGAGAGCATATAGCCTGGAGTGCCGGGAAGGCTGGGAAACTGAGAACCGGAGTATTGAATATATCGGCTCAACAGAAAAGGAAAACGGAAGAATCACGGATTATTACAAAGATTCAGCCGGAGATTACTGGTACAGCACAAGATACCGGAGAAAGACCGGAGAGATAGTATCGATGGAGACATTCATATTTGGATCGGGCTTCCAGAAGCGAGAAAGAGAAAGGAAAAGAAAAAGATATGTTTTTTAAGAAGTGGAGAGAAAAGAAGAAAAAGGACAAGGAAATTACAGACAGACTTAATGAACTGATGGACAAGTACCGGAACGAATGCGTATGGTACATGATCATATCAGGGATGCCGGCGGAAGAGATTAAAAAGCAGGATGTCAGTGCTGACCATCTGATGGAGACCGCACTGAAAGAAGCAATTGGAGCAGTGCAGGAAATGAGTGAGGAGATAAGGAGAAAGAAAAAATGCGCTACAGAATCAGAGTAATCACATTAATGGCAATAGCGGTAGCAGTTTTCCTTTTCACCATGTGGATGACATCACCACAGGAAGTGTCCGGAGAAGTAAACAGCTTCACCGCAAAGACTATGAATGCCGTTGGAAATATGGAAGTTGCACCGGTGCAACCGCAGGAACAGGAGAATCCGCTCGGTGAACCGTTCCTCATCCGGTGCACCTGCTACACATGGACTGGAAACCAGTGCCGGAATGGTAGCTGGCCGGTAGAGGGATTATCCGTAGCCGGTAAGGAAGAATGGCTGGGAAAGGCAATCATCATGTATTCAGTCACAGAAGATGGCGGAATTGGTGACTTTATCGGATATTTCGATTTCACCGACACCGGTGATGGAATCGACTTGGACGGAGACGGAAGGGGCGAGACCATCCGCAACGGGACAAGCATTGATGTATACAGAGATACGCTGGAGGGGTGTTACGAATGGATAGAAATGTACGGAGATTATGTCTACATTCAGGTGGTGGATGCTGCAGGATAGACAAAAAAAGAGAACGTGTGGCGCACGTCCTCAAGTGGGTTGTAAGTAATTTGGCGAATTGCAAACTTCCCGCATGAACAATATACCATAAAAGCCGCAAAAATGCAAGGAAACAGGGCATTTCAGACCTGTTTCGCAACTCGATTAGGAATATTAAAGATAAGGACAAAGGCTATGGCATATTGTGTTGATATTTATAACTTTCCCAGCTCGATTGAGTATGAGTATAAGTGGGAAGGAAATTACGGCGCAAAGGGAGAGAAGAGAGCCGCAAGAGAGAGACCTTCCCCCTGGCAGATAGAATTGCAGAATCAGATTAACAAAAAAAATAGAATCCGCAGGACGATAAAAGCTAACTTCGTGGAAAATGACTTCTGGCTGACCTTCACATACCGGAAGGGAGAGCGGAAGGATATGCAGGGAGTGAAAGAAGACCTGAATAACGTTTTGCGAAAGCTGGCAAGACGCTACCGAAAGTTCGGAGCAGAACTGAAATGGATGAGAGTAATTGAAATCGGAGCCAGAGGCGGCATACATATCCACATGATCATGAACAGAATCAGAGGAGCAGACACGGATGTATTAATCAAGGAGTGCTGGCAGCATGGAAGGATATTTTTCTCAAACCTCTATGAAGAGGGCGGCTTTGAACAGCTCGCCCAGTATATGGCAAAGGTGCCGGATGAGGAAGAGAGAAAGAAGAAAGGTCTCCCCCGGAAGCTGACCAAAGAAGAGTACAGCTATTCCACCAGCCGGAATTTAATCCGGCCAAAACCGGAGAGGAAGAGATACCGGCGGTGGACAATGAGAAAACTGCTGCTATACGGTCCGAAGCCGACACCGGGATACTACATCGTACCGGATAGCATCCGGAGCGGCACAAACCGGTATACCGGGTATTCCTACATGAGATATACCGAGGAAAAACTGGATAGGAGAATTTGAAGATGGAAGCAAGGATTTACTTAAGAACTTCATACCATGGTCTCCGGAAAGCGGAAGGGTGTTACTGTGGCATCCTGGAAGCAGATACCAGTGAAGGAGAGAAGACACTGGAAGAGACCGGGAAAGACATCGGCACAGCCAATCAGATAGCCTTGCTGGGGCTGATAAAAGCCATGGAGCATATGAGAAGAGCGTCTGACCTTGAGATATTCACAGACAGTAAATATCTGGAATCCGGTGTGAATCGGTTCTTGGATGACTGGATAGCGGCAGACTTCAGGAAGCAGAATGGAGAGCCGGTGAAAAACAGTGTTTTATGGCGGCGGGCGGCAGAGCTGCTTGCACCACATAATATAAATATTTGCTATGAGGAGCACACCAAGTATTCCATGTGGCAGGACAGGAGAATGAGAGAGTATGAGCAAGAGCAGAAGAACAAAAGCGTGCACCTTCGATAAGGGCACAATCGCAAGAATCATTAGCAGAGACGGAGATACCTGTATATTCTGTGCTAGTGGCAGATGGCCGCTTGTAAAGAAGGACTTCGGGGCGTACATCCGGGATATCGCCCATGTAGTGAACCGGAGCCAGGGTGGGCTTGGAGTGGAGCAGAACGGTGTAACCGCCTGCCGGAGTCACCATCAGTTACTGGACAACGGAAATAAGGGCTTAAGAGATGAAATGCTTGAATTTGCAGAATGTTACCTGAAAGAGCAGTACCCGGATTGGAACCGGGAGAAGCTGGTATATAAGAAAGGAGTATGAAGATGCTGAAAAAATTAGTGAAAGAAAATAAGGACAGGGCTGTAGAAAAAAATGGAGCCTGCAGATTTTGCGGTCAGATAAAGCTCGTAGAGGCACTGGAGGAATTCAACGAGGATGAATTGAACGAACTGGCCACAGAGCAGTGCAATTGTTATGAAGCACAGAATTATATATCAAAGTTGTACCGGAAAGAAAAGGCAGATTTCAGAATTGAAGAGCTTTTCGGATCAGGAAATAAACCGGAGCTTACAGATGCAAGGATGCAGATGCTTCATCAGGCAGCAGGCTATGTGGTGGATGGAATTGCAGAAAAGGTAACTGTTGAGGTTACCGGTGAACTCAAGATGATGGTAAGCGAGACTAAAAAAGGAAACATTAAAATAAACCGCAAAACAACCGTCCAGAGGGCGGCAGAAGTCTAGACCTCCAAGATTACTTACATATACACAAAGGAACTTATAAATCTGTCACAGCCGGAGCATGGAAACCGCATAAACACAGAATGCGGAGCGTTTTTTGGAAGAGGTACAAAAGACCACACATATACACCATGCTCCGGAGAAAGGAGAACGTGATGGGAAGACTGACAATTAAGGATGAACAAGGCAACTGGGCTTTGAAAGGTGTTAAATGGAATCAGCTCCATGTGGGCGAGACGATAACACAGCAGGTACAAGAGAAGATATATGGAGCATTGGCAAAACTGAAGGATTATGAAGATTCAGGGATGACTCCAGATGAGTGCTGGGATTGCTGTAATAGAGAAAAGGTTGTGAAGCAGTTGGAAAAGCTGAAAAGCCTTGTCCCAGTAAATAGGGTACTTGATGATATTGTAAATGATAAACCAAAGGAATTAGGAATGCTTATAGCCTATGAAAAGGCTATTGAGATTGTAAAAGGCGGTGGAATAGATGAATAAGCCATGCGAGCATTGCGATAAATCAGATCACAAGAAATATGGGAGTGACTATTTTAAGTGCGAAAAACCTTGTGAAAGAGCAAAGATGTGCAAAAGAAACGATGAAAAGTTTTTGAAAATGTTGAGAGGTGGTGGAGTAGATGAGAGAAGTTAAGAAAAAGATTCTGCCGAAATATTTCGAAGCAGTTATACATGATAAGAAAAAATTTGAAATCCGTAAGGATGAAGATAATTTGCAGATCGGTGACGTGGTTGTGTTGGCGGAGTGGAACGAAAACGAGTTCACGGGTCAAACTGTAAAACGTGAAATAAAATATATTCTGCGTAATGTGCCGGAGTATGGTCTAATGCCGGGGTATGTAATATTTGGGTGGTAAGGAGTGTGAGATATGGCTAAAGCAATATTGGTTATGGATATGCCGGAATCGTGCAGTATGTGTAAATTCCTGTATGAGTTTCAAGGCATTAAGAAATGCCAGCTTATGAATGTACTCAATAATGGAGTATCAAGGCTGTCACAGAATACTTTTACCGAGAAACGGCATGAAAAATGTCCGCTCCGGGAACTGCCAGAATCATGTAGCGGAATAATTTGAATTTTATTTTTTTTAAAATCGCACATATTCTATGTGCCGGGAAAAATCAGAAGGAGGAAATAAGTATTATGTTTGAAAAATTTGGCGAATTCAAAACCGTAGAAAAATTAAACAAAAAGGCAGCAGAGCTGAAAGCAGAGGGATTATATAAAAGCATTGTTGAAATTGCAACAGAAAACGGACTTGATGAAGAGGATGCAGAGGACTATGCAGCAGGTGAAACGGAGGTATTGGCAACACCATGTACCGCAGCACACGGAAGATTGAAAGCGGAATCAGAAGATTTAAAGATTGCCGGAGTGCTTATGGACTGGGTGGATGAAATACGTCAGGAGTGCCTTGAGAATGAAAAAGTATGCGCCGGAGTGATGAATCATTCACTTGCCGGATATATGGCTATTTTACTGGAAAAAGGATTTGAAGAAAAAGCGGTGGTAGACAAACGCATTGTGCAGCAGGCAAAGGAAGTGGCAAAAGTAGCAGGCGACCATGGAATTTCAATTGGATTCCCTAATATGGCAGAGCGCAAGAAGACCATCAAGGCATATTACGGAGGCACAAAATGAGATTTGCATACAAGGGATTTAATAAAGACCTGACATGCACCATGGGAAAAGGAACCTTCCAGTATGAACCGGGGGTATGGCACCGGGAAGACAAGGCGCACTGTGCAAAAGATGGATTCCATGCCACAGATAACCCGCTCGATGTGCTGAATTACTACAGAAATGGGCGTTACTTCATTGTGGAGCTGGCAGGCAACATCGATGAGGACGGATATAACACCAGGATATCTGCTCCGGAAATACGGCTTATCAAGGAGCTTACAAAGCTGGAACTGATAAGGGAAGGCGTCATATGGCTGGCAAATCATCCGAAGATGAAGTCAAATTCTGTTGTGAGAAACAAAGGGACAGCATCAGACGGATATGTGATCGTGCGAGGGAGAAGCCCGGTGGCAGCAGGCGGAAAAGGAGACACTGTTTTTTTGATAAAAGAGGACAAAAGTGGCGAAATTACAGAATGCGCAGAGTATCCGATAGACGGAAAAAAGTACCTGCCGGACACCTATTATGATGTGAAAGGGAGGAAGGTACAGTGAAAAAGAATGAGTTGAATAAGCTGAGAAGACTTCCAGCCACACCAGCCATGATTTACATGGCGAAAATGCCGGGAAAAAAAGTAAGAAGATATAGGGGCGGATTAAATAAAAGACGCTATGCCTATGTGTGCCGGTGCCAGAATCTTGGTAAATACTTAAAAATTGCAATATGCCGGTCAGATGATGTGAAAAAGGGAATCACAGAACCTGCATGGGATGTGTTCATTGACTTTAAAGACGGGGCTTATATCACAAGAGAAAGGCAGAAAGACGGCTCATACAAATGGCGGACAGCAAGGATAGATAACCTGGACGACGAAAACTGGTGGAATTTGTATTACGATTCAGATGAAATGTATTACCTGAATCCGGCAGGAAAGGCAGAGATAAAGGCACTGCTGAAGACGGAAAAAACCGGGATAGAGGGGGTGATTGAATGGCAGAAAAAAATCCGGTCGGACAAGGAAGAGGAAAAGGCAAAAAGGCTGATGGATGCATGGGACGCAGCCATGAAGGATGTTCCCAAAAAACTGCCGGAAGGATTTGAAAAATTCTGGAAAACAGAAGCATTCAGCGACCATTATATTTTTTATAATGGAGCAGACGCAGAGACGGGTTACTGTACCGGATGTCTTTGCGAAGTCCCGATAAATAAAAAACCAAAGCATAATGAATGGGAAAAATGCCCGCACTGCGGAAAAAAGATAATCTATGTTTCTAGGAAGAAAAAAAGAAATCTTATCTGGTCCTATGGCACTGCCATCTTGCTGCAGAGATACCGTAATGGAATCGTGGAAAGAACATTCCAGTGTACAAGGGCGGACACGGAAGCATATTTCCATGCAGGAGAGACAGGCTTATCAATCCGTGAGACAAAAAGGATACTTTTCACAGATGAAGGGCTGGAGGAATACCACTATGAGGACTTCAAACTGAAAGGAAAGTGCTGGAGAAGACAGGACAGAGTAAACATATATTATGGGAATTATGAAAAAATCTACAAGAGAAATCTATCTGCTCTGCTGAAAAATACAAACACGGCATATAACATTGCGGTCAAGCATGGCTATAAAGAAAATCCTATTTACTTCATGAAGAGGGAAAAAACCAACCCGCTGATTGAAAAAGCGTACAAGGCAGGGCTTTACGCAATGGGAACAGAGCTGATACGGAGCGAATACTGGTACAGAGAGTTAATAGACGAGGAGCAGACAGAACTTATAAAGGCACTGCAGCTTGACAAGGCAAGACTGAATCGCCTGAAAAAGATGAATGGAAAGAGATGTGAGCTTCTATGGCTTCAGGACGAGAAAAAGGCAAATACTGTATGGAGGGATGAAGATATTAAGACGCTTGCAGAAGCAAGAGCGGGCGGAGCAGACTGCAGTATCCTTCAATATGTCAGCGTGCAGCAGGCGGCTAATTACTTGAGAAAGCAGCAGGCGGTAAGAAAGAGAGCATTATCCGACATCTGGATGGACTGGGAGGATTACATAAACATGCTGGAAAAGAGAAAGACGGATATGACAAACGGTATGTTAATCCGGCCAAAGGACTTGACCGTGGCACATAATGAGCTGGTGCTCCAGGAAGATATGTTGAAGAAAGGCACAGAGATAGAGGAGAAGAAAAAGACCTTTAAGAAAGCGGAAAAGCTGATGCAGGAAGGAACATTGAAAAAGTATGAGTATCAGAATGATAAATACTGCATTGTTGCCCCAACCGGCATAAAAGACATCTATGTGGAGGGCATGGCATTAAAACACTGCATACACACTTGCGACATCTACTTCCAGCGCATTGACATCCGGGAAACATATCTGCTTTTCCTTAGAAAGACAGAAGCACCGGATACCCCATGGTATACATTGGAGGTAGAGCCGGGCGGCAATATCAGACAGAAGAAATCAGTATTAAATGAAGCCTATGCAGACCTTGAGGATGCAATGCCTTTCCTGAAAGAGTGGCAGCAGTGGGTAAAGAAAAACCTTTCAAAAGAGGATGCGGTGCTGGCTGATAAGAGTAATAAGGCAAGAAAAAAGAACTATGGACAGCTCAGAAAAGAGAAAAAGCTGATATGGCATGGAAGACTGCAGGGTACCATGCTGGTGGATGCATTAGAAAAAGACTTTATGGAGGTTTGATATGGAAGGATTAAGAGAGATTCAGAACTACGAGCAGTTTAAAAAAGCACTGGATACAGAGCTTGCAAATCAGGCAGCAGGCTTCGTAAGAACCGGCTACCTGCTGAAAAAGGCAAGAGACACAGATATCCTTGCATCATCCGGATACAGTACAGTAGCTGAATTTGCAAAGGCAGAATATGGTCTTTCAAAAGATATTGTATCACGGTACATAGCCATTAATGACAGATACAGTGAGGGCGGTTATTCTGACCGCCTCCAGGATAAGTACGAAGGGTACGGCGTGGCAAAGCTCCAGGATATGCTCACCCTTCCAATTGAGGTAGTAGATCTCATATCGCCTGAAATGACAAGAAAAGAGATTGCAGAAGTCAAGGCAGAGGTCAAAGCAGAGGAAGCCATATCACCATTAGAAGTAGCCATTGAGGGCACAGATGAGCAGCAGGCGGATATGGAACTGTGCCAGAAAGCCATATACAAGTACGCAAAGGATAATCCGGAAAAGTTCAAAGAGCTGGTGAAGTGGACAAAGGATGGAGATTCAGAAGAGCTTGAGAGCATCCTGGCACCATCAGGAATTGCAGTATTGGCTTCCAGGCCACAGGGAATCGGAAAGGTATTCACATCCTTCAAAGGAGAAGGGCAGCCAGTGGATATTCTGGCAGTCAAAGACAATGAAAAACAGACCTTAAGCATGGATGAGTACGCAGCCAAGGTCAGAGAGGTATTTGTTCCGGTGGCAGATATGCCGGATGCATATGAAAAAACCTTCGGAGTTGCACCGGTGCAACCGGAAAACGTTCCTGAAAAGCCAGAAAACGTTCCTAAAAAGCCGGAAAACGTTGAAAAAACAGAATGCGAGGTGCTTTCCGGAGAAGTTGTGGACAATGAGCCGGAAGAAGTACAGGAAGAAAAAGCTACAGAGGAAGCTCCGGCGGCAGCAGGCTTAGATAAAAATGTATTAAGAGGTTATGCAGCGGCAGTAAGTTCCAGTATTAAGAAGCTGGACCGCCTCTGGGAAAACCGGGAATTGGAGAAGTGCTTGGAAGAATTAACAAGCATATGCTGGAGAATAGAGCAGATACAGAAGAATGGAGGGAATGCAGAATGAAACCAGTAGAAAATGAAGAGTTAATTGAAGCAGACATAATAAGAGTATTTTTCCACAGCGAGAATGAAACCTTTAAATGCCTGGAATTAATGCCTACAGAGGAAGAGAAAGAGACATTAACTTTTGAAGATATTTATAATCTGGCCAAGAAGAACGGACTGGCAGAGGAGGATATGTACATTCTTATGATTGCAGAGAATCCGCTGAGCGGAAAAGTTTACAAGCACGGCAATTATAAACCATGGAATACATGGTATGAATGCGGAGAGACGGAGGGATTTGCATAATGAGAAGAAGACGATGCAAGCAGTGTGGAAAGCTGTTTATGCCAGTAGGCAAGGAAGTAATCTGCTCAGTAGCGTGCCGGCAGGAACGGATGAAGGAAAGAGCAGAAAGAAGAAAGGCGGCATATAAGAAGCCGGAGCTTAAGGTAGGAAGCATTGCCTGGGTAAATGCAAAAGCGAGAGAAGCAGGCATGACATACGGAGAGTATGTGGGAAGGAGTGGGATTTGATGGAAAACGAACGTATTAAAGTATCAAGTCTAGACATCATTGTGACAATGATGGATGAAAAGCCATATTACGAAATTAAGTACAAGGAAATCGGAGAGAGCTATCACCACATAGGATACAGTTCATATGAATTGAGCAACGTTTTAAAGTGGAAAAAGGAATGCTTTGAAATCGTGAGCGAAACACCGAGTGATGCGGAAAAACAGGGGTTATTACTGAAGTTGCCGTGCAGAATTGGCTCGGACGTATACATAGTTCCTAGTGAAACGAATTTTCGAATGAATATTTTTGAGGGGTTCCCTAAAAATAACAGAGTTTTTCACCAGAAAGTGGCTTTAATTACTTTTACAGAAAACGGATGGTATATGGAAGGAGATATAGACAGGGAATGCTGTACATGCCGAACGCTGCAAGAAAACAAGTATAAGAAGACATGGTTTTTATCAAGAGAGGAAGCCGAAGCCAAGCTGAAAGAAATGGAGGGTAGAGCACAATGAGAGAATTCATGAGAAGAGTTCCAATAAAAGCCGGAAAGAGGGGAAAAGATGATGAAAAAGACCTAGTAAGAGACATATTGAGAAAGTGGCCAAAACTGATAGCATGGCTTGAAGAAAAAGAATACTTTACAGCGCCGGCTTCAAAGGATCATCACGGAGCGTATGAGGGTGGATTAATGAAGCATTCACTCCAGGTGGCATATGAACTTGAGAGAATAACCGTAAAGATGGGTTTAAGGTGGGAGAGACCGGAAAGCCCAGAGATAATAGGACTACTACATGACGTATGCAAGCTGGATGATTATCATACTGTCTCAATTGGGGACGAGCCGGCCAAAACTGGAATTGAACGGAACAAAGAAAGACTGTACCCAGGACACGGAGACAAGAGCCTTATCATGCTGATGGGCTTAATAGACCTCACAGAAGAAGAGAAAATGTGTATCAGATATCACATGGGAGCGTTCACAGATAAGTCAGAATGGGAGTTTTACAGCCGGGCGGTGCGGAGATACCCGAATGTTCTTTGGACACATACAGCAGATATGATAGCTTCTCAGATAAAGGGCGTGTGAAAGTGTAGGAGGGAGAAGGCGGTAATGAATAAAACAAGTGACGCAAAAACGAAATGTCCGTTTTTTATAAGGGATTCAGCTACAAAGATAACATGTGAGGGCCCGGGAAAAACAGAATTGGCAATTGGATTTAAGTCGAAGGTAAGAAAAAGAACATATCAGAAGCAGAATTGCTACAAGTATAAATGCAAGTGTGAGATTAAGAGGATGATGGAAGAAAAGTATGATAATAGACCAGAATGTGACAATGGATAGAAAAGAACAGGAGGAAAAACGTGAAAAAGCAACGGAAAGAGATACGTCTAAAAAGGAAACGCCTGAAAGCAGAGTATAACGCTGCCTTGAGAGAAAACAGAAGATTAAACAATGAATTAAGCTTCAAAGCAATGGAATATGACAGAAAAGAGATTAAAACATTAGCAGCTCGGGAAGTAATTCTACTACAGGACGTAATTGAAATGGGAGAAAATCGGATGGTAGAAATTGCAAAAAATATGCTGGCGCGTGAAATCTGCGAAAAACTCAAAGAAAATGGAGCAATCCAGTTTGAAAAAGACTATAGCCCTATACATAATGGATTTATTGTGGATGCAAGGGTGAAAATCGTTATGCCATAGACGTATTATAAAGCAATGAAAAAATATGAGCGTCAGCACATCTGTAAAGTATGCTGATGCTCATATTTTTTTACTTAAAATCTTCCATCATGAGAGGGAGCAGTTCTCCGGTTACTTGCAAAATGCACAAAAAATAAAAAAGGAGACAGTTTCGGGGAGAAAAAGGATGCATCTCTTTATAAAATACAGGCAGAAATGGAGAAGGGAGGACCGTATGGGAGAAGTACATGAAGAAGCAGAAAATGATTACATGCTTGGCATGAAATATAAAGAAATAGCGGAAAAATATGGAATCAGCCTGAATACGGTCAAGTCCTGGAAGCAACGATATGGATGGGAAAGAGGCGGTGGAAAAAAGTGTGCACACAAAAAGCGAAAAAAAGTGTGCACACAAAAAAAGAATGCATATACAGAAGAAGAAAAAGATTTGCCAGAAGAGGAGAATGCAGTAGACAGAGACGAGCTTTTTTGCCAGTATTACGCAAAATCTTTCAATGCAGTAAGAAGCTATATGCGTGTTTATCACTGCTCTTACCAGTCGGCGGCCGTTTCTGCACATAATAAGCTAAAAAATCCTAAAATCAAAGAACGCTTGGAAGAGATCCGGCGGGACAAGATGGAGAGAATGCTTCCAAAAGAAGAGGATGTAGCTGAACTGCAATCAAGAATCGCTTTTGCTGATTTATCAGACGTTGTAAATGTATCTGCATATGGAATGAGCATTAAAAATCCGGATCTAATAGACTGGCAGACAGTAAAGGCCATAAAGAATACAGCGCATGGAGTAGCTATCGAACTGAAAGATTCGCAGAAAGCAATTGACTGGTTGGACAAGCATGGCTTTAAAGGTGAAGACGATGGAGAGGACAATGAAGGAGTAGTATTCCTGCCACCAGTAAAGGAGGTGGATGAAGATGAGTGCTTCGTGGATGCCACAGCCGAAGCAGAAGATATTCATGGAAAGACCGGAGTATGAGGTCTTATTTGGAGGAGCAGCAGGCGGTGGAAAGTCAGATTCCATGTTAGCGGAAGCGTTAAGACAGATAAACATACCAAATTACAGAGGAATCATATTCCGAGACACAGTACCGCAGCTTGAAGGATTAATTACACGATCCTATGACTTGTACGGCAATTTGAAGGGGCAGCGCCCCAAATTTAATGAAAATAAAAAGCGCTGGCTGTTTGAGTCCGGCGCAAAGATATTTTTTGGATACATGCAAAGAGACTCTGACCGCTTCAACTACCAAGGAAAAGCATACGATTTTATTGGATTTGATGAATTAACACATTTCTCACTGACGCAGTATCAGTATATGATGTCTCGTAACAGACCAATGGGACCTGGTACAAGGGTATACATGAGAGCGACAGCGAATCCGGATGGAAAAGGGATGGCATGGGTAAAGCAGAGATTTGTAACGCCTGCACCGCCAAATACAAGGATTGTGGAAAGGTACAGCGTGCTTAATCCGAAGGGTGAGAAGATACAGCTTTCACGAGACAGGATATACATACCGGCCACAGTATTTGATAATAAAAAACTGTTAGAGAATGACCCGGATTATTTAGCAAACCTGGCGGCATTGCCAGAGGCAGAAAGAAATGCCCTGATGTATGGCTCATGGGACAGCTTTAGCGGACAGGTTTTTACAGAATTCAGAGATGATCCAAATCATTATAAAGACAGAATGTGGACGCATGTAATTGAGCCATTTCAAATACCGGACCATTGGAAGATATACCGGGGGTTCGACTTCGGATATGCAAAGCCGTATTCAGTTGGATGGTATGCAGTAGATACAAAGGGAAAGATATACCGGATAGCAGAGCTGTACGGTTGGAATGGAATTGCTAATCAGGGATTAAAAGAGCATCCCGTAGAACAGGCAAGAAAGATTCGAGAAGTCGAAGAAAATAATCCGTTGCTGAAAGGTAAGAGAATCACAGGTGTAGCGGATCCGGCTATATTTGATGAGTCAAGAGGAGAATCTGTTGCCAGAATGATGGAGAGAAGCCCTAATTTTGTATATTTCCATGGCGGAGACCATGTCAGACTGCCGGGAAAGATGCAGTATCACTATAGGTTTGCCTTCGATGAAATGGGAGATTGTATGTTTCAAATTTTTAACACATGCAGAAACTTCATCAGAACAATCCCAAACCTTACATATAGCGAGACAATTCCAGAAGATATTGACACAACAGAAGAAGACCACATCTATGATGAATGCAGATATGTGCTTATGGAGCACCCAATTGCTCCGAGAGGAAATGTATTACAAAAAAAACCGGCATTCGACCCACTAGATATGTTCAAAGAGCAAAAAAGAAGCCAAGGAGTACAGATATTAAATATTTAGGAGGATGAGAGATGGCTTATAAAAAAGGAAAAATAACAGAAGTTGCACCGGTGCAACAGGAAAAAGAACAGCAGGATACATCAATGCAGACGAAATTAAAAGAAAATGAGATGCCGGAAGAGCAGACGGTAGATGCTATCACGGATGATGATGTGAAAGAAGCAGCAGAAGTATTGAGGAAATATCATGCCGGAAAAAAGAACCTTGAAAATACAATTGTGGAAAACGAGGAATGGTGGAGGTTAAGGCATTGGGATTATGCAAGAAAAGAACAGGAAGAGGAAGCAGAAAAAAGAATAGAACCACGGTCTGCATGGCTTTTTAACGCACTTGCCAATAAGCATGCTGACATCATGGACAATTTTCCAGAAGCAAATGTGCTTCCACGAGAAAAGAATGATGAAAGAGCAGCCAAGGCTTTATCAGAAATCATACCGGTTATACTGGAACGAAATGAATTTGAAGAGACGTATTCAGCTTGCGGATGGTATAAATTAAAAAATGGAACTTGTGTAACAGGCGTATTCTGGGATGGTTCGAAAGACAATGGATTAGGCGACATATCAATTAAAAATGTCGACATTATGAATCTTTTCTGGGAACCAGGAGTAAAAGATATTCAGAGGTCGAAGAATGTATTCTATGTATCCATGGAAGACGTAGAGGACATAAAGGCTGCTTATCCAGATAAGGAGATAATGGCAGGTAGTGATATCAGTCTTACACAGTACATAAAGACGGAAGCGGAAGATAATACAGAGAAGGTTGCGGTTGTAGACTGGTATTATAAAAAAACGATTGTACTTGAAGACAATAATGGATTGATTAAAAGAAAGAACGTGCTGCATTATTGCAAATTCTGCAATGGGAAAGTGCTCTATGCGACAGAAAATGACGAGGAATTAAAATATACAGGGCTGTATGATCATGGACTATATCCATTTGTGTTTGATGTATTGTTTCCAATCGAGAGCAGTGTCTGCGGATTTGGATATGTGGATGTCATGAAAGATACACAGGCATACATAGATAAGATGCAGCAGGGTATTCTTGAAAATGGATTGTCACTGGCAAAGCCAAGATGGGCGGTCAGAGACGATGTGGGGCTGAATGAAAATGATTTTTGCGATTTTTCAAAGTCACTTGTGCACTTTAGCGGAAACTTGGGAGAGGATGCTTTTCGACAGATCACATCGACACCAATGGCGGGCATTTATGAAACCATTTTGAATAATAAAATCGAAGAACTGAAGGATACTTCTGGAAATACAGCAGCGGCACAGGGACAGACCTCTAATGTTACTTCAGCAAGTGGAATTGCAAGTCTCCAGGAAGCATCCGGAAAATTATCGAGAGATGCAAACAGAGCGGATTATAGAGCATTTACAAAGATATGCTATCTGGTGATTGAGCTTATCAGACAATTTTATGATGAGCCAAGGGAATTCAGAATTACCGGAGAAACTGGACAAACAGATTATGTGACGTTTGATAATAGCGCATTAAAAGGACAACCAATGGATACAGGATTTGGACAGGCACAGTCAGAAAGAGTTCCAATTTTTGATGTAAAGGTTGTACCAGCAAAGCAGAGCGCATACACCAGGGAGACACAGAATCAGCTTGCATTACAATTCTACAACCTTGGATTTTTTAATCCGCAGAATGCAGAAATGACTATCGGATGTCTGGATATGATGGACTTTGACGGAAAAGACGAGGTGAAGCAGAGATTAAATAAATCCCAGACATATTACAACCTGTACTTACAGATGCAGCAGCAGGCTCTTGCACTGGCACAGGCAGTAGATATGTCGAGTGGCGGAACAACGAATTATGCAGAAAGAATAGCGGGAAATGCACAGCTTGCAATGCAGCAGGCAGAAGAACCTATGGCACAGAGTCAGTCCGTACTGAATCGAAACAGCAATGGCTCATTAACAAGTCAGGCGGCACATGCGACTAGAAATTCTACGTCAGTATAGGAGAAAGATATGCTTAAAGTCAGAGTGAGAGAAGAAGAAAATCTGCTGGAAATAAAAATGGAAGGCCATGCTGACTATGCAGAAGCAGGAAAGGATATTGTGTGCTCGGCATGCAGTATCCTTTTATTTACGCTTCTTGAGGAATTGCAAAAGCAGCAGGCAACAGGAAAAGTAAAAATTACGGTCTTGGAAATGGAAGAATCCGGGAGATGCAGAATGGAAATAACGGACTGGGTCAAAGAGACAGAAGTAGTATTAGAAACAATTTTTAACGGCTATAAAATCATTGAAAAAAATTTCCCAAAAAATATTTCATTTGTGGCAAAAATTGGGAGTTGCAAAAAAAATAAATTGATATAGTGCAAGTGGTTTAAGAAAAAAACATGGCACTTCGGAAAGGACGAAAGTATGAGAAAAAAATATTTTAACTTGCAGTTTTTTGCGGAAGGTGGAGCAGGCGCAGCTTCAACTGGAGCAGAAGGAACAGCAGGACAGGCGGAAGGGCTCAACGCCGGAGCCACAGACGGTCGAACAGGTAACCAGGACGACGCTGGAACGTCGCAGGATGCGACAACACCGGAAGACACAGAAAAAGCCTTCGAGGAACTGATTAAGGGCGATTACAGAGACGCATATAGAAAGCGTACAGAAGGAATCGTTAAGGACAGATTGAAAAAATCGAATGAAACAATCAGTAACTTGCAGAAACAGTATGATGCAATGACTCCAATCATGGGAGAGCTTGCTATGCGTTATGGTCTTGAAGCGGATGATGTGGAAGGACTCGTAAGAGCAGTACAGCAGGACAATGCACTTCTGGAAGATGAAGCAGCAAGACATGGAATGTCCGTAGACCAGCTTCGGGAAGTAAACCGGGTAAAACTGGAAAACAAGAAACTGACAGAAGCAATGGAACAGTTGGAGAAGAAAAAAGAAGGCGAGCAGATTTATGCACAGTGGACACAGCAGGCGGATGCATTAAGAAAGAAGTACAACATGGACTTTAACCTTAATGAGGAACTTGCAAATCCAGACTTCACGGCAATTCTTAAAGTTGGTGGAAGCATTGAAGCGGCTTACATGGCCACACACCATGATGAGATTATGACATATGGAATGGCGCAGGCAGCAGAAACAGCAAAAAACAATGTAGTAAAAAGCATCAATTCAAAGAGTGGAAGACCAATTGAAGGTGCAGCATCTTCCGGTTCTCAAGAAACAGTGAAAGTAGATGTTAGAAATTTAACGTCTGAGCAGATGAGAGAATACGAGAAGAGAGCACTCAAAGGAGAACGTATTTCTTTCTCGTAATTCAGAAAGGAATATATATGAAAATCAGAAATATCTTGCAGTTTTTTGCAGACCCGAATACACAGACAACTGGTACATCCAGTCTGTCAGCAGAAAATAAAACATTTTACGAAAAGGAAATGATTGAAGAAGCATCCCCAGAATTGGTGCATGACCAGTTTGGAGATGATTATCCGATTCCTAAAAACGGTGGTAAACAGATTGAGTTCAGAAAGTATGACTCTTTGAAACCGGCGAATACACCACTTACAGAAGGTGTGACACCGGATGGAAATAGCTTAAGCGTAAGTACAGTTACAAGTACGGTAAAACAGTACGGAGATTACATCACAATCTCTGACGTACTGGACCTTACAGCCATTGACAACAATGTTGTGCAGGCTTCAAAAGTATTAGGAGCTCAGGCAGGCTTGACATTGGACAATGTAACAAGAGACGTTATGGCCGGTGGCACAAACGTATTAATTGTTGGAGACAGAGCAACAAGAGCCCAGTTAACAGCAGCAGACACACTGACGCCGGAAATCTTCTTCCGTGCCGCAGCTATGCTTGAAACAATGAATGCTCCAAAAATTCAGAAATCTTATGTAGCCATTATTCATCCATACGCAGCATATGACCTTATGCGCAGCGAGGAATGGATTGACGTACATAAATATGCAGCACCAGAAGCAATCTTTGAAGGAGAAATTGGAAAGATTGGAAATGTACGTTTTGTATCTACTTCAAACGCAAAAATTTGGAAAGGCACAGGATGCCCGGCAGATACTGCAGTATTTGGTACATTAGTACTTGGAGCACATGCGTATGCCAAAACCGGTATTGATGGCGGAGCATTACAGATGATTATCAAGCCGGCAGGTGCAGGACAGGACCCATTAAACCAGCGCTCCACGGTAGGATGGAAAGCAATTAAAACGGCAGAACGTCTGATAGAACAGTATATGATTCGTATTGAATCAACATCAAAATTCAGCGGAAGCGTAGAGGCAAACTAGGAGGAAACTGTATGGGAACAAAAACAGAAGGAACGAAAGTAGCAGAAGAAACCAAGGCAACAGAAGAAACCAAGGCAACAGAAGAAATTCAGGTAAAAGATGCGGTAGAAGCTGATCCATGGAAAGAAGAAGTTAAGTTCATGGCACCATTGGATGGTGAAAAAGGAGACATTTTTGTAGCTTTAAATGGACATAATTACAGAATTAAAAGAGGGGAAGAGGTAACCATTCCGAAACCAATCTTTGAAGTTCTGAAGAACAGTACAGAAATGGACCAGCTTGCAATGAGAAGACAGCAGGAACTTATTGCAAAAGGAAAGGCTTTTAACTAATAAGAGATTCCATTAAAACGAGGAGAGGCACAGCATTGTTGTGCCTCTTTTTTAGAAGGAGAGAGACATGAAGGTAAATGAAGCAATAACAAAGGTGGATGACCTGGAACCAAATACTTATGAGGATAACGAAAAGTTAGATTGGATCACTGAATTGGATAAAAGAATTGCTATTGAAATCCTGAACGTAAGAGAACGTGAAGAGGATGTAGTGGTAGAGCCTTATACAGAAGCTGATATGGATAAAGAACTTCTTGTGCCTGCCCCATATGACAATTTATATGTTCAGTGGCTTATGAGCCAGATTGATTATTATAACAATGAAATGGACAGATACGCAAATTCAGCAGCTATGTTTAATCAGAAATACCAGGATTTTGCTAATTACTGGTACCGGACACATAAAAGCTCTTTAAGGGCAACAATGTATTAGAGAGGTGACATATGAGATTACCTAAACTTCAAAGTACAAGGTCGGAAACCAAGGTACTGAGTGCATTTGGCGGCTACAATGCCAATGGAAGAATACAAGACGGGGAATTCTCGGATATGAAAAATATGACGGCGGATTATTATCCGATACTGTCTCCGAGAATACCGAGAGGAAAATTGCGGGACCTTACAGACTGTAAAGGCCTGTATGGCACGGATAAGCTGGTGTGGGTAACAGAGAATAAGCTGTACTATAACCAGTCAGAAGCGTGTGATTTAAAGGAATCATGCAAGGATAAGGAAAGAACATTTGTAAGAATGGGAGCATATTTGTGTGTCTTCCCGGATAAGGTTATGTACAACGTATATGACCAAACATTAACCGATATGGAAAATAAGGTAACCACCACAACAAAGCCATCCTTTACGCTTTGCAAAATGGACGGAACGGTATTTCCCGAAAAGAAAACATATACCGGTGATACAGAACCGGATAAAACGCAATATGAATACTGGATAGATACTTCTGAAAATACAGTTGTAATGAAAATATGGAGTGAAAACTCTGCAGCATGGGTATCTGTAGGAACAACTTATGTAAAGATACAGTCACCAGGCATAGGGAAAGGTTTTAAAGTATATGATGCTGCTACATTCAGTGGAGTAGATAAAAGGGCTGAGATTTATAACAATTATGACTTTAATACATCCAATATTCTGTATGGTTGCGGGGATGATTATGTAATTGTGATGGGTCTGATTAATAAAGTATTTACGAACAGTGAGAATATAACCATCTCAAGGACAGTCCCGGATATGGATTTTGTAACTGAGATGGATAACCGGTTGTGGGGGTGTTCTTCTACAAATCATGAAATATATGCTTGCAAGCTAGGAGATCCAAAGAACTGGAGATGTTATATGGGTCTGTCCTCTGACAGCTACGCAGTAACGGTGGGTTCGGAAGGGGATTTTACCGGTGCAATATCTTATTCCGGTAGTGTACTTTTTTTTAAAGAGGGTGGCATGCACAGATTATTTGGTGATAAACCGAGTAATTATGAACTTTCATGGAAACCTATGCGTGGCGTTCAGTTGGGTTCGGAAAAGAGCCTGATTGTATTAAATGAGGTTTTATATTATAAAAGCCGGGATGGTATATGCGCATATAACGGAAGTATGCCAAGTAAGATATCTGGAAATCTTGGAACAGAGATGTACTATGATGCAGTTGCCGGAGGATACCGTGATAAATATTATGTCTGCATGAGAGATGAACTTAGTAATTACTGTACTTATGTGTATGACATTACAAAGGGAATGTGGACAAAGGAAGATGAAGGAATTAAGAAAGCCTTTGCATATTCAGATGGCGGACTGTATTTCTTAGATAAGAATAACTCTATCTGGGTAATTAATTACGAACAGATATTTATGCCAATAGCTCCAATGGATGATCGGTTTGGAGAACAGTATATGTATCCGGGAGAGTGGTATCCTGGAGCAATTCCAGTTGGAGAGGAAGAAGAAAATCAGGAATGGTATGCAGTGACAGGGGATATGGGTCTTGACTCCATTTATAACAAATATATCAGAGAGCTGGTTATCCGGCTTGAGATAGAAGCAGATGCATATTTCAAGATAGAGATAATGTATGATTCGGAAAACTGGCAAAAGGTAATGGAATATACAGGAACAAAAAAACGGTCATACCAGGTGCCGGTTCGAATAAAACGATGCGACCATTTTAAACTAAGATTATCCGGAAAAGGCGCAGTTAAAGTATATTCAATAGCACAAATGATACAGGAAGGAAGTGCAGTAAGTGGCTAAATTTGATTATCCAAATGTAGATATAGAGAACATGTCAAATGAACAGAATATAGAGAGCTTAAAGAGCTTTCTATACAATCTTTCTGATACACTGAATTATTCATTAAATCAGGTAGATGCAAGGATATCGGCACTAGAAGAATCAACAGGAGGTAAGGACAATGGGGAATCATAAAAACTGGGAGGAAGTAATATCTGACGGGACACGAACAGCACAGACGAATCTTGATAACCATCTGAACAATAAAGTTGGAGATTATCAGGAGTCGCAGAGAGTGCAGGATGCTTATAAAAACTATACAGACACTCAGAATGCAAAGCCTGGGGCTTATAACAGCAGGTATCAGGGGGCAATTGATACAATTTTAAATAGAATACAGAATAAAAAGCCATTTTCATACGATTTCAATGCAGACCCATTATACCAACAGTATAAGGAGCAGTATGCTAATCTGGGGAAACAGGCAATGCTTGATACAACATCACAGGCAGCAGCATTATCCGGAGGATATGGCAATAGTTATGGAGCAACAGCAGGCTCTCAGGCATACCAGGCATATCTTGGAAAGCTGAATGATATTATTCCGGATCTTTATGGACAGGCATTAGATAAATACAATACAGACCTCACCAATATGTATAATGAGTATTCCGCATTGGGACAGGCAGAGGATAGAGCATATGGACAGTATCAGGATAAATACCAGAATTGGCAGAATGATACCAGTAATGCATTGAATGCATATAACATTCTTCATGGAAATGATTTTGACGAATATCAGCAGAAAGTAAGTAATTGGCAGAATGACAGAGATTATCTGTTTAATGCACTTCAGAATTCACAGACTAACGATAAGTATTTGAATGATTACAACTATCAGGTAGACAGAGATAATGTTGCAGATAACCAGTGGCAGCAACAGTTTGATTATCAGAGGCAGAGAGATCAAATCGCAGATGAACAGTGGGCACAGGAATTCGCGTTGTCGCAGGCAAGAGCAGCAAGAAGCGGCTCATCTGGACGTAGCTCAAGCAGGAGTTCTTCTAGTTCATCATCCGGTGGAACACGGCCGGCAACGAGCGGAACAATCAGCAACAGCTACTATAATGAGCTAAAAAATAAAGCCGCATCACAGGGAAGCTCATATGCAGACAGCTTGTATAAGGCAGGAATTATTGACGAGGGAATATGGAATAAACTATATGACGACCTTGGCTTTGATGCACCAACAGCTAGAAGCGCAACAAGTACATTAGCAGGGGGAAGTTCTGCACCTAGCTTGAGTGGATTTCTTAACAACAAAAAGAAGAAAAAGTAGGGGGTAACAATATGGCAGACAGATTATCTTTGGAAGAATTAAAGAAAAAAAGGCAGGAAGGAACACATGAAAATACAGAAAGAAAACTGAATACACGGAGCGCTGCAATAACAAGAGAATCGGGCGGAGAGAGAAAGAGCCTGGAAGAACTTAGACAGGCAAGAATGAATAGAAATGCTTCGCCGGATGTTTCAGTTTTTCACAACAGCATGAGCAGATACCAGCAGGAAAAACCTGCTGGATTTGACTATGCACTGGAAAAGGTACGGAACACGGCAAATACGACCGCAAGAGCAATGTCAAAAAATGGAAGAGCATTACAGGGAGCTTTGGATATTGCAAAAAGAAACCGGGAAACAAAGAAAAAATTAGATAGCTTCAAACCGGTATATGATAGCAGCAATGAAGATAAAACAATGACAGGAAGAAGCAGAGAAAAACTTACACCGACAGAGTACCGAAATGAAAGCACTGGAGAGACAATGACGGTGGAAGATTATAATAATGCAAAAAGCACACTGAATTCAAATCAAAAAGGAAAGCACGGAAACGCAGTAAGCAGTTTTAAAGGTGCAAGAAAACGTGCGATTGAAGAAGCGTTAAAGCAGCAGGAGAATACAGCATGGATGCCGGAAAAAGAACCGGAAACTGCAAAGGAATATGCAGACTACATAGATAAATATTATCAGAGCTTATCTGACCCGGAGCTTGCAAGTCTTTCTGATGAAGAATTATCAGCAAAAATTACAAGTGCGAAGGATGAAAAAGAAGGAAATAAAGATAAGCTTAAGAATTATGAACCGGTATACGGTAGTTTTGATAGTCCAGTGCTGGCAAGAAACATTACCAAGGATACAAAGCTCGCAGGATACAGAAATAGATTAACAGGGGAAACCATGTCTGCAGAAGAGCATGATGCACTGGAAGGTAATACAGCAATCGACAAGTACGAGAATGAGCAGAGTGTAAGAAAAAACCAGAAAGCAATCAAGAAATGGTCGGAGGATTATGCAAAACTCACTACGGAGCAGGAACAGGCTGTCATGCAGATGTATATTACAGACCATGACGAGGAGGAAGCAACAGAGCAGGAACAGGCTATAAGAGATACAATTGGAAGCAGAGACCCATTCGAATTAGAAAAGGCATATAACAGCGCAAAAGAAAACTTGGAAAGTCAGGGAATTAACGCTGATGATATGGAAGAATACTATTCCTGGATTCATAATCGCCAGATTGATACAAAGAAACGGAGAGAACTGGAAGAGGAAACAAAGCAGGAAGGATTAAAAGGATTCCTCATTAATGCAAAGGAATCTGCTACGTCTGTAGGTGATTCATTGCTTTCCGGAGCGGACTTTGTAGACCAGTTGGGTCATTCGGCAAAGAACTATTTCGGAGGAGATGAAGCCTATACACCTTATGACCCGTATTCCGCTCGCTTCACACAGTCGAGAAACCGAAAAAGAGAAGCAGTATCAAATGACATTGATTCCACAATAGGAAAGTTTGTATACGATGTTGGAATGAGTATGGCAGATTCGGCCGCAGCCATGGCAACAGGAAGCGAACCGGTTTCTCTTGGAATCATGGCGGCAAGTGCCGGCTCCCAGGCATATGTGGATGCGTCTGAGCGTGGTGTAGATACGAATAAAGCCGCCGCTATTGGAATTGCCAATGCAGCAGCAGAGGCAGGATTTGAAAAGTTGAGCTTAGACCATTTATATGGCATGGCGGAGAATCCAACCAAAACTACATTTAAGAAAAAGATATTGGATTGGGCTGCCCAGTCTGGAATCGAGGGCAGTGAGGAAGTATTTACCGATTTTGCAGATGAAGCAGCAGACCGCATGATTAATGGCGGATTATCTGAATATAGCACAAATGTAAAGGAATATATGAAAAATGGAATGTCAGAAGACGAAGCAAAAACAGCGGCTAATGAGCAGTTCTGGAATCAGGTAGGGCAGGACTTTGTAGCCGGTGCTATTTCCGGTGCTGTATTTGGTGGAGTTGCAAATACTGTAAATTCTGTACAGTATCATAAAATGGGAAAGACAATTAACCAGGATAATACAATGAGAGATACTATCCTGGAAACAGCAGAGCAGATGCCGGAGAATTCTACAGCAAAGCAGATTGCTGCTACAGTAAAAGCAGATAATATTACTGATTCGCAAATGAGCCAGATTATAGAGTCCATGGCAAAAAGTGAAGACGTAAATCTGGACAAGGTTATAACAGAGGGATTTGTCAGAAAAGGAGCTGAACAGGAACAGGCACAGCAGCAGGCGCAGGAGCTGATGAATAATACTGCAGATACCAGTGCTGCAAGGGAAGATAATGCAATTGAGAACACCACGGGCAACATGACAGGCAGAGTAAAAAATGCGGAAGGAATAGTGATAGAAAATGAGAAAGTTGCACCGGTGCAACCGTATAGCAGAAATCAGACAGGGGTAACTGCAGCAGTAAATAGAAATACAGGAAAACAGGATATCGTTGTAGAGATTGCAGAGAGCACACCGGAGAAAACCATGGTAAAACTGTCAGATGGAAGAGTTGTAGATTATAAGACAGTGGAGATAGGTAATCCAACCATGCGAAATCTGTATAATTTTGCGGCAACATTTGATGATACAAAAGCGGCCAATGCAGTCATTGAGAATTACAACGGGGAAAGTATGCCTACTTACCTGGAATCAACCGCAGTATTTTACAATGCTGGAAAACTTGGAAAAACTTCATATGAGAGTATTATGAATAATCCGGTAAATGCAAGAATTGTAAGTGAAATGTCACCATCAACCTTGCTGGAAATGTATTATCTCGGAGAAAACAGCAGAAGTCCGTTATCACAGAATTCCAATGTGCAGCAGGCCGTGAAGATGGGAACTGGATCCGTAATCGATAACAGACTGGATAAATCTGACAATCGCATGAAATCGGTTGTGGAAATGGTAGCAAAGAAAACCGGGCTAGACATTGAATTGAATGATGAACTGGAGCATGGAGAAAATGGTAACTTCCAGAAAGCATTGTCAAGAATAGCGTTAGCAAAGACCACAGGAAAGGGAAATACTACTAATGAATACACAACACTTGTGCATGAATTGGGTGAATTCTCCGAGGCATATAATCATGAAGGTATGCAGAAAGTAGTAGATACGGTATTGAATTATGTTACAACGAAAGAAGGAGCTGCTTACCTTACAAATGCTATTGAACAGTACCATAAGGCCTATAAGACAGTAGAAAAAGGAAAGACCTATGAAGATTCTGCAAATGAGTATGTATTTGACTATGTAGCAGGACTGTTTGCTGACCAAAAGGGAGTAGAAGCATTTTCCAAGTATATGTCAGAGAACATGACAGAGAGCCAGCATAAGAGCATTCTCAAGACGATTGCTGACTTCTTCAAGGGAGTTTACGACAAAATCACATCATACCTGAATGATCATGTATTATCCAGCACAGCAAAGAAAGCACTGAGAGCAGATGCAGAAGAAGCACAAAGGATAAGAGATATGTTTTTGGGTGAATTGACAAAGGCGCAGGAAAATTATAAGCGGGAAAATGTAACGGCAGAGAAGGGAGAAACAGAGACAATAGACATTAGCTCGAAAAAAACGGTTTCTAAAGATGACAAGAAGAATCCTTTTAAAACATATTCTTTAAACATTGAAGAGAGATTAAGCGGAGATGAATTGCTAAATGCTCTCGATATGATAGAGGAAATAAAAAGAGCAGGCGGGGAAGTAGATGAGTATGGAAATGTAAGATTGTATCATGCAACAAGCGAAAAAGCGGCAAAGAAAATTAGAGAAGAAAAGATAATGGTTGCAAAGGAAGACGGCATCTTCTTTTCAACTAAGAAAGATGGTCAGATTGTAGGGTATGGAAAGGAAATATTGGAATTTACTATACCGGTCGAGAAGCTTGTGCTGGATGATGATTTTGGGGATGAATTGCACTTTAGACTTCCGCTTGAAAAAAGTTGGGAATACGACGTATCGGATTCACTTGTGATAGATGGTATACAGCGGATGAAGACAACTGAGAGTGGAATCAGATACTCAATAACAATTGGACCAGATGGAATAGAAAGATATGCGCTAAGTAATGAAACGAAAAAACTGACTTTTAAAGAACGTAAAAAAAGAATGCTGAATATCATGAGAGAACAATATGCAGGTCGTGCAGCAAAGTTTGTAAAAAATGGACATGTATATTATGCACTTTATGATGAAAGCGGAATTAGAAAGGGGATATATGGAGATAAAAAATCTAGCAGGAAAGGATTAAGAGCTAAAATCAGCATAGGCGCAGAAGGAGAGTATATTGAGCTTGCAGAAAATAGTATTTATACAGGAAGTAAAACAGAGCTAGGGAAAACAAACAGATTCCATAGAAATGCAAAAACATGGGATTATTATATCAAAACAATTGAATTTGAGGGAGACTACTTCGATGTGCTAATAAATGTAAAAGATACTGGAAATGAACATTATGTATATGATGTAACATTAAAAGAAGCAGTTTCACGATCAAACTCCCGAGGGTTTTACAACGATAATGAAACTGCTTCTAAAAGCAGTATATCACAGAATCAGAAAAATGCAACAACTTTTTCACTTGATGTAGATTCCGAAGGAAGAAAATTATCAGAAGAGCAGAAAGAGTATTTTAAAGATTCAAAGGTTGTGGATTCAGAGGGACGGCTTAAGGAAGTTTATCATGGAACCGGAAGTGATTTTACAGTATTTTCACATGATTATATTGGACAATTGGGTTCGGCAGAAGGAAGAGGCTTTTATTTTACAGATAATCTGGATAAGGCCAAGGGATATCAAAAAAATGGTACTGGCGTAATGAAGGGATATTTAAACATTGAGAAGCCGTTATCTTTGTCAGAAGTAACCTTGAAACCAAAGGATTTGAGGAAAATCTTAAAAGAAATTGACCCGACCGGAGATGAAATATTAAGTAATTATGAATATACTGGAGAGGGTTATCCATCCCAAAGTTGGTACAATAGAGCTATGAATGATGCAGTAGAATCATTAATACAAAATAAAAATGATGCAGAAATTCTTGCGGAGATAGTAAACACTGGCTCAGACAATGAAACTGTATTAAAAACAACAAGAAACCTCCTTGGATATGATGGTTTTATAGAAAAAAATAAGTATGAAGATGGCGAAGTATATGTAGCGTTTGAATCCAATCAGTTTAAAAACGTAGATAATAAAAAGCCGACAGCGGACCCGGACATCAGACATTCAGTGGACATTGATGAAGACCTCATGGCAATCCTGGAAGAGGAATATTCCGATACAGAAAAGGAAATGGGTTCTATTATTGAGGACGGCTTTAAAGCACTTAAAAATGTGAGCATTGACGATAAGACAATGCGTAAGATAGCATCCGAGGTCAAGCAGGAATATAAGAGTACCTACAATGCGAAGGAACTGGCGGATAATCTGACGAAGGTATTTGCATACCTGAAGGATACAAAGAATGTATCTTATGAAGATATGGTAAGAATCGTGCAAGAAATTGCCGCTCCGGTAATTGAAGAAAGCACAGATGTGGATAGTGTGGAAGTGGATGTGTATAACTCATTCAGAAATACATTAAAAGCACAGAAAATCCGGTTAAATGAAGCACAGAAGAAAGAAGTGGCTCATTATTACGATAGCTACGAGAAGTTCCGGAAGATGAATTTCGGAAACATTACGTTTTCCGAAGATGGAGTATACCTGGATTCCTTGTGGGATGAACTGTGTCAGAGCTCTAATTATATATTGGATATGGATATTGCTGTAAATGACCAGCCAATAGCATTGATTGATGCTATGAATGAGATGAAACCGGCAAAGCATAATATCTTTGGAATGAATAAGCAGCAGGCAGCATATGACCTTGCATTAGACATTTACCGGAGATTTTTTGTAGAGCAAAGCACGGATGCAGCAAATAAAAAGGTGCTGGCGGAAACCCAGAAGCTGATTGCAAAGCAGCAGGAATACAGAAAGAATCTGAATGCAGAATACCGTGAAAGATTCGAAAAACTGAAAGAGCAGGAAAAGACCAGACGAGACAGCCTGAAACAGAAGTATGAAAGGGCTCTGGATGAACAGAAAAGAGAACTCAGCTCGGCTATGGCCTATCGTGATGCAAAGGCAGAAACGGAAATCAGAAAGAAAATAAAGTCATACGAAGCAAAGCTGGCAAAGGTGAAACAGCAGAGCAACGATAAGTATATGAAGCTGAAAGCGGCGCAGTCAGAGAACCGTACGGCGAAGAGAAATATTGAGGAGCGGAGAAGATACCGGGAACGTATAAAAAAGAATGCACAGGGAATCGTAGCAGCATTCAACCAAAATACGGATAAGAATCATGTACCGGATGCATTGAAGAAAACAGTTGCAGACTTTATCGATGCGATAGATTTTGCGACAGACCGGACGAATCCCAATAGTGTTAATTCACTGAAATGGTACAATGCATTAAGCCAGATGCAGCTTAAGTTATCCGATGAGAGAGAAGCTATTTCCAGAGATTATGAAGACCTTTACAATGCACTCATGGATGGCAGTTCAGGAGATAAGAAAACCAGTTCTTTACTGGATGACATAGCAGACTTCTTAAATAATAATGAGGGTGTACGAATTTCGGACATGGATATGAATGGCTTGAGATATCTGGACAGACTTGTTTCAGGATTGAAAAGAGCAATTAACAGCGTGAACCAGCTCTATGTAAATGAGCGCACGCAGAAGCTGGAAGACCTCGGAGACAGTACAATTGAAGAATTGCAGAAAAAGAAAGACAAGACTCTATGGAATGAAGATACATTAAGAGGAAAAGTAATCAGCAAAGCGGAAAATATGCTGAATGCAAATATGTTAGACCCAAGGTCGTATTTTTACCGCCTGGGAGATTCAGCACTAAGTATCTACAATGGATTAAGAAAAGGGCTGAATAACAGAATAATAAAAATCGCAGAAGCACAGGATTATATGCAGTCACAGCTTAGTAAGATTGCAGAGGAAAATGGTTACACTGAAAAACAGTTAAAAAGGGAAATGAAGAAATGGACCGGAAAAGATGCAGAAGTTCATGAGTTCAAAATCAGAGGTGAGAAATTACGAATGACGACAGCCCAGATGATGGGATTGTATGAACTTAAGAACCGGGATCAGGCAAAAGAACATATCAAGTATGGAGGAGTAATAACAAATACAAAGCAAGGAATAAAAGTATATAGAAGTGCAGAAGGAATCAGACTCACTGAATATGAAGTGGGAAGAATATGCAATGAACTCACACCGGAACAGAAGAAAATAGCGGATGCCATGCAACAGTTCATGCAGAACAGATGTTCTGCATGGGGTAATGCTACCACAATGCAGATGTATGGATACAGAAGATTCGGCGGACAGCATTATTATCCGATTAAAACATCCGGAAATACTGTAGATACAAAGGACAAGACTTCATACTGGGGAGTGAAGAACCAGGGATTTACAAAAAAAACAATGAAAAATGCAAGAAATGCCATCGTAGTGGATGATATCTTTGATGTATTTACAAAGCATGTAACGGATATGGCAAGCTATGGAAGCTATACAGCGGCATTATCAGATGCAATGAAATGGTTTAATTACAGACAAAAAGCAGGGCTGGACGACCACATGACAGAGGATGAAGTATTAAATATTCTGGAGTCAAAAACATCTGTCAAAGCACAGATAGAGAGAGCCTACGGAAAAGAATATCAGGAGTATTTCGAAAAATTGATACAGGATATCAATGCAGAAGGAACGGGAGATGTACAGGTCAAATTCATTGATGGACTGGTTGGAAACATGAAAGCAGCATCGGTGGCGGCAAATATCAGAGTGGCAATACAGCAGCCAACGGCTTATTTCCGGGCAATGGCAGTAATGGATACGAAGTATCTTATGAAAGCATTTACTAAGCTCCCGAAAGTACGAGAGGTACAGGAAAAAGTACCTATTGCAAAATGGAAGTCATGGGGATATTTTGAAACATCCATAGGTCAATCCATGAAAGAGGTTATTACGGCGCAGCATACTGTTAAAGAGGGATTGCAAGATATATCTATGAAAGTTGCTCAGAAACTGGATGACATAACATGGGGCGTATTGTGGAATGCGGTAAAGCTGGAAACAAAAGCATTACATCCGGACGTGGATATCAGCTCTGATGAATTCACAGAATTGTGTGTAGATAGATATGATGAGCTTATCGACCAGACACAGGTAGTCGATTCAGTACTTCACCGGTCGCAAATCATGAGGAGCAACAATGGTTTGCATAAAATGGCAACGTCCTTCATGGCAGAGCCAACAAAATCTTATAATATGTTAGCAAATGCAATAAGAGACTGGTATGAGATGCCGGGTAAGTGGAATGCAGGAAGTAAAAGATTTTTTAAGCAGACGTTGAAAGCCTATATTATTACGAATGTTGTGAATGCAGCAGCGCAGTCATTCGTGGATGCACTTAGAGATAAGAAAGACGATGATACTACATATTGGGAGAGATGGCTTGCTGATTACAAAGACAATGTAATAGATAATCTGAATCCAGTACAGTTAATCCCATACATTAAAGATGTACTTTCGGTTGTGCAGGGATATGATATAAACAGATTGGACATGCAGGGATTGTCGAAACTGTATGCAGGAGTGGTAAGCATACAGAAATATGCAACAGATGCAGACTACAGAGAAAAACATACCTGGTTAGAAACGGCAGAGCCGTTCATGAATGGAGTTTCTTTAATAACAGGCATTCCAATTTATAATGTGGAAAGAGATTTCAAAGCTATTTATAATACCACCACAGGAAAATATCTGGGAGGAATTAAAAGAACAGATTCTCGTCAATATGAGAGAATGCTAAATGCTTATCTTTCTGGAGATAAAGAGTTGTATAAAGAGGTAGAAGACGAACTGAAGGATAAAGGGCTTAAAAAAAAGAAAATAATATCAGGAGTTAAGAGAAAGGCCAAAGAAAGATACCTGAATGAAGAAATAACAGAGAAAGAAGCCAAAGAATTCTTAAACAAAAAAGCCAGTCAGAGTGATGAAGAGGTATGGACCACATTAAAAGAATGGAACAGCGGCGGAACGTATAAGGAATTATACAAAGCAATTGATAATTCTATGAAAAAAGGAGCAGACAGAGAAAAGATATTTAACTTTATCCGGGAAGCAAAAGACAAGGGAGGAAAAAAGGATAGTGACATTGCCACAGCAGTGACAAATAAGTACAAGAAAAAGTATCTTGAAGCAAAGAAGAAGGGTAAATATGCAGACATGAAAAACCTGCTTATCTCAGTTTATATGCACCTCGGATATACGCAGGCGGAAGCAAATAAAAAAATTGATGATTGGTCAAAAATCGAGACGGAATAGGGGAGAAATCCCCTATTTCTTTTTTATATAATGAGGGCGAAGGAGGTTATCTATGAGGAATAATATCGTAAATAATATGCGACTTGACCTGGATCATGAACGGACACGCCCCCGGATTTCTGTAAGACAGGGAGATACAAAGACAAGAAGCCTGCATTTTACACTTATGCAGAGCGGAAAGATATACGACTTGTCGGATGTATTAGTGGCGGCAGTAAGCATCGTGAAGCCAGATGGTAAAGTTTGCTACAACGATTGTGTAATAGATGGCTCTGAGATACAGTACGAAGTCACGACACAGACCATTAATGTGTTGGGCGAATGTATTGGACAGATAGAGCTGTCTATGCAGGATGGGGCAGTTATTACTTCGCCGGAGTTTGTAATCTATGTATATAACAAGATTCTGGACCCGAATATCATTGAATCTCAAAATGAATACAAATCATTGGTGCAGCAGGTTGCTCAGGCAGAAGACTATTGCAACCAGGCAGAACAGTACAAGACACTTTCGGAGAACGCAGAGAGGAATATATCTGCTATGGAAAGCGGATTTACCGAGAAAGCAACAGCTCTTGAGGAGTATCAGAATGAGATATCAGGTATGCAGGAAACACTGAGGCAGCAGGCAGATGATGCAATAACTTTAATAAACCAGTCAGTAACAGAAGCTAGTGGATATGCAGATGAAACGAAGAACAGTGCCGCAGGAGCGGCAAGCAGTGCCGCAGGAGCGGCCGGAAGTGCAACGGAAGCGGCAAACAGTGCGAAAGGAGCGGCAAGCAGTGCAACAGGAGCAGCGAACAGTGCGACAGATGCTAGTGGATATGCAGATGAAGCGAAGAACAGTGCCGCAGGAGCGGCCGGAAGTGCAACGGAAGCAGCAAACAGTGCGAAAGGAGCAGTGAGTAGTGCAACGGAAGCAAAAAATTACGCTACCGGAGATAAAAACTCAGCAAAGGTTTATTATGAAAAAACACTAGAATTATTTAATAGTCTTCAGAATGTAATAGATTCGATAGGCTATCCGAAAGGAGTATAAAATGGCGTATGAAAAAATAAATTGGAAGAATTATCCAGATAAAACCACACTGATATCAGCGGAAAATTTAAATCATATGGATGAGGGAATCTATGATTTAGACCAAAATAAAATATCGAACGATAAAATAACACAGAGAGAAAATATAACGCAGGAAGGATATGTACTTGATGGAAGGGAAAAAAATCCAAATGAAGAGGGTACACTTGCCAAACAGCTTGTAGACTTTAAGAAAAAAGCAATTACAACAGATAACATTAAGCAGCAGACGGTTAGCAGTGCGGCAGTTGCAGATACGGCAAAAAGTACGACATGGAAAGGAATAACTGGCAAACCTGCAACATATCCACCTAGTTCGCATTCACACGATTATCTTCCAAACAATCCACCTTGTATAGAGATATTTGGGCAGGCAGGTGTACCATTTATTGATTTCCACTATGGTGGAAGTTCAGCAGATTATACAAGTCGTTTAATTGATGCAAGTTCAACTTTTAACTATTTAACAAACAGTGGAATCCATCAGTTTTGCAATGGAAGTGGTAGCCAAGTTGCAAGGATACAATCGAATGGAACATTTGGAGCATTAAGAGGTGGAACTGCAATAGTAGGAAGTGCAATTTATTGTCAAGCAGACTGGAGTGGAAGTTCTTATGCACCTGTTTATGGTACATCATTTACAAATCCTTCCTCTAAATTAGTAAAGGAAAACGTTGTAGATATGTCAGAAGAGGAAGCAAAGAAGATTCTTCAATTAAAACCGGTAGATTTTGATTACATTGAAGCATACGGTGGTGAAAAAAATCAGCATGGTTTAATTGCCGAAGATACATTAGGTATTATTCCTTCCTGCGTGACGATACCGGAAGACTATTCAGAGAAAGAGTTTGATGCTGAGAAGGGAATTCGAAATAAGGTATTAGCAATTGATTATTCGAAATTGGTTCCATATCTTATTAAGATAGTGCAGATACAGCAGGAAGAAATTGAAAAATTGAAAGAAGCAATGAACAAAGAAGGAGGAAAAGAAAATGAATAACAACACAATCAAAGCAATCATAACAGCAGTAACGGGGTTCTTATCATCCCTGCTCGGTATCTTGTATGTACCGGTATTGTTATTGGTGGCATGCAACATTATTGACTATGCAACAGGTATTTTCGCATCAAAGTATCGAAACCAGAGAGTAGATTCCTATAAGGGATTCCGGGGAATTGCAAAGAAGATTTCCATGTGGCTTCTGGTGGTGGTTGGAGCAATTGTTGACCAGTTACTGAAATATGCTGCCACCACAATCGGAATCACAATGCCAATAACATTCCTCATAGCGTGCGTGGTAGCCATATGGATTATATGCAATGAAATCATCAGTATTCTGGAGAATATCAAGGATATAGGTGCACCGGTTCCACCGTTTTTATTACCACTGTTGAAAAATCTGAAATCACAGGTGGAAGAGGTTGCAAAGACAGAAGAGAAGGAGGAAGAATAAGATGAAAATTGGATTAAATGCAGGACATACACTTTCTGGAGCAGGAAGTGGAACAATTGGAGTTATTTCAGAGAGCACAGAAACAAGAAGAGTCTGTAACAGATTGACAGAGCTTCTTACAACAGCGGGGGTGCAGGTGGTACCATGCACAGTAGATTCCGCACCAACACAGGCAGCATATTTACAGAAAGTAGTAGCAATGGCAAATGCAACTGATTTGGATTATTTTATTAGTATTCATCTTAACAATGATGCTGCAAGAGCAGGACATGGAGTAGAGGCTTATACATACAAGGGCAGACAGTATCCTGATGCTGTAGAGGTATGTGAACATATTGCAGCACTTGGATTTACTAACCGTGGAGTAAAAGCCGGAAGCGGATTATATGTTATCCGCAAAACAAAGGCAAAGGCAATGCTTATTGAGGTGTGCTTTGTGAATAATCCGGATGCAGCACTGTATGAACAGAAGTTTGAAGAGGTATGCAGAGCAATCGCATACGCTTTATCTGATTATGTAGCGGCTGAATCGAAGCCAGTTGCACCGGTACAACTGCCCGAGAAGAAAAAGTATGTGAAAGTACTGGTAGATAATTTGGCAGTCAGAAAAGAACCAAGTTGGGATGATAGTGCTGTTGTTGAACGTGAGGCAAAAAATGAAGTCTTTACAATTGCAGAAGGACCTATTAAAGTAGGTGGCGGAAGTATGTATAAACTTATTTCAGGAGTATATATTACAGCAGCGAGTAAGTATGTATCGGTGTATGAAAAATAGTGTATTATAGGGCGAGAAAAGCCAAATAGTCTGACAATAGCTGTATACTGGTGGGTTACAAAATAGCGTGCATGTAAGTAAATAAGATATACCTTAAGCGAGGGCTATGCTCGCTCAGGGTGTCTGCTAATTAAGAATTTTTAAGTGAATAAATGATATGGAGAAGTCCTGTAAACCCAGTGTTTATGGGACTTTTCTTTGTGTGTTGATAAGACATGCGAATTGTCAGAATATTCATAAATAGAAGATAATTTACGTTGTTTTGAGGTCGTTATATACACATGATACACAAGTGATATACAGGTGGTATACACTCATTTTTACTGATTTTGGATGATTTTTTGAAGCATTTCATCCTTTACTTTTCAAGATGACACAAGGCTTATTCTGCAGGCTGTTCTATTGCAATTACAGGGATTTTCTGTTGCTGAAATTGTTCTGATATAGGATATATAGTCACTACTTTTAGGGGGGGAAGTTCATATTTGCACAGTTGATTTGATGTGTGGGAATCAGTATAATTTGCAATGGATAAAATCAAAGAGATCTATCGAGCAAAATATAAATTTGGCGTTATTTTGACTTTTATCTCTTAATATAAAAGGCGAATATATGAAAAAGGAGTTGCATTATGAGATATAAAGTATTGGTTATAGATGATGAAGAAATGATACGCACGATGCTCAGTAAGTGCCTGGATGCAGAGGGTTTTCTGGTATATGCGGCAGAGAGTGCAAAAAAAGCATTGGAGCTGATGTCTGTTACACCAGATATTATACTGTTAGATATAAATATGCCCGAAATGGATGGATTGGAATTATGTCAATTTATTAGGAAACATATATCCTGTCCGATTGTTTTTCTGACAGCAAGGGTAACGGAACAGGATTTAATTAACGGCTTATCAGTTGGCGGAGATGATTACATCACAAAGCCGTTTAGTGTTGATGAATTGTTAGCAAGAATTTCTGCACATCTGCGGCGTGAAGAAAGGAAAAGTACTGTATCAAATCTAAAATTTAATAATGAACTAATTATCGACTACAACAGCAGAACAGTTTTTTGGGGGAAGGAACAGTTGGAATTCTCAAACAAGGAATTTGAGATTATTCAATTTCTCTCGCAAAATGCTGGAATGGTTTTTGATAGGGAAACCATATATGAAAAACTTTGGGGTTATGACGGTGAGGGAGATAGTATCGTAATTAAAGAACATATCCGAAAAATACGAAACAAACTATCAATTTACACCGACAAAAACTACATTGAAACAGTATGGGGGGTTGGATATAAATGGATAAAATAAAAACATCATCACTCAAAAAGTCTATGACCATAACATTTTTGATTACAATATGTGTGATTGCCATATTATCTGGCATTACAATTTTTACGGCAAATCAAGTACAGCAAAAAATATTGGAAAATCGGTACTTGACTATAAAACCATTAAATTTTCAATTAGACGAAAATACAGGTGCGTATGTATTTGATATAAATAATTCTGAAATTGAATGGCAGTCGTTAAGTGTCGGAGATAATGCAGCTTATTACGGGTGCTATGTTGCAATGATAGGTCTGCCTATTCTTTATATTGTTGGCGGTATTGGTGCTGCGACAGCAATATATTATCGCAGAAAGCTGCGCACACCTATTGCACAGTTACAGAATGGAATAGAAAGTATACAAAATAATGACCTCGATTTCAATATCAAGTATGATGGTGATGATGAATTAGGGCGATTATGTCGTTCTATGGAAAAAATGCGCAAAGAGCTACGGCAGAATAATAAAGCATTGTGGGAGTCATTAGAGCAAAGAAAATTGTTAAATGCTTCAATTGCACATGACCTTCGGACGCCGATTACTGTTCTGAAAGGCTATCTTGACTATCTGGAGAAGAATATCCCCCAAGATAAACTTACAGAAGATATGCTGATGGAGACATTGTCGTCTATGCAGGGGGCTACAACACGGCTACAGCAATATGTCGATTGTGTTCGTGACATTGAAAAAATAGAAAATATTGAAATTAAACGAGAGCCACAGAACACAGCCGCATTACTTAATGAAATTGAAAGTGATATCCGTCTGTGGGCAAAAGATAAGGATATTATTTTTACAGGTAATATTTCCACGACAACCGTAAATATAGATAAAAGCGTTTTCTTTCGGATTATAGACAATCTTGTGCAGAACGCATTAAGATATGCCGAGAAACAGGTTGATGTGCATTTTTCACGAAAAAATAAGTTTATCGTTGTTACAGTAAAAGATGACGGACAGGGCTTTACAGATACAGATTTGATGCAGGCAACAACTTTGCTTTACAGTAAAGATAAAGGTAATGAACATTTTGGAATAGGGCTTACAATTTGTAAATTGCTATGTGAAAAGCATGGCGGATTACTCTGCATTTCAAATATTAAAAATTCTGGAGCGTGCGTAACTGCCAAAATAGAAGTTTTTTAGAGCTCTTTTCGGAAAATTGACTTTTAGATATTAAAATCTCCTTACAACACAAGTAAGGAGGTCTTTTATGGAAATTGTAATTAACAATCTTTCAAAAAGATACGGAAAAAAAGAAGTTCTTTCTGATATATCACTTTCTATTCCTGCTGGAATGTATGGGCTTCTCGGACGAAACGGAGCAGGAAAAACGAGCTTAATGAGGATTTTAGCAACGCTTTCAGTTCCGACAAAAGGTGAAGTAATGATAAATGGTGTTTCAATAAAAGAAACAACCAAAATCAGAGAGATGGTGGGTTATCTCCCACAAGAGTTTTCGTTTTACAGAAATATGAGTGTTTATGAAGCAATGGATTATCTTGGATTGTTGTCTAACATTCCAAGTAAACTCCGAAAGAAAAAAATTTTTACATTGCTTGAACAAGTAAACCTACAGGATAATGCCCGAACAAAAGTAAAAGCATTATCTGGCGGAATGAGAAGACGCTTGGGCATTGCACAAGCATTATTGCACGACCCACAAATCCTCATTGTTGATGAGCCAACAGCAGGGCTTGACCCAGAGGAACGTATTCGTTTTCGTAATCTGCTTTCCGAGTTTGCTGACGAACGGATCGTTTTGTTGTCAACGCATATTGCTTCCGATGTTGAGTCCACCTGCGAGAATATTGGTGTATTAAATGAAGGCAGGTTGATTTGGGGCGGCAGCACGGAAGAATTGATGCAAAAAGCCGAGGGTAAAGTTTACCTTATCACGGCTACAAAAAAGCTTGATAAAACTATCAAAGACAAATATTGTGTTTTGAATATCAATACTTCTCGTTCTGGTACACAGTATAGAGTTTTATCAGATACACCGCCCGAAGAAAAACACAAGCTCCAAAATCCTACTTTGGAAGATGGCTATATGTATCTGCTTAGTCAAGTGAACGGAGGTGTTGTACGATGAAGCTATATATTAGAGAATGTCGCAGAATAGCGACAAGCATTATATTTTATTTATTCATTGCCGTTTTAGTTTTTAGTTGGTTTCAGAATTTTCGAGGTGTAACCAAAACAGAAATTGATTGGGCAAATGGCATTAGTCCTGCAAATATTGGTTTCGAGCGGGCTTTGCTTTCAAAGCCTCGTCCCGATGATGACTATTTTGGGAGCAAGACATCGGAGGATAATCCAGAGGCAATTATGACGGGTGTAACAAGGGCGTTGTTGGCAGAATATGAAAGTAATAGTTATGCTACATATCCGGTTGGATACTATAAAGCAATTACATTGAGCGGCGATGAGCAAAGCCGTGTGCTTGAGATAATATGTGAAATAACAGGCTTAACAGAAGAACAATTAGAGGATTTACCAGACGACTATTTCCCTGCTATAACAGGTACAATTATTTCATTTGATGCTATGACCATTGATGAAAATGGCGATTTAACAACAAAAATGGAAAATAGCGAAGAAACTGATGCAGAGCAAGATAAAACCAAACATTTTACATCACAGGTCACTTACGAGCGTTTCAATGAACTGATGCAAGAAATGGAAAATATCATAGGGGAAAAAGGCTCAATATATTCAACAGAAATGATGATTACCTATTTTGGTATGTCGGAAATGACTTATGAAGAAGCATACGCAGAGTACAATAAAACGATTGAGAAAGACAAGATAACAGGCGGTTTTGCTCGGTTGTTCTGCGATTATATGGGATTGGTATTAGGTTTGTATCCAATTTTTATTGTGGTGATTATGTGGCTTTTTGACCGTACAAGTAACACATCTGAATTGATTTACTGCAGAAAGATATCCACGCTCAAACTGGTACTTTCAAGGTACTTTGCAAGTATAACAATGGCTTTGATTCCTGTTATATTGTTGAGCTTTGAGTCGCTCATACCTTTGATATCTTTTGTGGCAGACAAAGGTATTCCGATAGATGGCTTGGCGTACGTCAAATACATTTTGTGGTGGTTACTTCCTACCGTAATGATTGTTTCTGCAACAGGTATGTTTTTCACTTTATTGACCGACTCACCGATTGCCATTGTCCTACAATTCTTGTGGTGGATGATTGATAAAGGAATGACAGGTTTATCGGGTGATACGAGTATTGCCACTTTGATGATACGACATAATACATTGCGAGGTTATGAAATTATACAGGAGGGATTTGAAACGATTTGTATGAACAGGCTTTTATTAGTAGGGCTTAGTATTATGTTTGTCATTCTCTCTGTATGTGTTTTAGGACAGAAACGGAAAGGAAGAATAAATGCAACGAATATCTATGGCAAATGTTTTGGATATATTCAAAACAAATTTTGGGTTAAGCCTGCGAAATAATCTGCTTCTTGCAATTTGCTATCTGTTGCTAATTCCTATCATAAGAGGAACAGCAAATTTAGATGCAGTACGCTCAGCGGAGTGTTTGGAACAATCAGTAACACTCATAGGAATATTTCTTATTGTTCCGCTTAACACTCCAGAACAGTCAAAGGCAATACAAGAGATAATTGGCACAAAGAAATTGCCGCAATGGCTAATCCTATTTGTACGACTAATAATGGCCTTGGTAACACTTATTATTTTGACAAGTATATTTGCAGGAATAATGAAAGAAAATAATTGCACCTTTCCTGTTATTCCCTATGTTACAGGAACAATCATAAGTGAGTTGGCATTGGGAAGTGTCGGTTTCTTTATATCGGTATTAAGTAATTCCGTTATTGCAGGTTATTTAACATCAATGGGATATTTCCTCTTTAATTTTCTTGGGGACATATCAAGTAAAAGTATTTTTTATCTGTTTTCTATGGGAATGGGTAATTATATGGAAAAACTGTGGCTTTTTTTGCTTTGCATATTGCTTATAACAATAGCATTGATTTATGAAAAGAGGAAGAAATTCTGAACCATATAATATCCAGTGTCAGTATGGGAGGGCAGATATTGCAAAGTGCTTGTAATATCTAAAATTAGAAGCTGTAAAATTCCACGTTGAATTTTACAGCTTTCTTGTGTATAATATATATAAATGAAGAAGCAATATCAAGGAAAGGAAGTTGATTTTATGCCGAATATATTACCTGTATCAGATTTAAGAAATTATAATGAAGTGTTGAAAAATTGCCAGGTTGGAGAACCCGTGTTTTTGACGAAAAATGGCAGAGGCAAGTTTGTGGTTATGGATATTGAGGACTATGAGCGTGAAAAGGCTGAAAAAAAGCTGTTGATGAAGCTGCAGGAAGCAGAAGAAGCAGTTAAGGATGAAAGTACCTGGATGAGTTTGGATGAACTGAAGAAATCTGTCGGTGTATAGCTTATGATGAAATTACGGATTAACCCTATTGTAGCAGAGGACTTGAAAAACATTAAAGAGTATATTGCAGAAGAGAATGAAGAAATGGCAGTAAAGACCATTCAGGAGATATATGCTCGAATTGAGAATATACAGCAATTTCCGTATATGGGATCTGATCTTGCTAAGAGGGTCAGCTTTCGGACGGATTATAAATATGTGATTTGCGGGAATTATGTTGTTTATACCAATATTGATTCATTAGTAGTGAGGAAGTCTTTAGTAAAATACGAAATAGTATTATGGAACGATTACCTTTTTTTGTTATTTACATACAGAACTTGCAGAATGTAAAAAATTATTTGATTTTCCACAAAAAATAGAAATGCTGTTTGTAGTTGATGTTGAGAAAATTAATGAAAATCTAAATAAATTACAAAGAGCAGACAACTTCTATCTGGACTTTCTGCTTAGAATTGCAGAGGGGATTGAAAATAAATTAGAAAATATAACAAATGACAAAGAAAAGTTGCTAAAAGAATATGAATTTTACAATTTGTATAGTTTGTTAATATATTGTGCAATGCATGAAGTTTTGTCGGAATCGTGATTCCCTAAAAAACAGAACTCTGATTTCCATACGCCGGACAGGTGATGGATTTCACCCCGGATTATTCATACAAAGCCATCCCGGCCTCTATTTTCAGTGGAATTTCTTCCCTGCTTGGAGTATAATAGAACGAACAACGGGAAGGAAAGAGACCGGAGGCAATTTAGATGCAGAAAAAAGAAAGAAATGAAGAATTAGAATATATAGATGAACTTGAGGATATCGAAGAACCGGAAGAGACAGAGGACAACCGGGAAGAATTAGAAGAACCAGAAGAGGAATATTCAGAAGGCGGCAGACGCAGGAAGAAAGGAAGAAAATCCGATACAAAGAATGCAGCTTCTGTGGCAGGGGAATTTCTAAGCTGGGTAATTACGATTGTAGCAGCGGTGCTGATTGCTATGTTTTTAAATCGTTTTGTGTTAATTAATGCAGAGATTCCATCCGGTTCCATGGAAAATACAATCATGACCGGAGATAAGCTGATTGGATTCCGATGGTCATATCTGTTTTCCGGACCGGAGCGGGGAGACATCATTATCTTTAAGTTTCCGGATGATGAGAGCCAGAACTATGTAAAACGTGTCATTGGCTGTCCGGGAGATACGGTAAAGATAGAAGATGGCAAAGTATATGTCAACGGAGAACTCTTAGAGGAGGATTATCTCAAAGAGACATGGACGGTAGCTACAGGACCGTATACCTTTGAAGTGCCGGAGGACAGCTATTTTGTAATGGGAGATAACCGGAATAACTCCTATGATGGAAGATACTGGACCAATACCTATGTGAAGAAAGATAAAATACTTGGAAAAGCGATTTTCCGATATTGGCCACTGAAGAATTTTAAAATATTGAATTAGTGCGGAATAAATAAGGAAGCAAAAGGAGAAGATTTATGATAACATTATTAGCCCGGATATTTATCCGGGAAGATGACAAGCCGGAGAAGGTACGGCTTGCCTACGGTATTTTATGCGGTATTGTAGGTATTTTGCTAAATGTATTATTATTTACAGGAAAATTTATTGCGGGAACCATCAGTAAATCCATTGCAATTACAGCGGACGCATTTAATAACCTGTCGGATGCCGGCTCATCCATTGTAACATTGCTGGGCTTTAAACTGGGAGCAGCAAAGCCGGATCCGGAGCATCCATTTGGACATGGAAGAATGGAATATGTTTCCGGTCTTGTGGTTGCTGCAGTTATTTTAATTATGGCAGTGGAACTGATACAGGATTCCATCAGAAAGATTCTTCATCCGGAAGCAACGGAATGCTCTGTATTAATTATCATGATTCTGCTGATATCGATTGCTGTAAAGCTGTATATGACCTTCTACAACAGGAGAGTCGCAAAGAAGATTAATTCAGCGGCTATGCGGGCAACGGCCATGGACAGCTTAAGCGACAGCATTACCACATCTGTGGTTTTAATTACCACATTGATTGCAGAATTTACATCAGTCAATATTGACGGCTACTGTGGTGTGGCGGTAGGACTGTTTATCTTATATGGTGGAATTAATGCAGCGAAGGAGACCTTAAATCCACTGCTGGGACAGCCACCGGAGGAAGAATTCGTAAAAGAGATAGAACATCTGGTGTTGGAAGAAAAAATGATTATCGGTATTCATGATTTAGTCGTACATGATTATGGACCGGGACGTCTGATGGTATCACTACATGCGGAAGTGCCGGCAGAAATGAATATCCTTGTAATACATGATATGATAGATAATGTAGAAATGAAATTGAAAAGGGAACTGAATTGTGAGGCTGTCATACATATGGACCCGGTGATTACCGGAAGCAAGGAACTGACCGGGATAAAAGAAAAGGTTACAGGTATTTTAAAGGATATTGATGAGGTCATTACCATGCATGATTTCCGTATGGTTCAGGGACCGACCCATACCAATCTTATCTTTGATGTAGTGATTCCATTTGGTTACCGTTCCAGTGATGAAGCAGTGTTGAAAGAACTGGAGCATCAGGTAAAAGAAAAGCTGGGTGAGCAGTATCATATCGTGGTCAACGTAGACAAAAATTATGTGAAATAAAAGAAATAACAAAACCCCGATGGGAGAAATCTGATAGAAGAATTCATCCCATCGGGACTTTCTGTTTACGCGAGAAACTCGCAAAGTGTGTTTCTCGTAGTTTATTCTTTTAATTCTGTGTCAGTGGAGTATTGACTGCATGCTCTACAGACTGGTCAGTTGCTGTACCGGCACCACTTAAAGACTGTTCAGAGGACTGCTCTGTGGATTTCTCAGTGGACTGGGTAGAACCTTCTGTATCAGTAGAAGGCTGTTCTGTTTCGGTAGCAGGCTCTTCCGTATGTTCTACATCCGGGTCCTCATAGAGGAACTCGTTGGAGCTTCGGAAGATGGTGCTGCTGGAACCTACAATGTTAGCAACAATCGTATCGCCGTCTTCAATGTCGTCAAGATTAATCTTTAACATGGTGCTTCCCAAGAAGGAAGTGGATACCTTCTCTCCGTTGACATAAATTTTCGTCCAAGGAGTAAATCCGGAGCCGTAAATACATAACTTATTGTCATCGGATTTCCATACACTGTTAATCGTTACATCATCAATACCCATAACCAGATCACTTGCTGGATATTTATCTGTTCCGTTGTAAGCATAACGTTTTCCGTAAAGAAGGTCATACTGTAAATTCTCTAAGTTCTCGTCGTAAGAAGCAGAACCCTTCTGGCTCTGGATGTAAGAGAACATGGTTCCTTTGTGGATGTCAAGCTGGTTGGTGATGTTTGCTAATAATTCATAAGCAGCACAGTCAGCATCCTGTTTTGGTAAATTAAAGTTGTTCCAGGTAACATATTTGGTTTTGAAAATGTCACCGGATACCATATCATCATCGGTCAGTCCCATGGTAGGAAGGTGGTCGCCGAAGAATACCACGATGGTCTTTTCATCCCGTTTGGAAAGCTCTTCGGTTAAGTTGCCGATGAATTTATCTACTTCGTGAATCATGTTAATGTAATATTCCCACCGATTGTTAGAAGCCTCATCTGCAGCACCGCTTACTGCAATTTCCGGATTTTCAAGAATCTTTTCAGTAGGATAATCACCATGTCCCTGTACGGTAATGGTATATACCAGATCTGACTGGTCAGGGGTAGAATCCATAGCCTTTAAGGTTTCACTGATTAAGATGTTATCGGTTGGCCAGGAACCAAGTGGTGTGTACTCCTGAATGTTCATACACTCTTTACTGGTGAAACTGTCAAATCCCATCAGGGAGAAGGCATTGGCACGGCTGTAGAAGTTACCACCGTTGTTATGTACAACATGTGTACCATAGCCGAGACTTCCAAGGTCGGAAGCAATACTTTCGCAACTGTCGATTTCTTTTAAAGTAGTCTTATATGGGTATTCGCCGGTACCAAAATACTGCATGCTCATACCGGTTAATACTTCAAATTCAGTATTGGCTGTTCCGGCACCTACAACAGGAACTTTTAAGTAACCGGAAGAATAGTTGTTTAATAAGTTGTGAAAATTTGGAACCGGATCTTCTGAAGTATGTAAGAACTTAACATCAGAGGGATCTACAAAGGATTCCAGTAAAACAACAATAATATTTGGCGCATCTTCGGCATCTTCGGTAGTTTCTTCCGGAACGGAAGCCCCTATTTTGGCAATACGCTCTTCGGAATAACTGTCCGGTTTACTCATACCACGGTCAACAACGCTGGATGAGAAGCCGTAGACAAAACCATAATTTTCATAGCCCTGTGCAATATTGGCAAAATAGGAAGCAACAATATTATTGGACTGGGCTGCCTTGGTAGTTACCGGTAACATCAGGAAGATAACAGCAACCATAAGCGGACTTACAATCCAGTTGATTTTGCCCTGATATTTTGGTCCTTTGATAAAAAGCCAGATACAGAAAAGCAGGAAAAGACCGACTACGATAATAACGGCGAGTGCTTCACCAAAGGTAAAGTATTTGGTGTTCTGCATGGCAAATAAGTCAGACAGACATTTCAAATCTGTAAAACCAAATGGAGTTACACGTTTGGAAAGAATAACACCATTGATGGTTCCAAGGAAAAGCCAGAAGCCGCTGATTAAGAGACGGGCAAGTGTTCTTCTTCGAATCAGATAGACCAGGGATAAACTTGCAAAAATAATAAATGAGTTATAAAGGTAAGCAATGGTGTGTCCTGCAATAAAGGAAAATGCAGAAAGCACATTTCGTCTGGAAATACATTCAATCACCAGAACGAGGAAACAGGACAGTAACAGATGGAATACCAAAGAGTATTTGTTCATAATCACAACTGCACGGTCAAGGTGTGGATGTGGTTTCTTCTCCCGGTTCTTAAAAGTATTTATTTTGTTTTTTAGTTTAAAAAATAAGTTCTTGCACTTACTTAAAAAAGAATGTTTTTCTCTCATAATAATGGTTCTCCTCCCAGTAGATTACACACTTTTTACATATAATTTACTTTTGACTGAATAAGGATATATCTATTTAAGAAAAAAAACAACGGTAAATCTCGATAAAAATTTATTAATATTTCATTAAAAAGAATCCAAAATGTATAATAGAAGGGAAAGAAGTTGGCAAAAAAGCCATTTTGTGCTATCCTTTTTTTATAAAAACCAGGTTCGCAGAGAGGCAGATAGGTGAATCTGATAGTAAGGTGAGGAAAGAGAAATGCTGGAATTAAAAGACATTAGTTTTCAGGTAAATGATGAAACAGCAGACAAGGAAATATTAAAAAATATCAATCTGAAGATAGAAGACCGGTTTGTGGCAATTACCGGACCAAACGGTGGAGGTAAATCCACACTGGCGAAGCTGATTGCCGGAATAGTGACACCAACTTCCGGACAGATTTTATTGGATGGAGAGGATATTACGGGATTATCCATTACTGAACGGGCAAGAAAGGGAATCAGCTTTGCGTTTCAGCAGCCGGTAAGATTTAAGGGATTGACCGTAAAGGATTTGATTACACTGGCATCGGGAAAAGATATTTCCATCAGTCAGGCATGTTCCTATCTTTCAGAAGTAGGACTTTGCGCAAAGGATTATATTGGCAGGGAGGTAAATGACAGCCTTTCCGGTGGGGAGCTAAAGCGTATTGAGATTGCAATGATAATTGCAAGAGGAACCAAATTATCCATATTTGATGAGCCGGAGGCAGGAATTGACCTTTGGAGTTTTAACAATCTGATTCAGGTATTTGAGAATATGTATCAGAAAATCAATGGCTCGATTCTGATTATTTCACATCAGGAGAGAATTTTAAACATTGCAGACCGGATTATTGTAATTGCAGATGGAGAAGTAAGCACAGCCGGAAGCCGGGAAGAAGTGCTTCCAAAGCTGTTAGGCAGCAGTGAAGCCTGCTCTACTTTGATGGAAAAATTAGTCTAGGAAAAGGTGAGAAAATGGACAGTATAGAAAAGAATCTTTTAGCAGAGATATCAGATTTACACAGCGTGCCGGAAGGCGCATATAATATCCGTAACAACGGAAAACTGGAGGCAAGAAATACAACTGCAAATATTGATATTGTAACTAAGAAGGACAAGCCGGGAATTGATATCTATGTAAAACCGGGAACAAAGAATGAGAGTATGCATATTCCGGTTATCTTAAGTGAAAGCGGCTTAAAGGACCTGGTGTATAATGATTTTTATATCGGGGAAGGTGCAGATGTGACAATCATTGCGGGATGCGGTATCCACAACTGCGGAGACCAGACATCACAGCATGATGGAATACACACCTTTTATATAGGAAAGAATGCAAAAGTAAGATATGTAGAAAAGCATTATGGTGAAGGGGATGGAAATGGAGCCAGAGTCTTAAATCCAACTACAGTGATCCACATGGAAGAAGGCGGATTCATGGATATGGACAGTGTTCAGATTAAAGGAGTAGACTCCACAATCCGTACAACCGAAGCAGACCTTAAAGAAGATGCGTCCCTTGTGATTCATGAACGTATTATGACTCATGGACAGCAGAAGGCAGAGACAGATTTTACGGTAGATTTAAATGGAGCACATTCCAGTGCAAATGTGGTATCGCGTTCGGTAGCAAAGGGAGATTCCCACCAGAAGTTTGTTTCTTATATTCGTGGTAATAATGCATGCAGCGGACATACAGAATGTGATGCCATCATCATGGACAATGGAAAGGTGGAGGCAATTCCGTCTCTTGCAGCGAATGATATCGATGCAGCATTGATTCATGAGGCAGCAATTGGAAAAATAGCAGGAGAACAGCTGATTAAGCTGATGACACTGGGACTGTCTGAAAAAGAGGCAGAGGAGCAGATTGTAAATGGATTTCTGAAATAGGATATGTATGGGGAATGAAGGGTGTAGGAAAGAACAGACAAGAGAAGAGAAATACCGAAAAAGGCGGAAGAATGGAATAAGATAATATTTGAAATATTATGACGGGTATGGATATTAAGTGAAGTGGCATCTGTATTTGAACGATGCAAAAGTGGGTGGTAAAAATAAAGTCTGCTGCAGTGCAGATTAAGACAGAATTTTCCCGGGATAATAGAAAAGAGGAATAAATATGTGGCTTGCATATGCATGTGGCTCTGCTTTTTTTGCAGGTATTACGGCAATATTGGCAAAAGTTGGAATTAAGAAAATAGACTCGAATCTTGCAACAGCAATCCGGACGATTGTAGTATTGATGTTTGCATGGATTATGGTACGGCTTACCGGATCTTATACTCCAATCGGAAGTATAGGAACGCGGACGTTAATTTATCTTACATTATCCGGAATAGCGACTGGGGCATCCTGGCTTTGCTATTTTCGGGCATTGCAGCTAGGAGATGTAAACAAAGTAACACCGATTGATAAATCCAGTACAATCCTGACAATGATTCTGGCAGTCATTTTCTTAAATGAAGGACTGAACGAGAAGAAAATTATTGCCATGGTATTAATTGGCGTTGGAACGATGCTCATGATTACCAGAAAGAAAAGCGGTGGCACAAAGAGCCGGGCATGGCTTATCTATGCACTGCTGTCTGCAGTGTTTGCCAGCCTGACATCCATCCTTGCCAAGGTGGGAATAGATGGTGTGAATTCCAATCTCGGAACGGCATATCGTACTGGAGTGGTACTTGTTATGGCATGGGTGGTAGTATTTGTAACAAAGAAACAGAAGCAGGTCCGGAGTATGACCTTCCGGGATGGAATGTTTCTGATTTTATCCGGAATAGCAACCGGAGCATCCTGGCTTTGTTATTACCGGGCGTTACAGCTGGGCGAAGCCAGTGTAGTGGTACCGATTGATAAACTAAGCATTGTAGTTACAATTGTATTTTCATCTGTGTTTTTAAATGAAAGACTACAGCCAAAGGCATTCTTTGGATTAATTATGATAGTGGGAGGTACATTGCTACTAATATAAGCAAAAGTGGAGGAAAAAGTATGCTGGGAAAAAGAAAATCTTATTATGTGGAGAGTGGAATCATTCATTTTGTATTTGAATATGGCATGGGAAGCTTAGAGGTTCTGACAGATAACATTGTAAATGTGTTTGTTCCGTTTGAAAGTGAGGAACATCGTTCAAAAGCCATCGAGGGAGAAAAGTCAAAACATATACATTTTGATGTGCAGGAAGGAATTGACTATCTTGAGGTTCGGACTACAAGATTAATCATACGCGTATATGATAATTTTATGGTGGATTTTTATGATGTGAATGGACAGCTTCTCTGTGCGGACTATCGTGGTGGAAGGGAATTTGCAACACAGATTAGTGAGAAATTTATCGAATTCTTAAAAGCAGAGGGACATGAGGTGCCGCAGGCGACAGATAAGAATTATCATGTGCAGGCTGTAAAACGCATGGAGGGAGACGAAGCCTTCTATGGCTTTGGTGATAAAGCAGGTGTATTAAATAAGAAGAATTACGATTATGAGATGTGGAATACAGATAATCCGGCGGCGCATACGGAAGCCTTTAAAGCATTGTATAAATCGATCCCGTTCTTTATAACATTGCGTAAAAGCTGCGTATACGGAATCTTTTTTGATAATACCTGTAAGACTTATTTTGATCTGGCAAAAGAAAATGCGGAATACTATTTCTTTGGCTCAGACCGTGGCAATCTGGATTACTATTTTATTGCCGGGTATAATATGCCGGAGGTAGTAGCTGGTTATACTTATCTGACCGGAAGAACACCGCTTCCGCAGCTTTATACATTAGGCTATCATCAGTCGCGCTGGGGATATGAGACTTCCGCAGAGATCCGCGCAATTGCGGATAAATACCGTGCATTAAAGATTCCGATTGATACGATTCATCTGGATATTGACTATATGGATGGCTACCGGGTCTTTACCTGGAATGAAAAGGACTTTGGCAGGCCTGGTGAAGTAATTGAGGATTTAAAGAAAAAAGGATTTAAAATTGTTACCATCATTGACCCGGGTGTCAAATTAGACCCAGGTTATGATATGTATGATGAAGGCATGAAACAGGGATATTTTGCCAAGACACCGGAAGGAGATACCTATGTAAATGCAGTATGGCCTGGAGATGCGGTATACCCTGATTTTGGAAATCCGAAGGTAAGACAGTGGTGGGGAGAGAAGCAGAAATATCTTGTGGACTTAGGAGTCCGCGGTGTATGGAATGATATGAATGAGCCGGCAAGTTTCCGTGGAGAACTGCCGGAAGATGTGGTATTTACGGACGAAGACAGACCATGTGACCATGGCCAGATGCATAATGTCTATGGGCATCTGATGGCAAAGGCTACCTATGAAGGCTTGAAGAAGCAGGACGGCAGAAGACCATTTGTAATCACCCGTGCCTGTTACAGTGGTTCCCAAAAGTATACCACAGCATGGACAGGGGATAATCAGAGCCTGTGGGAGCACCTGCGGATGGCAATTCCGCAGATGTGCAATCTGGGATTATCCGGTATGGTATTTATCGGAACAGATGTAGGCGGATTCGGTGCAGATGTGACGCCGGAGCTGTTGTCAAGATGGGTACAGGTCGGCTGTTTTTCACCGTTGTTCCGGAATCATTCTTCCAAGGGTTCTACCAGACAGGAGCCGTGGCTTTTCGGAGAAGAGACATTAAATATTAACCGGAAATATATTGAACTTCGCTATAAATTACTGCCATACCTTTATGATTTATTCCATGAGACGGAGCAGAATGGTATGCCGGTAATCCGTCCACTGGTATTGCATTATGAGAAGGATAAAGAAACCTGGAATCTCAATGGAGAATTCCTGTTTGGAGAGCATATGCTGGTAGCCCCTGTAGTAGAGCAGGGAATGACGAAGAAGCTTTTGTATCTGCCGGAGGGAATCTGGTATGACTATGATACAAGGGAAAAATATACCGGAAAGCAGTATATTGTAAAAGATGCACCTCTTGATGTATGTCCGGTTTTTGTAAAAGCAGGAAGCATTATCCCATGTTTTGAACCGATGCAGTATGTGGGAGAGATTGAACTGGATACCCTGATTCTTGATGTATATCCGGGAGAAGGCCGTTATGTGCATTATCAGGATGACGGAGAAGATTTTACATATCAGGATGGTGTATATAATGAATATGAGATGACCATCACAAAGGATGAGACATTAACAGTCCGGATGCTGCATAAAGGTTATGAAAAAGTATATAAGAAATTTGTGATATGTTACAAAGGACGTAAAAATGAGTTCGCATTCAATGGAGAGAAACTGACAGTCTGGCTTTCTTAAAAGAAAGGCAGAAGCCGGGAGATAACCGGAGGAGGACTTATATGAAACGTGGAATTGCATTAAGTGGAGGCGGTACGAAAGGCTCTTATGAACTGGGAGTCTGGAAAGCATTAAATGAATTTGGTATCGATTATCAGATTGTAACCGGAACATCCATAGGTTCCATTAACGGAGCCTTAATGGCAACGGGAGATTATGACAGGGCTTATGAACTATGGAGCACCATAACCATGGAAGATATGATGGAGGATGGAATCAATCTGACGGATACCATAGAGGGCATGTATGACCAGAGAGAGGCAATTGGTCCATTCCTGAAAAAATATGTCAAGAATAAAGGTGCAGATATTTCACCTTTTACTGCTTTTATTGAAACACTGATAGAAGAGGACAAGATTCGGAAATCAAAGACAGACTTTGGATTGGTTACGGTGGAATTTCCGTCTTTAAAGCCCTGCGAACTGACAAAGCGTGACATTCCGGAAGGACTCATGAAAGATTATATTCTGGCATCTTCTGCAATCTTTCCATTATTTCCGATGCATAAAATCGGAGAGACAGCGTATCTGGATGGATGTTATTATGATAATCTTCCGATTGACCTTGCCATCCGAATGGGAGCACAGCAGATTATTGCTGTTGATTTACATACATCACCGGCACACGATGCCTATGCAAAGCGGCCGTATGTAACTTATATCAAGCCAAGCCGCTCCCTTGGAACCATGATGAATTTTGACCATGCTCTTTTAATGGCAAATGCCAGAATGGGATACCAGGATACCATGAAGGTTTATGGAAAATATTATGGCTATGTATATACCTTTGAAAAGGAATCCATGGAGAAATATCGCAGGGCAATGGAACGCTTTCTGTACCGGATGACAGAACTGGATTTACTGGTCAGGGATGAAATGCCGGTAAAACGTTTTGCTAAGAAAAGTGAATTTAATAAAGTACATATACTTCTGACAGAACGAAGTGAAAAGGAGAAAATGTCACCGAGGGAATATTTTCTCGCGGCAGCAGAAATCTGCGGAGAGGTATTTGATGCAGATGCAGCAATTGAATATTCCATGGAACATTTTGTGGAAACACTTCATAAGAAGTTAGCAGATGCAGAGTTAAGACAGGTGACAGAATGTATCGTTGCACATAAATTAAGGGAGCCGGCAGGACTGATTGCAGAAGTTAAAAACTTTGGAAAAGAAATGCTGGTAGCTGCGGCTGCATATTATGCTGTAAAACAGGATACACTGACGTCAAAAGAAATTCTGAAACTGCATGCTATGTTCCCAAAGGAACTGACAGCGGTATTATTTCTGATGTCGTTGGAAACAAACAGATAACAGTATTTTCACCGTCAACAAATAGTCTCTGCTGCATATATTATACTGATGAGAATCAGGAGAGAAGGAAACATTGGATTATAATCAGGATATTTTCTTTAGGATGCAACAGCAGCAGATGCCGGGCAAACAGCCCTTTTACATGACAAATCCAATCCAGAATCTTTACATGACGGAGTTAGAATATCAGAGGGATTTAGACCGCATGAAAGAGATGTATCCGCTGGAGATAAGAAAAGTACAGGAGCTGGTGGAAGAAGAATGCGATAAGATGGAATATGAGGGAAGTCTCATGTTTGACGAGTATCCGGACCGGCTGATGCTACGGCAGATTTGTAAGAGAATCCGTGATAAGGCGGGACTTGGGGAAAGCCGGGAAGACATGGATGCTCCGGAAATTCTTCTGTTTCATGAGATGTTTCACCGCAGATGCCGTTACAGACGCTGCCGCAGATGCTGGTAGCGGATAATAAAATAGAGGTTGAGCTTTTGCAAAAAAGGAATTACAATATAGCTGTCGTTTTTTGATGGCTATATTGTTTGTTTACGTGAGTAGCGAGAAAAATCGCATGCCTGCATGCAGATTTGACGAGCACCGCGATAACTTGAGAAACTCGCAAAGCGTGTTTTTCGTAGTTTAGGAAGATGAGGAATACAGATGAATAAAGGAATGATTCGGGCACTGGTGTTAGCAGGTGTGTTTCTGGTATCAACCGTAGTGTTTAGTTTTTTGACAAATAAAACAAATCCCGATATGACAACAGAACTGGAGGAGGCAACGCTGCCGACTGTCCAGCTTTATTATAAAGAGCAGAAAATCAATGAACTCTACGGGTATGTAGATGAAATGAATGCAGTTTACATGAGGGACAGCATTACGCCGATTGATACGGACAGGCTGCTTCCAATCCGCGTTCAGAATGGAAGCTATGCAGTGGATGAACTTTCCTATGAGATCCGGAGTATGGATACTAAGCGTCTTATTGCAGATGCGAAGGTAGATAGTTATTCCCAGAAGAATGGAGTGATTACAGCAGACCTTCCGATTCAGAATCTTCTGGATTCCAATGCAGAATATCTGTTGATTATACATTTACTGCATGGGGATGATACTTTAAATTATTATACAAGGATTATTGAACCGCAGGATTGTTATGTGAAGGAAAGCATTGATTTTGCAAAAGATTTCCATGAAAAAACATTTCAGGAGGATGGAAGCGGCTCTCTGGCAACTTATATGGAACCGGATTCTTCCGCGGATAATACCACACTTGCCAATGTCAGTATTCATTCCACACTGCGACAGGTAACATGGGATAAATTCAATGGGACCGTTCTGACGGACCCATCGGTAAGCATCAAAGAAATCAATAATTCCTATAATGTAATTCTATTGGATTATGTAGTGACGGCAACCGGAGATAATGGGGAACTGGAATATTATAATGTAGAAGAATATTACCGTGTCCGTTATACCAATGACCGGATGTATCTATTGAATTTTGAGAGAACCATGGATGAAATTTTCCGGGCAGAGAATGATGATTTTTATGAGAATTATTTACAGCTTGGAATATGTTCGTCCGATGTGGAATATAAGAGTAATGAGACAGGAAGTATTCTCTGTTTTGTAAAAGAAGGAGAACTCTGGTGTTACAATGCGACAGAAAAAAAGCTTTCCCAGGTGTTCAGCTTCCGTGGTTATGAGGGGATTGATTCCAGGGAAAATCATAAGGAACATGATATCCGGATTATTAAGGTGGATGAAACAGGAAGTGCTGATTTTGTTGTATATGGTTATATGAACAGGGGAAACCACGAAGGTCAGGTGGGCGTAGGTGTTTATCATTATGACAGCGTGGCAAATACAGTAGAAGAGGAACTGTTTATACCATCCACCCACTCTTACGAAGTGCTGAAATCAGAACTGGGACAGCTGATGTATGAAAATGAAAGTGGAATGTTCTACATTATGATGGGTGGGACACTGTATGAGATTAATCTTGCTACTACCAAAGAAAAGGAAGTAGTCAGCGGATTTGAAACAGGAAATTATGCGGTATCAGAGAATAACCAGTTTGTTGCTTATATTGCAGATGGCAACAGTGACAGCGGTTCGAAAATTACTGTTCTGAATCTGGAGAATTCGAAAAGCTTTGAAGTGGCAGCGGCAGCAGGAACGTATATCCGGCCACTGGCATTTATGGAAGATGATTTTATCTATGGAGAGGCAGATGACAGTGATGTGTATACAGATTCTGCCGGAAATGTACAGTTCCCGATGAATCATATTTATATTGTAGATACGGATGATGAAGAACACGGAGTGTTAAAAGATTATCATAAGGATGGATATTATGTAGCGTCTGTAGAAGTTGTGGATTATACTATTTATCTGAACCGGGAACAATATAACGGTATGGCTTATGTTCCGGCAGAACAGGATACGATTATGAATCGTGAGGGAGATTCTGCAGAAGTAGTCAGCATTCACAGTACGGTAACGGAACGAAAACAGACGCAGCTGCAGCTGCAATTATTACAGGAAGAAGAGATAAGCTCGGATCGTCTGCTGACTCCGAAGCGGATTGTATTGGAGTCACCGAGAAATGTGAATCTGAAAGAGCCGGAAGAGACAGATTATTATTATGCTTATTCTGCCGGAAGAGTAGTGCTGGCAACGGATAATGCGGCAAAAGCCATTGCAGTGGCAAATGATAATGTGGGCGTTGTGGTAGGAAGCAGACAGCAGTATATCTGGAAGAGGGCAAGAAAATCTTCCCAGTCACCACTGACGATTACAATAGGTGATGCAGACGCATCCGGAACAACGATAGCAAAAGCAATCAATGGTATGCTTTCGATGCAGGGATTAAATGTTGGTGTAGGAGAATTGATGACATCCGGAAATACACCAAAACAAATTTTAAAGGATACCCTGCAGGACTCTGTAGTCATTGATTTGACCGGAAGCGATCTGGATGCAGTGTTATATTATGTCAATCTGGGAACACCGGTATTTGCCATGAACAGTGGAAGCGAAGCTGTATTGATTACAGGCTATGATAACGCAGGAGTCTATATTTATAATCCGGCAACCGGTGCAACAGAGAAGATGTCAATGACGGATGCACAGAATTTATTTGATACAGCAGGTAATGTATATTTTGCTTATATGAAAATGGCAGAATAGGGATGCAGGCAGAGACAGGCGTGAAAAAGACGCAAAAAACGTATAAAATTGCCTAAAAAAAGCCGAAGTTTTTTGGCAGTTTCGGTATTAGTGCTGTATTTTCACAAAGTCTATTGCAAAATCTGTTCGTGTAGGATATATTAACTTTTGTACGAATTGTACTACTTAGAAGCGAGGAAGATAACATGAGTAGAAAAGAAGTTACAGTTTCAAACGTTTCAAAAAAACACGATAATCCAATTGCAGAGTTGGTTCAGGTTGCCTGCCAGTTTGACAGCAATATTACTCTGGAAAGTGATAACCGTAAAATTAATGCCAAGAGCATCATGGGAATTATGGCATTTAATCCGTCCAAAGGAATGACGGTTAACATTGTTGCAGAGGGAAATGATGAAGAAGAAGCCCTATTAGCAATGGAGAAGTTTTTAGTGTGTGATTAATTTTCAGGGAGGGAATTATAATGCAGAAGAGACCAGTTGAAAAAGCAGCCGAAGTAAAGGCAGCAGTAAAAGCTACAGAGACAAAGGCAGTAGTTAAGGCAGAAGAGGTTAAGGCAGAAGCAAAAGAAGTTGTAGCGAAGAAAGCAGAAACCGTAGTAAAGAAAGCGGAAGAGACAGTTAAGAAGGCAGAGGAGACAGCAAAGAAAGCAGAGACAACTGTAAAAGCAGCAGCAAAGACTACCGCAAAGAAAGCAACCAAGAAAGCAGCGGCTAAGAAAACTACTAAGGTAGAGAAGAAAGAACTTGTACCGGAAGTATTTGTTCAGTTTGATGGTAATGAAGATGTTGTTGCAAACGTGATTGAGAGAGCAAAAGAAGCTTTCACAGCAGACGGACACAGAGCATCCAGCATCAAGTCTTTAAAGGTTTATTTAAAACCGGAAGAATATGCAGCATACTATGTTATAAACGATACATATGCAGGCAAGGTTAACTTATTCTAGTTTTATTTTGCCCATGATATTAAAATGGCTTCGGAATTCCGAAGCCATTTTTGCTGTTGTTATTTATTTCTTTTTCTGATTAGCTTTATATTTCTTTATAAGCTTCTGGATACGCTCGTTTGGATCTAAGAGCTCGCTGATAGAAGCATCATGATTCAATGTATCAATAATATAAGCAATATATTTGCTCATGTCACAGTTGATATAATATGGACGGCTTAAAAGCTCCGGAGTCTGATAAGTCAGGTTGGTGGTAACTACACGGTAGATAGTTCCATCTTCTACAGCTTTATCGAATTTTTCCAGACCATTGGTGAAAAGTCCGAAGGTTGCAACGACAAAGATTCTGTTTGCTTTTCTCTTCTTTAGTTCGGTTGCAACGTCAATCATGCTTTCTCCGGAAGAAATCATATCATCGATAATCAGAACATCTTTTCCTTCTACGGAAGAACCTAAAAATTCATGTGCGACAATAGGGTTACGTCCGTCAACAATTCTGCTGTAATCACGACGTTTGTAGAACATACCCATATCCAGACCAAGTACACTGGAAAGATAAATTGCACGTCCGGTACCACCCTCATCCGGGCTGATAATCATCATGTGGTCAGAATCAATCTGTAAGTCAGGAACGTTTTTGCAGATACCTTTGATAAACTGGTATGCAGGCTGAACAGTTTCAAAACCACCCTTTAAAGGAATTGCATTCTGGACACGAGGGTCATGTGCATCAAATGTAATAATGTTGTCAACGCCCATGGCAACCAGTTCCTGTAAAGCCAGTGCACAGTCTAAAGATTCCCTGGTGCTTCTTCTATGCTGGCGGCTTTCATAAAGGAATGGGATGATAACAGTAATTCTTCTTGCCTTGCCGCCAATTGCAGCAATAATTCTCTTTAAATCCTGATAATGATCGTCTGGGGACATATGGTTTGTCTGACCGCACAGAGAATAAGTAAGGCTGTAGTTGGTGACATCAACCATAAGATAAAGGTCATAACCACGAACAGTTTCTTTGATCATTCCCTTTGCCTCGCCTGAACCAAAACGAGGGGTAACTGCTTCAATGATATAAGAATCACGTTTGTAGCCCATAAAAGCTGCATCATTCTGGTGCTGATGCTGTCTTTCGTCTCTCCATTTGACAAGGTATTTGTCAACTTTTTCTCCTAATTCCTGGCAGCTCTGTAATGGAATAATTCCAAGAGAACCAGTAGGAAGGGTTTCTAAGTTTCTTTCACTGTTTGACATGAATAGGTTCCTCCATAGAAATAATTTATCTTATATAGTTCAATAGATATAGCATCTAATTGAATGCGTAATTAATGCAGCTTTTTCTTAAGACGGATATCGTCCCCAAAAAGCTTGATCATCGTATAGCTGCTGAAGATGCGGGAGCAGATACGCTCGGAATATACATCAGCAAGCTGGTCGATACTTAAATTCGTAGAAATCAATGTTGATTTCTGACGCAGCATACGTTCGTTCAGACACAGGAAAAGCCGGGATGCCGTAAAGGAGTTGGCAAGTTCGGTTCCAAGGTCATCAATGATTAAAAGATCACAGTCGAAGATATTCTGCCCGGCAGCAGAAGCTGCAGCGTCCTTCTGGAAAGTGTCCTTTTCAAATATATCAAATAATTGGAAGGCTGTAAAATAAATAACGGAATGTCCTTTATCTAAAAGCTCTTTGGCAACGCAGTTTGAAAGAAAAGTCTTACCGACACCGGTTGCTCCATAGAAAAAGAGATTTTCAAAAGAGGTATCGAAATGCTCAATAAAGGACTTACAGTCTGCAACAGCTTTTTTTGCAGTATCATAAGCAGATAATCCGGTTGTGGGATTTATCTGCTCTTTGGAATAGTATGCATAAGAGAAATTCGAAAAATTCTCTTTGGCTAAAATATCTTTTACATTAGACTGCGTATAGACTAAATCAATGGCAGCCTGTACAAAACAATGACAGCGTTCATTCCCAATATAACCGGTATCCTTACAGTCCTTACAGGTGTAAACCGGTTCCAGATAATCAGCCGGATAACCCAGAGAAGCAATCAGATTCTGTTTCTCCCTGCGAAGAGCAGCAAGCTGTTCTTTTAATGAAGAGAGAACAGAGGAATCTTCTGCTCCATCATCAGATAAAAGCTGTTTTGCACTTGCTACTGAGATGGAAGAAATCTCGTTGTCTATTTCTGTAAGGCGCGGACATTTTCCGTAGACTTCCTGAATGCGTTCATCCAGAAGATGCTGATTGTGAAACTGTCTGGCATTATATTGCCGGATTAAAGTATCGTATTGTGAATTATTAAGAGACATGAAATGCTCCTTTAGTATTCCTGAAAAAAGTGTCTTAATTATTTAAGAGCTGTTTTTCAAGCTGTTCAAAATTATAGGTACGCTGTGAAAAATTGTTAAACCGGTTGGCGGCAGTCTTGTTTACGGTGACATTGCGGGAAGAAGATGCCTTGCTTTTTTTGTAAGCAGTGTCTAATATAGCAATATCCTCTAAATGGTGGATATTGCATTTATGCCAGTTCTCTAAGATGGTATCGGCATACTGGAAGCTTGGCTGATTTGTCGCCTGCAGTGTCCGTTTGCATGCCTCGGAAATGATATCCAGTGTAAATCCAAACTGGCTGGTCCATTTATCTACCAGTTCAAGTTCGTATTCAGCCAGTTTTCTGCCGCTGATTCCAAATGCCTTCATGACACCATAATGTGTCTGCTTATAGGCACTGGAAGAACGTCTGGCATCCTCCGCAGTACGGATAGAAGAAGCAGACCAGGAAAGGGCAATCTTGTCCATATAGCGGATGCTCTTATGACCGTTGTCCACACAGGATTCTACCAGATATTCAATCAGGTCTGTGGAGAATTTCAATTCATCTGACCAGTAAAGAATGGTTTCATAATCCTTGATGGACAAAGGATGTCCGATATAGCGTTCAATAATGAATAATAAATCACTGGAAGCCTCATCGTTCTGGAAAGACAGAATCTGGTCTTTCGTATAGGATGGACGGATATCTACAGAAGATACTTCCGTAGGCTTTTCCACATGTTCAGAATCCTGCGTAACCGCAGAAACAGGCTCACACAGGCAGATGCCGGTAAGCTGTTCGCCGGAATTATATTCTAACTGGAGTAAGTGTTTCTTCTCCCAGTATTTTAAGGCACGTTTAATATCCTTTTCTGTATGGTCAAATTTATCAGCCATCTTAGAAATGGAAAAATTCTCAGCTGCGTTGATGCAGCGGAGTAAATATAAATAAATTTTTACAAATTCTCCATTGGCATCTGCCATATACTCATCAATAAAGGTATTGGATACGCAGGTAACCGTGGATTTGCTTTTCGTATGTAATGTTATGTCTGTCATAAGAACTCCCTCTTTCACCGACCACATTATAGCATATGAATCTAAAATTGAGAAGTCTTATTTTAACCAAAAATCCAGTAAAATCAAGGGTTTCCACATTTGCACAGAATTGTGAATAATGTGGATAACTTTCTTTTGAAAGTGCATTATGGTAACTGAAATGGGAGCAGTTTGGCGGTTAATACAGATAGAATGGCGATTTTCAAAAATACATTATGTAAACAAAAAAATCCACATCCATAATTCACAAAAATGTGAATTACGATGTGGATAATGTGGATAACTACTGCTGAAGCAGGTGTTCTCCTATAAGATACACGTCTCCGGCCCCCATAGTTATCAACAAATCATTGTTTATGCATTTTTCCGATAAAAATTTTTCAATCTCATCAAAAGACGGGAAGTAATAACTTTCCTGACCGTTTTTCTGAAGCTCTGCCAAAAGGTCTTTGGAAGAAATTCCGATCGTATTTTTCTCTCTGGCTGCATAGATGTCTGCAAGGACTACAATATCTGCCATGGAAAGTACCCGGGCAAAATCACTTAAGAATGCCTTGGTTCTGGAATAAGTGTGTGGCTGGAAAACGCAGATAATCCGTCCGTGTGGATAATTCCGGGCTGCGGTTAATGTAGCAGCTACTTCAGTCGGATGATGGGCATAATCATCGATAACGGTGATACCGTTCTTTGTTCCTTTGTATTCAAAACGACGTTTGGTGCCGCCAAACTGAAGCAGTCCCTTTTTGATAACATCCAAAGGAAGACCGAGATTTAAGCAAAGCGCAATGGCAGCCAGTGAATTGGAGACATTATGCTTGCCTGGAACACTTAAGGAAACGGTTCCTAAGTCTTCGGTTTTGTGCATCAGAGTATATGTGCCGCAGGCATGGTCATTATAAGTAATATTTTTAGCATAAAAGTCATCGTTTTCGCATAAACCATAAGTAGTGACGCTACAGGACAAATTGTTGGTAATCTGATCTAAAGCTGCAATCTGGCCGTTGATGATTAATACACCATCATGTGCAGTATTTCCGGCAAATTCATGGAAAGAACGGCGGATATCATCGATATCTTTGAAGAAGTCGAGATGCTCAGCTTCCACACTGGTGATGATACTGTATTTCGGATGAAAATGCAGGAAACTGTTGGTATATTCGCAGGCCTCGGTAATGAATACTTCTGAACCACCTACGCGGATATTTCCACCGATTGCTTCTAAGATACCACCAACACTGATTGTAGGGTCAGCCTTTGCAACAAGAAGAATCTGTGAAATCATGGATGTGGTAGTGGTTTTTCCATGGGTACCGGCAACTGCAATGGATTTCTCATAGTTATCCATAATCTGTCCAAGCAGTTCTGCACGGGAAAGCATTGGAATACCGGCATCTACGGCTGCTTTAAATTCCTCATTGTCCTCGCGGATGGCAGCAGTATAGACAACCAGTGCAGGACGGATGGATAAGTTAGATGCTTTCTGGCCAATGTAAATGGCTGCGCCTTTTTTTGCAAGGCTGTCGGTAAGCGCAGACTGCTTTGCATCAGAACCGGAAATGGTAAAACCTTCTTCCAGCAAGATTTCTGCAAGACCACTCATACTGATACCGCCAATACCGATAAAATGTACATGAATAGGTTCTTCAAAATTTAATGAATACATAATTCTTTACCTGCCTGACTTATAATTTCGTTTCTTGAGAAAAGATTTCTTCCTAATATTATAACCATATGCAGGGAATTTGCAAATCTATTTTGTCTGTCAGGAAAAAAGAATGCAAAATAATGGAGGTGATTTTGTAAAAATGACAAGAAATGTTTGAAAATTGTCTAAAATGACTAAAATTTGCGAAAAAAGATAAAATAATTATACAAAATGCTGTACAACATATGGGCAGTGTGTTATACTTTTGTTATACCAAAATGACCTGATTTTATGACGAGAGGTGAATGACGTGATTAAGAAAGAAATGATAGCCATGCTTTTGGCGGGCGGACAAGGAAGCCGTCTTGGAGTATTAACTTCCGGTGTAGCGAAGCCTGCAGTCGCATTTGGAGGAAAGTATCGTATTATCGACTTTCCATTGAGCAACTGCATCAACTCAGGTATTGATACCGTCGGAGTGCTGACACAGTATCAGCCATTGAGATTAAACAGACATATTGGAATTGGAATTCCGTGGGACTTAGACCGTAATAACGGAGGAGTAACGGTTCTTCCACCATATGAGAGAAGTGATAACAGTGAATGGTATACTGGTACAGCAAATGCGATTTACCAGAACCTGAAATATATGGAGACTTATAATCCGGATTATGTGCTGATTTTATCAGGCGACCATATTTATAAGATGGATTATGAAGTAATGCTTGATTTCCATAAGGAAAATAATGCAGACGTAACAATTGCAGCAATGCCTGTTCCAATAGAAGAAGCAAGCCGTTTTGGTGTGGTTATAACAGACGAAAATAAAAAAATTAAAGAGTTCGAGGAAAAACCGGAACATCCGAGAAGTAACCTCGCATCCATGGGAATATACATATTCAACTGGAAAGTATTGCGTGACAGTTTAATTGCTATGAAGGATCAGAGTAATTGTGACTTCGGAAAGCATATTATTCCATACTGCCATGAGAATGGAAAGCGTTTATTTGCTTATGAATTCAATGGTTACTGGAAGGATGTTGGAACACTTTCCTCCTATTGGGAAGCAAATATGGAATTGATTGATCTGATTCCGGAATTTAACCTTTATGAAGAATACTGGAAGATTTATACCAAGAGCGATAATGTAGCTCCGCAGTATCTTGCAGCAGAGTCCAAGGTTGATACCAGCATTATCGGAGAAGGTGCTGAAATTTATGGAGAAGTGCAGAATTCTGTAATTGGTGCAGGAGTCCGGATTGAAAAGGGTGCGGTGGTACACAATTCCATTATCATGAAAGAATGTGTGATTGGAGAGAATACTGTGGTGGAGAAATCCATTATTGCAGATAAGACCATTGTTGGAGCAAACTGCCACTTAGGCGTAGGCGAGTATGCACCAAGCACATTGAATGAAAAAGTATATGCATCTGATCTGGTTACTATCGGAGAAGATTCTGTAATACCAGACGGAGTTTCAATTGGAAAAAATACAGCGATTTCCGGAGTAACGGAACCGTCAGATTATCCAGATGGAATGTTAGCAGGCGGTGGAGCTATTATTAAGGAAGGTGACAGAATATGAAGGCATTAGGATTAATTTTAGCAGGTGGAAACAATCATCGTATGCAGGAACTTTCCAGCAAGCGTGCAATTGCAGCAATGCCAATCGGTGGAAGTTACCGATGCATTGATTTTGCATTGAGTAATATGAGCAACTCACATGTTCAGACCGTTGCAGTGCTGACTCAGTATAATGCACGTTCTTTAAATGAACATTTAAGCTCATCCAAATGGTGGGATTTCGGGAGAAAACAGGGAGGTCTTTATACCTTCACTCCTACCGTAACCGCTGACAACAGCTGGTGGTACAGAGGAACTGCAGATGCAATGTACCAGAACATTGATTTCTTGAAAAAACGTCATGAGCCATATGTAATTATTACAGGTGGTGATTGTGTATACAAGCTGGATTACAATAAGGTATTGGATTACCATATTGAGAAGAAAGCTGATATAACTGTTGTGTGCAAGGATATGCCGGAAGGCGCAGATATCAGCCGCTTTGGTGTAATCCGCATGAATGAAGAATCCAGAATCACAGAGTTTGAAGAGAAACCTATGGTATCCAGCTCTAATACAATTTCTACCGGTATTTATATCATCCGCAGAAGACAGCTGATTGAAATGTTAGAGCGGAGCGGTCAGGAAGACAGATGGGATTTCGTTACAGATATTCTGATTCGTTATAAGAATATGAAACGAATTTATGGATATAAAATGGAAGATTACTGGAGCAATATTGCAACAGTAGATTCATATTACAATACAAATATGGATTTCCTGAAACCGGATGTGAGAAATTACTTCTTCCGTGAGACACCGCATATCTATTCGAAAGTAGATGATTATCCACCAGCAAAATACAATGCAGGTTCTGATGTGAAGAACAGCCTGATTTCCAGTGGATGTATCATCAACAGTAAAATAGAAAATTCTGTATTGTTTAAAAATGTGTTTGTAGGAAAGAATTGTGTAATCAAGAATTCCATTATTCTCAATGACGTATACATTGGAGATAATACGCATATTGAAAACTGTATCGTGGAAAGCCGTGGAACGCTGAAAGCCAACACGTATTATTGCGGTGACGACGGAGTAAAGGTTGTACTTGAACGCAATGACAGATATGCACTGTAGGCAGAAGACTTAAGAGAAAGGCGTGAAGGGGGTAACATAATGCAGATTACAGATGTAAGAATACGTAAAGTTGAAAAAGAAGGTAAAATGAAAGCTGTGGTATCCATTACCATAGATGAAGAATTTGTTGTACATGATATCAAGGTGATTGACGGAGAGAAGGGACTCTTCATTGCAATGCCAAGCCGCAAGGCTGCTGATGGGGAATACAGAGACATTGCACATCCAATTAACTCAGATACCAGAAATAAGATACAGCAGATTATTTTAGAAAAGTACGAAAGTGAAATTGCAGCTGAGGAGGCGTAACACGTACATAGAATAAGGAAGACGAGCAGGCTGTCACAGAAATGTGGCAGCCTGTTTTTCACACTTCTTTTTTTGAACAATTGATAGAATGAAGTATAAATATGCCGTGGGGCAAATGAGAAAGCATGAAAAAGACTGTTAGGAGCACTTGGAATTTCGGGCGAAAACAGACAACGCCGGCACAGGGAAGTGCCGGTTGTCAGAACTGATAAAAATTTTTTCAAAATTCTTAGTGCTCCTTATAGTCTTTTTCGCTTTTCCATTTGCCCCACGGCAGATTTACATTGTCATCTATTTCATATTGTGGAAAAAAGGATGACAAATTTCTGAGAAAGAAGTATACTAAAATATAACAGTATTTTCGGCAGAAAGCCGGAGAGGAATAAAGAGGATAAAAATATGGAAGCATTAAAAGCGGTAATATTGGCAGCTGGAAAGGGAACCAGAATGCAGTCAGACCTTCCGAAAGTAGTGCATACAATAGACGGAAAGTGTCTGGTAGATTATGTAATTGAAGCGGCAGAAGGAGCAGGAGCGGAGGATATCTGTCTGGTGGTAGGCTATAAGCATGAAGAGGTAGAGAATACCATTTCACATAAAGATGATGTAACATTTGTACTGCAGGAGCAGCAGCTTGGAACTGGTCATGCGGTAAAATGTGCCAAGGATTTTCTGGGAAAAGATGGACATACACTGATTCTTTTTGGAGATGCGCCACTGATTACATCTGCAACCTTAAAGCAGCTTTTGGAGCATCATATCCAGCATAAAAATGCAGTAACCGTATTGTCAGCAACGATAGATGACCCGACCGGATACGGAAGAATTATCCGCAATGAATCAGGAGAATTTATAAAGAGCGTAGAACATAAGGATGCAAACGAGGAAGAGTTGAAATCCCATGAGATTAATTCCGGAATGTATGTGTTTAATACCTGGGAATTATCACAGGCATTGGATAAGATTCAGCCGAATAATGCACAGGGTGAATATTATCTGCCGGATACGCTTACGATATTAAAGGATAAAGGACTTCGTGTAGATGCATTTGCACTGGAAAGCCCGGAAGACATCAATGGAGTAAATGACCAGAAGCAGTTAGAATCAGCTGCAGAAATCATCAGAAGAAGGAAGAAAGAATGTACATTATAGCGGGACTTGGAAATCCTGGAAAGAAATATGAACATACCAGACATAATGTTGGCTTTGATGTCATGGATGTACTGGCAGAAAAATATAATATAAGGATGGACGAAAAAAAGTATAAAGCAATCTGCGGCAAAGGAATGATCGGAAGTGAAAAAGTTGTTCTGGTGAAGCCACAGACTTTTATGAACTTAAGCGGAGAAAGCATCGCTGAAGCAGTAAATTTCTATAAAGTGGATCCGGCCAGTGAACTGTTAGTGATTTTTGATGATATCAGCCTGGCACCGGGAAGAATAAGGATTCGTAAAAAAGGCAGTGCCGGCGGACACAATGGAATTAAAAATATTATTGCGCAGGTGGGAACAGAGCAGTTTGCCAGGATCAAGGTAGGTGTCGGTGAGAAACCACAGGGCTGGGATTTGGCAGACCATGTCCTTGGCCATATGGATAAGGCAGACCGGAAACTGGCAGAGGAAGCATTTTTAGATGCGGTATCTGCGGTAGAACTGATTGTCGATGGAAAAATCGAACAGGCAATGAATGACTATAATTAAAGGAAGAACATTATGAATGTATTTTTGCAGCCCCTTTCGGAACTGGAAGAATTGCAAAATGCCTTAAAGCAGCTAAAGAGCAGTCCGGGTATCGTTCAGATATCCGGATGCATGGATGCGCAGAAGGCACATATGGTATTTGCGGCGAACGATGGTTTTAGAAATAAAATCATCGTTACTTTTAACGAACAAAAAGCAAGGGAAATCTTAGAAGATTATCGTTTTTTCGACAGGGAGACTCTCTATTTCCCAGCGAAGGATATTTTATTTTATCAGTCGGATATCAGAAGTAATCAGCTTACCGGAGAGCGGATTGCCCTGTTAAAACGTTTATCCGAAAAGAAGCCGGTTACAGTGGTATTGACTTTTGACGGACTGATGAACCGGATGGCAGGACTGGAAGCCTTTAAAGAAGCGGTGCGTACTTATAAGGTGGAAGACGAATTAGACTTTGAGGCAGAGACAAAGCGGCTTTTGCAGATGGGGTATGTGCGCAATTATCAGGTGGAAATGCCGGGAGAATTTGCGGTGCGTGGAGGAATCCTTGATATATATCCTCTGACGGAAGAAAATCCGCTGCGTATTGAAATGTGGGGAGATACCATTGATTCCCTGCGAAGCTTTGAGGCTGAGAGCCAGCGTTCCATAGAGAATTTGGAAGAAATTACGTTGTATCCTGCAACGGAACTGGTGCTGACGGAAGAACGGAAGCAGGCGGGCTTGAAGAAAATTCGACAGGAAGCGGTAAAAGCAGAAAAGAAGTTCCGCGACCAGATGAAAAATGAAGAAGGCCATCGCATCAAACAGACGGCGGCTGCTTTGGAAGAAGAGATAGAAGAATTAGGTGGTGCAGCTAATTTGGACAGCAGCCTTGCATATTTCTTCCCGGAGGCGGTAAGCCTTTTGGATTATTTTGGCAAAGACGAGACTCTTTTAGTCCTGGATGAACCTGCCCGGCTGATGGAAAAGGGCAGAGTGACAGAGCAGGAATTTGAAGAGAGCATGAAGCAGCGCTTGGAGAAGGGTTATATCCTGCCGGGACAGGCAGAAACGCTCTTTACCGGAAAGGAAATTACTGCGAAGATGCAGAGTTTCCACGGACTTGCACTGGCAGCACTGGATATGAAGGTGCGGGAGTTAGACATTACGAACCGTTACCATATTCAGGTGCAGGGTGTGAATTCCTATAATAACAGCTTTGCAACGCTGGTGAAGGATTTAAAGAATTATAAGAAAAACGGATACCGGGTCGTTGTATTATCCGCATCTAAGACAAGGGCAGAGCATCTGGCGAAGGATTTACAGGAAGAAGAGGTAAGCTGTTATTATGCCAAAGATTTTGAACGGGAATTGCAGCCGGGAGAAATCTTAACTGCCTATGGAAAAGTAAAACGTGGATACGAATACCCGCTGATTAAATTTGCGGTTATCACAGAAAGTGATATATTCGGGCAGGAAAAGAAGAAACGGAAGAAACACCGCCTCTATGAGGGAGAAAAGATACAGAGCTTTCGTGACCTTCATGTAGGTGATTATGTGGTACATGAAAATCACGGCCTTGGCATTTATCGTGGAATCGAGAAAATCGAAGTCGATAAAAAAGTCAAGGATTATATCAAGATTGAATATGCCAAGGGAGGCAATCTTTATATTCTTGCAACCCAGCTGGAACTGATTCAGAAATATGCCGGTTCCGATGCCAAGAAACCAAAACTAAACCGGCTGGGCAGCCCGGACTGGGATAAGACAAAAACCAGAGTGCGTGGTGCGGTAAAAGAAATTGCCCACGAACTGGTGGAACTCTATGCTATCCGGCAGAACAAAGAAGGCTATGTCTATGGTCCGGATACTGTATGGCAGAAGGAATTTGAAGAGATGTTTCCATTTGAGGAGACAGAAGATCAGGAACTTGCCATTGAAGCAACCAAGAAGGACATGGAAAGCACCAAGATTATGGATCGTCTGATTTGCGGAGACGTAGGATATGGCAAGACGGAGGTGGCAATCCGTGCTGCCTTTAAGGCGGTGCAGGAGGGAAAACAGGTAGTTTATTTAGTACCGACCACAATCCTGGCGCAGCAGCACTATAATACCTTTGCCCAGCGGATGAAAGATTTCCCGGTAAGAGTAGATTTGCTTTGCCGTTTCCGCAGCCCAAAAGAGCAGAAGAAAACCATCGAAGATTTGAAAAAAGGCATGGTGGATATTATTATCGGAACCCACAGAGTGCTTTCTGAGGATGTGAAATTTAAGGATTTGGGACTTCTCATTATCGATGAGGAGCAGCGTTTTGGTGTGGCTCATAAAGAGAAAATCAAGCAGATGAAAAAGGATGTGGATGTGCTGACTTTAACGGCAACACCAATTCCAAGGACATTGCATATGAGCCTTATCGGAATCCGTGATATGAGTGTTTTAGAGGAGCCGCCGATGGATCGTGTGGCAATCCAGACTTATGTCATGGAATATAATGAAGAAATGGTGCGGGAGGCAATCTGCCGGGAATTAGCAAGAGACGGACAGGTTTATTATGTATTTAACCGGGTAAACCAGATTGCAGAAATGGCAGCGAAAATTTCAGAACTGGTGCCGGATGCCAATGTGGCATTTGCCCACGGACAGATGAAGGAACGGGAACTTGAGGATATTATGTATCAGTTTATCAACGGAGAGATTGATGTGCTGGTATCCACAACGATTATCGAGACGGGGCTTGATATTTCCAATGTAAATACCATGATTATTCATGATGCGGATAATATGGGACTGTCACAGCTCTATCAGCTTCGCGGAAGAGTAGGACGTTCCAACCGGACGGCATATGCGTTCTTAATGTACCGCCGGGATAAAATGTTAAAAGAAATCGCAGAGAAACGTCTGGCTGCAATCAAGGAATATACAGACTTAGGAAGCGGCTTTAAGATTGCCATGCGGGATTTGGAAATCCGTGGAGCCGGAAACCTGCTGGGTGCCCAGCAGAGCGGACACATGGAGGCAGTCGGTTATGACCTTTACTGCAAGATGCTCAATGAGGCTGTCAAACAGGAGAAGGGAATCGGAGTGGAAGAAAGCTTCGATACAACAGTAGATGTGGAAATGGATGCATTTATCCCACCGTCCTATATTCCAAACGAGACACAGAAGCTGGATATTTATAAACGAATTGCAGCCATTGAAAATGATTCAGAAAGTGATGAGATGCTTGATGAGCTGACAGACCGTTTTGGAGACCCGCCAAAATCAGTAACAAACCTTCTTTCCATTGCATTGATAAAAGTGCTGGCGCATCAGGCGTATATGAAGGAAGTGGTAGAGCGTGGCAATACAGTGCGCTTTGTCATGTATGAAAAAGCTGCGGTGAATCCGGCAAAAATACCGGAACTTCTGTCAAAATATGATCATGCGTTGAAATTTATACCGGATCAGAAAGGACCGTATTTTGTGCTGAACCGGGGAACCAACAGCCGGACAGTATCAGGCAGCAGTATCGACTATATCCGCCAGTTTGTGTTGGATGTGCAGACGATTCTGGTAGAAAAAACCATAAAAAAGGATGCTTAACTGCATAAAAATCTTGCGGCATGTACGAAAAAGCACTATAATAGAACGATGATAAATATTTTGGAGGAACGTGATATGAGATTTAAGAAATTCACAGCACTTGCATTGGCGGTTGTTACTGCAGCTTCCGTAGCTATGACAGGATGTGGCAGCAGAATCGATGAAGATGCAGTTGTTGCTACATTAGGAGATAAAGAGATTTCACTTGGACTTGCCAACTTTATGGCACAGTATACAGCAGTATCCTATGACAGCTATATTACCATGGGATATGCTAAGGAAAATATGTGGTCACAGGATTTATCCGGAAACGGTAAGACTATGCAGGATAATGTAAAAGATGGAATCCTGACACAGATACGGACCAATTATCTCTTAGAAGACCATATGAAAGACTATGGTGTGGAAATAACGGATGAGGAGCTTTCTGATATTGATACTGCAGCACAGCAGTTCATGGATGATAATAGTAAGGAAGCAATCAGGACCATGGGTGCCAAGAAAGAATATGTAGCAGAAATGCTTCGACTGAACCTGATTCAGAAGAAGATGTATAATGCAATCATTGCAACTGCAGATACCGAAGTTTCTGATGAAGAAGCGGCACAGAGAACCTTCAGTTATATCAAGGTTTCTACCGAGGCACATTATGATGACAGCAAGAATTATGTGGAATATACCGATGATGAGAAGGCAGAATTAGAAAAAACTGCAGAGAAAATCGCAGAAGAAGCGAAAACCGATTTTGATGGAGCAGCAACAGACAACGGATATACTGTAAGCACTTATTCATACGGCAGTGATGAAATCGGTGAAGATGGAACAGCAACCGGAAGTATGGATGCATCCGTTATTACAGCAGCAGATGCGTTAAAAGAGGGAGAAGTTTCTTCCATGATTTCCGTAGATGGAAAAGGATATTATGTTATCCGCTTAGACAGTGAATTTGACCGTGATGCAACCGACAAAGAGAAAGAAACAATTGTTTCCCAGCGTCAGTCCGATAAATATACGGAAGTATGCGACAGCTACAAGGAAGAAAAAGAATGGACGGTAAATGATGATGTATGGGCAGCTGTTAATTTTGATAAGCTCTATACCATCAAGAAAACAGATACAGAAACAGAATCTGTAAGTGAGACAGAGACAGCATCAGAGGCAGCAACAGAATAATTGCAGAAATTACAAAGTGACAAGAACATAGAGAAGCAGAAAATTTATTTTTCTGCTTCTTTTCTATCACATAGATACAGGAGTATGGAATGAAAGACAATATCGTATTAATCGGAATGCCGGGCGTAGGAAAAAGTACTGTAGGTGTCGTATTGGCGAAGGCATTAGGCTATAATTTTGTGGATGCAGATTTAGTCATCCAGCAGCAGACTGGAAAGCTTTTGTGTGAGCTGATTGCAGAGCACGGAACAGAAGGATTTCTTGAGATTGAGGATGAGGGAAACAGCAGCATAGAAGGCCATAAAGCAGTCATTGCCACAGGAGGCAGTGCAGTATATTGTGCAAAAGCCATGGAGCATTATAAAGAAATTGCAACCGTACTTTATCTGAGTGTATCTTATGAGACATTAGAAGAGCGTCTTGGTGATTTGAAAAACCGCGGTGTAGTATTAAAAGATGGACAGACCCTGAAAGATTTGTATGATGAGAGAACGGCATATTATGAAAAATATGCGGATATCACCGTAAGTGAAGAGGGATTGTCTATTCGTGAAACAATCGATGTGGTAAAAGAAAAACTCGGGATGGAATAAAAGATGCAGATACCAGGGAATGCACAGGAACCTGTGAAGATACAGGAATCAGATAAAATGAAGAAGTCAGATAAGATGCAGGAGCAGAAAAAGAAATCAACAACTTTAAATAGAATTGGAAAAGTCGATAAAAAGATTCGTATCCGCATGTGGGCAGCAGGCATATTTTTCGTCTGTCTGGTACTGGTGGTACTTTTGCAGAAATTTTCGTTGGGACAGAATTATTTTGTGGTAACCGTAAATAATAAAGTGGTAGGCTGTGTCAGCAACAAGACAGATGTGGAAAAGGCAGTACACGAAAGCCGGCGGCAAATGGCAAAAGAGAGTGAAGGCTATCTGATGCAGGAGATTTCTTATGAGACAACAGAAAGCCATAAGCCATTTCAGAAGCTGTTAAGTGAAACTGCATTAAAAGAAAAGATTACAAAGGAGCTTAAGAAAGAAAATTCCGGAGAAATCTTTGCATATACGGTAAGTGCCGGTGAAAACCAGCTTTCTTTTGCAACTTTAGATGAAGTAGAAACGTTTTTAGGACGTTTGAAGGAAGAACAGGATACGGACAATCGGTTCGAGATAGAGTTCAAAAAGGAAACAGATCATCAGGAGGGAATGCTTCTTGCAAACTTAAAAGAGGCAGGCGTTTCAGAAAAAACAGAAGATTCTGCGGATGCCGGTATTGTGCAGCAGCTTGGGACCTATCTTTCCGATGCACAGGAGAATCCCGGGGAAAATAATTATGAAACCGGAATTCTTTCGATGGAATTTGCACAGGATGTGGAAGTGTTCACCAATCTGGTAGCAGCGGACACTCTGACGGATATAGATGCCGCGGTGGAAGAAGTAACAAAAGAGAAAGAAACGAATAAAATATATGAGATACAGCCGGGAGACTGTCTGTCGGTCATTGCACAGGAGCATGATACATCGGTGGCAGCAATTATCGCACTCAATGGATTGTCCGGGGAAGATGCAGTAATCAGTGCCGGTGAAGAACTGATTCTGTCGGTGCCTCAGCCGGACATCAGCTTACGGATCAGCGAAGGCGTAGTATATGAAGAGGATTATACCGCAGAGCCGGAGATTGTACCGAATGATTCCTGGTATACGACCGACGAAGTGGTGCTTGCAGAGGGAACTACCGGACATCGCGAGGTTAATATGGTGGTGACAACAGAGAATGGAATTGAGACGGAGCGGAGTATGATCCACCAGACCATACTGACAGAGTCAACGCCGGCAGTTATTGAGCGTGGAACCAAGATACCGCCAACTTACATTAAACCGCTGATTGGCGGAAGAGTTTCTTCCGGTTTTGGAAGAAGATGGGGCAGAATGCATAAAGGAATTGACTGGGCATGTCCGACCGGAACCAAGGTATTTGCATCCAGCAATGGTGTAGTAGTCAGTGCCGGTTATGTTTCCGGTTATGGCAACTGTGTCTTAATCAGCCATCCGGATGGAAGAATGACACGTTATGCACATAACAGTAAATTACTGGTAAAAGCAGGGCAGAGCGTATCACAGGGTGAAGTGATTGCATTAAGCGGAAGTACGGGACGTTCTACAGGTCCGCATGTGCATTTTGAGATATTAATTAATGGTTCCCAGGTAAATCCGGTGAACTATCTGAATTAATTTCGATTTACAAGTCAGTGAATATATAATATAATAATACTATTGTAGATAATTCTTTTGAGGTACGAGAAATACTTGACAAAAGAGGAAATAAGTTACTATAATATTTTGTTTGCAATTTTGTAGGGAATCTAAGCATAGAGGTGCGAGATGGAACAGTATGTGATTAAAGGTGGAAATCCTTTGGTTGGCGAAGTTGAGATTGGTGGAGCTAAGAATGCTGCACTGGGAATTCTTGCGGCAGCAATTATGACGGATGAGACCGTAATAATAGATAATTTACCAAACGTTCGTGATATTAATGTGTTATTAAGTGCCATGGAGGGAATTGGTGCTAAGATAGAGCGTCTTGGAGAACATAAGGTAAAGATTAATGGTTCACTGATTCATGATTTGAGCGTGGACTATGAATATATTAATAAAATCAGAGCTTCTTACTATCTGTTAGGAGCATTACTTGGAAAATATAAGAAAGCAGAAGTGGCTTTTCCGGGTGGCTGTGCAATCGGAACCCGTCCGATTGACCTTCATCTGAAAGGTTTCCGTGCGTTAGGAGCCGATGTTGATATTCAGCATGGGTTAATTTCTGCTACTGCAGAGCATCTGGTGGGAAACCATATTTATTTAGATAAAGTTTCTGTAGGAGCAACCATCAACATTATGATGGCGGCATCCATGGCAGAGGGAAAGACTATTATTGAAAATGCAGCTAAGGAGCCACATGTCGTAGATGTAGCAAACTTCTTAAACAGCATGGGAGCAAATATCCGTGGTGCAGGAACAGATGTCATCCGTATTGTGGGTGTAGAGAAGCTTCATAAAACAGAATATTCTATTATTCCGGATCAGATTGAAGCAGGAACTTTTATGTTTGCAGCGGCTGCAACCAAAGGTGATGTAACTGTTAAAAATGTTATTCCCAAGCATTTAGAGGCAACCACAGCAAAATTAATTGAAATTGGTTGTGAAGTGGAAGAATTTGATGATGCAGTACGTGTGGTATCCAGCAAGCCATTGCATCATACCCAGGTAACTACTTTGCCGTATCCTGGCTTTCCAACAGATATGCAGCCACAGATGTCGGTGCTTTTAGCATTAGCAGAAGGAACAAGTACCGTAACAGAAAGTATTTTTGAAAACCGTTTCAAATATGTAGATGAACTGACCCGTATGGGTGCACAGGTGAAAGTAGAGAGCAATATTGCAATTATTACCGGTGTTGAAAAATACACAGGTGCAAGAGTCAGTGCTCCGGATTTAAGAGCAGGTGCAGCCCTTGTAATTGCAGGTCTTGCAGCAGAAGGCATCACCATTGTAGATGATATTTATTATATTGAACGTGGATATGAACATTTTGAAGAGAAATTAGCTTCCCTTGGTGCAATGATTGAAAAAGTAAGCTCCGAGAAAGAAATCCAGAAATTCACATTGAAAGTATCATAAGATAAGAGCATCACAATATAGAAAGTTCTGAATATAAATACTAATATGAATATTGCAATGAGACAGAAGTGTTAAAAAGCGTTATCATAACCCAAAAAAGATATCTGGTAAATATGCTGCAAATGAGGCATAGTTATCAGATATCTTTTATACTTTACAGGAAATTGCTTTCCTGTAAAGTATAAAACGCTCCGCGAGGATGCGCACTGCGGCGTATAAGGCAGATGTCGCAAGCGACCGCCGCAGGCGCTAGAATGTGCCAAGGCACATTCTTTTTATATGATTGCTTTGATATATAAAGGACTTTTCTCAAGGTCGATACAGGCTCCATCATCTAACTGAACCAGTGGCTTGGAAAGACGACGATGATTCAATAAAACAATGCGGGCGGAAGTACCATCACTTAACATAACCCGGTTGTTCTGGTATGCATTGGCAATATTCTCTAAGAAGGTCAGAATATACTTTGGCTTATATTTCTGCAGACCATCTTTTTCAAATTCGGCGATTACCTCAAACGGACAAAGGGGAGCACGATAGGAGCGTGCTGCTGTCATGGCATCGTAAACATCGGCAATCGCAATGATGAGTGCATAGTCATCGATTTCTTCCATGGTAAGCCCCATTGGATAACCGGAACCATCGCAACGTTCATGGTGCATGAGAGCTGCCTTTTTAATATGGGAATTTAATGGCTGGGATTTTAAAATATCATAGCCATATTTCGGATGATTACGAATCATCTGGAATTCTTCATCTGTTAATTTTCCGTCTTTATTTAAGACCTCATCCGGAATTTTTGTCTTACCGATGTCATGAAGCAGACCGGCAAGGGTGAGAGTGTCTAATTCTTCATTGGAAAAATGCAGCCATTTTCCGATAATACGAGAGATGATGGCAACATTCAGACTGTGTGCATAGGTGCTGTCGTTGACCTGACGCATATTATGTAACATATCAAAGACATCCAGAGTGGTCTGCTTTGGACTTACTAAAGAAATGGTCTTTGATAAAAGCTCTTCTTTGTTTACGGTTCCTCCATCGGAAAGGTAAGCATCAAAACAGTTCTTTAAATCCTGGGAACGCAGGGTGAAATCCACCTGAAAACGCTGGAATTCCGGAGAACTTTTGAGCTTCTGTGAGTAAGAAGCATCAGAAACCGGACTTGGTGCAGAAACAGGGCTTTTGGCAGGAAAATATGCCGGATCCTTTGGCGTTTCCATTGGAGCAGCGACCTGTTTATTTTCTGTAATCTGCACACTGGCGATGCCATAAAATTCCAGTCTGGAAATCAGGGTACGCGTAAGTTCTACATTCGGATTAATAATAAGCTGTCCACGCTTGGTGCGGACAGGAATTGCTGTAACCATACCTGGTAACAAATCTTTTGTCTGATATTCTTTCATGCATGTGGTCCTCGTTCTGGATGGATTTTATAATTATGATAGAACAAATCACAATTATATTCCTATTTAAGTATATTCTTTTTGCTAAAAATGTCAATCTTAACAGTAAAAACCGGTAAAATTTGTCAAAAGGATACAAAAAGTAATAAGGAATGTTTTCTCTGTTGATGAGAAAATATGGTGCTTGACATTTCGATATAATAGGTGTATTCTCTCCCATAGAGATTTGAAAATTCAATATTGTAATTTCTCTTATTCAGAGTGATGGAGATACATAGGATCAATGAAGTCACGGCAACCCCACAGCATAAGGAAGGTGCCAACCTGAGCGAGCAAGTCGAACAATAAGAGGATTTGATTATCTTTACCGTTATCGGGTCCGCTTATGATGTAAGCGGTTTTTTTATTTTATGTGAGCAGCGAAAAAAGGTCTGGAAGAAAGAGGAGCCAAGCGCACCCACCAGATACTTAATAAGGGAATCAACAAAACGAGAGGAGAAAACGATGGAAAAAAGATTATTCACATCAGAGTCCGTAACAGAAGGACATCCAGACAAAATGTGTGATGCGATTTCAGATGCAATTCTTGACGCATGTATGGCAGAGGATCCAATGAGCCGTGTTGCCTGTGAGACAGCAAGCTGTACCGGATTTGTACTTGTAACAGGAGAGATTACTACAAAGGCAAAATTAGACATTCCTGCAATTGTAAGAAATACTGTAAATGAAATCGGTTATGACCATGCAGAAACCGGATTTGACGGACATACCTGTGCTGTTATGGTAGCATTAGACCAGCAGTCACCGGATATTGCAATGGGTGTTGACAAGGCTTTGGAAGCAAAAGAAAATAAAATGACTGATGAGGAGATTGAAGCAATCGGTGCCGGAGATCAGGGTATGATGTTTGGTTATGCAACCAACGAGACACCGGAATATATGCCATATCCGATTTCTTTAGCCCACAAACTGGCATTACAGTTAACCAAAGTTCGTAAAGATGGTACTTTAAAATACTTAAGACCAGACGGAAAATCACAGGTTTCTGTAGAGTATGATGAGGCTGGAAAACCAAAGAGATTAGAGGCAGTTGTACTTTCTACACAGCATGACGAGGATGTAACCCAGGAACAGATTCATGAGGATATTAAGAAATATGTTTTTGACCCAGTCCTTCCAAAGGAATTAGTTGATGAGAATACTAAATTTTTCATCAATCCAACCGGACGTTTCGTAATCGGTGGACCACACGGTGATGCAGGTCTTACCGGACGTAAAATTATCGTAGATACATACGGTGGATACGCCCGTCACGGCGGCGGAGCATTCTCCGGTAAGGATTGCACTAAGGTTGACCGTTCAGCAGCATATGCAGCACGTTACGTTGCTAAGAACTTAGTAGCAGCAGGTCTTGCAGAGCGTTGTGAGATTCAGTTATCTTATGCAATCGGTGTAGCACAGCCTACTTCTGTTATGGTTGATACTTTTGGTACCGGAAAAGTTTCTGATGAGAAATTAGTAGAAATTATCCGTGAGAACTTTGACCTTCGTCCGGCAGGAATTATCAAGATGCTTGATTTACGCAGACCGATTTATCGCCCGACAGCAGCATATGGTCACTTTGGAAGAACCGATGTTGCACTTCCATGGGAAGCGTTGGACAAAGTTGATGAATTAAAGAAACACTTATAATATTGGAATAGATTCCAGAATAGTATAAAGAAGAAAGACCTCTTTTCGGAAAAGATTTATTTCTTAAGGGAAATGATTGAAATGCCGGAAAGAGGTCTTTTGGCATTTTAATGAGAAAACCAGCAAAGAGTTTTGGGTGGTTGGAAAATAATTTATAAATTCTTTAGAATAATTCTCAGAATTTTCATGGGAAAAGAGACTGCATGTGGTATACTATGATTATGAAAAACTGGAGGCTTGAGAATGAAACTAAGGACAAAGCTGATTATATCATTTTGTATTATCATATTTGTGCCGGTGACATTGGCCGCGTTGGCAATGTGCGGATTCCGTTATTTTCAGTTAAGAGATATTGCCAACACCTATCAGGTGGAAGATGGAAATATTAGTTATCTGACCAATACGGTGCAGATGTGGAACCGGGTGACAAAGGACAGTTGTCAGAAGTTACTGGATACAGCGGAAAGCGACCCGGACAAATTCCTGGACATGAAATATTTAATGCACGTTAATGAGACTCTGCAGGGGAAAAACTCCTACCTGATTGTCATGAGGGATAATGAAGAAGTCTATGTGGGAACGAATGATTTGAATACGGTTCCGGAAAATCTGCCGGATTACATGGATACCAAGACAGGGGGAGAGACCGGCTATTTCATTGACAGTGATAAACAGGAAATGATTAAGCGGATTGACTTTGATTTTTCGGATGGTTCGGAAGGAACGTTGTTTGTAATTACATCTATTAAATCACTTGTGCCGGAAATGAAGGAACTTCTGATAGATATTATTATTTCTGTGTTATTGATACTTTTGTTGACGGCAGGTATGCTTACCATATGGAATTACCGGAGCATCATTACTCCGATTAAGAAGTTAGAGATGGCAACCCAGAATATTAAAGAGGGCAACCTTGATTTTACTTTGGAAATAGACAGCAATGATGAAATTGGCGAGCTGTGCCGGAACTTCGAAGAGATGCGGCAGAGACTGAAAGATTCTGCAGAAGAGAAGCTGGCATCAGAGAAAGAAAACCGTGTTTTAATCAGTAATATTGCCCACGATTTAAAGACCCCGATTACTGCTGTGAAAGGTTATTCGGAAGGCCTGATGGATGGTGTGGCAGATACGCCGGAAAAAAGGGATAAATATATCAAGACCATTTATAATAAAGCCAATGAGATGGATTTATTATTAAATGAGCTGACACTTTATTCAAAGATTGATACTAATCGAATTCCATATAATTTTAGCAAGATAAATGTAATGGAATATTTCGATGACTGCGTAGAAGAAATCGGCCTGGATTTAGAGGCAAAAAATATTGGTTTATCGTATTTTAATTACGCTGGGGATGATGTGCAGATTATTGCAGACCCGGAGCAGTTAAAGCGTGTCATTCATAATATTATTAATAATTCCATCAAATATCTGGATAAGCCGAAGGGCTTTATCAATATTCGTGTAAAGGATGTGGGTGATTTTATCCAGGTAGAGATAGAAGATAATGGAAAAGGAATTGCAAAGAAAGACCTGCCATATATCTTTGACCGGTTCTTCCGGGCAGATACTTCAAGAAATTCTGCAACCGGCGGAAGTGGTATCGGTTTATCCATTGTCCGTAAAATTATTGAAGACCATGGCGGAAAGATATGGGCAACCAGTAAAGAAGAAACAGGTACAATCATGTATTTTGTACTGAGAAAATATCAGGAGGTTCCAAATGAGTAAAGTATTGATTATTGAAGATGAGGTTTCAATTGCAGAACTGGAGAAGGATTATTTAGAGTTAAGCGGTTTCGATGTCGAAATCGAAAGTGATGGAGCAAGGGGCTTAGAGAAAGCACTGGCATCTGATTTTGACATGTATATCTTAGACCTGATGCTTCCGGGCATGGACGGATTCGAAATCTGCAAACGTATTCGTGAAGTAAAGAATACACCGATTCTTATGGTATCTGCTAAGAAGGACGATATTGACAAGATTCGCGGACTGGGACTAGGTGCAGATGATTATATCACAAAACCATTCTCCCCAAGCGAGCTGGTAGCAAGAGTAAAGGCACACCTTGCCCGTTATGAAAGACTGATTGGCAGCAATGTGCAGGAAAATGATATTATTGAGATTCGTGGAATCAAGATTGATAAGACAGCACGCCGCGTCTGGGTAAATGGCGAGGAAAAAGCATTTACCACAAAGGAATTTGATTTACTGGTATTCTTAGCACAGAATCCGAATCATGTATTTACCAAGGAAGAACTGTTTAAAGAAATCTGGGATATGGAATCCGTTGGTGATATCGCAACCGTAACGGTACATATCAAAAAGATTCGTGAGAAGATTGAAATGGATACCGCAAAGCCTCAGTATATCGAGACAATCTGGGGGGTAGGTTACCGTTTCAAATTATAGGAAAAACATATGTATAAGATTGCAGAACATATTTTATATGAGGATGACAAGCTGCTTGTCTGTGTAAAACCGGCAGGGATTGCAGTGCAGACGAAGCGTATGGGCGAGCAGGATATGGAGAGCCTGCTTCGGAATTATCTTGCTGCAAAAGGAGAGACTCCCTTTATTGGAATCATCCATCGCTTAGACCAGCCGGTGGAAGGCGTAATGGTCTTTGGAAAGACCAAAGAAGCCACAGCAGAGCTGAACCGGCAGATGCAGAAAAACGGTTTTGGAAAATATTATCTGACAGTGGTATATGGAAAAGCAGAACCGAAAGAAGGACAGCTTATTGACTTTCTTAAGAAGGATGGCAGAAGTAATACTTCTTCTGTCGTAAAACAGGGAACCGCAGATGCAAAGCGGGCGGCGTTAACCTATCGGGTGCTGGAATGTAGTACGCTTGATGATAGAGATAGCAGAGATGGAAAAGCTGCTTCAGGAGCGGGTACAGCGGATGGAACATCGGAAAAAACTGAAGCTGCGGAAGAAATCAGTCTTCTTGAAGTAAAATTAGAGACCGGGCGGCATCACCAGATCCGTGTGCAGATGTCGCATCATGGCTGGCCATTGGTGGGAGATAGAAAGTATGGAAGGAAGAATGAAAGTCTGCCGGGAATGAGGCAGATGCCACTGGCACTTTGTTCTTATCGGCTGGAATTTCTGCATCCCACTAGCAAAAAGAAGATGCAGTTTCAGATAACACCGGAAGGTCAGGCATTTCATTTATTTTCAGATTTATAATACATAAAAAAGTCCGGGATGCCACATACTGATGGTATGACTGGAAAAACAAGACAACTTATAAAAAAGATTATATATTTAGCAGGGATTACAGTTGCAGTATATTTGGGAATGCGTTTCGCACTGCCGATTGTAATTCCTTTTTTACTGGCAATCCTTATTGCAAGAACATTATGTAAACCAGTAGCTTTTCTGTCAGAGAAAACAAAGCTTCCCAAAGGAATTGTAAGTACGGCGGCAGTGCTGTTGCTGCTGGCAGTGATTTTTCTGCCGATGGGCTATCTTGTATACAAGGGAATCTGCGAACTTGCATCATTGATAACGAATTATCCGGAATTATTTGGAAAAGCAGATACGCTCTGGTGCAGTTGCTGTGAGCGGGTTGCGGAAATCACCGGCATGAAAGCAGAGACAATGGTGCAGTGGGGAAAAAACTGCGCGGCATATGTCAGCAGTCAGGCAGAAACGAAGCTGATTCCGGCAATGATGAATGGCTCGCTGGCATCTTTGCGGGGACTGGCAGCATTCTTTGGTATCTGCATTGTAACTGTTGTGGCGGCAGTATTGATACTCTGTGATTATGATAATCTGGTGCAGCGTTGGAGAAAAAGCAGCTTTTATTCCTGGGGTGGACGGATATTTCAAAATATGTGTCATGCCGGCGGAACGTATCTTAAAGCACAGTTTACTATTCTGGCACTGATTAGTGGCGTATGTATAGCAGGTCTGTTCCTTACCGGAAATTCTTATGCCATTCTGGTGGGAGTGCTGATTGGAGTAAGTGATGCACTGCCTTTTATTGGCACAGGACTTGTCTTTATTCCATGGCTGATTATCGATTTGTTTCGTGGAAAGTATTTTGCGGCAGTGATATATGGTATACTGTTTATATTGAGTACCTTTATCCGGGAATTTATGGAGCCAAGGCTTATGGGAAGAGGGCTGGGCGTGCATCCGCTGGCGGTTATCATCAGTATTTATGCAGGTCTGAAAATATATGGAACAGCCGGTGTTATTTTAGGTCCACTTTCCGGATTTTTAATCTGGGAAATTTATCGCAGTATCTGTGGAAGAGAGGAAAAAGAGATAACATGAAAATTGTGTGCATTTATGGACAGAATCATAAGGGTTCCACCTATCATATTGCAAAAATCCCATGGGATAATCCCATGGGATTTTTAAAAGTTACGTGGTTATTTGTTGCTTCTTCTCCAGATATGCATTTTCTCTGCATCTGCGATTAATTCATCACGGAAGTCCGGATGTGCGACAGAGATAATTGCTTCACATTTCTGCCAGGTAGAAAGTCCCTTTAAGTTGACTTTACCATATTCTGTTACCAGATAGTGGATGTTGGCACGGGTATCGGTTACGATAGATCCTGGATCTAAGGTAGGAAGGATACGGGATTTTAACTGACCATCCCGGGTTGTAAAGGTAGAAGAACAGCAGATGAAGCTCTTACCACCATTAGAAAGGTACGCACCCAGAACGAAGTCTAACTGTCCGCCGGCACCACTGATGTGTTTGATTCCAGCAGACTCTGCATTTACCTGACCGAAGAGGTCTACATTTACTGCATTGTTAATGGAAATAAAGTTATCCAGTGCGGAAATGGAACGGATATCATTGGTATAGCTTACCGGAGCACTCATAAGTTCCGGGTTTTCATCTAAGTAGTCATACATTTTCTGAGTTCCTGCACCGAAACCATAGGTCTGACGGAAACGGTCGATGTTTTTCTTGGAACCGTTGATTTTTCCTGCTCTTGCAATATCAACGAATGCATCAACGTACATTTCGGTATGTACACCTAAATCTTTCAAATCAGATTCTGCAATCATGGAACCAACAGCATTTGGCATTCCACCGATACCAAGCTGGAGACATGCACCATTTGGAATCTCATCTACGATTAATTTTGCAACTGCCTGATCGATTTCAGTAGCAGCTCCGCCACCACCTAATTCACCGATAGCCGGATTCTCGCCTTCTACGATGAAATCAACATCGGAAATATGGATGCTGTTTTCAAATCCGCCTAAGCAGCGAGGCATATTTTTATTTACTTCAACGATAATTTTCTTGGAAGTCTCGCAAACTGCCATCATATGAGAAGCGTTTGGTCCAAAGTTAAAATATCCATGTTTGTCCATTGGAGCAACCTGGAACATTGCTACATCATCCGGAGTAGCGGAGTCACGATAGTATCTTGGAAGCTCGGAATAACGGATTGGAGCGTAGTAAGAAAAACCGCGGTTGATATATTTACGCTCGATTCCGGACATATGCCAGGAGTTCCAGGTAAAGTGTTCGCCGGCATCTTCACGTTCGAAGACAGCTAACGGTTTTAACAGAATACCACCTCTTAAGTTGACATCCTTTAATTCATCCGTACGTTTTGCAAGGGCTTTATCCAGTGCATCCGGAGTTCCGGTACACCATCCATAATCTACCCAGTCACCGGATTTGATGACTTTGACAGCCTCATCTGCGGAGACTAATTTCTGTTTATATTCCTGTGTGTAATCCATGAAAAACCTCCTGTATATTTTGTTTGTTAAATTATTATCATAGTACCACTTCGTACATGATTATTCAAGTCGAAGGGACTAAGAATTATCGTCTGGGAGCTGCCATTGTCTGGCTGCATTTCTATATTCTTCCGCCTGGGCTGCATTCCCGGATTTTTCATAGCAGTCAGCCAGCCCGTTCAGCGGAATATTTCCACTGGTATGGACATCAAGAATGCTGGCAGTTTCAAAGGCTGCGTTGTAGTACCACACGGCTGCTTCATCATAATCTTCTGCGTCAAAAAAATAATTTCCCAATTCGCAGCAGATTTCTGCACAAGGGGTAGTAATCATATCCTTCAGTGCCAGCTTGAAAAATTCATTGACATTTCCGGTAATCCGGTAGCAGCGGCTTAAGATACAGCCGGCTTCCTTGCGGGCATCCCCAGAAGCGGTTTCATCCTTTAAGGTAGCAAGAAATACTTTTGCGGCGGCAATGAAATCTTCTTTCTCCCCGGTCATGAGGAGCTCTTTGGCATACATCCGCTGCAATTTTTCGGAAAGCCGTCCGTCCCGGTCAAATGCCAGTAAGAAGCCTTTGAAATCACGGCTGCTGTGCAGGGACTGCGGAAGATGCGTAATAGCAATATCACTGTCAAAGACAACCGGGTCTAAGCGAACCGTTTCGTGAATCGGGTCAATCCAGGTAAAGGTACGGAGTCTCCGGTAGAGCTTCGGACGGTATTCTTCTTTAAAGTTAAGCACCGTATTAAATTCATTTTTGGTCACATATTTCATCTGTACAATTTCGACCTCCGGAACCATGGCTTCTTTTAAAAGCCGGAACTGTTCCCGGTTCTCATCATCTAAGACTTCATCTGCATCTGCGGTATAAATGTATTCCATGGAAGCTTTGGAAAAAGCAAAATTTCTGGCATCTGCAAAGTCATCCTTCCAGATATAGTCATAGATTTTATCGGTATAGCGGGCAGCAATTTCCCTGGTGCGGTCGCAAGAGCCGGTATCCACGATAATGATTTCGTCCATCAGACCGGCGAGTGAATCCAGACAGCGGGAGAGAACCTGCTCCTCGTTTTTTACAATCATGCAAAGGCTTATTGTTATCATCAAATCATCTCCTTTCGCAAGCACCTATACAAACATATTTATTATCGCATATTTCAGGGAAAAAGTATATCAGTAGGGACAGAATTTATTTGACAGAGCCGGCACTGGTGTCTATGATGAAATGAGACAAGAACGAGAAGAAAAGAGAAAGCTTGAGAAAAGGATGAAAGAAATGGAAACAAAAGAAAAATTCATGCAGAAAACCATCGTAGTCTGGCTGGGAGCGCTGGTGTGCTGCCTGTTGTGGGGCAGTGCATTTCCGTGTATTAAAATCGGCTATCAGATGATGTACATTGCATCGGATGAGGTGGCGTCCCAGATTCTGTATGCCGGCTATCGGTTTACGCTGGCGGGAATTTTAACAATATTATTGGGAAGTATTGGAAACAGACGGTTTCTGCGTCCGACAAAGGGCTCCATTGGAAAAGTTTTTAAATTAAGCAGTCTGCAGACTGTGGGACAGTACCTGCTTTTCTATATCGGACTTGCGCACACCTCCGGGGTAAAAGCATCCATTATTGAAGCATTAAATGTATTCGTGGCAATTCTGGTGGCAAGCCTTTTATTCCATCAGGAAAAATTATCGGCGCGGAAAATAGCAGGCTGTATCATTGGATTTGCAGGCGTGGCACTGGTAAATATGGGAAGCAGCGGATTTGATTTTCATATGAGCGTGACCGGAGAAGGATTTATTTTCCTGTCAACGGTAGCGTATGCATTTTCTTCCGTGTTGTTAAAGTGGTATTCCAAATCCGAAAATCCTGTCATGCTGAGTGGATACCAGTTCCTGGTGGGTGGAATTATTATGGCATTGTGCGGCTTTGCAGCAGGTGGACGGGTGAGCGGATTTACGGCATCATCTTTTGGGCTGTTATTTTACATGGCATGCATTTCTGCCGTCGCATACACGCTGTGGGGCATTTTATTAAAATACAATCCGATTTCCCGTGTAGCGGTATTTGGATTTATGAACCCGGTGTTTGGTGTGATTCTTTCCGCATGGCTTCTGGGAGAAAAAGAGCAGGCAGCAGGCATCAAAAGTGTGATTGCCCTGATACTGGTATGCATTGGTATATTTGTGGTAAATTATAAGAAAGAGGTTACGAAGGAGGACTAACATGAGTGCAGTTGTAACATTGAAAAAAGGCGAAGGAAGAATGGTAAAATCCGGTGGCATGTGGATTTTCGATAATGAAATAGAAAGTGTCATGGGAACATTTGAAAACGGAGATCTGGTGCTGGTACACGATTTTGACGGATATCCGATGGGCATTGGATTTATCAACCGCAATTCCAAAATCCGGGTGCGCCTTTTCAGCAGAAAGGAAGATACAGTTATTGATGAAGCATTTTTCCGGACACGATTGCAGCAGGCATGGGAATACCGGAAAAAGACGGTAGACACCTCATCCTGTCGCGTGGTGTTTGGAGAGGCAGATTTCCTGCCGGGACTGGTTATTGATAAGTTTTCGGATGTGCTGGTAGTGCAGTCCTTAGCACTTGGCATCGACCGTTACAAAGAGCTTATTGTAAAGCTTTTAAAGGAAATTTTAGCAGAGGATGGCATTACAATCCGCGGTGTATATGAGCGGAGTGATGCAAAAGTCCGCAAGCAGGAAGGTATGGAGCTTAAGAAGGGGTTTATCGGAGAAGCATTTGATGCCAATGTGGAAATCGTAGAAAATGGTGTGCATTATATCGTAGATGTAAAGGATGGTCAGAAAACCGGATTTTTCTTAGATCAGAAATATAACCGTCTTGCCATTCAGAAATTATGTAAGGATGCAAGAGTGTTAGACTGCTTTACCCATACCGGCTCCTTTGCATTGAACGCCGGAATTGCCGGAGCAAAAGAAGTCACCGGAGTGGATGCTTCGGAACTTGCCGTACATCAGGCAGAAGAAAATGCAGCATTGAACGGTCTTTCCGGCACGGTAAAATTCCTGTGCAGGGATGTCTTTGAACTGCTGCCGGAATTAGAGGAAGCAGGCGAAAAATATGATGTGGTAATCTTAGACCCACCGGCATTTACCAAGTCCAGAAATTCTGTTAAAAATGCCATCAAGGGCTATCGTGAGATTAACCTTCGTGCCATGAAGCTTGTGAAAAATGGCGGATTTCTTGCGACCTGCTCCTGCTCCCATTTTATGACGTATGAGTTGTTTACCAAGACAATCGGACAGGCAGCCCACAGCGTCCACAAGCGTCTGCGTCAGGTGGAATTCCGCACCCAGGCACCGGATCATCCGATTCTCTGGGCGGCGGACGAATCCTATTATCTGAAGTTCTATGTGTTCCAGGTTGTGGATGAGATGTAAAATTTTTTGAAAGTGGCAGGTCCTAAGTGGATTGCCACTTTTTTGTGTGCAAAAACACATTGATTCGTACGGAAAAATGTAATATAGTACATTAAAAGACACGATGATATTTTGAAGAAGGGAGAGAGCACACATATGAAGCGTAAAATAACTGCTAAATTATATGAATGGAAAAATATGAAAAAAGGCAGAATGCCGTTACTTATTTATGGCGCAAGACAAGTTGGAAAAACGTTTGAAATGCGTGAATTTGGAGCATTATATTATAAAAATACTGTCTATGTAAATTTTGAAACGGACGAAAGAATTGGGAAGTATTTTGATACAGATATTCATGCAGATTATATCATCGCCATATTAGAAAAATATTATCAGGTAAAGATTGTACCGGAAAATACGCTCATTATTTTTGACGAGATACAGATGTGTGAAAGAGCATTAACCTCTTTAAAATATTTTTCAGAAGAGACACCGGAATACCATGTAATAGCTGCCGGAAGTCTGCTGGGTGTAGCAGTCAACTGTGAAAAATATTCATTTCCGGTAGGAAAAGTTCAGATGGTTACCATGTACCCGATGGATTTGGAAGAGGTATTGTGGGCTAAGGGAAAGCAGATGCTTTCGGATACCATACGGGAACATTATGAAAATAATCAGCCGTTAGATGAGATATTGCACGAGGAAGCTTTGCAGGAATTTTATCATTATTGCATCGTGGGAGGAATGCCGGTAGCAGTAAAGGCAGACCTTGCAAAAGACAGTCCATTGGAGCAGACGGAAATTCGTCAGATGCTGTTAAATTCTTATATTGCAGACATGATAAAATATGCAAATCAGACGGACACCGTGCGTATTTTTGAAGCATATGATTCCCTGCCGGCACAGTTGGCAAAAGATGCAAAAAAATTTCAATACAAGCTGATAAAATCAGGAGCACGGGCATCTCAATACGGAGATGCAATTGATTGGCTGATTCGGGCTGGAATTGTGAATAAATGCATGAAGTGCAGTCGGGGATTTTATCCGGTTGCGGCATATCAGGATGTAAGTGCATTCAAATTATATTACAGTGATATGGGTATTATGTCTGCAAGAATAGGAATGACGTTGGAAGCATTACAAAGCATGGAAACAGAGCATTTTCGTGGCATACTGACAGAAAACTATGTTGCAATTGCTTTGAAAACAAATGGTTATGATCTTCATTATTGGGAGTCTGATAATACGGCGGAAGTGGATTTCCTGATACAAAAAGAAAGTCACGTTATTCCGGTAGAGTGTAAGGCTGGTAACCATGTAAAAGCCAAAAGCATGATGGTTTATATGGAAAAATATAATCCTTCGTATGCAATCCGGATTTCAACAAGAAATTTTGGGATGGCAAAAGGAATAAAATCAGTTCCGCTATATAGTGTATTTTGCATCTAAAGTTTTAGTTGCCTTATCGTACAGCAACAGTAAGTTGCTTTTCTGAAACTGAATTTACCGGTATGATATGGATAAAGGAGGTAGCAACGATGGAGACAAAAAATATTATTCTGGAACTTCGTACACAAAGAGGAATGTCCCAGGATGAGCCGACGGAACATATACCTATAACGATATGGATGAATTAATTGACATATGCGTTAAAAACATGGTAAGCGATGATTTTACAGAGGAGCAGGCGCGCGCATATATGAAAGAAATGCTCCCAAAGTTAGATTATTGGAAAAGATATGATGAACTTAGCGACAATGGAGAGTTTGAGGAGTTTAAGAAACAGCTAATAAAGGAAATAAATGAACTTCACATAGACGGGATTCCTAAGGTTGAAAAATTAAATGCACTGGTAGGAAAATGGCGAAAATCCGGAATTACTTCTTTACAAAAGGAGATGATTGCAGTTTGACTGAAAAAATTAAATAGTGTGAAATGCTGAAGGAACGTCGGTACAGCCTGTATCGGCGTTTTTGTGTAATTGTAAGAAACTGCAAGTAGCAGGCTCGGCAGGTGCCATTATTTCGCATTTTATTTTAATTCATTTATGAAAATATTTCTGCAATAACCATAGAAAAAGGCTGCTAAATGCGTTAAACTAAAAAATAGTATAGTATTTGAAAAATAAGGAACGGTACAGGAAATGAGAAAGTCAGAAGAGAACAATAAATTTAGAAAAAAGGAAAATACAAAAAAGCAGTATGGTTCGAAATCGGAACGTCCGAAAAAACACATCTGCCCACCGGGAGAATGTGACCTTGCAAAAAAATGTGGCGGCTGCCAGTATCAGGGAATGGATTATGAAAAGCAGCTCAACAAGAAACATCGGGAAGTAAAAGAGCTTTTAGGCAGCTTTGGAAAAGTGGAGCCGGTTATCGGAATGCAGGAGCCATTTCATTATCGGAACAAGGTCAATGCTACATTTCAGCGGTTGAAAAACGGAACAGTGATTTCCGGGGCATATCAGCAGGGAACACATTCAGTGGTAAAGATTGATGAATGTCAGATTGAGGATAAGATTGCAGACAGCATCATTTATGATATTCGTGGAATGCTTCGCTCTTTTAAAATAAAAGTATATGACGAGGACAGCGGGTATGGATTGCTGCGCCATGTTCTGGTAAGAAGAGGTTTCCGTACCGGCGAAGTTATGGTTGTTCTGGTGCTGGCATCCCCAATTCTGCCGTCAAAAAACAATTTTGTAAAAGCACTTCGTGAAAAGCATCCGGAAGTTACAACGGTGGTGGTAAATGTGAATGACCGGCGCACCAGCGTTGTCTTAGGGGAGCGGAATATTACTATTTATGGAAAAGGATTTATCGAGGACGAGCTGTGCGGACTTCGTTTCCGCATTTCTCCATCCTCATTCTACCAGATAAATCCGGTGCAGACAGAAATCCTTTATGGCAAAGCTATCGAGTTTGCCGGACTGACCGGAAAAGAAAAGGTAATCGACGCGTATTGCGGCATTGGTACCATTGGCATGGCAGCAGCAGGAAAAGCCGGCTCTGTCATTGGTGTGGAAGTGAACCGTGATGCGGTGCGTGATGCCGTGACCAATGCGAAGCGCAATAACATGAAAAATATCACATTTTACAATGAGGACGCCGGAGAATTCATGGTCAAGATGGCAGCACAGGGCGAGACTACAGATGTGGTATTCATGGATCCGCCTCGTGCCGGAAGTGATGAGGTTTTCCTATCTTCACTGCTACAGCTTTCTCCAAAGCGTGTGGTCTATATTTCCTGCAATCCAGTCACCCAGGCACGGGACCTGAAGTATCTTATAAGCCATGGCTACCGGGTGGAGCGGTGCCAGCCGGTGGATATGTTCCCGTGGACGTATCATATAGAAGTTGTGTGTGTGCTTTCAAAACTTAAATCAGGACATCATATATCGACAGAAGTTAACTAGATGATATGAACATGATTTGTGCAGAGAAAAAAGCAATATATGAAGAGCAGATTTAACGTAATTATTAAAATAAATTTTAGTGAGAGGAAACTTTAAAATTTTGTGGGAGGGATGGAATTATGCCATTTGAAAAAGGTGGAAGAGCAGACAAACAAGGGAATAGATATGAGATAAACTGTATAATTTATGAACTTCTCAAAATTTTGAATGAAACAAATTATAGTGTTATTGTTGAAGCACTTGGTATAGATGAAGTTGGTACTGATATATTAGTAACGACTTTTGATGGAAAGAAAGAGCATCAACAATGTAAAGCACGGAATGCAAGTAAAGAGTATTGGGATATTTCGGATTTAAAAGGGAAAGGTATATTTTTTTCGTGGAAGACTCAGTTAAATAGGGATAACAATAGAAGAGTGTCATTAGTTAGTCCTATGACGTGTTCCTTTTTGTTTGATTTACATAATCGAGCATGCAATACTAGTGGTAATGCAGAAGATTTTTATGATATACAAATCATGAAAAGTAGTAAAGAATTTCGAAAATTCTACAAAAGTTTTTGCAAGGAAATGGATTTGAATAGTGAAAAAGAAGTTGATGTCTTAAAAAGTATTGATTATTTGAAGAGAATTTTTTATAAGCAGATATCAGAATACGAGTTAGAGGAACGTATAAGTCAGAATATACAATATTTGTTTAACAGTGAACAAAAATTAGTTTACAATGCATTACTTTCATTTGCTACAGCAGAGAATATATTAGGAAAAGAAATTACACAATCCCTATTAAGCGACTATTTTATAAAACAGGAAATTATTCTTCGACTAAAAGAGGGAGATAAAAGAATCGCACCGAGAATTGAGGAGATTAATCAAGAGTATAGGGAAAATTTCAGGGCATTGCAAGGTACTTTGATATATAGAGATGAATTTGATGATTGCATAAAATCTATTGAAAATGAAAAATCAACTATTATTTCTGGAGGTGCTGGTTCTGGAAAAAGTGGGTGTACAGAAGCAATTCTAAATTATTGCGAAGAAAGGAAAATTCCACATATTGCGATAAAACTTGATCAGAGAATACCTTATAAAAATTGTGAGATTTGGGGAAAAGGGTTAGGACTTCCCAGTTCAATTGCTCATTCTTTGCACTGCACTTCAAGAAATGAAAATGCAGTAATTATTTTAGATCAATTAGATGCTTTAAGATGGACACAGGCAAATTCTAGCGAAGCACTTGCAGTTTGTTTAGAGTTAATTAGACAGGTAGAATACTTAAATTATGAAAGAAAGAAAAAAATAATTATAATATTTGTCTGCAGAACATATGATCTTGAAAATGATAATAATATAAAATCTCTATTTAAAAAGAAGGAATCTTCAGAGAAGGTTTGGAAAATAATTAAAGTAGGTGATTTTAAAGAAGATGTTGTAAAAGATATTATTGGTAAAAACTATGAACAATTGTCATTTAAATTAAAAAGACTATTAAGAATACCAAGTAATCTTTATATCTGGCAACATTTGGAAAAAAAAGAAATTTATGGGGATGGTTTAACTACCAGTCATTTGATAGATAAATGGTTTGAGCAAATATGTAGAAAAAGTATAACCATGGGATTACAGCAAAGAACTATTACTGAAACGAAAATAAGAATTGTTGATGTTTTGGAGAAAACAGGACGTTTGTATGTTCCTAAACAAATACTGAATGTTGAAGAAGCTGGATTAGATTATCTGATATCATCAGAAATTGTTGTGATTCAAAATGATAGGGTGGGCTTTGTGCATCAATCGATTTTAGATTATTTTATGTCGCAAAGAATGATGGAAAAATATTTTCAGGTGCAAAAGCTGGAAAATATTATAGGCGAAAAATGCAGACAAACGCCCGGAAGACGATATCAGGTACAGATGTTTTTGCAGAATCTTTTGGAATATAATAGTGAAGACTTCATCATATTTGGTAAGGAAATGTTAATTTCAGATAACATAAGATATTATGTCAAATATGTTTTTTATGAGATTTTGGGACAAATTCAAGAACCAGATGATAATATTATTCAATTTATTATAGATAATTGTGAAAATGAGATTTATGGAAATTATTTGCTGAATAATGTTATTTTTACGAGAAAGCAATATATAACTATATTAAGAAATCAAGGTGTTTTAGAACGATGGTATTCGATGGAGGAGAAAAAAAGTATTGTTTTTAATTTGTTGACGAGTATTGCACCAAATTTAGATGTTGAGGATATTTCTTTTATTGAAAGACATGCTTTTAGTGATAAAAGTGATGATGAGCAGTTTATGCGATGTTTTCTTCATGATATAACACAGGAAAGTGATGAAATGTTTGAACTTCGGATGATGTTTTATGAACATTATCCGAAGTACGCAAAAGAAATTTATATAGATGTCAAAACAATGATGAATCAATTTGAAGGGAGAACGATACGGCTTATTTCATTTTTGCTGAAAAATAAAATTAAAAGTCAAGGGAGATATGTATATCGTTACGAGGAAGAATTAGTGGATTCAGATAATTCTTTTTTAGTGGATAACGGGGAATATATACTTAAAGAATTGCTTCAATATATACCAAAGGAGTGTGGGTATGAAGTAAAGTATGGCGATTGGTCAGGAGTACATATGTATAAAAGTAGTATTGAAAGGACTTGTGTGGAGTTAGTTAAAAAGGCGACCATAGCTTTGTGCTACAAATCTCCAGAGTATTTTTGGAAATGCTATGAACCATATATGGGGCAGGGGTATTATGTGTTTAATGAAATTATTCTAACAGGATTGACAGTTGTGTCTCCTGAATATAGTAATCGGATAATGCGTTATCTCTGCAGTGATATGGACAAAAATATTTTTGATTACACGAGTGGAGCAGAAGATGAATTAGGGCTTGTAAAAGAGGTTCTAAAAATTCATGGGAATAGTTGTGATAAAGAAGAATTATTAATGATAGAAAATGCAATTTGCCGATATATTTCTCCAAAGGCGTCTGAATGGTATAAAAGAAGAATTGAGCAGAATGAACGAAAAGAATGTCAACCTGTGTATTGGAGTTTTTGGGGAGATTTGCAGTATGAATTATTACGATATTTACCAGAAGAGAGAATTAGCAAAAAAGCAAAAGAATTATTGCGTATACTAGATAGGCGTTTTCATAAAGAACCGTTGTGCTATTATAATAAGAATGGACATGCGGGATGGAGAAAGTCTCCTGTTTCAGGTAAAAATATTAGTAAGGGTCAGTGGCTTCAAATTATTACAAACAACAAGTTGAAGAATCGAGATGGTCGTAGATGGATTGAAGTAGAAGGCGGATTTATTGAAAGTTCTTATGAAGCCTATGCAAGTGATTTTCAATTGGTGGTAGAACAACATCCACAGGAGATGATAGAACTTGTTTTAAAGAATAAGGAACGAGTGTTGCCTGCTTTTGTAGATTCGCTGTTTTTAGGAGTGGAAGTATCGGAAAAGTTGGATGAGGTTGATTCTGTAGTTATAGAGAGGTTATTGGTTGAATTTCCGTGTGACATGAAAAGTTATAGGGCTTTGTATTTTTGTAAGATAGTTGAAAAAATAAGTAATGTTAATTGGTCATCGGAGGTAATGGAACAATTAATGAATATTGCTTTGAGACATTGCAATCCAGAATTAGATAACCCAATGGTAACAAATTCAGAAGATAAAGAAATGAAGAGTTGCAATATGTTGCATAGCAATGCATTAAACTGTGCGAGAGGCAGTGCAGCAATGGTGATAGGACATTTGCTCTGGGAAGATCAGGAAGCGTTTTTACGATTTAAAGATGTTATTGAAGGATTGATGAAAGATGAAAATCCTGCAGTGCGTTTTGCTTCATTGTATGCTTTATGGCCATCTTATAATATTGATAGAGAATGGGCTGCGGAAAAGATATTGCATTTGTATGAGTCAGACATTCGAATGGCAAGTTTTTGTGATTCGAAAAATATGTTCTTTCTCGTATATCCCCAATATAAAGAAAGAGTTATTCGCATTATCGAGAAATGTTTTGACTCTGAAGATAAGCAACTTGTAGAGTTAGGAGGATATGCTGTCTGCGAATTTTATATACGACATAATGAATTTGAAGCAACTATAATGGCTGTTCAATCTAAAAGTGAAGAGCAAATCAAGGTTATATTAGATATGGCTGTAATTTATTTGAACGTCAATGATTATCGAAATAAAGCCCAAAATATAATACTTACTTATAAGAACGTTGATGCAGATGTAGAATTTCCATTAGCCAAAATGTTTTATGATAAGTATGTTGATGCCGAGCGTGATAAAGTGTTTTTGCAGGAATTTATGAAAACTAAAGTAAGTAGAAGGTTGGTAAGGGCATTTGTTCGTTATTTGGAGGAAAGTGCAGTTTTTGTCGTTGATTATGCAGATATTATAATACAGCTTTGCGAGAATGTTTTAAAGATGGAGATTAAAGAGTTGAGAAAACAATGGGGCATAGAAAATGAGCTTTCAAAGTTGATTATTTCTTTATATGATAAGACCGCTAATTCTAGTAGAATGACAGATAAACAGATCGCTGATAAGTGTTTAAACTTATGGGATATCATGTTTGAAAGACAACTTGGATCAGTAAGAGAAATTAGCAGACAATTGATGGAACGGTAAAGAGAGAGAGGGAGCCAAAGAAAATATAGAAATGCAGGTGATAAAGTTATGTTAAAGTTAAAAGAAGGATATCATGTCCCATTTCCGGAGAAACTTTCGGAAGGATATGAAATGGAAGAAAATAGTATCGTTGCAAATGTGGGAGTTGACAAATTAGAAGAGGTAATACAGCATTTTATTGCAATTAAGGATGAACCATTATTTTTTATTCTTGAATTGCAGGCTTCTGGTGAAAAGGAGTCACCAAAAGCTTCGGGAATTGTGACAGCACTTCATAAAGACATTTATTATATTGATGGATGTAGTGTTGATGCGGCACTTATATTATTTGAAAGAACAAAAGATTTGCTGTTAGCAGATGGAATGTGCCAATTTGGCTTTGGATGCCATGAATCACATGATGAAATAATGGTTGAGAAGTACAATGTTGTTTCTATATATAGTCAGGATATAAAAAAATATAATGATTTTTATGAACCACATAATATTAGAGAAGCAGAAAATTTCATTACAGCCTGGGATACATTTTCACTGGAACATCCGGGTTCATCGGAGAGGATAGAGAAAAATGGAAAAACAGTATACGATTTACCGGAATTGTTAAAAGAGTGGGGAATCTATTTAGCTGAAACTGTCGAAGAGTAGCAACTGAGAAATTTATGGCATGGTTAAAAAATGCTCCATTGACAATCACCCCACCCTGCCGTATACTAACCCTAGATTTAATTTTGAAGGGAGAGTGTCCAATGAGAAAATAATTGACTTTTGAGAGCATGAAGATTTTAACTGCGGTAATCGTACCGCTATTTCGTGTTGCCAAAAGTGGATTATGTTCTCATGACCACTCTTTTTTTGTTGCACTTAATTAGCATATTATAAGAAACTGCTGGTGACAGAACGTAACCACTATTTGGTGACAGATAGGAGGCTATATGTCACAGATTAGAGTAAATCATTTAACATTTGCATATGAGGGAAGCTTTGATAATATTTTCGAAAATGTTTCTTTCTCTATTGATACGGACTGGAAACTTGGATTTATCGGAAGAAATGGAAAAGGAAAATCCACGTTTTTAAATTTACTGATGGGAAAATATGAATATACCGGTTCTATTACTTCGAATGCCGTTTTTGATTATTTCCCATATGATATTTCAGAGGAAAAATGGGAATTTCCGGCGGCGGAATTTGTAGAAGAATTCAAGGCAAATCTTGAATTGTGGAGAGTTTATGCGGAGCTTTCGAAGCTGCAGGCAGATGCAGAAATCATGTATCGGCCATGGAAAACACTAAGCTTTGGAGAGCAGACCAAAGTTATGTTGGCAGTCCTGTTTTCGCAAGGAAATGATTTCCTGCTGATAGACGAACCCACCAATCATCTGGATGATGGGAGCCGGGAAATGGTAAAACAGTATCTTGCATCGAAAAAGGGCTTTATCCTTGTTTCCCATGACAGGGATTTACTGGATGCCTGCGTAGACCATGTGCTGGTGCTGAATCGCAGTACCATTGAGGTGCAGGCGGGCAACTTTTCCTCCTGGTGGGAAAATAAAGAGAAGAAAGACAATTTTGCAGTAGCGGAAAATGAAAAGCATAAAAAGGAAATAAGTAAGCTCAACGAAGCAGCAAAGAGAGTGCGCAACTGGTCGGAAAGGAGCGAGAACAGCAAAATCGGTTTTGACCCCATAAAGGAAAATGACCGGAGCATCAGCACCCGGGCATATATCGGTTCGAAAACCAAGAAAATGCAGGCAAGAGTAAAGCAGATGGAGCAGCGGATACAGACTGAGATTGCGGAAAAAGAGGGATTGCTGGTGGATTTAGAACAGCCCATTGATTTGAAACTGAATCCCCTGACACATCATAAAGAAGTACTGGTGTCGGCATATCAGTATGGTTTGCGGTATCAAGATGCCGATAAAATGCTGTTTGAAAACCAGACCTTTGAAATCAGAAACGGAGACCGTTTATTTATCAGTGGAAAAAATGGAAGCGGAAAGACCAGCCTGATAAAAGCAATTTTAGGAGAAAAAGAAAATTTTTTGGAACAGGGAGATTTAAGAATTGCGTCCGGAATAGAGATTTCTTATATCAATCAGGACACTTCGCATCTTAGAGGAACCGTGCACTCTTTTTGCATGGAGCACCAGTTAGAGGAAAGTCTGCTTTGCAGTATTTTGCGGCAGCTTGATATCGGACGGGAACAATTTGTCAAAAAGCTGGAAGAATATTCCGAAGGACAGAAGAAAAAGGTAGTGATTGCAGCCAGCCTTTTGAAACCGGCGCATTTGTATATCTGGGATGAACCGCTGAATTATATTGATGTTTTTTCAAGAATGCAGCTTGAAAATCTGATTCTTAAATATCAGCCAACTATGTTGGTGGTAGACCATGATGTGCGGTTTCGGGAGAAGATTGCAACGAAAACAGTCTGGTTGTAAAATGTAACTATAGTTTAGAAAAGAGGACCCCCATATGACCAAAGAGGAATGGTACCGGCAGCTTTTTGAACATTTATCAGCTTCTAAATTCAGAAGCAGCTTTCATTTAAAACAAAAAGATATTGCATATATAAAGGAAAAAGGACTGGATGTAATCCGGGAGCATGCCAGAGATTTTATTGCCAAAAGGGAGGCACCGGCAGTGATTCCGAACGATGGAAAGCAGACGCCCATGCGGGGACATCCGGTTTTTGTCGCCCAGCATGCAACGGCAACCTGCTGCCGGGAGTGTATTCGGAAGTGGCACAAGATACAGCCGGGGAAAGAACTGAGTCAGGTGCAGCAGGCTTATCTGGTGGATGTGATTATGACCTGAATAGAAAAAGAGTTGTCACATTATGATAGCCAAATGTGAAATTAAATGTTAAAATACCACAATAGGGTTATTACGAAGAGAGAAAGGTATTTTATAATGGTAGTTTCAATTATTGAAAAAGTGTATTCATTTTTATGGGGAGACTGGATTAAAATTCCGCTTCCGGGGGGAGGAAGTCTTGGCATTTCACTGCTGATTATTTTGTTAATTCCAACAGGAATTTATTTTACGATTCGGACAAAGTTTTTACAGATAAGACTGTTCCCGGATATGGTGCGGGCACTGGTAGCAAAGAAGGAGCATAAAGACAGTCTGTCAACTTTTCAGACGCTGATTGTGTCCACGGCAACCCGTGTGGGAATGGGAAATCTGGTAGGTGTAGTTGCAGCAGTGTCGGCAGGTGGAGCCGGAGCGGTATTCTGGATGTGGATTACAGCGCTGATTGGTTCTGCTACAGCGTTTATTGAAGCAACTCTGGCACAGCTGCATAAGGAAAAAGATCCGCTGTATGGCGGTTACCGCGGTGGTCCGGCATATTATATCCATCATTTTTTTGAAGAAAAGTCAGGAAAGAAGAAAAAACATGTGCTGGTGGCAGTGTTATTTGCCATATCCGGTCTGATTTGCTGGTGTGGAATCAGCCAGGTAATCAGTAATTCAGTGGTATCTTCTTTTGAAAATGCATTTCATATTCCACCCTTGTATACAACAATTGTGCTGGTGGCAGTTGCGGCAGTGATTGTATTGCGGAAAAATGCAACTGTAAAAGTACTGGATATGATAGTACCGATTATGGCAGTGTGCTATTTCTTTATTACATTATTTATTATTATCGTAAATTTCCGCAGTATTCCGGGCGTATTTGGCAGGATTTTTGAAGAGGCATTTGGTATCCGGCAGGTAGTATCCGGTGGATTTGGAGCAGTGCTTATGAATGGAGTTAAGAGAGGACTGTTTTCTAATGAAGCAGGTTCCGGTTCTGCACCTTGTGCAGCGGCAGCAGCGGAATGCGATAATCCGGTACGTGCGGGACTGACACAGGCATTGGGCGTATTTATCGATACGATTATCATTTGCAGTTGTACCGCTATGATTATGCTTATTGCACCGGAAAAGATAATTGCAGGAAAAGCTGGTATGGATTTGCTGCAGTCCACCATGCAGTATCATCTGGGCAGATTCGGAGTTATCTTTATTGCACTGACCTTATTTCTGTTCAGCTTTTCCACATTTCTTGGAATATTGTTTTATGCCAGAAGCAATGTGGCATATTTATTTGGAGATAAATGGATCTGGCAGACCCTTTATAAAGTCGTTGCACTGATTATGCTTTTTATCGGCGGAATTGCAACCTATACCTTCGTATGGGATTTAGGCGATGTGGGAATCGGACTGATGACGATATTTAATATCGGAATGCTGTATCTTATGGGGGGACAGGCATTGAAGGCACTGTCGGAGTATGAGAAAGAGAAAAAGACAGAAAAAGACAGTAATCAAAATCCGGCACCGGGAATTATCTTTTTAGAAAAAGAAAAGTAATAAAAAAGAAGTAGTTATCAAAACCGGTGATTCCATGTTATACTAGGGAGAAAACTACAAAAGGAGAAATTTATAGATATGGGTCGTGAATCATTTAAGTCCCGTCTGGGATTTATACTGGTAAGCGCAGGATGCGCAATCGGAATTGGAAATGTGTGGAGATTTCCGTATGTGGCAGGACAGAATGGCGGAGGAATCTTTGTACTGTTCTATCTTATATTCCTGATTGCCATGGGGCTTCCGGTACTGACAATGGAATTAGCAGTCGGAAGAGCCAGCAGAAAAAGTGCAGTTTTAGGATATAAGGCATTGGAGAAGCCAAAGAGTAAATGGCATATTCATGGCTGGGTGGCAATTTTCGGCTGTTATATGCTGATGATGTATTATACAACGGTTTCCGGCTGGATGGTAACTTATTTCTATAAGTTTGTAAAAGGTGAATTTACCCCAAGAATGGATGTCGAGCAGACCGGAGCTGTGTTCAGCAATCTTTTAGCAGATCCCAAACAGATGGCATTCTGGATGATACTGACTGTTGTGGTTGGATTCTTTGTATGCAGCCGCGGCTTGCAGAACGGATTGGAAAAAATCAGTAAAGTTATGATGAGTGCATTGCTGATACTGATTATTGTCCTTGCAGTACACAGCCTGACACTTTCCGGAGCCGGCGAGGGATTAAAGTTCTATCTGGTGCCAAATATGGACAGTGTCCGGGAAGTCGGTTTGAAAAATGTAATAACCTCTGCCATGAATCAGGCATTCTTTACTTTGAGCCTTGGCGTGGCAGCAATGGAAATTTTCGGAAGCTACATGGGCAAAGACCATACGCTGGCAGGAGAAGGAGTACGTATCTGTGCACTGGATACCTTTGTGGCAATTATGGCAGGATTGATTATTTTTCCGGCATGCTTCAGCTATGGCGTGGAAGTAGGTGTAGGACCAAGCCTTATCTTTGTGACACTGCCAAATGTCTTTGTAAATATGGCTGGCGGCAGAATCTGGGGCGCACTGTTCTTCCTGTTCATGACATTTGCAAGCTTTTCTACGGTAATTGCCGTATTTGAAAATATCATGTCCTTCTGCATGGATATGTTTGGCTGGAACCGCAACAAAGCGGCACTGGTAAATGGAATTATTATTCTTCTTGCCAGTCTGCCATGTGTTTTAGGATACAATGTGTGGAGCAATCTCCACCTGATTGGCGGAAGGGATGTGCTGGACAGCGAGGACTTTATCGTAAGTAACCTGCTGCTGCCAATCGGTTCTCTTGTTTACCTGCTGTTCTGTGTGACGAAGTGGGGCTGGGGATTTGATAATTACTTAGAGGAAGCAAATGCCGGAAAAGGCATAAAGATTGCAAGAAGATTAAAACCATATTTCCAGTTTATCCTTCCGATACTGATTCTGTTTATTTTGATTCAGGGATTATTATAAAAGCGGAAAAAGAGTGTAATTACAGGAAGTATATGCGATTGCACTTGCATGATTAGAAATAAAAGTGTGCATTTTGCCATGAATTTTAACAGAAAAAGTGAAAATCTGTTAAATGCAGTTGGTAGAGTGCACACTTTTATACTTTACAGGAAATTGCTTTCCTGTAAAGTATAAATGCTCCGCGAGGATGCACACTGCGGCGTATAAGGTAGATGTCGCAAGCGACCGCCGCAGGCGCGAGAATGTGCCAGGGCACATTCTTTATTCTCAAATTTTATTTTACCAGTGCTTCTGCATAATCCAGTGCATCCACAATATTGTGATGGAAATTTTCTTTTCCAACTAATCCAATAAAACCATCTTTTTCCATCACGCGCATTGGCTGCTCATTGACATGGGAGAATACCAGCGTGATATTTTTGCGTTTTGCACGGTTGGCAAGCTCATGGAGAGAACGCATTGCGCTGGCATCAATGGCAGGAACGCTACGCATACGGATGACAACAACCTTCGTATGATGGTTACTGTTGATATTAAGAATCTGGTCTGCTGCGGCGAAAAACATCGGACCGCAGATTTCAAAAACACTGATGGAATGCGGGATGTCACGCAGTTTTTCCGCTTCACCCGGTGTAATGTCAGGAGAATCTGTGTATTTCCATGCTTTGATATCAGCTGTTTCTGCCATACGTTTCATAAAGAGCAGAGCTGCTAATACAACACCGATTTCGATGGCAACCACAAGATCGAAAAATACCGTTAAGAAAAAGGTTGCAACCAGAACGATGATGTCACTCTTAGGTGCCATCTTACAAAGGCGGAAGAAAGAGGACCAGTCTGCCATGTTAGCGGCAACTACTAAAAGTACGGCAGCCAGTGTTGTCATAGGAATCAGTGCAGCCAGCGGCATCAGCACCAGAAGAATAATGGTTAAAGTGATGCAGTGGGTGATTCCGGCAATCGGAGTACGTCCACCGTTTCGGACATTGGCAGCAGTTCTGGCAATGGCTCCGGTGGCAGGAATTCCGCCGAAGAGACCGGAGAAAATATTTCCAAGCCCCTGTCCCACTAACTCAGCATTGGATTTATGGGTATCGCCAATCATACCATCGGAAACAACAGCAGACAGTAAGGACTCAATTCCAGCTAAGATTGCAATGGTAAATGCCGGGGACAACATTTCCTGTACCAGCTTCATGGAAAGGGATGGAACATGAAAACCTGGAAATGCAGAATTTAATTCCCCGTAAACACTTCCGATGGTATTGACCGGAAGCTTGGCAAAATAAACCACTGCTGTTGTTACGATAATCGCAATCAGAGACCCCGGAATCTTATCGGTAACCTTCGGCCAGAGCAGCATAATTGCAACAGCCGCAATGCCAATCAGGGTTGCAGTCAGGTTGATGGATCGGATATTTTTGGCATATACAATTACTTTATCTAAGAATTCAGAAGGAACAGAGGCAATATCCATACCGAAGAAATCCTTTAACTGTCCTACAAATAAAGTAACTGCGATTCCACAGGTAAATCCGGTGGTAATGGTATAGGGAATGTATTTAATCAGGGAGCCAAAACGGCAGATTCCCATAATCACTAAGATAATACCGGCAAGAATGGTAGCAACAATCAGACCGTTGGTTCCATACTCTGCAACGATGCCATAGATGATAACAACGAAAGCGGCAGTCGGACCGCCAATCTGTACACGGCTTCCGCCAAAGAATGAAATAAAAAATCCTGCGATAATTGCAGTATAAAGCCCCTGTTCCGGACCAACACCGGATGCAATCGCAAGGGCAATCGATAGTGGCAGAGCGATGATGGCAACAATGATACCGGAAATGATATCCTTCATCAGCTGCTCCTTCGTGTAGCCCTTTATGACATCAAAGAGCTTTGGACGTAGTTCGTTCATAATAAAATCTCCTCATTTGTTTCTTTGTTTATGGTGGAAGATGAAATTTCTGTTTTGTCAGGATATCTGCGCAGATATTCCAGAATACAGCGAAAACTTCACCTTCCCCCACTAAACACGCAATTCAAAAGTTTAGCACTCTTATAGTCTTATTTCAATGACAAAATCCAATTTTCAGCCATTTGGTCAACAAATTTGAAAAAAATAAAATTTTTTGGAAATTTTAAAACCTCATCCATTTTTCATCCGTCTAGTAAGTGAAAGGAGGAAGAGCAATGCATGAGATGGAAACTTTTATAACGATGGCAAAAGAGGATATCAAAAAACAGAAGTTTACATTGCAAAAGGTAAGAAGGCTGTTCTACAATATAATGAAAGGATTAAGACGAAAATGAACGAAAGAGGAGTAATTTATATGACATGGAAAGATGCGGTAGGTCTTGCAATGGAAGACCGGGAAGAAGGATATAATTTTCTGTATCAGCAGACTTATCAGAAGAGCTATTATGTGGCTTTAAAATATATGAAACAGGAGGAAGAGGCTGCAGATGTATTGCAGGATGCATATATCAAGGCATTTCAGAATCTGGACCAGCTTCAGGAACCGGATAAATTTCCGGGATGGTTTTCAAAAATCGTAGCCAGTAAGGCATTGGATGAGTTGCGGAAAAAGAAGGTAGTGCTGTTTTCGCAGATGCAGACAGAGGATTCCGAAGAAGTCAGCATGGAAGAACTTCTTGTGGATGAACGGGTGGAAAACAGACCGGAGCTGGCAATGGACAGAGAAGAAACCAGCCGTCTGGTGCAGGAAATGATAGCCGGTTTATCAGACGAGCAGAGAATGTGCGTGATGATGTTCTATATTGAGCAGATGTCGGTAAAGAACATTGCAGAAGTAACCGGTGTTTCGGAAAATACCGTAAAGAGCCGGTTAAAATACGGACGTAAGAATATCGAAGAAAAGGTATTGGAATTAGAAAGAAAAGGAACCAAACTTTATGGCATTACACCATTCCCATTCTTCTTATACTTCCTGCTTCGGGATACCTATTCAGCTGGTGTATTTCAGATCCCATTGCAGAATATTCTGCAGGCAGCAGGCATAGCTACCTTTCACGGAGCTGGAGTTGGAAATGGCGCAGGCGCAGGAAGTGGAACCGGTGTTGGAAGTGGTGCAGGAATGGGTACTGCAGCATCGGCAGCAGCTAAGACTTCATCCGTTGCAGTTGGAAAAATTATTGCCGGAGTGATTGCAGGAATTGTGGTTACAGCCGGTGTAACAACAGCAGTGGTAAGTCTTGCCAGCAGACAGCCGGAGAAACCGGTGGCTGCAGATACCATAGAAGAAAAAATAGAAGAACCGGTCGTAGAGATAGAAACCGAGACTGAGGCGGAAACAGAAACGGAAGCAGAAACAGAGACAGAAGCTGATGAGGACAAAATCTGGCAGGATGCTTATCTTGCATTTGCAGAGAGTCAGAATTCTGTTGATAATGGCTATGCAGTGATAGATGTTGCAACTTATGATATTCCACTTCTTATTGAACAGCCGGATGTATTTACGGCAGAAAGCAATAGCATAACATATTCTACAGATGGAGCAGGCTGTACCAATGAATATCTGTATGAAGTCAAGATTTATTACTATGACAAAACGACAGAGACCGTCCAGCCGGTGGACAATGCCATTAATGAAAATAGCAGCAATGGAGCATTGATATCTGGTTATATGGAGTTTGGATATTATTTATCTTATATCCCGGAGCGGCAGCTTCTGTTGGGAGATATCTTGGGAAGCGGAGACACCGCATTGGAATCCTATTCCTTTGATGCCTCAAGAGCGAGTCTTGTAGCAGAAGATACTTATTTGGGAACAGACAGAAATAATACCGGCCGAAAAAATATTGTTTATTACCGGACGGTAGAGAAGGCACTGGAAAACAGGGATGCTGTGAAGGATAAAACAGCAGAATATTATTAAAGAAAAACGAGAGGAGAATGAAGATGAAAGACACAATTAGAAAAACAACATTACGGTTGTGCATGTTTCTGGCAGTATGTTTTACATTTCTGATATTTGGAAATGTAAAATCGGTATCTGCAGCTGATGCAAGTGCAATACTTTATAAGAATGGAACCAAAGTACAGTCCTATGCCACAATGGATGAAGCATTTAATGCAATGACAGATTCAACTGCAAAATATTCTGTGAATTTAAAAGGACAGCATGTAGTAGCAAGAACAAGCTGGCCGAAGGTAAAATCCATTACGATTAATGGTGGACAAAATAATGCACAGTTAATACTTCCGGAGGGAACCACAACATTAAACAGTAATGTTACCGTCAAGGACTGGCTGACTATTTTGCCGGAACCGAAGGAAAAAAGAATGATTTGCGCAACCATTGATGTGCAGAATTATAAATTTACGGTAGATGGAACACATGGCTATAAAACAGTACTGGGTTTTATTTTCGACTATGACTATAATTATGCTTATTATCTTGATTTTATCAGTAATGGAACAGGTACTGTGGATATTAAGAGTGACTGCCAGATGCTGGGAACATTCCATATGCCAAATGTAACGCAGGAAGATGAAATGACATTATGGACCCCGGGAGAGGCTGATTCACATATTGTAAACTGGACACAGAACCAAACTGTAGCGAGCCAGACTCCGAATATTGATTTCCGTACCAACGGAAATGGAAGAATTACAATTGACCATGCATATGGCAATGATAAAGTAAATTCATGGACGTATCGTTTTTCACTTACCACGAAGAGTTTTGCTTATGACAGTAATGGAAATCCTGGAACCGGTAATCTTACAATAAAAAATCTTGAGGCAGATGGAATTACTTATAATACCGAAAATATGGTAATGCCATACTGTGATGTCCGGATTGAAAAGGGACTGGCAGGTAAGAGCTGGCAGGTATCTATCATGGATGATATTTATCTTTCCGGAACTAATGTGGAAGTTACCAAAAATCTCGGTGTAAAAGAAGGGGACAAAGTGGTTTATGCACCGGATGCAGATGTTTCACACTTATATATAGAGGCAAGAAGAGAATACGTCCATGCAAAGGGGGATCAGTATTCCAGTCAGGGCGTGCAGCCGAAGATGGCAGTGGATGCATCCGGAAATGTAGTGATACAGAGTCTGCCGAAATTTACTCTGGACAGCCCGAAATTATTAATGACCAAAAATAAGAGCACAACATTAAAGGTAACAGAAAAAAGCAGTGATGTTGCAAGAGTAGAGTGGTCGGCACAAGGTTCCAATGGAAACTTAAAGATTCCTGCATCTGATGAAAATCAGGTTACCGTACAGTCTCTTGGAGAGATTTCAGGGTCAGATAGTATATCTTATAGTGTATATGATGCAAGTGGAAATCTGCTGATAAACGGATTTTATATAGCCAAAGAAAAGGCAAAGGATGAGGAAAATACAGAAAATGGCATCTGGGAGATAGGCGGTGTAGATTATACTGCGGTATTTGATGGCAGCTATTATGTAAATAAATACCCGGATGTAAAAGCAGCCGTCGGAACAGATTTATGGATGGCATTTTATCATTTCCGTAACTATGGAATGGCAGAAGGCCGTCAGGGAAAAGAAACCTTTGATGTAAATTCCTATCGCAATCAGTATGCAGATTTACGAGCAGCTTTTGGCAATGATTTGAAGTCTTATTATATGCACTATATCAATAGTGGACGGGCAGAAGGTCGTCAGGGAACTGGGTGTAAGACATTGCAGGGAGCAGCTACTGTATATAATGGAGTAGATTACAGTGCAGTATATGATTATAATTACTACACCAAGAAGTATTCTGATATTAAGAAAGCATTTGGAAATGATGATGTAGCCGTTCTTTCCCACTTTGTAAACAATGGAATGACAGAAGGACGCCAGGGAAAAGAGACCTTTGATGTAAATTCCTACCGTAACCAGTATGCAGATTTACGGGCAGCATTTGGAAATAACTTAAAGAGCTATTATATGCATTATATAACAAATGGTAAAAAGGAAGGTCGTCAGGGAACCGGATGTAAGACGTTGCAGGGAGCAGCTACCGTATACAATGGAATAGATTACAGTGCAGTATATGACTATAATTACTACACCAAGAAGTATTCTGATATTAAGAAAGCCTTTGGAAATGATGATGTAGCTGTTCTTTCCCACTTTGTAAACTATGGAATGGCAGAAGGACGCCAGGGAAAAGAGATCTTTGATGTAAATTCCTATCGTAACCAGTATGCAGATTTACGGGCAGCATTTGGAAATAACTTAAAGAGCTATTATATGCATTATATAACAAATGGTAAAAAGGAAGGTCGTCAGGGAACCGGATGTAAGACGTTGCAGGGAGCAACTACCGTATACAACGGAGTAGATTACAGTGCAGTATATGACTATAATTACTACACCAAGAAGTATTCTGATATAAAGGCAGCTTTTGGGGATGATGATATAGCTGTATTGGCACATTTTGTAAATTATGGAATGTCAGAAGGCAGAAGGGCTTCCGAAGAATTTGATGTAAATGTATATAAACGGAATTATTCTGATTTAAGAAGTGCCTTTGGAAATGATTTGAAGAGTTACTATATGCATTATATGTCCAATGGAAAAGCAGAAGGAAGAACTGCTAAATAGTGTGCCAGGAACAAAGGAGAATGAAGATGTGGAAAGAGTTTAAGAAGTTTGCAGTAAGATAAAAAGCAGAATATGAAAACAGAATTGAGAAATGAAATAAAAAACAGGATGTACCAATGAAACTATATTTAGCTCCCTTAGAGGGAATTACAGGATATGTATACCGGCAGGCTTACCATGCATGCTATGAAGATGCCGACAAATATTTTACACCATTTTTAGCTCCACATACGAAGCGAAGCTTCAATGCCAGAGAAAGAAATGATTTAAGCCCGGAACATAATACCGGAATGTATACCGTGCCACAGGTGCTGTCAAAGAGCGGAGAAGATGTGGCAGCAATCGCAGAAGAACTGAAAGTATTTGGATATCAGGAAATTAATATCAACGCCGGATGCCCTTCCGGAACGGTAGTATCGAAGGGAAGAGGTGCCGGGCTTTTAGATGATGAAAGAGCCTTGCTTCATTTCCTGGATGAAATGTTTGAAAAGACGGATGCAGAGATTTCCATTAAGACAAGACTTGGCATGGAATATCCGGATGAATTTGAAGGCATTTTAAAAATATACAATCGTTTCCCAATAAAGGAGCTGATTTTACATCCCCGTGTCAGAGAAGATTATTATAAAAATAAGCCGGATTGGACGATGGTAGAGTATGCACTGGAGTACAGCAGGAATCCGCTGGTTTACAATGGAGATATTTTTACAGTGGAAGATTATGAGCGGTTTACAGAACGTTTTCCAACGATAGATGCCATTATGTTAGGGCGTGGTGTTATAAGAGACCCGGCACTCATAGAGAAAATCCGCTCCGGCAGCACAATAGATAGGGCTGTTGAATTAAAGCGGCTTTATACATTTCACAATAAGCTGGTTGCCGGCTATCAGAAAGAAATGTCCGGGGAGAAAAATGTCCTGTTTAAAATGAAAGAATTGTGGTTTTATCTTGGCACACAGTTTACCGGAATTGAAAAAACGTTGAAGAAGATAAAGAAAGCAAACAGCCTGATAGAATACCAGGCTGCTGTTTCAGCAATATTTTCAACCGGTGCTGGAAAGTAACCGGAAGAGTCAAATACTATTCTGCATAAATGGGCAAAACCGAAAATTCGTCTCCATCCAAAGTCAGAATAGCGATAGTACAGGAGGAACCACTGCGGCTTCGACCGGCACTGCCCGGATTGATGAAAGTAGTGGTTCCTCTTTTACTTACTTCATAATGGTGGGTATGCCCGGTAATAATAAAATCTGCTTCAGGTTGTGGATAAGGCAAATCGCTTTTCTTATGGATGAGATAGAAAATCTTCCCACCAATGGGTGCTGCCAGAGTCTCCGGCAGATATTTCGTCCATTCGCCTTTGTCGCAGTTCCCCTTGATGATATAAAGCGGAACATGCAGATCTTTTAAAGTCTCATAACATTTGAGACTTCCAATATCTCCTGCGTGCAGAAGATAATCACAGCTTTGCAGCTCGTCTAAAAATGTATCCTTTAATACACCATGTGTATCTGATAAAATTCCAATTTTCATAAAATGTACCTTTTTGTATGTGTCCTATTAAATTGCGAGGGCGGGATTACTGGTTTGGGGTTACTTTTTCATTTTATAACGGTTATAATGAAATAACAAGTGTCCGGTGATTGGGAGAGGGGAAAAGACATCGATAAATCATTGGAATAGAAAGAGAATTTGATTTACTTTAAAATGCCGTAGTTCTAAGACACAAGTTTTTCTTTTGACGATAAGAACAGTCTTTCCAATGTTTGACAAAAAACACTGTATTGTTCGCCGGAACGCGGATACCTTATGATGCTTGCTAGGGGCACTTGGAATTTCGTCTGGTAATAGGCAACGCTGGCACAGGGACGTGCCAGCGAGGTGCATTTGAGCATGGATGCGAATATGCACCGGTTGCCGGACAATATATATATAATCATGCCGAAATTCTTAGTGCCCCTTTCAAGCATCATCTGGCATCCGTCTCCGACGGACGATGCAGTGCTTTTGGTCAAAGCAACGGAAAGACAGTTTTCCCATTTCCCAATCACCGAACCACGGGATAATTAGAATTTTTAGAGTCATTATAAGGATTATAATTTTTGGAACCTGTGCCAGCCGGTCCATTGAAGGAAGATGCATAACAAAAGTCTGTTAGTGGCACTTGGAATTTTGGAGAAAGTCTGGCAACGCTGGCACAGGGATGTGTCAGCGAGGTGCATCTGAGCATGGATGCGAATATGCACCGGTTGCCGGAAAAGCCAATAAGCAGAACAAAATTCATAGTACCACTTGCAGACGTTGTATCGCATCTGACTTCAATGGACGGGCTGACACGGATGAAAAAGATAGAATAGTTATTATGACGTAACATTAAGTGAACGTAGGAAAAGGAAAAGGAGAAAAATATGTTTCGAATCGGTTGCCATTTATCATCATCAAAAGGCTTCCTTGCTATGGCAAAGCAGGCAGAGGAAATCGGAGCCAATACATTTCAGTTTTTTACCAGAAATCCAAGAGGCGGCAAAGCAAAGGATTTAGATGTGAAAGATATAGCTGCATATCAGCAGTATGCTGCGGAGCATGGCATCGGGCAGATTCTTGCCCATGCACCCTATACAATAAATGCCTGCGGCAAAGATGAGCGGGTACAGGAGTTTGCCAGAGAAATCATGGCGGATGATTTGCGGCGTTTAGAGGAGATACCGGACTGCAAATATAATTTTCATCCTGGCAGCCATGTGCAGCAGGGAGCGGAAGTTGGAATTGAAAAGATTGCAGGAGTCTTAAATGAAATCATGTGGCAGGAGCAGAAAACAACAGTGCTGCTTGAGACCATGGCTGGAAAAGGAACAGAAGTAGGAAGAAACTTTGAAGAACTGCAGGAGATTTTAAGCCGGGTAAAATATCCGGAGAAAATGGGAGTCTGTCTGGATACCTGCCATGTTTTTGATGGTGGCTATGATATCAGCGGACATTTAGAGGAAGTATTAGAAGAATTTGACCGCATTATCGGACTGGATAAACTGTGTGCCATTCATTTGAATGATTCGAAAAATGTACTGGGCAGCCATAAAGACCGTCATGAATGTCTGGGCGCAGGCAATCTGACCATGGATGCCATTGTGCGGATAATCAACCATCCGGCATTGAAAAAACTGCCGTTTTACCTTGAAACACCGAATGATTTAGAAGGCTATGCCAGAGAGATTGCCATGTTAAAAGCGGCAAGAAAGGATTAGTTTAAAGGTTAAGTTTTTCGGAAAAAAGAACGATATATCAGGTATAAGACGGCATGGAGGCAATTTTGTCTTAAAATTAGGAGGAGAAACATGATTCGTGTAACAGGAAATAACAGCCTTTTGATGAGTTCACTGAATACGGACACAGACAATGATACAAAAGTGGTGGACCTGTTAAAAAAGAGCAGTGAGACAGAGAAGAGCAGCAAGACAACCGGGAAAAAGAGTGAAGAATATGACAGTGTCAAGAAGTCTGCATCCTCACTCAAAGCAAGTGCAGCAGTATTAAGTGAAACAGGAGAGGATTCCGTTTTTGCCAAGGCAGAAGAAAGCGGAGATTATTCCGATTTGATTTCACTGATAGAGCGTTTTACCGGAGATTATAACAGTCTCTTAGAAAGCCTGTCAGACCTTGATACAGACAAATCTGCAAATTACAGCAAGGAATTAAAAAGCATTATTTCCGGTCAGAGTGAAGCGTTACAGAAGGTCGGTATTACCGTAGACAGTAATGGAAAACTTGTAATAGATGAGGAAACTCTGAAAAATGCAGATAAGAAGGAATTAAAAGACCTGTTCCAGGGAGAAAATTCCGTTGCAGGAAAAGTTGCTGATAAAAGCATTTACATCGGAGCAAATGCTGCGGCTGACCAGTATGTGGACAGTTGTGCCAACTATACAGCAGGTGGTACATCCGCAGAATATGTCCAGATGGCAAATCTGATAGGCAGTTACTTAGACTCTCTTTCTTGAGATTAAAGTGTCACTAAGTCAGAAAGAAGCGGTTCAAAAATAACACCCTGCAAAGTATCATCCGAAAGTGACTGCGAATAGGAAATACAGGAAGCAATAAAATGAGCTGCCTGTGTGGTACATTCTTGTAAGGAGAAGCCCCGTAAGGTAAGTGCAGATACAATACTGACGAAGATGTCGCCGGTTCCGGGATACCCCGGACCGGCTTTTTTCGTGGAAACAGTATCCACATTTCCGCTGCTATCGGAAATATAGTTAAGGAAAGTGTCGCCTTTTGGACAGCCGGTAATAATACATTTTTTCACACCCAGTGCATGAAGCTTTTGGGAAATGGCAGAAAGCTCCGAATCGGTGCAGTCATGCTCCGGATAAGGCGTATCTGTTAAAAGGCAGGCTTCCGTCAGATTTGGTGTGATAATATCACCCCGGGATACAAAGTCTTTCATGTGATTGCAGAATTCCGGCGTAATATGCTGATAGGCTCTGCCATGGTCACCCATTACCGGGTCTATAATAAAAAGAGGTTTTTCGGTGAGAGAATCATAGTAATCGGAAATGGCATGAAGCTGTTCTTTTGCACCAAGGTAGCCGCAGTAGATGCCGTCCCAGTTCATGGAAAGAATATTCAGTGCAGCAAAATAATCCTTAAGCTGTCCGGTTAAATCAATTTTCAAGTGGGTAGGGAAACCGGTATGATTGCTGAAAACAGAAGTAGGCACAGGGATTCCCTGTACCTTACATGCACTTACCACCGGGAGGGACACGCTCATGGAGCAGCGTCCCACACCGGATATATCATTGATAATCAGAAGTTTTGGTGGTAAAGTATTTAATTTCATGCGCATGCGCTTTCCTTTCCAAGACGTGGCAGCATATTAGATTTTGCCAGTACCGGACGCAGTGCCATGTATACAGCAGTTGCTACGATAACGGATAATACTGCATTAATGCTGGTTGCTGCAATGTTAATAGAAAGTGTAACTTCTGCTGCCGGTTTTCCTAAGATAACCAGTTTGTAGAAGTAGCCGAACAGTGGGTCAAAAACAACGTTGAATAACAGTCCGCAGATACTTGCGATAACAACCCATTTGAAAACGTGCCTGCTATCTTTGGAAGTGGAAATTTTACCGATTTTGTGTGCAACCAGACCGGTAATCAGACCGATGCAGAATTTTAAGATAAAAGTCTTTGGTGCGTATACAATGTAAATCGGGTCTAAAAGGTCGCCGATTGTCATACCGATGGCACCGCCAATTCCACCATAAACACCGCCTAACAATAATGCACCTAATACACATACCGCGTTCCCAAGGTGGATAGATGTGGCATCTCCGCCAGGAAGTGCGATTTTAATCTGTAAGAATGTGAATACCACATAGGAAAGTGCTGCCATAAGAGCAGTCAGTACAAGTTTGTAGATTCTTTCGTTTTTCATCATAAAGTCCTCTTTTCTTTTTCTTTGTTGCGGTTTATCATAAAACAGAAATGGCATTATAAAAACATCCAATTTTGATAAAAATGACCATGCCAGTTTAAAGATGAAGAGCAAGTTTTTTATGAACGTAATAATAAAAGAGTCCAAGGGAAAGGCATATGGTAAGGCGTATAAATAAAAGCCTTTTCAATTTATGTAGAGAAAGGTATAATAAAATTGCTGGTAAAGTTCAAAAAATACAGTTTATATATGGGAGGATGAAAGAATTGACAGAACAAGGAAGAGTAAATAAGACTGCAATGACAGGGCATACAATTATGGGAATCTTATTGGCACTGGTTAATTTTTTGGAAAATTTCGGAACTTCCAAGAATGTAGTTTATGTGGCGGTGCTTATTGTGCTGGCACTTGGACCGGTGGTGGCAGAATGGATTTGCTATAGGAAAGACCAGGAGACAAAAGCAATCAAGCATCTTTTGGGGATTGGATTTGCAGTATATTATACGGTGGCACTGATAGGTGCCGGCAATCAGTTGGTTTTTGTATATGTAATACCGATGTTTATTTTGATTTCTGTATTTTCAGATTCGAAATATGCATTGGAACTTGGAATTGGAGCAACTATCGTAAATCTTATTTCTATTGTAGTACATACCATGAAAGGCCAAGGTGAGGGACCTACTTTCTATGGAACAGAGATTATTATACTGATTTTGACAACAGCATTTTCTTATTGCAGTTCTGCTGTTTTACAGAAATCGTTTTTATCACGGCTGGGTGAAATGAATCAGGCAAAGGGACAGTCTGATACCATGCTTCAGAAAATTTTAGAAGTATCTGATGCCATGACAAAGAAAATTAATGGAATGTCTGATGAAGTAGAATTACTTGGCAGTGGTGTCAGCGATACCAGAAATGCAATGGAAGAGTTGACCGGTGGAACAACAGATACAGCGGAGGCGGTGCAGAATCAGTTAAGCCAGACAGAAGCAATCCAGGAAAAAGTAATGCAGGTAACCCAGGCTTCTGACAGCATTGCTGAGAGCATGACAGTTACAGCAGAAGCATTGAACGCGGGTAAGAAAAATATTGAACAGCTGGTATCGCAGGTGAGTGTGACTGAGCAGACGAACAGTCAGGTGGCAGCAGAACTTACTTCTTTAAAAGAGTATATGGATAAAATGTATTCCATCATTGAGATTATCAATAATATTACTTCAGAAACCAGCCTGCTTTCATTAAATGCGTCAATTGAAGCAGCCCGTGCCGGTGAAGCAGGAAGAGGTTTTGCTGTAGTAGCATCTGAGATTTCCGGTCTGGCAACCCAGACACAGGAAGCAACGGTCAGTATTGAAGAACTGATAAGAAATGTATCGGAAGAACTGGAAAAAGTAGTGACCATCATCGAAAGCATGATTTCACAGGTTGAACATCAGAATGTAACAGTCAATGAAACTGCCGGCAGCTTCCGTACAATAGAGGATAATTCGGACCGTGTACAGAGCCAGTCGGATGCATTGTCCGGTATTGTGAAAGAATTAGAAAGTGCCAATGCAGGTATCATGGATAGTATCCAGACAATTTCCGCTATTTCAGAAGAAGTAGCAGCTCATACAAATAGTACACTGACAACCTGCGAGAAGAACCAGAAGAGCGTAGAACATCTGATGGCAGAGACTGAAAATTTAATTGAACTGACGCATCAGCTTCAGCAGTAAAGATATTTATTATATGAGCAGGGAGCAGAAAATGGGAGCATATCATAATCTTTCAGAAAAATTACAACAAAGGATCATAGAAGACAGAAAAGAGCATAGGGCAAATCCATATGCTTTTTCCGAAGAACAGGTTTTGCGCCGGGAGATGAATCATGACAGGGCGAATCTCTGGAGGCCTCCCTTTGTCCGGGACATTGAGAAAATCATGCATCTGCCTTATTATAACCGTTATGGAGACAAGACGCAGGTATTTTCCCTTTACAGAAATGATGACATTTCAAGACGGGCGCAGCATGTGCAGCTCGTTTCAAGGATTGCAAGGAATATTGGAAATGTATTAAATCTCAATCAGGATTTAATAGAAGCAATTTCCCTGGGGCATGACATCGGACATGCACCATTCGGACATGCTGGTGAGAGAATTTTAAGTGCACTTTTGCGGGGAGAGACGGGACGATATTTTAACCATAATGTGCACAGTGTGCGTGTACTGGATGTACTGGGACAGAGAAATATCAGCCTGCAGACTCTGGATGGAGTCCTATGCCATAATGGAGAAATGGAGCAGCAGGAGTATCAGCCGAAAAAGGCGAAGACCTTTGCAGATCTGGATACAGAAGTAGAAATGTGCTATCAGAAGGAAGATGGAATTAAACATCTTGTGCCGGGAACACTGGAAGCCTGTGTAATGCGGATTTGTGATATTATAGCCTATCTTGGCAAGGACAGACAGGATGCTGTACGCCTGCATCTTCTGCCGGATGACAGAGGTTTTAACGGAGATACTATAGGCAGCAGCAATGCGGAAATCATCAATAATATGGTAGTTAACATCATTGAAAACAGCTATGGAAAACCATATCTTTCCATGGATGAAGCATATTTTCAACAGTTGAAGCTTGCAAAGACTGAAAATTATGAGTATATCTATCACAATGAGAAAATCGAAAAAGTCATCCGGGAAAATCTGAATCCGATGTTTGAAGAGATGTACTATCAGTTATTGAAAGATGCAAAGGATAAGAATGAAAAATCCTGGCTCTACCGCCACCATATTGCATATGTGGCAGAAAACAATCGGTTCAGCAGAACCTTTTCGAAGGAACAATACATGGAGACAGAACCGAACCAGCTTGTGGTGGATTACATCGCAAGCATGACGGATGACTATTTTGTAGATTTGTACCATGAAATGTTCCCGAAAGGAAAGCATGATGTAAAATACATCGGCTACTTTGATGAAGATTAACTATTTTAATGGCGAGGCTGTTGCCCGGGAAACCATCCGGTCAACAGCCTTCAATTCTTCTAAGAAAAGCTGCTGGTTATAACTGGAAAGAGTATGATAGATACTTAGCAGTTCACCCTCACAGCTGTTGAGATGCGTCAGACTGGCATTGCGGATGTTACTGTGACCGAGCAGATAGTCGGTGGAAGTATGAAAATAGTCGGCTATTCTTACTAAGGTTGCATAGTCAGGTTCTTTCCCCTGATTGATATATCCATTCAGAGCAGAGGGAGAGATATGTAGTGCATCTGCAAGCTGCCGCTGGGTAATGTTAGCTTCTTCAATCAGGTATCGTAACTTAGAACCGATATTCATATACAAACCTCATCTTTCGTAAATAATACCTCTATTTTAAAACATGTTAAAAAACCAGTGACAAAAATAAACGAAAGATAAATTATATCAACGGAGCACAAACTATTCACATATGTAAATTAGCACCAACCACCATCTAAGGTAATAATCTGACCGGTGAGATATGGACTTTGTGATACGATAGCATAAGCAAGTTCAGCTGTTTCCACAGGTGTACCATATCTGCCGCAGGGAATTTCGGATTCTAAGTCAGCACGCTCTTCGGCAGAAAAACAGGCGTTCATGGAAGTATCAATGGTGCCGCAGGCAATGGCATTGACAGAGATTCCACTGGGTGCAACCTCTTTGGCAAGTGCCTTTGTAAAGGAATTAACAGCTCCCTTGCTGGCGGAATAAGCAACCTCACAGGAGGCACCTACATTTCCCCAGACAGAAGAAATGTTAAGAATCCGGCCTGATTTTTTGTGCAGCATATCTGGCAGAGCATATTTGCAGCAGGAAAAAACAGAAGAAAGATTGGTGTTTATAACGTGCTGCCATTGTTCATAAGTCATATCCTGCAACAGACCGATGTGGGAGATTCCGGCATTGTTGATCAGAACATCAACCGAAAGGGACTGCTGGTGAATCATGGCAAACATATTGGCAACAAAATCCGGATCACTGACATCTCCGATAACCGGAAGAACCGTGACATGATATTTGTCCGAAAGTTCATCAGACAAAGCCTTAAGAGCAGTTTCGGAATGACAGCAATTTAAAATGAGCTGATAACCGTGGCGGGCAAATACTTCTGCAATAGCAGCACCGATGCCCCGGGAAGCTCCGGTAATTAAAACAGTATTCATAAGAAACAAATCCTTTCTGGTTTTTATCTGCCTTAGAAAAATGATAGCACAGATGAAAGCGTTAAAAAATACAGTTATATTTTAGACTTATTTTAGAATACAGGCAATCCCTTTTGAAAAATCCTGCAGATTTCCTGATTTCAGAAAGATATTCGAAAAATTCTCTAAAAATACAGTAAATATTGCACAAAAAACTTGTAAATATTCGTACAAAATAGTATAATAAAACCATGATATCAGTCTGTATCAAATAAATGGCAAAGGGGTTGGACATCATGCGTATTACTATTTCAGGAAGAAACATCGAATTGACAGACGGTCTTAAGGCAGCAGTTGAGGACAAAATTGGAAAACTGGAGAAGTACTTTACTCCGGACACAGACGTATTTGTAACTTTGAGTGTAGAAAAGGAGAGACAGAAAATCGAGGTTACGATTCCTGTACCTGGACACATTATCCGTTCAGAGCAGGTAAGCAATGATATGTATGTATCGATTGATCTTGTAGAAGAGATTATTGAGAGACAGCTTAAAAAGTATAAGAATAAGATTATTACAAAACAGCAGAGCAACAGCAATTTCCGTAAGGAATATATTGAAAAAGAAGTGGAAGCAGATGATGAAATTAAAATCATCCGTACCAAGAAATTCGATATGAAACCAATGTATCCGGAAGATGCATGTGTTCAGATGGAATTATTAGGACATGATTTCTTTGTATTCGTAAATGCAGAGGATGACAATGTAAACGTTGTATATAAGAGAAAAGGTAACACCTACGGCCTGATTGAACCGGAATTCTAGATATATAACGAAAAAGACTATCACTGGCAGTTCCTTATGGATAACTGGTAGCAGACAGCGGTATCGCAGTTAACGTTTTGACAACAGTCTTGACAAAACGCCAATAGCGGTACCGCTATTTTTATGCTACAGTAGTTATAATATATCGATATGACATTTCTATGGAACAGTCAATACGATGGGTTATGAGAAAAGGGAGGTTAGGAATTGGCTTGTTACAATCTTGGGGATTATATATGTGAATCCCGCAAACAGCTTGGCATTACACAGGAAGAACTTGCTTTTGGCATCTGTTCAACTGGAACTTTATCAAAAATTGAAAACGGATTTGTGGTACCGAAGCGGAAAAATTATGAAGCTATTATGCAGCGTCTTGGAAAGACGATGGGTATATGCAATATTCATGCAACGGCGGAAGAAATGGAATTATATGCCTATATGCGGCAGCTGGTGCATGCAGTAGCAAATAATGATATGGAAGGCAGCAGGGAACTCTGGCAGAGACAACCGGAACATAAACAGGAGGATAAACTGACCAGACAGTTCTTTTTATACATAAAGGCGGTGCTGGACAGTAAGGAAGGAGTCCGTCCGGAACTTGTATATGCAAAGCTGGAAGAAGCATTACATCTGACACATCCGGCAGGGCTGGCAAATCTGGTGCAGAAGCGGATGTTTACCTTTGAGGAAATCAACATTATCAACAGTATGGCGGTACAGAAACAGCGGCTTGGTGAAAGAAAGCAGGCACTCCGCATCTGGATGCAGTTATCTGATTATCTGGAAGTAAGAAAAGTAGATGATGAAGAAAAAGAAAAGGTATATCCGATGATACTTTACAATGAAGCTAATCTTTTGCATGAGATGGAAATTTACAGAGAGGCGCTGGAATTATGCAATAAGGGTATCGATTATTGCACAAGGAGCAATAAATATATGGTATTGCCATATCTTTTGCTCTGCAAGTCCGGAATTTTAAAATGGATGGAGCAGCCGGAAGAAGCCATGGATGTACAGCAGTGTGCAGAGCATCTTTTTCAGGTGTTTGAAAATCATAATGCAAAGCCCGGAGAACCAATCTTGATTGCTTTGTGAGATTCTCTTGTCATTCTAAGAAAAAAAGGTATAATATACATATTGAAAAAAGAGATGTAATATACATATTTGAATCTGAAAGAAAGAAGGACATTAGAGAATGAATATCGTAGTTTTGGCAGGCGGCTTGAGCACAGAGCGTGATGTGTCTTTTAAAACAGGAGATATGGTAACAAAGGCATTGCGGAAGAATGGACATCAGGTTATTCTTCTGGATGTGTTTATGGGATATGGAGAAGAAGAACAGGATATTACTGGAATTTTTGAACATTCAGAAGAAGCAAGTGTAAAAGTAGCGGATATACCGGAGACGGCTCCAGATCTTGATAAGGTAAGAAAGAGTAGAAAAGACCAGTCTGCCTGCTTCTTTGGACCGAATGTAATCGCAATGTGCCGTATGGCAGATATTGTATTTATGGCATTACATGGAGAAAATGGAGAGAATGGTAAGATTCAGGCAGCCTTTGATTTGTTTGGAATCCGTTATACCGGAAGCGGCTATTTAAGCAGTGCGATTGCCATGAATAAAAATATGGCAAAGCAGTTTTTTGAAGCCAATGGAATCCCTTGTCCGAAGGGCATTTATATGAAGAAAAAGGACAGAAAAAACAGCCTGGTTGAAATAGGAATTACGTTGCCTTGCGTGGTAAAGCCATGTTGCGGTGGTTCCAGTATTGGGGTTTCCATTGTAAAAGAAGAAAGCAATTTTACAAAAGCATTGGATGATGCATTTTTCTGGGAAGATGAAATCTTAATTGAAGAGTATGTAGAGGGAAGAGAATTTTCAGTAGGTGTCATCAAAGGAAGAGCATTGCCGGTTATCGAGATTGCACCAAAAGAAGGATTTTACGATTATAAAAATAAGTATAAGGCTGGAAGCACAGTGGAAACCTGTCCGGCAGATATTAAAGACAGTGTGGCAAAAGAGATGCAGAAGCATGCAGTAAAAGTTGCGGAAGCGTTAGGCCTGGACACCTATTCCAGAATCGACTTCTTAGTCAATGCAAAAGATGAAGTATACTGCTTAGAGGCAAATACATTGCCTGGTATGACAGCAACCAGCTTACTGCCGCAGGAAGCCAAGGTAGAAGGAGTAAACTTCGAAGAGTTATGCCAGCAGCTGGTTGATATTTCCATGGAGAAATACGGAGCATAAGAAAGGGCAGAGAAGGCAGATATGAAGGAACTGACATTAGCACAGATTGCAGAAGCCTGCGGTGGAACATTAATAGGTGGGAATGAAGCAAAAGAATATACCGTAACCGGAGTCGAGATTGACAGCCGGAGAGTAAAGGCAGGAGATTTATTTGTTGCCATTCCGGGAGAAAAGGTCGATGGTCACAAATTTATTCCGGATGTATTAAAAAAAGGAGCATATGCACTGTCCCAGCAGAGTCTTGATGTAGATGGAGCTTATATTCTGGTGGAAGATACCGTAACTGCCATGAAGCGTCTGGCACGTTTCTATCGGAATACCCTTGACATTAAAGTAGTGGGAATTACCGGAAGTGTTGGAAAGACCAGTACCAAAGAAATGATTGCATCTGTACTGGGCACAAAATTCCGGGTACATAAGACACAGGGGAATTTTAATAATGGAATCGGTCTGCCACTGACTATTTTTCAGATTGAAAAAGAGCATCAGGTTGCAGTTCTGGAAATGGGAATTTCTGAATTTGGCGAGATGCATGAACTGGCAGATATGGCGCAGCCGGATATTATGGTTATTACCAATATCGGTTTATGTCATCTGGAGAATTTGAAAACCAGAGATGGAATCTTAAAAGCAAAGACAGAAAGCTTTGCTCATTTGAAACCGGATGGTGTTGTGATATTAAATGGAGATGATGATAAACTTTCAACTGTAGAGCAGGTGGCAGGAAGAAAGCCTGTATTTTATGGAATCAAGGGAAGGAATCTCTGCGAGACTTCTGTCTGTGCAGATGCAGTTACAGAGCATGGCTTAGAAGGAATGACAGCAGAATTCCACACTCCACAGGGAGACATGGAAGTATTTATTCCAATTCCGGGAGAACATAATGTATATAATGCACTGGCAGCAACCTGCGTGGCAGAACAGTTAGGTCTTTCCATGGATGAAATTAAATGTGGAATTGCAGCCGCTTCCACCATCAGCGGAAGAACTAATCTGATTCACACAAAGGGCATGACGGTTATTGATGACTGCTACAATGCGAATCCGGTTTCCATGAAGGCATCTTTGGATGTCCTGTCTAAGGCAGGGGGACGAAAGATAGCGGTTCTTGGAGATATGGGTGAATTAGGCGAGGATGAAAAACAGCTTCATTATGAAGTGGGAACCTATGCCGGAACACTGCCAATTGATTTGTTATTCTGTGTTGGAACATTATCCGGGAAATTGGCAGAAGGAGCGAAGAAACAGAATCCGGCTCTGACCGTAAAACACTATGCAACCCGTGAGGAGATGACAGAAGAACTTCTTGCTACCGTAAAAGAAGGAGATGCTGTTTTAGTCAAGGCATCCCATTTTATGGAATTCCCGAAAGTGGTGGCAGCATTAACCGAAGCATAAGAAAATGTTTTTTTTAATGGTAAATACAGGAAGTGTTTGATAATAATATAGAAAAATGAAAAAAGAAACTGTAACTTTGAAGTATAGTCATCAAAGCTACAGTTCCTTTTTTTATCAATATTTGCGGTTTAAAGATATTTCCGGTTATCTGCCAGCAGCTCATGCACCGTATTCTGTGTATAGGTAGCAAGATGTTTGCGGTCATCAGCAGAAAGCTGATCTAAATAAATCGGAGTACCATACTGCAGGATAACATGGGTAGGTTTTACCTTTGGAAAATGATTTTCCAGAATATCAGCAGAATTGGTGATTGCCATAGGAACAATCGGACATCCGGTTTTCTCAGAGAGCTTTAGGCTTCCGGCTTTGAAAGGAAGCATTTCGTCCTCAGTCTTGTTTCTGGTACCTTCCGGGAAGATACACATGGAAATGCCGGCTTTAATCTGGTCGATACCGGTCAGGATGGTTTTTAAGCCCTTCTTCATATCGGTACGGTCTAAGAAGAGGCAGTAGAGCCGCTTCATCCAGATGTTTAAAAGAGGAACTTTTCCCATGGTGTCTTTGGCAATGTAACCGGTGAGTCTCGGACATCTGGAATAAGTGATAATAATGTCAAAATAACTTCTATGATTTCCGATATAAAGAACCGGAACATCTTTTGGAACATTTTCTTCCCCGATTACAGTCAGCTTAACGCCACAGATAAACATAATCACACGGAATGCCCACTGCACCATGCGAAGACTGCTGATATCGGCGGCATGGCGGTTGCATTTACGGATAATCCATTCTACAAAGAGAACTGGAATACCAAGAATCAGGTAAAGAATAGCAAATAAAAGTGCAAGAATTGCTCGTATCATAGAGATAGAATTCCTTTCTGGATATAAATTTCAAAAACAAAATACTGATTTCTTTCCCTATTATAGCGGTAAAACTTAAGAATTACAACATGATAATCCGGATTTTGGAATAGAATGAAAAGAATAAAAACAGGGAGAAGAAAGTGAAACGGAAAACAATAGAAGCAAGGAAAGCTGTCCGGAGTGTCATCGGTCTGCTTGCGGTAGCATGGATTGGACTGGTAGCAGCAGGCTGCGGTATCGAAGATACCAATGGCAGTAAAATAGAAGACGTGGAATTTACCGTGTTAGAAGAGGAAGCAGTGCCGGAAGAATTGAAGCAGGAAATTGAAGAACGAAAGGAAATGGATTTCAAGCTGACTTATGAAGATAACGGAAAACTCTATATTGCAAGGGGTTATGGAGAGAAGGAAACGGGGGGCTACAGCATTTCCGTAAAAGATGTTTATCTGACTCAGAATGCCCTCTGTTTTGTTACAACGCTGATTGGCCCGGGGGAGAATGAGACGGTGGCAAAGGCACCAAGTTTCCCATATATTGTGGTTGAGGTGACAAAATGTGACAAGAACGTGTTGTTTGAGTGAAAAAATGGTACTTTTTTCCCTTTGACAGCATTTTAACACAGTGATATACTAAAGAGCGTGGATAAAAAAGGAGGAACTGGTATATGCAGAGAGCAGATATTAACAGAGTCCGGGCATCCGTGCATCAGCAGTGCGGTAGCAGTGTAATGATTCAACTGGACAGAGGTCGTAATAAAGTAGATGTACAGCGTGGTGTAATACAGAATGCTTATCCGAGTGTATTCACGATTCTTGTAGATGATGAAAGAGAAGGCAATCCGCCACAGTTATTATCTTTCAGTTATACAGATATCATCACAAGAGATATCCGAATGAAATTATGTTAGAAGAATAAAGTCCCTTTTTCCTGAATAAAATGAAATAACATTCAGGAAGGGGATTTTTTTAGTGGAAATAAAGAAACAGAACATACATATGAATTATGAAAAAGCCAGTGCCATGAGTCAGATTACTCTGGATGATGATTACAATCTACCGGATTATCGGCCGGATATTGTAAAAGTACTGAAAGAAAAAGGTGAAATCCGCTTTGATGAGATACAGGTAAAAGAAGGACGTATTTATGTGAAGGGGAATCTTATCTTTCATGTGCTCTACCGCAGCGATATGGAGGAGCATAAATTAGACTGCCTGCGGGGACAGATTCCATTTGAAGAAACCATCAGTATGGATGGAGTGAATGAATTAGATCCGGTGGACGTCACAGCAGAACTGGAAGACATTAATATCGGGATTATTAATTCCAGAAAATTAAGTGTTCGTGCACTGGTGATGCTGAAGGCAGAAATGCGGATGCGCAAGGAGACGGAACTGATTACGGGAGTAGCCATGGAACATCCGTTGGAAATCCTTCAGAACAGGCATAATATTCTGGAATTGGAAACCTGTAAGAAAGATAATTACCGGTTGAAACAGGAAATAGAGCTGCCCCAGAGCAAGCCAGATGTAGAACAGATTTTATGGAAAAGTGTGCAGCTTCGGGGTGTGGAAACGAGGTTACGAGAAGAAAAAATCCAGCTTACCGGAGAAATAAGACTGTTTTTGCTATATTATGCCCAGAAAGAAGAACGCCGGTTAGAATGGTTAGAAGAGACGATACCACTGAACGGAGAACTTGCCTGCGAGGGATGCAGTGAGGAAAAAATCTATCGGATTCAGGTAACACCTGCCAGTATGGAAGTAGAGGTCAGACCGGATTATGATGGAGAAGACCGGAAAATCAGTCTGGATATGACGTTAGAATTAGATATCTGTATCTGGAAGGAAACAGAGGCAGATGTGGTAGAGGACGTATATTCGCTGCGGGAAGAGATGACACCAGCTTATGAAGAAGTTACCATGAGCAGGCTGCTGGCAAAGAATTATGCAAAATGCCGGTTGACAGACCACATGAATTTAAAGAAGAATCAGGAGAATATCCTGCAGATTTGTTCCTGCGAAGGAATGGCATTTATTGACCATGTGGAGCCACAGGCAGACGGTCTTAAAGTGGAAGGAAGCCTGAATGTGGAAATCCTTTATGTAACCACGGACGATGCCATGCCGATTGGAACCTGCCGGGAGACATTTCCTTTTGAACAGCTGATTGAAGTCCCGGAAATGACAGACGATATGAACTATGAACTGGAAGCGGGAATCGAGCAGTTGTCAGCGATTCTTTTAGACAATACCCAGATTGAGGTAAAGGCAGTACTGAATCTGAATCTGATTGCATTTTCACAGGAGAATATCCAGAAAATGGATGAAATCAGAATTACAGAACGGGATATGGAAGAATTACAGAGACAGCCAGGAATTACCGGATATATTGTAAGAGAGGGGGACAGTCTCTGGAAAATTGCCAAGGCAAATCATACGACTATTTCCCAGTTAATGGAAACCAACGACTTAAAGAGTGAAGAAATTCAAAAAGGCGATAAATTGTTAATTGTAAAGATGGTATCATGATGTTATACTAAGATGATAGGAAATACACAAAAGTGGAAGGAGCAGAAATATGCACAGAAAAAAACATATGTGGAAAATGCGGTTGGTTGCAGCAGGACTGGTAGCAATTCTTGGAATTTCATGTTTTCAAAGTGCGTCAGCAAGCGCTCTTTCAAAGGCTAAAAACAAGAAGAGTGAAGCACAGACCGCATTGGATAATGCCAATTCGGATATAGAGAATATACAGAGCCAGCAGCAGGAACTGCAGTCCCAGATTGATGCACTGGATGCAGATCTGGTAAATATTATTATGAACTTAGATATTCTGGAAGGGGAACTTTCGGATAAGCAGACTGAACTGGATAATGTGACAGCACAGCTTGCACAGGCGCAGGAAGATGAACAGAACCAGTACGATGCTATGAAAAAGCGTATCGTATATATGTATGAGAATGGGGATGACAGTTATATTGAGGCACTGGTGGGTGCAACAGATTTCTCTGATTTACTGAATCGTCTGGAATATGCCCAGCAGATTTATGATTATGACAGAAATCTGCTGACGCAGTATCAGGAGACAGTGCAGCAGGTAGCTGACCTTAAGAGTCAGGTGGAGACAGAGAAGGCAGAGTTAGAGGAAGTGCAGCAGTCTTATCAGGAACAGCAGGCTTCTTATGAAAGCATGATTGCAGAGAAACAGTCTCAGATGTCTGATTTTGATACCCAGCTTGCATCAGCCCAGAGTCTTGCAGCCCAGTATAAAGCTACTGTTGATGAGCAGAATGAAATCATAAGACAGGAGCAGGCAGCTGCCGCTGCTCAGAATAATAATAAAGGTAATAATACAACAACTGCTAACAATAATAATGGCAGCAATACCGGAGGTGACAGCACTACTGGTGGCAGTACAGGGGGAGGTGGATTGAATCCTTCTTTTAGTACATCAGTAAGTGGAAGCGATGTAGTATCTTATGCCTGTCAGTTTATTGGAAACCCGTATGTATGGGGCGGCGAGAGCCTGACTGATGGAGCAGATTGTTCCGGATTCATTAAAAGTGTCTATGCAAACTTTGGAATCAGCCTGCCTCATAGTTCGGTAGCATTACAGCGGGCAGGAAGTGAAGTAAGCTATGAGAATGCCCAGCCAGGTGACATTGTCTGCTATGCCGGTCATGTGGCAATTTATATGGGCGGAGGACAGATTGTCCATGCAAGTTCACCGTCTACCGGCATTAAGACAGGCTCAGCAACTTATCGAAGCATTATATCTGTCCGGCGTGTATTGTAAAAAGTTATCCATAAAGAAGAAAAATGATAAAAATTCCCCGCAGTAAGCAAACTACTGCGGGGTTTTAAGAACTTGTAAAATCTTTCAAGTTGCGTATAATGAAAAAGTAGAAAATATTTTAGGAGGAATAAGAAATGCAGATAGAACAGTTACAAAAAGAAATGATAGCGGCAATGAAAGCAAAAGATAAACCAAGAAAAGATGCAATTTCTTCGCTGGTTTCTGCAGTGAAGAAAACAGCAATTGATGAAGGCTGTCGTGATGACATAAAAGAAGAATTAGTAAACCGTGTGATTTTAAAAGAAATGAAGACCGTAAAAGAACAGATTGATTCCTGTCCGGCAGAAAGAACAGATTTACTTGCGGAATATCAGCAGCGTTATGACATTATGAGCGAATATGCACCGGCAATGCTTTCTGAGGAAGAAGTACGTAAGATTCTGACAGAAAAATTTGCAGATGTCATTGCAACCAAAAATAAAGGTCAGATTATGAAAACAGTTATGCCGGAGTTAAAAGGCAAGGCAGATGGAAAATTAATCGGACAGGTTGTAGCAGAGCTTTGCAAATAGGATAGTGTATGAGTGAAAATAAATCACAGAAGAAGCGCATATGGTTCATTACAATACTGATTCTACTGGTACTGTTATTAATCAGTCTCTTTGCTTCCGAACGAAGGGGGAAGATTGTATACAGGGAGTATCTTTCCGAAGATATCCTGACAGTAGATGGAGAAAAACTGCAGCTTGGGGATCTGGCAATGTATATCGCTTATGAGGAACTGAAGGTAGAAGATGAGGCAGCAGCCTATGATTATTATGATACGAATAAGTATTGGAATCTTCATACCAGTGGAAGGTTTGTAAAAGAAGTAGCAAAGACCCATGTCATCGAAATGGCAGTACATGATGAAATCTTTTACAGGCAGGCAATGGCAGAGAAACTGACGCTGGATGAAAAAGAAGAAGAACAGCTTCGTAGCCGTCAGGAGGATTTCTGGACGGATATGACAGAGGAACAGCAGGAAAGATTGGGCGTTGATAAAGCAGAGATAGATCGTCAGTTAGAGAAAGCTGCATTGGCACAGAAATATCAGAATCAGATAGCAACAGAGAATAACAGTGATTTTGACGGTTACAGTGCCGGGGCAGAGCCATATGAGCAGATTTTAAAAGAACATAAGTATAAACTGAATGAGAAGCTCTGGGACAGAGTGGATTTTGGGAATATCATATTGAATCATTAGAATGGAAGGAAATAGAAATGTCTGTAAAAATAGGTAGAAATGATCCCTGCTGGTGTGGCAGTGGAAGAAAGTATAAGACATGCCATCAGTCATTTGATGAAAAGATTGAAAAGTATCGTGAGGCAGGCTGTATTGTGCCAACCCATGATTTGATTAAGACACCGAAGGATATCGAAGGTATCAGGGAAAGTGCCAAAATTAATGTGGCAGTACTGGATTATGTGGCTGAGCATATCAAAGCTGGCATGAGTACAGAAGAAATTGACCGTATGGTATATGAGAAAACAACAGCCATGGGTGGAATCCCGGCACCGCTTAATTATCAAGGATTTCCGAAGAGCGTCTGTACGTCAATTAATGAAGAAGTATGCCATGGTATTCCATCGGAGGATATTATTTTAAAGGATGGCGATATCATTAATGTGGATGTTTCCACAATATTAGATGGATATTTTTCTGATTCCTCCAGAATGTTTCTGATTGGAGATGTCAGTGAAGAAAAGAAGCGTCTTGTCCAGGTAACGAAAGAATGTGTGGAAGAAGGCTTAAAAGCGGTAAAACCATGGGGCTTTTTAGGAGATATGGGGCAGGCAGTGCATGACCATGCTTATGAAAATGGCTATACTATCGTAAGAGAAATCGGTGGACATGGTGTTGGAAAAGAATTCCACGAAGAGCCATGGGTTGGCTATCACAGCAAGAGAGGAACCGAGATGCTCTTAGTTCCAGGCATGATGTTTACGATTGAGCCAATGGTAAATATGGGAAAAGAAGCTATCTACATAGATGATGAAAATAACTGGACCGTGTATACAGAAGACGGACTTCCAAGTGCCCAGTGGGAGATTCAGGTTCTGGTAACCGAAGAGGGAACCGAAGTTATTTCCTGGTAAGTATCTTTTAAAAAAGCTATTTTTGGAAGAAAAACCGGATGGAAAGTTTCTCATTCTGGTAAGCACAAAGATGCTTATAGATAACAAGCAGTGCAATTCCAAGGCAGGCAAAGTCAATGGAGAGAACCGGCACAAAGAGAAAGACCAGAAGGCAGAATACGCCAAAGGTAATAATGGACCGAAAAAGATGTGGCCGGATAATTAAGACCACAGAAAAAAGAATATAAGCAGCTGCAAGGAAAAGAACCGGCAGAACAACCGGAAAGATTCCAAGCAGTACACCAAAGGAGACGGCAATGGCTTTGCCGCCTTTTTTGTTACTGTTTTTTGGATGAAACTGCAATGGGAACGCATGTCCGAGAACCGGTGCTATCAGAATCGGAATCATGTATGGAGTGTCAATATCCAATGTCCGTAGGGCGAGTACAACCGGGAAAAAGCCCTTGAAAAGCTCCAAAAGGAGCGCAAGAATACCAGCCCGGAATCCGCCGTACACAAAGGCATTGGCAGTGCCGGGATTTCCATCCGGACTTAATGCACAGATATCTTTCTGGAATAATATCTTCGGAATCCAGTAGGCATAGAGTATGCTGCCGCTGAGATAGCCGGCGATGGAAAAAAAGATGCAGGTGATAATTGACTGGTTCATATAAAGGCTCCTTTTCTTTTCGATAAACAGGTGATTGCGGAAGGAGATAGATTTTGCTGGAAAATATTACGGGATTCGCAGGGGAGTTATCTTTGTGCACTATGAAATGCCAACAGTTCTTAGAATGCGTGTTTTTCTTGCATGTAAACTGTCTTTCCGGTTGCTTTGGCTGAATAGCGGTACTGTCCGTCGAGGGCAGATGCCGCATAATGCCTGCAAGGGGCACTGGGAATTTCGATATAATGCCAAGTTCATCTGGCAACCGGCACAAATTCACATCCTTGTTCAATTGTGCCTCGCTGGTACATCCATGTACCAGCGTTGCCTGTTGCCAGACGAAATTCCCAGTGCCCCTAACAGCCCTTATCAGGCATCTGCACTTCGGCGAACCGTGCCGCTATTCTGACAAACATTGGAAAGACTGTTTTAATCACAAAAAGAAAAACACGCATATTAGAACTGTGGTATTTCGTAGAGAAAGATAACCTCCTGTGAATCAGCGTAATATTATGGGGCAAATCGTCTCCTCACGCTTTCACAATCGCTTGTTCGGTCAAAAGTTACGGTCGTTATTTTTCAGACAGTGATTCTAACAGGTCTACAATGCGTTCTGCTGCATCGGATTTCTGCTCCCGGAGCTGTGCGGTATGCATTTCCTCCTGCAAATCATGGCTTCGCATCAGCAGCTTTCCAAGGCGAATCTGTTCTATCATGTATTTAGAGGCATAGGAAATACCACGGTCTACGAAAAATGCACTGTTTGCGGTTTCGCAGCCTGGAATCGGTGCGGTATGGATAGTTGGGATTCCCTTTACTAAAGTTTCAGTGGAAGTAAGTCCGCCCGGCTTGGTAAAGATGACATCACAGGCATCCATATAAAGGGAAACATGTCTGGTGTAGCCTAAGACATGAACCCGCGGGCAATGTCTGAATTCTTTGGTGAGAACTGACTGTAATTTCTTATTGTTTCCGCAGATAATTACAATATGTTCATCATTTTTACACTGCTTATAAAGTGCCATGGCAAAGACTGCCAGTTTTCCAAATCCCATACTTCCGCTCATAATGAGAAAGGTAGGAGAATCAGCATCTAGGTGGCATTTGCGGCGGGCAATGTCTTTTGGTGTATGATTGGCAAAGGCGTGGCGTACCGGAATACCGTAAGGCAGTAATTTTTCCTTTGGAACACCACGTTTTATATATTCGTCTACTAAATCCTCATGGGGAATAACATAGTAGTCGCAGTTGGTTTCCTCCCAGAAAGGGATGCAGGTATAATCGGTTCCGATAGCGACTGCTTTTACCGGCAGCATGTTGTGTTTCTTTATATAAGTAATGGTCTCTGCCGGGTAAAGGTGCGGCATCACCACAATGTCATAATTTCCTTCTTCGATGAGGGATGCAAGCGGTTTCGCCAGCTTTGCATTTGCCCAGTAAACCGGAGATTTGAAATGGCGGTTACTGATAAGCATTCCCAGTTTATAAATGAAACCGAAAAACCACGGCAGATGCTTTACAATCCCAATATAAAGTCCGCTGATAAGGCGTGAAGTATGTCTTTTGCCAAGATGCATGGCATCAACGAAATTTACTTCGTGTCCCCTTGCTAAAGCTGCTTCTTCCACGGCATGACCGGCGGCGTTATGTCCTTCTCCTGTGTTGCAGGATAAAATCAGAATTTTCACAAAAAATCCCCTTTCCGAACTTTTCTTTCGTATAGAACATCTTAATATATTTGCAATAAAATAGCAACTTTTCATAAAAAATTGTAACGATAAAACTTAACATTTTATAAAAAATTGCTTGTATTTCTGGCAGTATAAATTTATAATAAAAAGGTGTTTTTTAAAACAGAGGGCAGTAAATAGAAAGAAGGGTACTAAGATGAAAAAAATAGAAGAATATGTAAGAAGTATACCGGATTTTCCAGAGCCGGGAATTATTTTCAGGGATATTACTTCCGTATTGCAGGATGCAGACGGACTTCAGCTTGCAATAGATTCCATGATCAAGCTTTTAGATGGTGTGGAATATGATGTAGTTGCCGGTACAGAATCCAGAGGATTCATTTTCGGAGTACCAATTGCTTACGAAATGCATAAACCGTTTGTACCGGTTCGTAAAAAAGGAAAATTACCATGTGAGACCATTTCACAGTCTTATGATTTAGAGTATGGACAGGCTACCATTGAGATGCACAAGGATTCCATCAAACCGGGGCAGAAGGTTGTTTTAGTAGATGACTTAATCGCAACCGGCGGAACCATTGAAGCTGCTATCAAATTAGTAGAGCAGCTTGGCGGTGAAGTAGTCAAAGTCATTTTCTTAATGGAACTGGCTGGATTAAAGGGAAGAGAACGTTTGAAGGGTTATGATGTTGCTTCTGTAATTACATATGAAGGAAAATAATTTACAGAAGAGAAGTTTACCATGACTTATTGCCAGAGAGGCTGGCTTTAGGTATAAAAAACAATTTGGAGGAAGAAAAATGTTAGAGAAAATGTTCAAATTCAAAGAGAACAACACTAACGTCAAGACAGAAGTAATTGCAGGTCTTACCACATTTATGACAATGGCTTACATCCTGGCAGTTAACCCGAACCTGTTATCTGCTGCTGGCATGGATCCTACTGCAGTTCTGATTGCAACCTGTCTTGCATCCTTTATCGGAACACTTGCAATGGCTTTGATGGCTAATTATCCATTCGCATTAGCTCCTGGTATGGGATTGAATGCATATTTCGCATTTACAGTATGTGGAAATATGGGTTATGACTGGAGAGTCGCATTAATGGCAGTGTTCATTGAAGGTATCATCTTTATCGTGCTTTCACTGACCAACGTACGTGAGGCAATTTTCAATGCCATTCCTGCTACACTGAAAAAAGGTGTAAGTGCCGGTATTGGTCTGTTTATCGCTTTCATTGGTTTACAGGGTGCTCACATTGTTGTTGACAACAGCTCTACTTTATTATCTTATGTTAAATTTACAGAGAACTGGCATACAGAAGGAATCTGTGCTTTACTTGCACTGATTGGTTTACTTCTTACCATTATCTTATATGTAAAGAATGTAAAAGGTTCCATCCTTATCGGAATCCTTGCTACATGGATCCTTGGTATGATCTGCCAGGCGGCAGGCATCTATCAGATTGATGCAGAAGCTGGATTCTATTCTTTATATCCTACATTTGCAATGACAGACTTCACCAAAATCGGAGAAACCTTTGGACAGTGTTTCAAAGCTGACTTTACCGGTGTAGGTATTGTTAACTTTATCGTAGTATTATTATCCTTCTTATTTGTAGATATGTTTGATACCATCGGAACCTTAATCGGTGTTTCTGATAAGGCAGGCATGTTAGACAAAGAAGGAAAACTTCCTAGAGTTAAAAATGCATTATTAGCTGACGCTATCGCAACATCTGCTGGTGCTGTTCTTGGTACTTCTACAACCACAACTTTTGTAGAGAGTTCTGCTGGTGTAGGTGCAGGTGCCAGAACCGGTTTTGCATCTGTTGTAACCGGATTCATGTTCCTGATTGCAATCTTATTTGCACCAATCTTTACAGCAATCCCAGGATTTGCTACCGCTCCTGCATTAATCTTCGTTGGATTCCTTATGGTATCTGCAATCGTTAAGATTGACTTCAACGATATTACAGAAGCAGCTCCTGCATACCTTTGCTTAATCGCTATGCCTCTTATGTACAGCATTGCAGAAGGTATCGCAATCGGTGTTATCTCTTACGTTATCATCAACTTAATCTGTGGTAAAGCTAAGAAGATTACTCCACTGATGTATATTCTTGCAGTATTATTTATTTGTAAGTATATCTTCCTGTAAGAGGAGATTCAAAATTAAATAAAATAATTATGAAGAGCCAGATATCTTTGTTTTAAGGTATCTGGCTCTTTTACTAATATTTGAGTGTTAAGATATCAGGATGGGGGCAAAATGAAGTAAGTTATGTTGTAATTGAAAAAATATAAATGGTATTTTGCATAGTTGAAATCCCCTTCTCGTCAAAATCCACAAATTCAGGAAACCAATTTTGGTAATTCAGTTTCTTGTAACGGAAATCCCAAGGTGTTACAATTAAGGAAACCGAAAAACAAAAAGTAGTTTCCACAGAGAACAGGGGTAGTGAAAATGGAATTGAGAGAGAAAATATTGCAGGGCACGATGCAGGCATTTAACCAGAAGGGATTGAAATTTACCATGGATGATATCGCCCGCATTCTTGGTATCAGCAAGAAAACAATTTATCAGGTATTTGCAGATAAAGAGGCGTTATTTCTTGCCATGGTGGATTATCTGTTTGACTGCATCAAGGAAAGTGAACGGGAAGTTATGGCAGACGAAAGCCTTGGCACTTTAGAAAAAATACGGAAAATCCTAGGGGTAATGCCGGAGAGCTATAAGGAAATCGATTTCCGACAGATGTATTTATTAAAAGATAAATTTCCGGAAATTTATCATCAGGTGGAACTTCGGTTAGAGACCGGCTGGGAGACCACCATTGCGTTATTGGAACAGGGCATGGAGGAAGGCGTAATCCGCCGCATCAACATACCGGTTTTAAAGATGATGCTGGAAGCCTCCTTAGAGCAGTTCTTCCAGAGAGACATCCTGATTCAGAGCAAGCTTTCCTATGGTGAGGCATTAGAGGAAGTAGTGAATATTCTGGTGGATGGAATTATCACGAGGCAATAGATATGCGCGAATAGAGATGTATGAATAGAAATACACCGGTAGAAAGAGCGAGGAAAAGGTATGAGAGAAAAATACTATTTGGACAATGACTGGTATTTTAGTGAAAAATGGGAAGCAGCACAAAGCAACGCAGAATATGACGAAGCAGCGATGCAGAGCGTGCGGATTCCCCATACGGTAAAGGAACTGCCCTTTCACTATTTTGATGAGCATGCGTATCAGATGGTAAGCGGCTACCGCAGACACCTTTTGGCGAAGAAAGAGTGGGAAGGGAAAGTAGTGCGGCTGACCTTTGAAGGAGCTGCCCATGACAGTGAAGTCTATGTAAATGGAAAGAAAGCAGGGGCACACCACTGCGGATATACGGCATTTACCATTGATATTTCAGCACTGCTTCATTATGGGGAAGATAATATCATTGCGGTGCGGGTGGACAGCAATGAGAATCTGAATGTTCCGCCCTTTGGATTTGTCATTGATTATATGACTTACGGTGGAATTTACCGGGATGTGTACCTTGAGATAAATGAGGAAAGCTATCTTGCAGATGTATTTTTAAAACCACAGGTGGAACTGGAAACGAAGAAGGGAACATTGCTATCGGAAATCACGCTGGCAGGAAACGAAGAAAACCTGTTGCTGCGGCAGTACATCCGGAAAAAAGGTGAAGAGGAATACCGGCTGATTGGAGAGGAAACGCTTGCTGAAATTCCTGCACAGGAGGGAAAGAAAACACTTGTATTTCCGGCAGGAATTGTATCCCTATGGGAGGTAGAGAATCCGGCGTTATATGAAGTAAAGACCCAGCTTGTAACTGGGAATCCGGCAAATAAGGACGCAGCAGGAGCAACGGACAAAGAAGCAGCAGGCGGAGGCATGGAAACCGGGCGGATTATAATCGATGAGACCGTAACAACGGTGGGCTTCCGCCGGGCAGTATTCCAAAAAGATGGCTTTTACTTAAATGGGCAGAAGCTTAAAATCCGTGGACTGAACCGTCACCAAAGTTATCCTTATGTGGGTTATGCCATGCCGGCTTCCATACAGAGGATGGATGCGGAAGTATTAAAGAAAGAGTTAGGGCTGAATGCAGTGCGGACATCCCATTATCCGCAGTCCCAGGAATTTATAAACCGGTGCGATGAGCTGGGGCTTATGGTATTTACCGAGATTCCGGGCTGGCAGCATATCGGCGATGAAGCATGGAAAGCGCAGGCTGTGGAAAATGTAAAAGACATGGTGATGCAGTACCGCAACCATCCATCCATTATTCTCTGGGGAGTGCGGATTAATGAATCGCAGGATGACGATGAATTTTACCGCCGCACCAATGCAATAGCACATAAGTTGGATGATACCAGACAGACTGGTGGCGTGCGGGCGCATAAAAAGAGCAGTCTTTTAGAGGATGTATATACCTATAATGATTTTGTACACAATGGTCTGAACAAAGGCTGTGAGCATAAGAAGGATGTGACATCCGATGTAGAAAAACCGTATCTTATCACGGAATATAACGGACATATGTATTCCACCAAATCCTTCGACTGGGAAGAACATCGCATGTGGCATGCTCTCCGCCACGCCAGTGTACTGGATGCAGTAGCAGGAGAAGAGGACATTGCCGGAAGCTTCGGATGGTGTATGGCAGATTATAATACACATAAAGATTTCGGTAGTGGAGACAGAATTTGCTATCACGGAGTCTTAGACATGTTCCGTAATCCGAAAATGGCGGCAGATGTGTATGCCTGCCAGCAGGAAGAAAGACCGGTATTAGCCTTAAGTTCAACGATGGATATCGGAGAACATCCTGCCTGTAACCGGGGCGAGACTTATATTTTTACCAATGCAGACAGTGTTAAAATGTACAAAAATGACCGGTTTATCAAGGAATATAAGAAAACGGATTCTCCATATAAGAATCTGAAATATGGTCCGGTTCCAATTGATGATTACATTGGAAATGCCATCGAAGAGGGAGAGGATTTCGCACCGAAACAGGCTGCAATGGTAAAAGAAGTTTTGAATCTGGCGGCACGCTATGGCATGAATCATCTGCCGAAAAGAGCATATTATCTGGCGGCAAAACTGATGCTTTTTTATCATATGAAGATGGAGGATGCGGTTGCACTTTATAACAGGTATGTCGGGGACTGGGGCGGACAATCTATGGTATATAAGTTAGAAGCCATAAAGGATGGTAAGGTGGTCAAAACTTTAGTAAGAGAACCGGTACAGAAGGTGCAGTATCAGATTACGGTCAGCAGTCAGAAATTAAAAGAAACGCATACCTATGATGTGGCTGCGGTAAGAATACAGGCAGTGGATGAAAATGGAAATCTGTTGCCGTATTTTCAGGAGCCAGTGCAGCTAAAATGTGAGGGAGCATTAGAACTCATCGGACCGGACATCATCAGCCTGCAGGGCGGTATGGGTGGCACTTATGTAAAGACCATAGGAAAGACCGGAAGCGGAAAACTTATGATAAGCAGCCGCCAGGCAGGAACCAGAGAAATTACATTTGAAATAGAATAAGGGAGTATAACGATAAGGAGGGTATCTATGAAGGAGAAATCAAGAGAAATCTTCGGAAACAAAATGCCGCAGAAGGTATACCGGAAAGCGGTAAAGAGTAAGAAGAAGTTTCAAAAGAAATTCGGGGATGACAGCAAGGTGGATTATCCGGTGGTGTTAAAAGAAAATGCGCATATCGGAGATTCCCTTGGTGTTGTGGATGTGCTGCTGCCGGAGCAGAAAGAGGCTTCGAAACTGGAATTTGACAAAGAGAAGGGAATCATTGTAGGAAATATCCGTATGGGTTTTGGACATTACCGTATTTCCATGGCAATCGCATCAGCAGCAAAATCCATGGGTTATATCCCATACTGGATGGACTTAAATTCCTATCCTAGGACTACCTGCACGAAGGTCATTGGCGCACAGAATGATTTGTATTCTCTGGGTTCTAGACTTTCTGGTAAGAGTAAGCTCTTTAATAAACTGGTGTGGGAGCCAATGAATTATGAAGGGTTCCGGAAGCTTTCCTATAATGCTTCTGACCAGAAAAATGCAGAGCTTATGGCTCCGGTTTACCGGAATGTACCAAAGGAAATTCCGGTGGTAGCAACCCATGTGTGGCCGGCACAGGCAGCTATACATGCCGGCATGAAATATGTAGTCAATGCGATTCCGGATAACTGGCCGATGGCATTGCATTTATCCGAAGGAAGCCTTCATACAGTTCAGACTCATTATGCGTATCAGGGCTATCGGATTTTAAATGGCATGCAGGGAAAAGATGTCTTAAATCCTATGCCGGAAAAAGATCTTATATACACGGGACATTATATTGACCATGAGCTGGTAAGCAATATTGAAGCAGACTGCGAAGCGAGAATTAAAAGAAAGCAGGAGAAGAAACCGATGCGTTTCTTATTAACCATCGGCGGAGCAGGAGCCCAGAGAGAAATTTTTGCAGCTATTATCAGATATCTGCTGCCGGCAATCCGGGAAGGCAGGGCAGCACTTTATGTCAATGTGGGAGATTACCGGAATGTCTGGGAAGAATTATTACAGGAAATTCCGGGACTTAAAAATGCAGCAACGGAGCATTTTGATGACTGGGAGAATACAAAGCAGTTTGCCGGAGCTGCACTGGATGGGGAAGTAACCGGAGTCCATGGCTTCTACCATAAGAATATTTTTGAAGCAGTGTACTGCACGAATCTTTTGATGCGAAGCTGCGATGTACTGGTGACAAAGCCTAGCGAGCTGGCATTTTATCCGGTGCCGAAGCTCTTTATCAAAAGAGTGGGTGGACATGAACAGTGGGGTGCCATCCATTCCGCAGAGATTGGGGACGGTACCCTGGAATGCCGTGATATTCCACATACCTTGCAGATGCTGGAATTATTCCAAAGCTCAGACCATCTGCTTACCGATATGTGTGAAGCAATTATGGAAAATAAGAAACAGGGGATTTACGATGGCGCATACAGGGTAGTGGAACTGGCAATGGGCTTACGAAAAGGAGGAGAAGGACAATGAGATTAACAACAAAAGAAAAAGTAGCATATGGCCTTGGTGCAGTTGGCAAAGACATGGTATACATGCTTTCTGCAAGTTACATTTTATATTACTATCAGGATATTTTGGGTGTCAGTGCCATTGCAATGGGAATTATCCTGATGGCAGCAAGAGTATTTGACGCATTCAATGACCCGGTTATGGGAATTATCGTAGCCAAGACGAGAACCCGCTGGGGTAAGTTCCGTCCGTGGCTTCTGATTGGAACCATAACCAATGCAGTAATTTTATATCTGATGTTTGCGGCACCACCTGCATTAGATGGCGGTGGACTGGTTGCCTATGCAGCAGTAACCTATGTGCTGTGGGGCGTTACTTATACCATGATGGATATTCCATTCTGGTCCATGATTCCGGCATTTACCGAAGGCGGCAAAGAAAGAGAGGGACTTTCTACCCTTGCCCGATCCTGTGCAGGCGTGGGCTCTGCACTGATTACGATTATCACGGTAAAATGTGTGGTTTTATTAGGGCAGGGCAATGAACGTGCCGGTTTTAAATGGTTTGCATTAATCATTGCAGTGTTGTTTGTGATTTTTATCACCATTACCTGTATGAGCATCAAAGAAAAATCCACTGTAAATGTGGACTCTCCATCGGTAGGACAGATGTTTAAGGCACTGTTACAGAATGACCAGGCAATGACTGTTGTGGTTACCATTGTGCTGATTAACTGCTCTCTTTATATTACTTCGAACCTTTTGATTTATTTCTTCAAATATGATTTTGGCGGAGATGCGTGGTATAACAGCTATACCTTATTCAATACCTTTGGCGGTGGAATCCAGATACTTTCCATGATGATTTTCTTTCCACTGCTGCGTAAATTTTTAAGTGCCTTAAAGGTATTTTATGTAAGCTTTGTTATGGCAATCGCAGGTTATGGTGTACTATTTATACTGACACTGACAAATATGTCAAACTTATTGTTATTATTTATTCCGGCATTCTTTATCTTTACAGCCTTTGGAATGCTGACGGTACTTACCACCGTATTTCTTGCAAATACCGTGGACTATGGCGAATTGAAAAATAGCCGGAGAGATGAGAGCGTTATCTTTTCCATGCAGACCTTTGTGGTAAAACTGGCATCCGGAGTAGCTGCACTGGCAGCTTCCATCTGCTTAAATCTCTGCCACTTAAGTAATGATACTGCAGAAACAGCAGCCGCAGCTGCTGCGTCCGGCAGCTCCCTTTTAGGACTCCGCATGACGATGGCAGGAATTCCGATTATCGGCTTAATGATTGCAGTGCTGGTATTCCGTAAGAAATTTATCCTGACAGAAGAAAAAGTGCAGGAAATCACAGAGCAGATTAAAGGGAAGGAAAATTATCGATGATTCGTAAGGAAAAGGATTATTTTATTCTGGATACCGACCATACCACCTATTGCTTCCGGGTACTTCCTACCGGACAACTGGAACATCTTTATTATGGCAGAAAGCTTCATATCGAGGACGAAGCAGATATGCAGCCGCTGGTGGAAAAGCATGTCTTTGCACCGGGTAATGTGAATCTGTATAACGAAGAGCAGAAAGCATATTCCTTAGAGGATATGCGCCTTGAAATGTCCTCCTATGGAAAAGGAGATATAAGAGAGCCTTTTGTGGAAGTGGTGAATGGCAATGGAAGCAATACGATAGATTTTGTATACAAGGAAGCAGAGATAACCAAAGGTAAGGAAGACTTTGCGGAACTGCCGGGTTCCTATGGCAGCGAAGAGGAAGTGGAGCAGCTTTGTATCCGGCTTGCGGACGAAGGAAATGAGCTGGCACTGGAATTGTATTATTATGTCTATCCATCCTGTGACATTATCAGCCGCAGTGCGAAATTCTATAATAACGGAAAGAAAGCTGTGCAGTTGAAACGGCTGATGAGCCTGCAGCTTGACTTTGATGGGCATGATTATGCATTTACTACATTTCATGGAGCCTGGGCAAGAGAAATGAAGCGGAGTGATATGCCGGTAATAGCAGGAAAATTAGTAAATGCTTCCTATACCGGAACAACCTCCAGCCGGGCCAATTCCTTTGTGATGCTAAGCCGGCCGAAGACCACAGAGGATGCCGGGGAATGCTTTGGTTTTCACCTTATCTATTCCGGTAATCACTATGAAGCAACAGAAGTAAACAGCTTTGGCAAAATGCGTCTGGTGACAGGAATCAATCCACAGGCATTTTCCTATGAAGTGGTGCCGGAAGAAAGCTTTCAGGCACCGGAGGCAGTGATGGCATATGCAGAAAACGGATTTAACCAGATGAGCCAGAGGCTGCATCATTTTATCCGGGAGCATATTATCCGTGGAACCTGGCAGAAGAAGGAGCGGCCGATACTGCTTAACAGTTGGGAGGCTTCCTATTTTGACATCAGTGAGAAGAAGTTACTGAAGCTGGCAAAGGAAGCAAAAGAAGTTGGCATAGAATTATTTGTAATGGATGACGGCTGGTTTGGCGAGCGGATGGATGACAGCAGTTCCTTAGGAGACTGGGAAGCAAATACGAAGAAACTGCCGGGCGGTCTTAAGGGCTTATCTGATAAGATTCATGGACTGGGACTGCAGTTTGGAATCTGGGTGGAGCCGGAAATGGTCAATGTGAAAAGCAAACTTTATGTGGCTCATCCGGACTGGACGATTGAGATTCCGGGGCAGCCTCATTCGGAAGGAAGAAACCAGCGGATTTTAGATTTGGGAAGAAGAGAAGTACAGGATTATATTATTGAGAGCATGAGCAAAGTCTTTTCTTCAGCAGACATTTCCTATGTGAAATGGGACATGAACCGGACCTTCAGTGATTATTATTCCACAGCACTTCCACCGGAACGGCAGGGAGAAGTGGCACACCGTTATGTGTTAGGATTATACCGGTGTATGAAGGAACTGACGGAACGGTTTCCGGAGATTTTATTTGAAGGCTGTGCGGCAGGCGGCAACCGTTTTGACCTTGGAATTTTATGTTATTTTCCGCAGATCTGGGGCAGTGATGATACGGATGCATTGTGCCGGGCGGAGATAGAAGAAAATTATAGTTACGGTTATCCGTTGTCGGCGGTCAGCGCTCATGTGTCCGCCTGCCCGAATCACCAGACGCTGCGGAGTACGCCATTAGAGACAAGATTTCAGGTGGCATGCTTTGGAAGCTTCGGCTATGAATGCAACCTCTGCGATATGAAAAAAGAAGAAAAGGAAGCCATGAAGGAGCAGATTGCATTATATAAGAAATGGCGGAAGGTGTTGCAGCAGGGGACCTTTTACCGGGGCAGAAGCTTTTACGACGGAACACAGAGTGGAATGGGCGGCAGCGTTTTAGCGGACGAAGCCGGTAACCAGATGGAGTGGACCTGCGTATCGGAAGATGGCACCAAAGCAGTGGGTATGCTGATGCAGAAATTAGTGGTACCAAATACGCAGCAGCAGACCTATTATCCGAAGGGATTGCTGCCGGATGTCCGTTACCATTTCTACAACCGGAAATTAAAATATAATATCAAAGAATTCGGAGATCTGGTAAATACGGTTTCGCCGGTTCATATCAGACAGGATTCCCTGACCCATCAGGTGCTTTCGAAATTGGTAAAAATGGATGGCGAGACGGAAGACTTCCATGCATATGGAGATACCTTAATGTATGGCGGCGTTCATGTCAGTCCGGCATTTGGCGGAACCGGATACAATGATAAGGTAAGGCACTACCCGGATTTTGCATCCCGCTTATATTTTATGGATGGAGAAGTAAAAAAGTAGGGAGACAGAAGTCCATGTTTGTGCTAAGATGAACATATCCATAAACACAAACAGGAGCGGATATGAAGAATAAATCAAAGTTAAAGAAAATAAGAGAAAAGAAAGCAGGCACAGCCACCGTTACCAAAGAGTGGCTTTATATGAATCCAAATTCCATCACAGTAGCAGAGATTGAAGCTGCATTAGAGGGAATGGATGGCATCGAAACAGAAATCTGGAAAGAAGCCGGAGTGTTGGAAGTGGAGGTTCCGGAGCATCATTCCATGGATATCGAAGAGATTGCAGTTGATTTAAAGGATGAATATGCCAATGCTTATTTAAAAGAGCATGACATTCATGCTCTTTTTGCTGTCACAATTGACACAGAAAACTATGCATTTATGCAAAAAATCATGCAGAAAATCATCGCCGGTGCAGGAGGCTTCTTCTGCGGTGATACAGAGGATTTTACACCGGTAGTAAAAGAGTAAGAAGTGAAATAAAAAATGCGAAAGATAAGATTATATGATGCAACAAAATTAGACCGGGAACATATGATGTTTTCCAATAAGCAACTTATTACGCTGCTTCTGCCGATTATGGTAGAGCAGCTTTTGAATTCCTTTATGGGAATGGCGGATACCATGATGGTAAGCAATGTGGGAAGTGCGGCAATCTCTGCGGTATCACTGGTGGATTCCATCAATGTACTGGTCATACAGGTATTTACGGCATTAGGAGCAGGAGCAGCAATTATCTGTTCCCAGTATCTTGGAAGGGGAGACAGGGAGTCCAGCAATGAGGCTGCAAGACAGGTAACTTTAAGCGTACTGACGATTTCTACGGTATTGTCTATATTTTGTATTATATTTCGTGGACCACTGCTGCATCTGATTTTTGGCCAGGTAGAAGAGGCTGTTATGGATAATTCCATGATTTACTTCCTGCTGACTGCAATTTCATTTCCGTTCATTGCACTTTTTGATGCCGGTGGAGCTTTTTACCGGGCAGCAGGAAACAGTCGTTTTCCAATGATGATTTCCGTGCTTTCCAATGGACTCAACATTGCCGGAAATGCAGTGCTTATCTTTGGATTAAAAATGGGCGTGGAAGGAGCAGCCCTTTCTACCTTATTTTCCAGAATCTTTTGTGCAGTAGTTATTTTCTGGAATCTGCGGAAACCGGATCAGGTGATTGTGGTAAATCATTATCTTAAGATCCGTCCCAATTTCCCATTGATTGGAAAAATTCTTTCTATCGGAATTCCATCCGGAATTGAAAACGGAATGTTCCAGTTCGGAAAGCTGGCAATCCAGTCCAGCGTATCAACCCTTGGAACGGCAGCCATTGCCGCGCAGGCAATGACCATTATTCTGGAAAATTTAAATGGAATCGGAGCCATTGGAATCGGAATCGGACTGATGACAGTAGTAGGACAATGTATTGGAGCCGGAAAAGTGGAAGAGGCGCGTTATTATATGGTGAAACTCTGCGGCTATGCAGAAATTGTTATTCTGATTTCCTGTGCAGTGGTATTTTTATTGACAAAGCCGGTTACATTTTTAGCTGGAATGGAAGCAGAAAGTGCCTCCCTCTGCATGGAAATGATAATAGCAATTACGATTGTAAAACCGATTGTATGGGTGCTGGCATTTATCCCGGCTTATGGCATGCGTGCTGCCGGAGATGTGAAATTCTCCATGATTTTATCCAGTCTTACTATGTGGTTCTGCCGTGTTGCACTGTGTGTATATCTGATCCGCAGCTGTGGTTTCGGACCAATGGCAGTGTGGATTGGCATGTTTGCCGATTGGACGCTTCGTGCTATCGCATTCAGCGTCCGGTATCTAAGCGGCAGGTGGAGCCGGATACATGTCATTTAGAACATGCTAGCGGAAGCAGTACCTGGGTAATAAATTTACTTTTGTCTTTATGCTGTGGCGGTCCCTCTAAATAGCAGTGGCGGAAGATGCCAACCGGTGTAAGCTTTTGCTCTCTGGCATAGGAAAGCAGGGTATCATGAACCGATGGAAATTCTTCATACGCTCCATGATGATAGAGGCAGACTGCTTTCTGGGCAGGGAGATTTAGGATATGTTCGCCCTTACTTCCTGCCGGGACAACAGCAAAAAAGGACATATCCTTTGCATCCGTAATGGGAGCTTCCGTAAAATAAATCTGCCCGGTATGTGCCGGCCCATAGTTCTGCAGTGCTTCCAAGGCAACCTCTCTTAAAAGATTCGTCTTTTCTGCGATGCTGTCACTTTCTGTTTTGCGGCAGTACACCGTCTGTGGTGGAATTGTAATGATTTCCATTGATTCAAATCCCTGATTGATTCTTTCGTATAAGGCTTTGATATTGGCATTTAATTCATCCCGCAAAGCTTCCAGCCTTCGAACCATGGATAAAAGGTCGTTGGAGTTGTCGAAGTAGCCATGGATTTCATCCAGTGACAGACCAAGATTCTGCAGCGAGCGGATGGTTCGAATCTTCGTCAGTGTATCAATGGTATAGTAACGATTGCCGGATGGGTCTTCTTTTTCATCCGGAAAAACCAGTCCATGAGCTTCATAATTTAAAATAATTCTTCTTGTGATGCCCACAAAGTCTGCGGCATCTCCAATTGAAAACAGTTCTTTCAAAATGTTTCCCCCTTTTTATTTATTCGGTGATTGTGAAAAGAATGGATTTAGAAATTTTGAAGAAATAAAGTCGGCTGCATCACTTCAAAACACCGTAGTTCTAAAATATATGTTTTGCTTTTCTCTATGAAAGCCAGTCTTTCCAATGTTTGACAACCGGGCAGCCGGTCAAAGCAACGGAAAGACAGCTTACAAACAAGCAAAACATGTATTTTAGAACTGTGGTATTTTAAGACAAAGCAACACTCTTTCACTCTTCAAAAATTTCCATATCATATTTCTTTTTTCAAATATCGGCAAAATTTGTAAAATAATTGCATCGTACATCAATGTACGGTGTAAAATAACAATGTAATTGTAACACAGCATTGAAAGTGTGAAAAGTGAAAAAAGAAAGAAAAACAGTAATTTAAGAAAGGAAAGATGTACATGAAACAAAAGAAGAAAAGTTTATTTTCCTTGTTCCTTGCGTTGATGATGGTAGCAGGTCTTATGCAGGGGATGACAGTTGAGACAAAGGCAGCTACAAATTCAGTACAGGCAGGACCATTTACGTTGTCACGAGATTCGGGGGCAATTGTAGAAGGAGTCGATTACACCTATGAAAAATATGAATCTGGAAATAGAAATTCGCTTACCATTCTGACGGATGACATTACGATTGCAATGGATGAAAACGCAGAACCTACATCAGATATTATTGAGTTGGGAGAATTTAATAACCCACCTCTTGACAGTTTTTCTAAGGTAACATTTTCAAATTTAAAAATGAAATCTTATTATAATAATATATACAGTAATGTAGACCATATTCATATTACACTGGTTGGAAGCAATGAATTGATCAGTATAAAAGAGAAATCGGAAACCTATGGAGGTTATGCAATTTTTGGACATGGAAGTGTAACTATTGAGAATAGTCCAAACGGTTCTCTTTATGCAACCGGAGAAGGACTTGGCTGGGGAGCTATTTCTGTATCAGAAGGATATGGAAAAAGTGATGCATGCATTACAGTTGGAGATGCCATGTCAATGAAAAGTTCTACCACTCTGATGGCAGATATATCAGAATTGACAGATACACCACAGGTTTGGAGAGACTATATTGGAGCAGGCAAAAATTATATGGATGTTAAATCTGCCAAAACACTCCTGATCGGTATGTGGAAGCACAGTCACACATGGAGTTATGCCGTAGATGAAAACAAAGATGGAAGCCGTATTCTTGCAGCCTGCAGTGGCTTGGGAGATTGTGATGAAAAAGATGCATCTTTATGGTTATCCTTATCAGCTGAGAATGCAGACTATGATGGAACAGCAAAAGCTGCCAATATAACAACATCCGAAGACTGGAAGAGACTTAATCTTCCGGTTCCGGAAATCGTATATTATCTGAGTGGAACAGACACAAAGACCAACAGTGACAACAGCGGAGCAGAAGCCGTTGGAGGTGCACCAAAGTTACCGGGCAGTTATAAGGCACAGGTTACGGTTGGAACAGATACGAAAGCAACAAAAGAATTTACAATTACATGCAAGCATGGTGAATGGGTGGAAACAGTATCAGATTCCTATCTGAAAACAGCAGCAACCTGTACGGCACCGGCAGTTTACTACAAATCCTGTAAGCTGTGTGGGGCAAAGGGAACAGAGACATTTACCAGCGGAAATCCATTAGGACATGATTTTAGCAACAATGCAGAAGCCTGCAGACGGGAAGGTTGTAATGAGAAGAACCCGGATTATAAACCGGCAACACCGGTCATTATTGAAGGTGCCGGTGGAGAATGGACAAAGGAAAGTGGTGCAACGCTTCGTTTCCGCAGTGACGCTGGTATCAGCAGCTTCCTTCGTGTAGAAGTGGATGGCACCGTAGTAGATGCGAAAAACTATACGGTAACAGAAGGCTCTACCATTGTCACCTTTGCTGCAGAATACTTAGAAAGCCTTGCTACCGGAAAGCATACGGTTGCGATTGTATCTTCTATCAGTGGAGAAGAAAAGAAAGCAACCGCCGAATTTACCGTTGCGAAGAAAGCTGATACAACAAGTGGAAATAGCACTCCAAATACTGAGCAGACCACAGCACAGAAAACAAAAGTATTGAAAACAGGTGATGAATCACCGGTTGGATATCTGCTTGCACTCTTGGCATTATGCGGAGCGGCAGTAGTATTCACAGGGAAAAAGGGTTATTTAAAATAGGAGGATGCAAATGAAACGAAAGAAGAAAAGTTTATTTGCTATATTACTTGCACTGGTTATGATGGCAGGTCTTATGCAGGGGATGACAGTTGAGACAAAGGCAGCCACAAATTCAGTACAGGCAGGATCATTTACGTTGTCAAGAGATTCGGGGACGATTGTAGAAGGAGTCGATTATACCTATGGAAAATATGGATTTGGAAATAGAAATTCGCTTATCATTCTGACGGATGACATTACGATTGCAATGGATGAAAATGCGGAGCCCACATCAGATATTATTGAGCTGGGAGAATATAATGAACCACCACTTGACAGTTTTTCAAAGGTGACATTTTCTAATTTAAAATTAAAATCTTATTCTTATAATGTATTAAGCTATGTAGATAACATTCATATTACACTGGTTGGAAACAATGAGCTGGTCAGCATAAAAGAAGAATCCAGAACCTATGGTGATTTTGCAATTTTTGGATGTGGAAGTGTAAGTATTGAGAATAGTCCAAATGGTTCCCTTTATGCGACTGCAGATGGACTTGACTGGGGTGCCATTTTTACATCAGATGGATATGGAAAAAGTGATGCATGCATTACAGTTGGAGATGCTATGTCAATGAAAGGTTCTACAGCTATGATGGCAGATATTTCAGAATTGACAGATACGCCACAAGTTTGGAGAGGTCATATTGAAGTAGGTCAAAAATCTGCCAAAACACTCCTGATTGGTGAGTGGAAGCACAGTCACACATGGAAATATGCCGTAGATGAAACAGAAAGCAAAGATGGAAGCCGTATTCTTGCCACCTGTAGTGGATTGGGAGACTGCAATGAGAAAGATGCATCTTTATGGTTATCCTTATCAGCTGAGAATACAGACTATGATGGAACAGCAAAAGCTGCCAATATAACAACATCCGAAGACTGGAAGAGACTTAATCTTCCGGTTCCGGAAATCGTATATTATCTGAGTGGAACAGACACAAAGACCAACAGTGACAACAGCGGAGCAGAAGCCGTTGGAGGTGCACCAAAGTTACCGGGCAGTTATAAGGCACAGGTTACGGTTGGAACAGATACGAAAGCAACAAAAGAATTTACAATTACATGCAAGCATGGTGAATGGGTGGAAACAGTATCAGATTCTTATCTGAAAACAGCAGCAACCTGTACGGCACCGG
>NZ_QTZJ01000002.1:279412-356629 GCF_003462625.1 Roseburia sp. OM03-7AC
TTATCTGAAAACAGCAGCAACCTGTACGGCACCGGCAGTTTACTACAAATCCTGCAAGCTGTGTGGGGCAAAGGGAACGGAAACATTTACCAGTGGAAATCCATTAGGACATGATTTTAGCAACAATGCAGAAGCCTGTAGACGGGAAGGTTGTAATGAGAAGAACCCGGATTATAAACCGGCAACACCGGTCATTATTGAAGGCGCTGGTGGAGAATGGACAAAGGAAAGTGGTGCAACGCTTCGTTTCCGCAGTGACGCCGGTATCAGCAGCTTCCTTCGTGTAGAAGTGGATGGCACCGTAGTAGATGCGAAAAACTATACGGTAACAGAAGGCTCTACCATTGTCACCTTTACTGCAGAATACTTAGAAAGCCTTGCTACCGGAAAGCATACGGTTGCGATTGTGTCTTCTATCAGTGGGGAAGAAAAGAAAGCAACCGCCGAATTTACCGTTGCGAAGAAAGCTGATGCAACAAGTGGAAATAGCACTCCAAATACTGAGCAGACCACAGCACAGAAAACAAAAGCATTGAAAACGGGCGATGAATCACCGGTTGGATATCTGCTTGTACTCTTGGCATTATGCGGAGCGGCAGTAGTATTCACAGGGAAAAAGGGTTATTTAAAATAGAATATAGATGAGATAAAAAAGCCATACATAAAAGCAAATCCTCTGCATACAATGTAAAAACAAGTATTGCAGGGGATTTTCTTTGAAAAGCTATATAGAAGAAAGAGCCGTAGAAATAGCCAAATACATTATAGATAACAATGCGACAGTGCGTCAGACCGCAAAGCAGTTTGGAATCAGTAAGAGCACGGTACATGCGGTAGTAACAATATAGAACGATACAAAAGCAAAATCACATGGAGAATTGAATAGAACTGGAACAAGGGCACTCTCGGGTAGATATCAGGGAGTGCTTTTGCTATAATGAAATCAGGTAACCTTGAGTATTGGTGAGGGGAGATGCAAAATGACAGGAATATATGATTGCTTTGGTTATGGCTCTGGATATGATGTCTCTTTTGAAGAAAGGTACAAATTGATTAGAAAATCGGGATTTGATTGTGTAATGTTGTGGTGGAGCAATCAGTTTGGCAGAGGAGACGGTTATCAAGAGGATGTAAGATTAGCCAGAAGAGCTGGTTTATTTGTAGAAAATATCCATGCGCCTGTGCATGAGCAGAATAATCTGTCACTGGACAATTTGAGTGGTGAAGGTGTATTTCAAAGTTATCTACAATGTGTAGCGGATTGCTGTGAATATGATATACCGACCATGGTGATACATTTGCCAAATGATAATAATCCTTTAAATCAAACAGGAATCAGACGGTTGACAGAACTTATAAACAAGGCAGAACAAAAGAATATTCAGATTGCTTTTGAGAATTTAAGTAACATTAAAAATTTGAAAATAGTTTTAAATAAATTCACTTCAAATAATGTAGGCTATTGTTATGATAGTTGTCATCATATAAATTATGCACCGGATGAAGATTTGTTGGGAATGTATGGAAACCGGCTGATGGCAATTCATTTACAGGATAATGGCGGTAGCCATAATCAACATCAATTACCATTCGACGGCAATATTAATTGGGATACAGTTATGGAGAAAATTGCCTGTACAGGATACCGGGGAGCTACAACTTTAGAACCAATGAATTGGGATTATTCTCATTTAAATATTTGTCAGTTTTTGGAATTGGCTTATGAAAGGGCAAAAAGGCTTGATTACTTGCGAAAATAATGTAGGTGATGAAAACAGACGGGGAGTTCAATCAGATTTCTGATTGATTCTGAGGGTTTGGGAGATAACTCCCAACAAGCAAAACTGCATTTTGTGTGTACAAATGCACTGCTTGCTAAGTTGTGAATATAGAAATGAAATTAAATTTGAATTTAGAAAGAAGGCAAAGAAGAGGATGCAGATTATAAAATTGTATACGGGATTGGCATTGAGACGCTTGAAGAAGATTAGTAACATAAAACCTTTTTCAAGCCTTTTCTTTCGCTTTTACGGCTTTGAATGGAATATGGTGCAGCTGGGAACAGCGTGATTTTTGGAAAAGTACAGTGGGAATAGACAAAAGTCCAGTATTTTGGGAACGTAATTTGATTTCAAATGGATTATGCTTAGATTAAATAAAAAGGTCTGGTCTAATCTAAGAATCCTTCTCATAGTATGGGAGAGAAGGATAGGCGAGGTAAGGGGGTGTAGCTTTCGCTTGAAACGGACGAAATTAAATTATCGTTTTCATAATCCAAATTCAGCGGAAGATACTGCAGATTTCCTGTGCAAACTCTTAATAGCAGTAAATGCCGGGAAGGTAGAGAGGGCAATAGAGAAAACTGCATTGTATGCAGAGAGTGGGGATTACATATTAGAAAATTTATCGGAAAACAAGGAAAAATTATTTGTGGGGTAAGAGGAGCAAGGTGAGAGCCTTGCTTTTTGCTTTGATATCTAAAAGAAATAAATAATAAACACTTAAATGAGAAATAATCGCGTTTGAATGTTGATTATTTTGAAAAAATGCATATAATAAAAAATAGAAAAGAAGATGAGGTAGTAATTATGTTGATACAATTTAATTTTAAAAATTTTAGATCTTTTAGAGAAGAAGTAACTTTGGATTTGTCTGCCACTAAGATGACAGAATTTTCTGAAAGAGTTGTGACCATCGGAAGTGAAAAGATACTGCCGGTTGCTGCCATTTATGGAGCAAACGCAAGTGGCAAGTCAAATATATACAGTGCATTTGAGTATATGGCCGAGTATGTAGTGGATTCTTTCAAGTACGGAGATGAGGAAGAGAAGTTTGAGGAGTATAGACCTACTCCGTTTTTGTTTGATTCCACGTCAGCAGATGCAGAGTCCAGTTTTGAGGTCTATTTCACTATTCCTGGAGATAAGAACGAGAAGACATATAATTATGGATTCTGCGTTGATCAGGAAGGTGTAACAGAGGAATGGTTGAACTCTAAGGCTAAGACAGCCAGAAAGTACAGTACAGTATTTTATCGTGGAAATTCTGACAGTGAATTAGATTTATCAGGCTTGCCGAAGAACAGCAGGGATAATATAAAGATTGCGCTGGAAAAGCAGGTGCTGATTGCTTCTTTAGGAGCTAAGTTAAAAATTAGCAAATGTAAGGCAATCAGAGACTGGTTCTTGATAAATGAATTTGCAGATTTTGGTGATCCGGTTACTAACTTTTTCTTATCACGTAGATTGCCAAGAGGCTTTGTGGATGATAAGAACGTTCAGCAGAAGGTTGTGGAATACTTTGCATCTTTTGATGAACATATTAAGGATTTTCGGGTTGAAAAGGTTCCGAGTGATGGTGAATCAAAGGAAGAAAAATATAAGATTAATGCGCTTCATAAGAAGATTGATTCTGATGAATTGGCAGAGATACCATTAGGTGCAGAGTCAGCGGGAACATTGAAGATGTTTGCTCTTTACCCGGAATTGCAGGAAGTATTGGAAAAGGGAAGCGTATTTTTCATTGATGAATTAAATGCTCGCCTGCATCCGCTTTTGGTAAGAAATTTTTTGCTTACATTCTTGAACCCGAATATTAATGTTAACCATGCGCAACTTGTATTTACAACGCATGATACATGGCAACTTTCAAATCAGTTGCTGCGTCGTGATGAAATCTGGTTTGTTGAGAAGGATGATCGAGGTGTTTCAACATTATACTCCCTTGCAGATTTTGTGGATGAGGATGGAGTGCGTATTCGCAAGGACGAAAGCTATGAGAAGAATTATCTGATTGGTAAGTATGGTGCCATTCCGACTTTAAAGAGTATTGATATGTTTAAGGGTGCTCAATGTCCTGGGGACATTGGTTCAGCACCGACCGAAGTGGAACGGAGAGATTGAGCATGGCAAAAGGGGATAGAACAGGGAACAGAAAAACAAGAGAGCAAAGAAGAACAATCAAAGTACCGGAATTGGGATATTACTTGATCGTTACAGACACAGAAGGGACAGAACGTTGCTTTTTTACAGGATTGCATCAATCTTTGCCAGAAGAAGTTAGAAACAAACTTGTCATTAAAGTCGTAGAAACAAAGACAAGAAGCATGATTGATAAATGCCTGGAGCTAACAGCTTATGAGGCGCAATATCGTATTCCTTGGATTGTGTTTGACAGAGATCAAGTGATAGGATTTGATGAAATTATTTCCGAGGCAGAGAAAAAAGGTATACAAGTAGGATGGTCAAATCCGTGTTTTGAAATATGGATGTATGCTTATTTTGGTGCAATGCCGGCAATTCAAGATTCATGGATATGCTGCTCTGAGTTCGGACGAGTATATGAGAGCAAGACGGGACAGAAGTATTCCAAGGCAGATGAAAAGATATATGAAAAAATTTGCCGTGTAGGAAATGAGGAAAAGGCAATACAGATAGCACAGCAGAAATTGGTGCAGTGTGAACGTGAAGGTAAAAAGAAACCATCAGAGATGTGTCCGGGGACGACGGTGCATAGGTTGGTGGGGGAAATACGTTATAAAACAAATAATTAGAAAGAATTTGTATAAACGAAAAAATGGAGCAATAAAAAATGGAAAGGAGATTAATATGCCATATGTAGCAAAGCCAAAACCCTGCTATATGGATCAATTTGAGTTTTATAAAGTAATTGATGGAAGAAAAGTGTATAGGGGGAATGGTCGATTATATTCATGGGATGAGTTACATGGAGAAATAGAGGTGTTTAATAAGCAGGGGTGGCATTTGGGTGCATTAGACGCAAAAACAGGAGAATTGATTAAGCAGGCGCGTAAGGATAGGAGGTTAAGTGATGTATAAGAATTTTGTTTTAGATTGTCTCGAAGAAGGGCTTTTTGTTGACGAAATAGATGACTATGTAGAATACTGGCATACTCACGAGACAAATATGTCATTATGTGAATTTTTAGGATTTACAGATGAAGAATATCGCGATTGGCTAATATATGGAAATGATGTGGTGAGAGATATACTTTATTGTAGAAGACATTCTATAAATTATCATGATTATATCAATATGTCTAGTGGAGATAAAATTGCGGCCAGATCGTATAATTTGGAGGAAGTAAAGAAATACAAAAAAGATGGAGAATAAAGAAAAACAAGTTAGAAAAATTGCACAAAGGGTTATGACGAAATATAAGCTACATCCGCCTGTTGATATGATGGGGCTTATTCAAGAAAAAGGAATAACTTGTGTTGAAGAAAATCTTGGAACTAATGCAGATGGTTATTCTGATTTGAAGGATTCTGATCTAAAGATAGTGTTAAATTCTGCTATTCAGTATGAACCAAGAAAACGTTTTACCTTGGCGCATGAATTAGGTCACATATTTATTAGTTGGCATAGTGATGTTACTTTGTGTGTAACGGATAATGAGTATTCAGAACATAACAAATTAGATATTCAAGAACATGAAGCAAATGTATTTGCGTCTGAGATATTAATGCCGACCGAATGGGTAAAAGAGATGTTAACTCTGAATGAAAATAGAAGTTTGGAATATAATATCAAACAACTTTGTACCATTGCGAATACCTCTATTATGGCATGCTTTTATGCGTTGGAAAATGCAATGAAATCGGGCAATGTAATTGTTGTTAGTGGAGACATGTTTTTTCCTAAGAAATTTATATCTGATAGAAGAATGACCTTATACTTTCAAGGATATGATGAATATGGTGTTTGGGATGATTTGTGTCTTTGTAAAGAAGAGTTTGATATTGGAAATTATCAAGTATGTCATTATGTCTTTCCAGAATGTCCATCAATGGAACAAATTGAAACTGCATTTAGTACAGCGGAAAATGTAGTGAGTGCGCTTGAATTAATATTTGGGAATAATTTTAGTGCATGGTGTTGTTGGATGGGAGTTGTATTAAATCAAATTTCTCATATATATAATGCCTATTTGTTTGCGAAAAATGAGTGCGTGAAGCATTACAAAAATGAAAAATCTCTTATGCAATTATATTACAGTGACAAACTAGATTTGATGAATGAATGTAAATTGTTTGAGTATGATTTTTATGAGGTGAATTTTGGGAACGACTGGACAATGGTATTAATTAAGGAGCCGTGTTATGTGATTGACAAGAAAGTTTCTTATTCTGATAGCAGACTACTGATTAAGGAAATTTTGAGTGAAATGTATACAGATGATAAGAATATAAAGAAAGCTAGCCATAGAATTAATGGGATTATTGGTTCGGCATTAAGCCATAGAGAAACAATGACCAAAGAAGAAATCTACAATTTGTTGAATATAAAATTAAGACGAAGTGATCTAGCGGAATTCGTATTCCATAGAAAGTTTGAAAAATTTATATATTCCAAATCAGTAGAAAAAGGTTTGTGAAAACACCTAATGAATACGGAATTATTATGAATTATAAGATGCTGTTTGGGTATCCTGAGCCGGGGGATAATTTTGATGAACCTGTAATAGAACATTTGTAATGCTCCTTCGAAATTCAAAGTTATTTCAACTTGGCAAGAATAACATGGTATAAAGCTTGAAAATGAGCAGTTGAAAAGTTTGTAGTTGTTCGTTATAAAGAAAGGAAAATACTATGGAGAAAAAAATAGTAGGTCTTAACACTTACTTTAAATCTCTAGAATATGAAAATTTTGATGAGTATGAGTTTTCTGCGAGAATTTCATTATTGGATTATGATGCGGTTGTTATCAATGCAGAGTATTTGATAACAAATTATTCTACTTCTTATGATAGTTCTTATCAGAATAAACCTTGTCTTTCAGATTATAATTCTGCGCAAATAGTAGAAGATTTTAAAAAAATTGAAGGGCAAATAAAAGAGTTGTTGAAGCAAGGACGAAATGTATTTGTTTTAATGGGCAACAATGATAACTGTTACATATATACTGGGGAAAAACAGTATTCAGGGACAGGAAGAAATGCAAGACAAACAAATATTGTTAGAGAGTTTAATGCATATTCATTTTTGCCAATAAAATTGAATGTTACGGAGGTGGTTGGTGAGCGGATTGATATTTGTTGTTCATCTCCGTATAGGGATTTTTTTACTAATACAAGAAATTGCTATTATTATGCATCATACTTTTCTGTTGCAGAAAATAGTACAATATTAGGAAAAATAAAAGGCACTGATAAAGTGGTGGCAGCTGTTATTCCATATGGTAGTGGGAAAATAGTTTTACTTCCCCAAATTTATGAGGAAGAAGAATACAAGACAGAGGATGTATGGAAAGAAAACGGTAAAAAATATTTGGACAGTTTATTTGAACTTAACCGCCGTTTAAAAATAACTGATGAAGAGATGGATTTGCCCGGATGGACCCAAAACATATATATATTAGATGAAAAGGTGAAGTTAAAAAAGCAGAATACAATAGAAAATAAGATTGCAAAATTGGAAAAGGAACTTGATAAAGAAAGAATAGCTGTTCAAGAGGTTCAGAAATATAAGTTATTGTTGACATCAAGTGGAACTACACTTGAGGAGATTGTAAAACAAGTACTTGATGAATTAGGATTCACTATCTTAGAAGCGGAAAAGGGTAGAAGTGATATAATTGCTAAATATGGAGAGGTTGCAATTGTCGCTGAAATTAAAGGAGTGACTAAAAGTGCTGCAGAAAAGCATGCTGCACAGCTTGAAAAATGGGTTGCTCAATATATTGAAGAAAATGAAGTCTTACCCAAAGGAATGCTAATTGTAAATGGGTTTTGCGATATGCCACTGGATGAACGTCTAGCAGATGTCTTTCCGCAACAAATGCTTAAATATTGTGTATCACGCGGGCATGTATTGCTTACATCAACACAATTACTTTGCCTATACATAGAGGTTTGTAAAAATCCAATATGTAAAGAGGAAAGAATTACAGAATTACTTTCGTGTGTAGGGAAATATGAAAGATATAGAGAGACAAAAGATTATTTAAAATGATATAGCATACTGGAAAAACAAGATGATATCTAATTGAATGGTGGCATCTTGTTTTTATACAAATTGAGTATAATAGCCGCAACAGAACATTATAATTTTAACAGAAAGGTTGATTGCCATGAACATCGCCGCATACTGTCGTGTATCCACAGATAAATCCGACCAGCTCAACAGCCTAGAAACTCAAAAAGAGTTCTTCTTAGAATATACCAAGCGCACCGGGGACAACCTTATTAAATTATATGCAGATGAAGGTATTTCCGGAACTAAAATTAAAAATCGCAAGGAATTTCAACGGATGCTTGCAGATGCGGAAAAGGGCTTGTTCGATATGGTTGTAGTTAAGGATATTTCTCGTTTTGCCAGAAATACCGTTGATTTATTACAGAGTGTCCGCAGACTGAAATCTCTTGGCATCGAGACACAATTCCTGACTGCCAACATGACCAGTATGGGCAACAGCGAATTTGTCCTAACCATCTTCGGTGCATTAGCGCAGGAGGAAAGTGCCAATACTTCCAAACGTATTAAATTTGGTAAGAAGATGAATGCGGAAAAAGGTCGTGTTCCGAACATTGTCTTTGGTTATGATAAGACGATTGGTGACTATTTTAACCTTTCTATCAATGAGAACGAGGCAATGGCAATCCGGCAGATTTTTCAGTGGTATACAGAGGAAGGCAATGGCGGATCGAAGATTGCAAATATGCTCAATGAACGAGGCATCAAGACCAAGCGTGGCAACAACTGGAGCCAGAACTCCGTTTGCCGAATTTTGACCAATGAGATATACACCGGGAAGATTATCAACGGCAAAGAAGAGATTGCAGATTTCCTGACCGGTCAGAGAAAAGAAAAGGATGAATCCGAATGGCTTGTCACGCTTCGGCCGGAACTCCGGATTATTGAGGATGAAGTTTTTGATAAAGCACAGGATATCTTAAAAGGTCGTCATGATTCCTTCAAAATTACTCATGAGCGCCAGAGTAATAAATATTTATTCTCGACATTGATTAAATGCAAGGAGTGCGGGTGGTCTTTTCGCAGAACGGTTCGCCAATATAAGAATACCTATGTGCGCTGGGTTTGTTCCGGGCATAATGGGAAAGGTGCGGATAGCTGCCCGAATGCAGTGACGGTAGATGAGGAAGAATTGATTCAGGCGCTGCAGGAGTATTTTCAGGAGATTCTTGGTAAGAAGAAAAAAGTAATCAATTATGTGATTAAAGAATTTCAGCGAGTATACAAAGCAAAAGATGAAAATATTGAGTACGAAAAGCAGCTAAATACAGAATTGAACAGGCTTCGCAAATCCCGTGAAAAATACATGGACATGTATACCGATGATTTGATTTCCAGAGAGGAATTGAATGAGAAAATCGGTGGGATGCGAAAAGAGATTGAGCGGTTGGAGAATGAACTGAAAATGGTCTCTTATCATCTGACCAAGGGAGAACAACTGGAAGCAATTTTGAACAGCACATTCAAGCAACTGGAAGATATCACGGATGTTCATGAAATGACAAATGTACAGTTGAAGCGCTTGATCAATAAAATTGAAGTGGACAAGGATGGCAATGTAGATATTTATCTGCGTCTTATTGGTGAGCTGGGATTGGATGAAACTGTCTTAATTGAAGGTAACGACAGAGCAGAGGAAACAGAAGACAAAACAGCTCTAAATTGTAACATCCATACATAAGGACGTAACAGAACGTTTATCCCAGGTGAATCCGACCCTGGCGCGGGAAGCAAGGAAAGTGCTGGATGTCAATAAGTCGGAGCGTCATATCCGTGGGGGACTGGCAACGAGAGAAAAATATCTTCATCAGCATGTGACTGGTTGATATGTTTGAAACAAAGAAAACGTAATATTGTGCCCGGCGTTGGGAAAAATCAGTGCGGCGGCACAATCAAGAAGAAATGCCAGTATCAGCAGCGTAAGAAAAATGCGTTGCAGTGGTACTGGCATTTTTCTCCATAAATGAGATGCAATCCGTGCAAACACACAGACCCAGAGCACACCGGCAATGCCAAATCCCAATGCAGAATAAAGACAGATATAACCGCCAAGCTGCAGTGGATAATCGTGATAATCCCAGTAACGCAGGTGGAAAACTTGAGCGAGGAACCATCCGATAAAAAGTTCTACGAAAGAGCCGAGAAGCGCTGCAAGAAAAAAGACTTTGACCGGATGCTTCTGAAAGCGTCTTAAAATAAGCAGCATCAGGACAGCCCCCACACCATAGACCGGAAGCCATGGACCATAGAGAAAGCCACGGTTACAGAAAACCCCATCCTGCACATAAAAAAGCAGCACTTCCCACAGGTATCCAAGAAATGCTCCCAGAAAGAAAAAGAAAATATATTGTGTGATGGATTTAATCAGATAATCTTTACGCATACAGGGAGTATTTCCATATAATAAGGAAATATGCGTTGCCGAAAATGTTAGTAAAAATATTCGTTCAAAGGTCATCAGAAAACAAAATAGGTCTTGTCTTTCCAGGGTGGCTCAACTATAATGAAGTTTAGACGCTGGGCGAGTCTCAGCAAAAATTAGGAGGAAAAACGTCCATGGATAAGGAAAAAGTTATTGTCATTGATTTTGGCGGACAGTACAACCAGCTGGTTGCAAGACGTGTCCGTGAATGCAATGTATATTGTGAAATATATTCTTACCGCACGGATATCGAGACAATCAAAGCGATGAACCCGAAGGGAATTATCCTGACCGGAGGTCCAAATAGTTGTTATGAGGCAGATTCACCAACTTGCAGCAAAGAGCTTTTTGAACTTGGTATCCCGGTTCTGGGACTTTGTTACGGCGCACAGCTCATGATGCATGTGTTGGGCGGCAAGGTAGAAAAAGCACCGGTTCGCGAATATGGTAAGACAGAAGTAATGGTAGATAAGAATTCACCATTATTCCAGAATGTAGAAGAAAAGACCATTTGCTGGATGAGCCATTTTGATTATATTTCAAAGACAGCACCTGGTTTTGAAATCGTAGCACATACTGCAGACTGCCCGGTGGCAGCCGCAGAAAACCGTGAAAAAAATCTCTATGCCATCCAGTTTCACCCGGAGGTACTCCATACCAAAGAGGGAACCAAGATGCTCCACAACTTCGTGCGTGGTGTCTGTGGCTGTGCCGGAACATGGAGAATGGATTCCTTTGTGGAAAATACCATCAAGGAAATCCGTGAAAAAGTCGGCAACGGAAGAGTGCTTCTGGCATTGTCCGGTGGAGTGGATTCTTCTGTGGCAGCAGGTCTTTTATCCAGAGCAATCGGAAAGCAGCTTACCTGCGTATTTGTTGATCATGGCCTTCTTCGTAAAGACGAGGGAGATGAAGTGGAAAATGTATTTGGACCGAACGGTCAGTTTGACTTAAACTTCATCCGTGTAAATGCCCAGGAGCGTTACTATAACAAGCTTGCCGGAGTAACAGAGCCGGAAGCAAAACGTAAAATTATCGGTGAAGAATTTATCCGTGTCTTTGAAGAAGAAGCAAAGAAAATCGGAGCCGTTGATTTCCTGGCACAGGGAACCATTTATCCAGATGTGGTAGAAAGTGGTCTTGGCGGAGAATCCGCTGTCATCAAATCCCACCATAACGTAGGTGGTCTTCCGGAATATGTTGATTTCAAGGAAATCATTGAGCCATTGCGTAACCTCTTCAAAGATGAGGTTCGTAAAGCCGGTCTTGAACTTGGAATTCCGGAGCATCTGGTATTCCGTCAGCCATTCCCGGGCCCGGGTCTTGGTATCCGAATCATCGGTGAAGTCAATGCTGAGAAAGTCCGCATCGTACAGGATGCCGATGCCATCTACCGGGAAGAAGTGGACAAGGCAGTAGCTGCTTACAAGAAAGAAAACGGCGAAGCTCCATCCTGGATGCCGAACCAGTATTTCGCAGCCCTGACCAATATGCGTTCCGTTGGAGTAATGGGCGACGAGAGAACCTACGACTACGCAGTTGCACTGCGTGCCGTAAATACCGTCGATTTCATGACCGCCGAAAGCGCAGAGATTCCATTTGCAGTACTGCAAACAGTAATGAGCCGAATCATCAACGAGGTACGCGGGGTAAACCGTGTATTCTATGATTTGACGAGTAAGCCACCTGGAACGATTGAGTTTGAATAAAAGCCACAAGTCTTGGAACCCGCTAAACAAGCGGCTTCCGAGACTTTTTCTTTTGCTCTGCTACTATTTTGCTACTAATAGCAACTACTCTGTATCACATCGTTTCGGTGGCAAATCAGTGTAGGTTTGTGTTAAATTATCTTTCTTTGAGGCATCTGTATGATTTTGGCAGATGTCTTTTTTTCTGTTAATGGTGCTGGACCATATGGAAGATTTACTGCTATAGCATTTGCTGAGGAAGTACCTGTATCAGATACTTCTGTATGGTTGTAAGGTATCCCGGCTGCTTCAAGTAATGGATTTCCATCTGGTGGTTCAGGTTTTGGCGAATCTGTCGCCTGCAATGATTCCAGACTATGCACAAGCTCCTGCTGTTTATGTGGAAACAGATGAGAGTATGTGTTAAGTGTTGTGGATACTTTCTCATGTCCAAGCCTGTCTGCGAGGATTAAAGCATCACAGCCCTGATTGATAAGTAAGCTGGCGTGCGAGTGGCGGATGTCATGAATTCGTATCTTTTTTACGCCTGTGTTTTTGCAGCCTCTTATCATCTCGTGTGAGAGATATGATTTTGTTACTGGGAACAGCCTTTCATCTGCGTCAAGCATATACCTTGACTGGATATAGTCTGATAGCTCCTGGCAGAGAAAATCCGGAATCGGAATCTTTCGCTTACTTTTTCTTGTCTTAGGTGATGTAAATACATCTTTTCCTTCTATCCGCTGATATGTTCTGTTGATGGATATTATCTTGTTATCAAGGTCAATATCAGCAGGTGAGAGAGCAAGCAGTTCACCTTCACGCATACCAGTCCAGTACAGGACTTCAAAGCATATATACGATAATGGCTTATCTTTTATACCCTCACGGAAAGTAATATATTCATCATAAGTCCAGTAATCCATTTCCTCAGCCTTCGCTTTTCCAATAGTGCCTGCCTTGCCGCAGGGATTGGTGTTGAGATCATAGAATCGCTTGGCGTAATTGATGATGCTGTTAAGCTCCGTGTTAATCTTCTTCAGATAGGTCTGGGAGTAATTATTCGGCGAACTCATAAGCTTCGCCTGCCATCTTCGTACATCAGAGGCTTTGATTTCATTAATCGGCTTGCTACTGAAGAATGGAAGAATATGCGTCTGTAGTACCGCCTTTTTTGTCAGAAGAGTTGACTGCTTAAGTCTTGCAGCCATATCCTCCATATAAATTTCATAAAGGTTTTGAAATGTCATGTCAGGATTGGCAGACTGCTGTTCCAAAAAGTCCCTTTCAAATCCTAAAGCTTCCTTTTTGGTGGCGAAGCCTCTTTTCCACTTCTGTTTCTTGATTCCCTGCCAGTTCGTGTAATAGAACTTGGCGAACCATTTACCAGTTTTTTCATCTTTGTAAGCTGGCATAAATATCATCTCCTTTTTGTAAAAATTGTTGTGCAATCATCAAAAGGCTATGATATAATCTACTTGTTCAGGGTGATTATAAAGCCTTCGGGTCAATCACTTACATAGCTTCGGTCATTCCTTTTGCGAGAAGGAGTGTGCCGGAGCTTTTTCTTTACTAAAGGTGTAAGCCTGCAATTATTCAGTTTTTGAATCAGCTTCATTATCCAGTCGGGAATCCTTATAATATGCTAACATATCTGATTTCCATGAATCAAACTTTTCTTTTGAAAGCTTTCCTGTCTGAAGCATATTCTTCTTTGCTATCCAGTTTTCCATAAAGAGACAGAAGTCTGCATCATATTTTCCATTGCCTTTGCCATTAACCTTGATCCCGGCAGTCCATTCAGGATTTTCAGGAGGTTTGGTGTTGGACAGCTCAAATGAAAAATCAGTAAGTTCAGTTATGGCAAAGAGAGCGTTGATTACATCTGACATAGTGTGGAATTCATATGCCGGATATTTAGTAGTCGTATTATCTTTGGGAATATTATTATCTTCTGGAGATAAAAGCTCCTGCCATGGAACATTTAATTCATTAGCAATCTGTTTTAAAACATCTATCTTCATTAGTATTTCACCAGACTCATATTTCTGGATAGTGCGTTCTGATTTACCAAGATGCTGTGCAAACTCTTTTTGAGTAATCTTCTGTGCTCTGCGCTGTTTCTGTATTGCCTTCCCGATTTCTTCTGGAGAAGACATAGTGATTTTAATGGAATGAGAATTAGTCATTCTGTCCACCTTCCTTTATATGAAATAGTCCGTTGTAAAGATGCGTATAAGATTGATAATAAATGAAATACGTATCAGTAAGTGACTTATTTGTGATTGCAAGATTACTTTATCATAAGTAAAAACGAATTGCAAGTGCGTAATTGCAAAAAGTTCTATTGACAAATTTTGAAAAGGATATTAAGATATGCACGAACTAAAAATACGGATTAAATAAAGAATAGGATAGCTGCTTTGTGAAAATACGTATTTAAAATAACAATTTATGAAAGGAGGAGCTGTATGAAGGGTATAAAGGAAGCATTCATAGATGCAGGTGAGATAAGCCAGATGCTTGGTATCGGGATGACAAAGGCATATGCAATTATAAAGGAATATAATGCAGAGCTTGAAGCAAAAGGTTATTTCACCATGCGGGGCAAATGTCCAAGGAAGTACTTTGAACAGAAAATCTATGGTTACGAAGATTATTACAATCCGAATTATGAGCCGCAGCGTAACCGGAGCAAGGTTGCAGAAGAAATGGATTATGAAGCGGCAGTTGGGGATTCTGTGATAAGTGAACAGGATGAAGTGGATATACCGCCTAAAACAAATGGATTGCCGGAAGATGGTGCTGAGATAGCAGAAAATGTGATGTCGGATGCAGATGTAATGGTGAAAGAGACAACTGAATAGGTGAAACCGGTGTGGGGGCAAAAAGCGCCGCCAAAACATGAAAATGGGGGCAAAAAGCGCCCCCAAAACCACAAAGTGGGGGCAGAAAGCGCCCCCACACAAATCAGAACCGAAAAAGTGTGGAGGCAAAAAGTGCCGTCAAAATGCAAAAGTGGGGGCAAAAAGTGCCACCAAAACTGCAAAGTGACGGCAAAAAGTGCCTCCGCTCAAATCAGCGAGAAAAAGTTATGGTGGCGGAAAATGCCATCAAAATGGAAAAGCGGTGGCGGAAAATGCCACCAAACAAGCAAAGTGATGGCAAAAAGTGCCACCACTTTTAAATCAGGTGGAACTTTAGCCACCACATATCATATACAGGGTGCAGGTGCTCCTGCCAAGACGAAAAATTATGTAAACGCTGATGCGTTTATATTTTTTCGGGAAAAGGCCCGACCTTTTCCGCATCTTGCAAAACCAGTGAACACTACGAATTTCATGCTTGCATGGAAATGAGCAGTGTGAACGCCAAATACACCGAGCATGTAATGCGAGGTGCAAAACCTATGAACACATTTTTAAGAAAGGTTGGAAAAGCAATGGTACAGATAAAAAGATATTGGTTTTATAAAGCATTAGAAAACTACGAAAGGGGAGAAACGCATGGCAGATGGAAAGAGAAGATACAAATCTGACAGGAAAGATTATAAGATTTCTGTAAAACTGTCGGAGAAAGATATGGATATTCTGAAAGTAGCACTTAAGCGAACCGGAATGACAGCAAGTGCCTATATAAGAGAATTGATCCGGACAGGAGGCAACATTGATACAAGTTATCCAGAGGACAGGGCAAAAGCAATCCGTGTTATTGCAGGTATTGCAAATAATATTAATCAAGTAGTAAAGCTTGGCAATTCGCAGGGAAAATTGTATTACAGCGATATTGACAAGCTGCAGAACAGTTTGGATGATGTAAAGAAAACATTCGGGGAGGTGCTGGAAGTATGGCAATTACAAAGATCTTGAATATCATGGAATCAGAGGGCAGAAATCCGGCATCGCACCTGAAGAATGCTTTGGAATATATCCAGAATCCGGATAAGACAGAAGAAGGTGTACTGATGGGCAGTATTAACTGCCTGCCGGATACGGCATTTGAGCAGATGGAAGAGACAAAGAATATATTTCACAAAAATAGTAAGAGACAGGGCTATCATGTGATCATATCATTTTCGCCGGAAGAAAAAGTAACGGCAGAGCAGGCAATGTATGTGCTGGAGCATTTTGCAAAGGATGTGCTTGGTGATGATTATGAGGCTGTGTATGCGGTTCATACCGATAGGGAGCACATGCATGGGCATCTGATCTGGAATAGCGTCAGTATGACAACCGGTAAGAAGTATAATTCACCTAAAGGCAATTGGAAGAATCATCTGCAGCCGATTACAAATAAATATTGTGATGAGCTTGGACTTTCCATCATGCCGGCAGAGTACAGCAGAAATCCGAAGAATATCAGTAGGGACAAGTGGGAAAGAGAAATGTCCATGAAAGAAATAATTCTTCGTGATGCCAAGATGTGTGCATATGCAGCCGGAAATGTGGAGCATTTTAAATATCTGATGAAAAGACTTGGATATGTATTCAAGAAAAATGCGTGGATGGAAGTGCAGGCACCGGGATTTCGGTATTATCATAAACTGGCAAAGCTAGACGAAATGTTTTCAGAGGAGACGTTAAGGCATCATGTGGATATGCCCTGGATGGCAAAGCCTTACTTTTATTCGTCGGATATCAGAGGATTGCACAGGACGAAGCTGTCACCATTCCAGAAGAAGTTTTATGCAAAGCTGTACAGGTTAAGGATTGTAGAGCAGAAGCGGTTTGTTGTTGGTGGAGCTAAGTATACGGAAGATTTGAAGAGATTTCATCGGTTACAGGACGAATATCTGTTGCTTGTGAATAATGACATCAAAAGTGTTGTGGAACTTGTGGATTTCATAAGTGGGCAGAAAGAAAAGATGCAGCAGATTGAGGGCAGACAGAAGGCAATATATAGAGAAAACTCTAGCAGGAAACGAAGTATTAAGACAGAAGCACAATACCGGGAATATCAGATGTGGCATGTGGAAGTGCAGGAAGAACTGGACGAGCTGAAGCAGGAGAAAAGGGAGCTTAAGAGACAGTTGCAGCTTGCTGATAGCATTGTGAAAGAAGATTTGTATACGGCATATTATGCAGTGTCGGAGAATGAGGAGATTGTTGCTGACAGGGATGTTGAGATACCGGAGATGGAAGAGAATACTGCGGTTGAGAAAGGAGCGGGAGTTGTTGTTGAGCCGGATATAAATGTTGAGGTGATGAATTCTAACAATATTCAGAATGATATACCTGTAATGTCAGATATTCATAATGTGTCTGATGTGAATATGGCAAGAATGGATGAAGATATTACTGATGTAACAGGTAAAAGTAAATTAGTGGAACCTAAAGAAAAAGAACCTGTGGATAAAGTTGGCTGGATTATGAGGAGAATATCAGAGCTTGGTGGTTATGAGAATGTCAGTAATTCTGTTAAGGCTGATATATTCGGATTTGATATTGCTGATATTAGTGGAAGCATAAAGTTGTTTTCGGATGTGATGAAAAAACTTGTAATAAAGCTGGATGGGGATGAGCTTTATGAGGAGTTCCAGAGAATATATGATGAGAGTGTTGATAGAGATGCTGGTAAAGATAAAGCAGAAGATAAGATGTGGAATAGGGGCAGAGGAAGATGATTCCTCTGCATATCCCCGATTCACTTTACGTACCTGAATTATATATTGCAAATAGGGAAACAATCGCAAGAGATTGCGATTGTTATTGATGATGTAGTGATTCTGTGATATCATATAAAAATATGGTACATGAAAGCGGAGGTCAAAATGAAAGTATTGATAATGAATTGTAGTCCTGTAAGAAATGGAGCAACAGCAGAAATTGTTAATATAGTTACTGCTCGTCTGGAAAAGAAACATGATGTTAAAAATATATGTATTGATGATTATGATATAAAATTTTGCAAAGGATGTAGAACTTGTCATAATACAGCAAAATGTGTTCAGAATGACGATGTTGATAGGATAATTGAGCAATATGAATGGGCTGATATTGTTATATCTGTCTCTCCGTCGTATTGGGCAGATGTACCAGGACAATTTAAATCTTTTATTGATAGATGCACTCCGTGGTGTAACACACATGAACCGCATGCCAAGATAAGTAGTGGTAAGAAAGGATATGTTATCGCATTAAGAACTGGACCGGGAATGAAGGAATGTGAGAGGATTATTGCAACCATAGAACATTTTTATGGACATATGGAAATTGAATGTTGTGATAGTCTTGGTTTGTGTTCGGTGGAATATAAGGAAGATTTGGAATGCAGGAGAGAAGAAATCGAGGAATTCTGTAACAGTATAGATTAAATGATTTATTATGGATATTATTCACATATAGATGGAATGTTTTTGGCTGGTATTACAAGATTTTTATATCAAAGAAGGGTTGTGATGATATTGGAGACAGGTATTATGATAGAAAATGCTATAACATATGTGAAACAAATATTTGCTGCTGATTCCAGTGGGCATGACTACCATCATACCATTAGGGTTTATCGGTTGGCGGTAGAAATTGCAAAGCAGGAAAATGCGGATATGCAGATTGTGCAGTTAGCAGCATTATTACACGATGTAGATGATGCCAAGCTTTCACCGGAAACTTATGCTTCGAAGAGAAAGGCAGTTGATTTTATGAAAGGCAACGGTGTGGATAATGAAATTATTGAAACTGTGTGTAAGATTATAGAGGAAGTATCATTTGCAGGAAACGATTCAGTTGTGCCAAGTACGATAGAAGGTAAATGCGTGCAGGATGCGGACAGGCTGGATGCAATCGGAGCAATTGGAATTGCAAGAGCATTTGCTTATGGTGGTAGTAAAGGTAGAAAGATTTATGATCCGGAGATAAAACCTTTGATTAATATGAGTAAAAAAGAGTATCAGCAAAATCAAAATTCTACAAGCATTAATCATTTTTACGAAAAGTTACTATTGCTAAAGGATATGATGAATACGGATGCTGCAAAGGAGAAAGCTTGGCATAGACAATTTATCATGGAATCCTATCTTGAGGAATTCATGGCAGAGTGGGAAGGAGAAAGGTGATATGTTAGAAGTGAATTTTTATGATACAGTTGATGACGATTTATTGAAGTTTGCAGTGATTATTTCACAGAGTAATGGGAAGTGGGTAATGTGTAAACATAAAGAACGCGATACATATGAAGTCCCGGGTGGACATCGTGAAGAAGGGGAAGATATTTTGGAGACTGCTAAAAGAGAACTTCAAGAAGAAACAGGTGCCGTTAAGTTTGATATAGAACAGCTATGTGTATATTCTGTCACAGGTAAGAACAGTATAAATGAAAACGGAGAGGAATCATTTGGATTATTATGTTTTGCAGAAATAAGAGAATTTTCAGGTGAACTTCATTGCGAGATGGAGAAGGTGGTACTTATGGATGAATTACCAGAAAATTGGACTTATCCATTGATACAACCAAAGTTGATTGAAAAATATCTGCAAATACAAAAGCAATCTTATAGTCAGATACAGCAGACTGCAAAACAGACTATAGCATATATAAAAAAGATTATTAAGCCGGGTATGAAGTTATTTGATATTCGAAAACTATGTGAGGAAAAACTGATGGAGTTAGGTGCAGACTCTTTCTGGTATTGGGATGTTGGTGCATTTGTATTCGCAGGAGATGAAACAACGGTTTCCGTATCTGGAAAGCAATATGTAACTTCGGATAAAATTATAGAAAATAATGATATTATAACAATTGATTTAAGTCCACAGGTAGGTAATATCTGGGGAGATTATGCTAGAACTATTATTGTAGAAAATGGTGAGGTTGTAGATGATATAGAGTTAATTCAGAACCAAGAGTGGAAAAGTGGTTTGCAAATGGAAGATAAGCTACATGCAGAATTATTTCGTTTTGTTACAAAAGGAACCACTTTTGAAGAACTATATTATCATATGAATGAGTTCATAGTTGAAAACGGATTTGTGAATCTTGATTTTATGGGTAATCTAGGACATTCCATTGCGAAAGTTAAGAGTGACAGAATTTATATTGAAAAAGGAAATAAGGCGAAACTTGTAGCGATGAATTATTTTACTTTTGAGCCACATATAGCATTTCCTGATTCAAAATACGGGTATAAGAAAGAGAATATTTATTATTTTGATGAAGATGTGTTGGTAGAATTGTAAAAGGGGATATTTGCTAATTGTCTAGTGACAAAGAAAGTGTGTGCTTTGAATTCAGGAGGCAAAAACAATGGATTGGAATGAAGTTTTAAAAGATATTGTGTCAGGAACAATACTGCTTGCTATAGGTGGTATAGGCGGATGGTTTGGTGGTGTGATTAAAGGAAAAAAACAATCATCAATGGCTGTTGAACGCAAAAATCAAATATATCAGCCATTACTTGATGAAATTAAAACATATACAACTTTTGACTGGTCAATATTGATAAATATAAAAGCGGACATTTTAAAACAAGTAGTTTGTGAATCGTATAAATTTGGATTAAATGAAGAAATACAAAATAAGTGTAATTATTTGTATGAAGTTATACAAGAGTATAATAATATAAAACCTGTTGCAGTAGCTAATCAAATTATTGTAGATATTTTTACAGAAGCTTATGAAAAAATATATGGGAATATTATTGATGGTATTGCTTATCATACTGACCGCGAAGGTAACGAATGGGAAGAGGAAGTACTAGTAGAATCGGTACAAATTATAAGAGAATTAAATCTTACTAAGGATATTGAGAACTTATTAAGAAATGAAGGTATGTATTCAAGTGAAGTTTGTGTTGATTATGAAAATGGATTATACGAGCCTATCTATCTAGAATTGAAGCGCATTTATGCGTCAGCACTCCATGTCATTATAAATGGAAAGCCATGCAAGCATGCTCAGCCAGTAATAGAATTAAATATGTTACCAGAGGAATATATGGCGTATTATTATGATTTCTTTGATAGATATAATAATGATAAAAGGATAAAAAGGAAGTATGAATTAAGGGAGGAGATTATATATAGTAGCCAGTCTCTTGTAGAAGATATGAAGTCAATAATTGACAAAATTGTACGTATTTATGAAATTGAAGAAGTATAAAAGCGGACAGTGTTTTAGCAAAGAGAGAGGATGTCTGTATGCAATATGCAAGAAAATTGAGAAAAGGTGACAAAGTAGCAATTGTAAGCTTGTCGAGTGGAATGCTTGGTGAAGAATTTTGCAGTCATAATATTGAGATTGGTGTAAAGAGATTAAAAGAATATGGTTTGGAGCCGGTATTTATGCCAAATGCTTTGAAGGGTATTGAATATTTGCAAACTCACCCGCAAGCAAGGGCGAAAGACCTAAAAGATGCATTTCTGGATAATTCTATTGCAGGGATTATTTGTGCAATTGGTGGTGATGATACATACAGACTTTTGCCTTATCTGATGGAAGATGAAGAGTTTATAAAAGCGGTAGAGGAGCATCCAAAATTATTTACAGGATTCTCAGATACTACTATCAATCATTTGATGTTTTATAAACTGGGCTTGTCTACTTATTACGGACCAAACTTTATTTGTGATTTGGGAGAAATTGCAGATGAAATGTTACCATATACCAAAAGGGCATTTGAGAGTTATTTGGAAGGTAATGAATCTGATGAAATTACATCCAGTGATACTTGGTATGAAGAAAGAGAAGATTTTTCAAGAGTCGCAATAGGAACAGAAAGAAAAACTCATAAGGAAGAACGTGGGTTTGAACTTCTCCAGGGAAGTGAAATTTTCCAAGGAGGATTATTAGGTGGATGTTTGGAAAGCCTTTATGATGTATTGACCAATAGCAGATATGAAGATGAAAAGGAAGTTTGTGAAAGATATGATCTGTTTCCAAATAAGGAAGAGTGGGTTGGGAAAATTCTATTTATAGAAACCTGCGAAGAAAAACCGACTCCTGAATTGTTTGAAAGAGAAGTGTTATTACTGAAAGAAAAGGGAGTATTCGACGTGGTAAAGGGTGTATTAGTTGGAAAACCACAGGATGAAGCTTATTATCAGGAATATAAAGATATTCTTATTAGAGTGATAGACAATGAGAAACTTCCGATTGTTTATAATGTGAATTTCGGACATGCTATGCCACGATGTGCGTTACAGTATGGTGCTGTTGCAAAGGTAGATATGAAGCAGAAAAAGATTTATGTGAATAGGTAGGAGCGAATACTATGGCTGTATCATATAACAAATTATGGAAATTATTAGTTGACAAAAAAATGAGCAAATCAGATTTGCGTAAAAAGGCAGAAATTGCCCCGAATACAATGACAAAATTGCGACGTGATGAAGAGGTAAGTCTTACAATTCTTAGCAAAATCTGTAAGACTTTAAATGCAGATTTTGGCGATATTGTGGAGTATGTACCGGATGCAGAAATTTGGGATTTGTATGATGAAAATAGGGAGCTTCTTGGGAAAGACCATGTCAGGGGTGAGCAGTTACCGATAGACGGATATCATCTGGTGGCACATGTTTGGATTCGCAATTCAAAGGGAGAATATCTGATTGCGCAGCGCTCGGCAAACAGACCAACATTTCCCTTGGTGTGGGAATGTGTGGATGGTTCAGTGATAAAAGGGGAAAATAGTTTGCAAGGTGCACTCAGAGAAGTAAAAGAAGAAGTAGGGGTAGATTTATTACCGGAAAAAGGACATGTTATTTTGTCTGATATAAAGAAAATAGAGTTCGGTAAAGTAGTTAATAAAATTGTAGATGTTTGGTTGTTCGAGTATGATGGAGAGGTTGATTTGAGCAATGCTACAACAGATGAAGTGGCGCAAGTTGCGTGGATGAACAGAAGTCAAATAAAAGAATTATTTGATGCAAATATGTTTGTGGATACATTGGAGTATTTTTTTACGGAAGTGGAGAAAGAAGGGAGATAAATGTTTAAGTTTATATTTGATTTAATAACAGAGCCATTAGGGTTACCAATTGAATGGTACTATGAATGGATTATTCTATTAGTTATTGGAGAAATGGCATATCGTGTGGCATATAATAAGGTGGGTGTTTTGTATCAAAGCGGTTCTATATCTGGAAAATCTGCAGGCTCATTTTTTCATTGGATAATTCGTACTGTTGTATTTGTGGCAATATGGGCAGTGACATATGGAGTGATTTGGATTGGCAAATTTGTTATGGCACATAAAATACAAGTCGCTATTGGTATATGTAGTATTGTGGCGGTTGTTATAGCTGTAAAAATATTTGTTTGGTTTAAAGAACAAAATGAATTAGTCAAAGTCTCAATAAAAGTTGAAGATAAGGATAACCGGTAAAATACTTTAGAAATAAAGAATGTTGGTGGATATATGAAGGAAAAAGAACATCAATCCATAGAGTGGAAGGAATCATGGCAGGATGAGTATTTAAAATGGATTTGTGGATATGCCAATGCCTACGGTGGAACAATATACATAGATACGGATGACGATGGTAATGTTGTAGGTATTGATAATGCAAGAGATTTATTAGAACGAATTCCTAATAAGATTACAGATACAATGGGAATCATTGCAGATGTGAACTTGTTATATAAAGGCGAACTTGAGTATCTGCAGATAATTGTTGATAAATACCCATCTTTAATAAGTTTTCGTGGAAAATATTATTGTCGTTCCGGAAGTACCATGCGTGAGATTACTGGAAAGGAATTGGAAAGAGCTTTGTTAAAAACGCAGGGAAGAACATGGGATGGTGTGCCTCTGCCAAAACTGTAAGTATCTGACTTAAAGCAGGATGCAATACAGTTATTTAAAGATAAGGCAGTGAAAAGAGGAAGGCTTACGAAGGAAGAAGTCAGTGTGGAAGATACTATCTTGATGGATAACCCGCACCTAATTGATGAAGATTTGAAACAAAAAATCCGGGATATAATGGTGCATACTCATATGAAGAGTTTATGAGGATTGTTAAAGAGTTGTAGTAAATAGAAAGGAAAGTACGTATTGATGCGTAGAGAAAATCCAAGATGGGAGTATAGAAGAGAAACATCAGCATACGATAAGTCTGATTATAGGAGTAAATTTTATAAGGGTAAATGGGAAAAAGCTTGGATAAAAAATAGAATCCAATATGCTTTAGATAAAAAAATAGATTTATATGAATCAATGTGGGAAGGTTATGTAGATAAAACAGAACATATGCCCAAAAGTTTGTTTAAATTTTTTCCATTTAATCATAATAGTTTAAAATGTATTGAAACCAATTCTGTTTTTATGAATAACCCTAGTAACTTTAATGATCCATTTGATTGCTTATTGTGCGCAAATGAAAATGAATTTCTTAAATACTGTTTATTGGATTATCTGAAAGAAACGGACGCTGTTGGACGAGAGATATTATCACAAGATGAATTGAATAAATTGGAACATAGTTATTGCGGTGATTGGGAACAGCATAATGGAAGTATATATAATACTTTTGATAGTGTTGTTACTCATATCTGTTATGATCCTGAATTAAGAAAAGAACGTAAAGGAAGCGATGAAATTAGTCGGAAACTATATTATGATAGGATAAAATATGAAAATGGACTAAAAGAGCTAAGAAAAAATACGATACAAGTAACTTCATTTGCTAATATTAATGATTTTAAGTTGACTTCTTATATGGAATTATGGGCACATTATGCACAAAATCATGAAGGCTTTTGTGTTGAGTACGATTTAACACAACCTATTGCAGATTCAAGAGAAAATGCAATGATTTTAGGGGGATTATTGCCTTGCGAATATGGAGCAAAACAGATTATTTTAAGTAAAAGAAAAATATACAAGTATATAAACAAAATCCCGCTTACAGCATATGAACAGATGGAACTTGATAAAAGTTTAATGCTGTCATTTATCACAAAATCTTCATCGTGGAAATATGAAAATGAATGGCGACTTTTGCTGCCTGTGGATATATGTAAAATATATGACAATATGATACCATTTTTCCCGATAAAGGCAATTTATATTGGATGCAGAATGCATAGGGATAATAGAGAGTATTTGTATTGTTTGGCAAAACGTAAAGATATTAAAGTTTATGATATGTCTATGCATGAATATAATTTTGAACTTGAAGGTGAGTATTGCGAAGCCGATATAAATAATTATTTTCAATCAAAGGAAGAGAAGAGACAGAGAGAGTTAAGAGATAGTAAATATAAGTTTTGGAAATAAAAATCAAATAAGATACTAAGAAAATTAGAAATGATAATTATATTTAGAATATAGCTGTGTAGGAATGGAGATGACGCTATGGAACTTGAAATGGATGTAGAGGATTTATTAAACAAAAGAAAATTAGAATCAGACCGAATAGAGTTTAAGACTGGGTGGAATCCTGACGATATCTACCATAGTGTCTGTGCATTCGCAAATGATTATAATAATGATGGCGGCGGTTATATTGTTGTAGGTGTTGAGGAAGAAAATGGTGTTGCCAAGCGTCCGGTAAAGGGCTTATCTGAATATATGTTGGATTCAATACAGAAAGATATGTTGGGGTACAATAATTTGATTTCTCCACCCTACTTTCCACAGGGGATACCAGCAGAAGTGGATGGAAAATGGATTTTTGTAATTGTTGTCAGAACAGGACAGCAGCGACCTTATAAATCACCAGAGCATGTAACAAGTAAGAAAGAAAAGAAGTACAATTATTATATTCGTTATCAGACAAGTTCTGTTAAGGCAAATAGTGAACAGGAGCGAGAACTGATTAATATGTCAGATCAAACTCCGTTTGATTGCAGAGCAAACCATAAGGCAACATTTGAGGATATTTCACCGGTGCTGTTAGAAGATCATTTGAGAAAAACCGGTAGTAAGCTTGCTAAACAGGTAAGTGAACGTGGTGTTGAGGAAATACTTAATGATATGCAGCTATTGGTTGGTCCGCCAGAACTCAGATATATTCAGAATGTGGCAATTATGATGTTCTGTGAGCATCCAGAAAAATTCTTTGGATATACTTATGTACAGATGACCTCTTTTCCTGAAGGAAGCATTGAGAATCCAAGTATTAGTGAAGATTTTCCCAATATTACAGGTTCTGTGCCACAGATGATTCAGGCAACAATGGAAAGATTTCGTAATTTGATTATTCGAGAGAAGGTAATTAAAGTACCAAATCAGATGGAGGCGTTAAGGATATTCAATTATCCATATCAGGCGATAGAGGAGGCTGTTGTAAATGCCTTTTATCACAGAGATTATATGTCCTTTGAACCAGTAACTATAGAGATAGAGCCGGATTGCATAAATATTATGAATTTTCCGGGGATAGACAGATCTATTTCAGAAAAAACGATAGCTGAGGGAAAGAGATTTGTTTCGAGATATTATAGAAATAGACGACTTGGAGAGTTTTTAAAAGAACTGGATTTATCAGAGGGACATTCTTCTGGCATACCAACAATACAGGAAGAACTTGAGAAGAATGGCTCACCAAGAGCGGAGTTTTTTACGGATGAAGATAGACGAGCTATGAGAATAAGAATTCCAATCCACCCGGCATTTTTGGAAGCGGATGATGAAGTTTTGCTGCCAGATAGCTATGAGAAAGCAACGAAAAAATCATCAAAGAAAAAGATAGAGCAATATGAAAAAATCTTAAAATTATTAAATGATGGAGAATGGCACAAAACAGCTGAAATAGCTGATAATCTGGGATTAAAGGATACTAGGACAAAGGAATTGTTAAAGGAATTAATTGCACTTGATAAACTCATTGATAATGGGAAAACAAAAGGCAAGTTGTATAGATTAAAATAATTCGTCGCTTTTTTCGTTGAAAAAGCGACGAAAAAAGCGACGAAAAAAGTGTCGGAAAGCTATTTTATTAGATTGAGTTATCCGAACTATTCATTATTGCAGCTTGATATAGTTTAAATAGCCCCAATTAATTAAATTCATTCATTGCGTTAACATATTCCTGTAATTCATTGGTTTTGCAAGTCAATTCAGCATACAGCAGAGGACTTTCATGTGCCAGCCGGTATAGATACACAATATCATTGGGGGTATCAAGTAAGAAAGCTGAATTGCATTTTCACAACTTATAGTAAGAGACGTGTTGGCATATTTTTAATATACTTATGGCGTTCGGCAGGTGATAGTGGTCCTTATCAGGCAACGAAGTCTGTGTATATTTGAATACGATTATTCATATTAGGGATGGATTTGAAAATAAAGTGGCAATGTCTGAATCAATGTCCAAATTAATGTCCGAATTGGAAAGAGCTAGAATGCAGGTTATTTTAGGGTATTTGAATGGAAATAAAAAAATAAACAGTGTTATTGCGGCAGAATTGTTGGGCGTTGAGGTAAAGACAGCAAGTCGTTTGTTGTCAAAAGCAGAAAAGCTAGAGATTCTTAAAGGTGAGAGGAAGACAAAGAATAAAGTGTATGCTGTATTATAATACTAATTAAATTTAGGTTTTAAAGGAAGGATGAAGATATGCAAGACAAACAAAGTAAAGAGATTGTAGACAGTCAAGGAAATACTTATAAAAGTACAAGAGATAGTAAGGTTAAGCAATTTTTGAAAGATAATGTATGGAATATTTTGGGCACTGGTTTAGCTGCGTTTATTACTTTAGTAGGAACAATGAATTTGGTAATTTCAAAGAGCTTTTCTGTTTCATGCTCAAGTTTTTATGGGATAGATGGAAAGTATTTTAGTGGAACAGAAATGTTTGAAAATAAATTGATTTTTGTTCTATGTGCATTTCTTATGTTTGCTTATCCCTTCATATTTTCGTATATAAGTGAAAAAATTAACAGCAAGATATATGTGATACTGATGTTCCTTTTTACGGTGTGTATTTTGTTTGTTCAAAATATATTATATACAATTAACTTGATAGAAATTATTCCTTGGACATGGTTGAGAAAAATTGTAGATAATTATGTGACAATTATAGTGTTTTTAATTGTGGACGTAATGATAGCATATTTTATAATAATCAGGAATTTCTTTTGGAAAAATAGAAAATATAATAAAGTTGAAAAGATAGTATTATCAATAGCGTTGCTGCTATATGTTATGAATGTAGCAACAGGAATTGCAATAAAAATGGACTATGAAATTAGTGACAAGAAATCATATGAGGTTATTGAACAGAATAGAGCTATAGTATCGAATTATAATGGCAAATTTGTGGTTATGGACTGCGAAATACAAGGGGAAACGATTGTTTTAAAAAAAGGAACATATAGTTTGGAGGAGATGACAGGAGTTTCAATTACATATCATAAATATGAGAAAGTAATCTGTGAATAAAATAACCAGTCCCAACAAGTGTGTATGGAGGGACTGGTATAGGTATTAATTAAATTCATTCATAGCATCCACATAATCCTGCAATCCATTTTCCTTCATTGCAAGCTCGGCATACAGCAGAGGTGTTTCCTTTGCTAGCCGGAAAAGATACACAACATCGATCGGGTCGTCAAAAGTAACGGAGGAATTACATTCCTTACAACGGATAATAAGAACAGAATTCTCGCCGGTATTGATAATGATGGAGTCTGTGGCAGGCGCATACATACCAAATTGAAAATCAAAATTATTATTCATGGGATTCTCCTTCCCACAGATATTTTGCACCATCCAAGAGGTCAATAATAGCTGTAAGCATATTGGTGTATTCTGTTTGCAATTCCTTGATTTCATCTGAAGCAGGAAGCGTACCAGTTGATGTAAATACTTTCTGCATTTCAAGTAATTGCAGATATAGTGCATTAACAGTCTGTACAAGAGGATATATGTTTTCTTTCTTGCCGACAACGCAGATGCGATTATAGATGCAGGAACGGACAAAGTAATCTTTCTTCATCATTCCGCTGGCAAGGATGCGGGCTTCGATTTGCTTGCGTTCAGCATCACTGATTCTAAAACTTATAGTTGGGTGTTTGTGTTGATTGCTCATAGAAAAGCTCCTTTCATAGTGGGTGTGGCAGCAGGCACGAGTAAGAACCCGCAAGCCACATTTGATTATTCGCTTTTAGTAGTAAAAGTAGATTATATCTGCCATGGATTTCGTAGATGCAATATTTAATAATTGCAACTGATTTGCTACTAAAGTTTTTGAAAACGATATGAAAAGAGTAACATTAGATGAAACAGATGCGGTGGAATGCCGCATAAAATCAGCATTTTTGATTTGATGATACTTCCTTTGGGAAGAGTTTGAATAATTTTCAAAAGCTCGCAAAACCTAGTAAAATGGGCGTTTGCGAGCTTGTTTTTTGCCTTGTGGTACTATTTTGGTACTAAAGTGAACTACTATTAGAATTGTCATCTCTTTTCTTGCAATGTTTTTTTAGAGAATATTGCATAGCTATGATACTTAAAATTATACCTGTTAGTAATCCAATAAAAGCAAAGAATATTTGTACGTTTGAATGGTATCTTAATGTTATAAAGGCGGTTAGCCCGATGAAGAAGATAACATACCAATATGATTTAGATAGTTTTTTTATGCTTGCCAATTTCTCAATAATTGATGAACAACTAGAATCAAGCCAAAAGAAATAGCTGATATTTATTACAAAATAAGTAAAAGCAATAGTATACTCTTTGTTAATAAGAAAAACAATTCCATAAATAAAGCAAAGAATTAACCAAGTCCAAGATATTTCTGAAGAGGTAAGTTTGTGGTATGAAGTTATCTTGGTTATTTTGCTTATTGTAAAGAAGAAAAGCTTATGTAGTAGTCGTATAAAAAGTCCTGCTAACAATTGTAAAAATGCAAAAGCAAAGCCGCTCTCATTCAGAAATTTAGGTAGCTTTGACGAAATAGTAATATAGTAACACACAACAATTAATAATGTTAATGAAGAAATTGCTAGAAAAATAATAATGCTAGATGCATAATCTTCTATATACGGGCAATCTGCTTCGGAGTCATTAATATTAAATCTACATGCTATTTTATAGAATAAGCAATAAAAGAAAGTTGTAATAATGCAACATAAAAGAGCTGTACCAAGTAGTTGTTCAAGCATAAATAATCCTCCTTACTCTGTAACATGAGGCCATGTTATTTTCCACTCAAAATATTCATTAGGAGAAATCTCTCCACTATTTAATTTCGTTTTCATTTCACACCATTCCGAAAGGAAATCATTTACCAATCCATATTCAAAAGTTAATGCGACAGGTGAGCCTGTACTGTCATAATCATCTTCGTTGTAAGTTGGTCTGGCAGCCTCGGAAGATTTTGCAGGTGTCATTGCAGTCAGATGAATCAGGTTGCCGGGAGCTGTGTACTCTGGGAATCTTGTACCTTTTCCACGTGCCGGGAGAGATGTGGCACTTTCTTCAAGCCAGAAAAGTGTTTCAATGATATCTTCAGCAGCACCAAGGCTGTAATCAGAGATTGCCTTGTAATTGCAGCGCAAAGCATCAGCAAGCTTTAGAATCATATCTTCACCGGGAATGCGGGCACCGGTTTCATACTGGGATATGCGGACAGACATATTTTTGCCTTCAAAGCCAAGTGCACCGCCCAGCTCATCCATTGTCATTTTACGGAATACCCGTATTTTCTTTATTCTTTCACCAATTGTCATAGTGTAGTCACCTCCGTTTATCTGTCCCTGATGGACTGTTAAAGACAGTATAACACGGAAAAAATGAAAATGGAAGTTTTTCTATACAAGAACATTAGAAAAACTTCTTGACAATTCAATACCACACGGTATAGAATAATATCAATTCAATTATCTATACAATATGGTATTGAAAAAACAACTGAATGAGCGGTATCAGAAATCTAACAGGCATTTGCCATGACATTCATAGGAATCGAGCGAATGTAGACACTCCCCCAAGCGGACCGAGTACCTCGAGCAGGAGCGGGCGGTATTACAGGAGATTATCTCAGGTAAGGAGGCTGGTAGTGACATCAGCAGAACTGGTATGGAGAAACGCCAAAACAAATATTTAAAGGAAAGGTGGTGAAAGGCATGAACGAAAAGTTTTTAGAAGTAGGAGATGTGATGCAGATTCTAGGAATTTCAAGATCAGCAGCATACAAGCTTATGAGACAGATCAACAGTGAACTTGAAAAGAAGGGTTACATTGTTATCCGTGGAAAAGTAAGCAGAAAATATTTTGAAGAACGCATTTATGGTATGAGTGATGCAGGATAAGCAACAGGTAAGAAGATTGTGACAGAGGCAGGTGCAGAAGCGATACGGCTTAGGCATCTGCTTCTTCATATGGAAAGAAGGAGATGATGAATATGCCAGCTTATAAAGACAGTAAGACAGGCACCTGGTTTGTCAAATTCTATTGTAAGGACTGGACTGGGGAAAATAAACAGATAAAGAAGAGAGGATTTGCAACAAAGAGGGAAGCACTTGATTATGAGCGTAATTACAAAATACGGCAGGAGAATAATCTGGATATGACATTTGGAGAGTTCTGGAAGCTGTATACAGAGGATGTGAAAAATTATGTCAAACTCAACACATGGCTTACCAAAGAACACATGGCATGGGTCGGGGGAATGAATAATATCCGGGCTTGTGCGGAAGAGATTGTAGTAAAAAAGATTGTCTATGTGTAGAGTATAGGGCGGCTTTTTAGCTGCACTTTATCATAAAAATAATGAAATGTAAAAATATCGAGAAAAGAACATGAGTTCGATAAAAAAGCTTGCAATTATTCAGATAAATGAATATAATGATGAGGAGAACTAACGGAGGATGAATATGGATTACTTAACAACAATGGAGATGTCAAAAGAGTGGGGGATTTCTTCAAGGAGAATTGCTGTTCTTTGCGAACAAAATCGTATAAATGGAGTTATAAAAAAAGGAAAAACATGGCTTATTCCGCAAGATTCTATAAAGCCTGCAGATGCTAGAAAAAATAATCATGGTCAGCGAGGTGTATCAAAATGTTAAAAGATAAAACATTGACATATATAAGCTTGTTTAGTTGTGCAGGTGTTGGTTGCTTTGGATTTAAAAAAGCAGGATTCGAATGTATAGCAACAAATGAATTGATTGAAAGAAGAATAAATGTTCAAAAATTTAATGATAAATGTAAATTCGATTCTGGATACATCTGTGACGATATAACGACAGAAGAAACAAAAAATAAGATTTTTGCAGAAATAAAAAAATGGGAAAAGATGGGCAACGATAAAGTGGACGTTCTAATTGCAACTCCGCCTTGTCAGGGTATGTCAGTTGCTAACCATAAGAAAGCCGAAAATGAGATTATTAGAAATAGTTTAGTGGTAGAATCGGTACATTTGGTTCAAAAAATAAATCCTAGATTTTTTATTTTTGAAAATGTGGCTGCTTTTATGAAAACTGGATGTACAGCACCAGATGGTTCGGTAAAGGCAATAGGCGATGTTATATATGAAGAATTAGGCGAAAAGTATATTATCGCTAGTAGAATATTGAATTTTAAAAATTATGGTTCCAATTCATCTAGAACACGTACTGTTGTTATAGGTGTGAATAGAGAGATGGCAGAATATGTATCTCCGATAGAGTTGTATCCAGCGTATGTAGAAGAAAAAAGTCTTAGAAGTATTATCGGCAATATGCCAGAACTTGAATGGGGAGAGATTTGTTCAAGCGATTTTTACCATGCATTTAGAACATATCCAGAGAGAATGAGATGTTGGATACATGATTTGAAAGAAGGGGAGTGCGCTTTTGATAATCAAGATGAACTGAAACGTCCACATAAAATTGTGGATGGTAAAATTGTACCTAATATTCAGAAAAACGGCGATAAGTATACACGTCAATACTGGGATAAAGTTGCACCATGTATTCATACAAGAAATGATCAGCTGGCAAGCCAAAATACAGTTCATCCGAAAGAAGATAGAGTATTTTCTGTTCGTGAACTTATGAAAATTATGACTATTCCAGATGAATTTAAATGGGTAAATTTTTCTCTAGAAGAGTTAAATGCACTTCCAGAAAAGAATAAAAAAGCTTTGTTAAAAAAAGAAGAAATAAAGATAAGACAAAGTATTGGAGAAGCAGTTCCGACAAGTGTATTTTTCCAAATAGCAGAGAATATAAAAAATTTTATGGAACAAGAGCATTTTACAACTGCAATTATAAATAAAACGATAGAGAATTATAAGTTGGAAGATGCAGAGAATTTGATTAAATTTATTCAGAATAATCCGCTCAATTTAGGGAATGCATCATTAGCAAGGATTGCTGAATTAACAAATTCAAAAAGGGAAAATAATGCTGCATATTATACGAACAAGTTTATTTTGAATGAAATATTTAAGGAGTTGCCATCTATAGAGAAAGATGTGATAACTATTTTGGAACCATCCGTAGGAATAGGGAATTTCTTGCCTTTTATTTTCAAAAAATATGAGGAAACCAAAGAAGTAAATATTGATGTGGTAGATATTGATGGTCGTAACCTGGAAATATTAAGACTGTTGTTAGCTAAGCAAAAGATACCATCTAATATGAAATTGAATTTTATTCAAGCAGACACATTGTTGTATGATTTTAACAAGCATTATGATTTAGTTATTGGAAACCCTCCATTTTCAAAGTTGAAATCAAAAGATGCCGCAAAGTATCTGAAAAACAACATTAATAAAGAAACAACTAATACATTTGAGTTCTTTCTAGAAAAGGCAATGACACTATCAGATTATGTTGTTATGATAACGCCAAAAGCGGTATTAAATACCCCGGAATTCAGAAAAACTCGTGACCTGCTTGCAACTAAAAAAATTGATTGTATACAGGACTATGGGGAAAATGGTTTCAAGGGAGTGTTGGTAGAAACAATTTGTCTATTTGTTGATACAAACGAAAAGCCAAATGAAACTAAAGTGGAATCATTGACTTTGAAGAAAACCGTGGTTCAAAAGCAGAAGTATATTACAGATAAGGAATATCCATACTGGATTATTTATAGAAATGATTTTTTTGATGGTATTTCTCAAAGACTTGATTTTGATAAGTTTACGGTATTCAGAGATAGACAGATTACCAATTCCAATACAACTCAGGATAAAGGCAAAGATTGTTTAAGAGTTATTAAATCAAGAAATATAAGTGATGATGGAAAGGAAATAATTGATATTCCGGGATATGACTCTTATATAAAGAAAGACACTGTAGAAAATTTGAGTGCTTATAAATTTGTGGGAAATCAGAATGTTTATTTAACTCCGAATATGACATATAAACCAAGGGTAATGCGTAATTCTGGAAATGTAGTAGTAAATGGTTCGGTTGCAGTATTGATTCCTAAAGAAAAGATGGCATTATCAGAAAGACAAATGGAATATTTCTCTTCTGCAGAATACAGAAAGTTTTATCAAATCGCAAGAAACTATCAAACACGTTCATTAAACGTGGATGCAACAAGTGTATTTTTTTATGGGGTACTAAAGGAGTGCTGTAATGGATAATACAACAATACAAAAATTTTTAGATGAACATGATTATGATATCAGGAAAACACATAATGGGCGTTGGATAGATCAAAAATGTACAATGGATGTAGTATGCCTGGTATCTGATTGTATTGTGGAATATACCAGTAATAGAGAGGATAAGAGATTTACAGTAAATGATATCTGGTATAGTGATTATACGGTGGAAAATGTTCAACAAATTTTTAGCAAACCAAATCCTACTCAGAAAGCATCAAATGAATACGATAAGTATTTTGGACAGCCAATAAAGTTACTTGATGCGGCAGGCGTAATTCACGGTGAAAAAAGTGGAAGAGGATACACGTATTCTATCGTGAATCAAGAATTGTTAGAGTATATAAGTTTCAGAGAAAGAAATAGTTTTAACTTCTTATGTTTATATATTGAAAAAGTTCTTAAAGATAGTGGACTTTATAGAATATTTGAATACTTTTTCAGGTTACAGGATAAAAACAGTTTTAGAGAATTGAAAGATGCATATACGCAATTTACAATCAATTATACGCCGATAAATGGAGCAACAGAATGTGGTAGAATTTTTACTAAAGTGTTGAATCCATTAGCTTGTAAATATCGGAAATGTGGAACGGAAAGAGGTCATATATCAAAAGATATTATTACTCAAGATATGATTATGTATAATCAGAGAAATTGGAGAGATATTTTATCTGAGAAACCGAAAGATATGACGAGAATTGAGTATGAGATAACATTGCCGAAGCCTAGTGAAGACTGCATGACAACGTATCGTATTAATCGAGCTAAAAAGAATTTGCGTAGATTTAATGATCAGTATCGAAATGGAAAGACGGAAGTTTATGATGAAAGGCATATCAAGGATCCAGCTACACAGATGCATCATATATTTCCGGCAAGTGATTATCCTGCAATTGCAGACTATTTGGAGAACTTGATTGCTTTGACACCTACACAACATTATACATATGCTCATCCGAACAATAATACCCAATATATTGATAGAGCGTATCAATATGTGTGTTTGATCTCTAAGACAGGTACTATTAGAGATAACTTGCTAGGGAAAAATAAAGCTCCTATTATATATGATTTTTATTTGTATCAGACAGTACTGAATACGGGATTAGGAACAGAGGAATTTTATGAAATTCAAGAACTGGATTTTGATGGGCTGTTAAATTGTATTGAGAAGTATTACGTTTAAATGAGGAGAAAGTTATTTGAAGAGAAAAGAATTTAAAGAAAAATTATTTGATGCGTTAAAAAGTGATGTCGACAATATATCGTATGATGAGAAAATGATTCTAGTGAATAATTTGTTGATTGATTTTGAAAAAGAGAACGAATATTTGCGGGACACGTCAAATAAGGGGCAGAAATGGAAAGATGAAGAATTAAAAATAATATTATCAGATGCACCGTCTAAAGCTAACTGTATAAAGTATGCTAGATTATTTAAAAGAGGATATGGAAGTATCGAACAGATATATAGATGGTCAACAACTTCTCCGATAGAAATGTCAGATGAACGTAAAGAGGATAGTTTTATTTGTCAGATTAAAAAGGTAGCAAAAGAACTTGGACTTAGAGGATAAGGGGGATTTCATGGAATTAAACTGGGGGAATATTTTACATTTTAACAGTGAAAAAGACTATTATGAAGTATTAGGATTTTTATCAAAAGAAGAGGAACTTATAAGAGTATATACTGAAAATAATGATAAAGCAGGAGCATGGTCCGGGCAAGGAAGAATGTCGTTACGTAATGTGAGCATAGATTCTTTGCCGGAGGCGTTAAAGAATGCGTTTGAAACAAGCGTTGATGGAAGAATCAGCGTGACACATTATGTAAAAAATCTTAAAGAGAATCATAATTTTTCGAGAGAAATAGATCCGACAGGCAGTGATTTTACGAAAAGATTGTACAAAGAATCTTTGGAGAAAGTTTTAGAAACTGTTCCAGAAGAATATGAAAATGATTTTTATCGTGGATATCACTGGAATTGTGAGGTTATAGAAAGAATTAGAAATGCATCTAAGCATGAAATCAATTGGGATGAAGAAACCGTTCAGGAAGAGATAGTAGGGACTACTGAGGGAAAGAGAACTGTCTATTATACTACAAAATATGAGCGTAGCTCTAAGAATAGAGAGGCAGCAATACGAATTCATGGAACGAAATGCATGATTTGTGGATTTGATTTTGGACAAAAATATGGTGAGTTGGGAAAAGGTTATATTGAAGTCCATCATATAAAACCTTTAGCAACATTAGAGCAAGAAGTAGTTATAAATCCGGAGACAGATTTAATATGCGTATGTGCAAATTGCCATAGAATGTTGCATAGATTTAAAAATTATATTGTTACAGTAGAAGAATTGAAGTATATTGTAGATGATAATAAATGATTATTGCTTTGCAAGGAAAGGGATATAATGGGAAAATTGGTTTTTGGAAAAAACGGACAGGTTCATTTTAATAACGAAAATGAAAAACAAGAAGCGATAGAATATCTGTTAACATCTGATAATGTTGATTTTGATGTCCATGAGGATAATCAAGAGCAAGGGGCTTGGGGACCAGAAGAAAGGATTCATTTCAAAAGTGGAGAAGGTGTACCAGATTGTTTAAAACGTTTGATGACGGCGGGAAGACCAGGACTTTATGGAAGAATTAATTGTAAAGAATTTTGTGAAGAATTACGGAAAGAAGCGAAAAGACGAAAACATAAATAATATTGTCATATAATGATTGGAAAAAATACAATATACCACTTATAGAATCAAAAACTTGACTTTTGATTCTATAAGTGGTATTATTCTGTATAAGGAACAAAGAAAGAAGAGTTTTGAGATGAAACAAATGGGTCAAGCATTCCATCCATCAATGTTGCCAATTGATTCAGAACTTATAAAAACAGATATTTTTTTGGATGAATTGATTGATGCATCGACTAGTTTGGAAGTATATAAAGAAAAAATAAAAGATAGCAAATTGGATAGGGCGTGGTTTTTGCCAACATTACAGCAAAAAGAGGCATTAGCCTCGTCTATGATTGAGGGAACGCAGGCTACCTTAGATGGCGTTTTAGTAAATAGGGTAGTACCAGATAAAAAAGATGTTGATATTCAGGAAGTTTTAAACTATGATGCTGCTACAGAATATGGTTATCGATATTTAAAAAGAGGAGATTTTGACAAGGAGTTTATATTAGACTTGCATAAAATACTTCTTAGTGGAAAAGTACGAAAACAAACCGATCAAATAGGTGAATTTAGAACTCATCAGAATTATGTCGGGACAATGGGCAGAAAACGTGAGATTACATACACACCTCCAGAACCAGAGATGGTTGAAAAGTTGATTGATAATTTAATCGAATATATAGAAAAACCAAAAGATAATTATCGGTCTTTAGTTAGAATTGCAATTATTCATGCACAATTTGAAACGATTCATCCGTTTATGGATGGCAATGGACGTGTGGGAAGAATTTTGATTCCATTATATCTCTATTATGTTGAGCAGATTGATATGCCTTGCTTTTTTGTTAGTGAGGCTCTTGAGAGAGATAAATTAAAATATTATACGTTGTTGAACAACATTAGAAATAAAAACGAATGGTCCGAATGGATTAAATTCTTTTTAGTAACTGTAAAAAATCAATGCGATAAATATATACGTATGATATCAGACATTAATTTATTGTATGAAAAAGATTTAGAAAAAGCGTCGGGATTAGTTCGCACAGGAAATATGAGAACACTTATTAACTTGCTTTATAAGTATCCAATTGTAAATTCATCGACTATCGCTCAATGTTCGGATATTCCATCTGCAACAATTAACAGATATTTGAATGTTTTGGTAGATGCAGACATTTTATATACAGATGATAAAAGTAGAAATAGAACATATTTTTATTATGATTTATTGAATATTTTACGAGAATAGGGGGAAAGGGGGGAATAAATAATTAGCTGAAAGCAGGATTTGACAAAAAATGGATTGAGGGGCAACTCAATCCAAAGTATTGTTAATGACCAATAGATGATTAACAATATTACACACATTTACTATATCATCTATTAATCCTGTTTGCAATCCGAAACAGAAGTTCGATTGATTCACAAATAGGTCATTTTTGTTTCAATATAGAGAAAATTATTATAAAGGAGCAAATAGATGAGAAAAAAAGAATTAAGGCAACAAGATATACTGAAATTGATAGAGGGATTGGATATCTCTCCGACCATGTATAAAAATGCAACAGAAAAATATAAGGCAGTTGGTACATATCTACAAAATCAAGGACTTACTTGTGATATTTTTCCGCAAGGTTCGTTCAGCTTAGGTACTGTAGTTCGTCCTTATCGGGAATCTAAGGAAGCAGATTATGATTTAGATTTTATTTGTTGTCTTGGAGATAAGAAGGAAACAACAACTGCAAAATATGTAAAAAATGTTGTGAAAGAAACTTTATGTAATTCCGAAGTATATAGAGAAAAACTTCAAAATATTGAATGGGATAAATGTTGGACCTTAGAGTATGCAGAAGTGAACGGTATAGGCTTTAACATTGATATTGTGCCGGGTGTTTCGGAATCAAATGATATTATACAGTTGATGGTAGGTAATAACTTATCGCAGGATAATGCAGAGTTGGCGGTTGCAATTACTGATAAAAGGAAACAAAATTATTTTTGGCTTACGAGTAATCCAAGAGCCTATAAAAACTGGTTTGAATCGATAAATAAACCTTTTTTAGAGTTTGATCGAATAAATAAGCGAAAGGTCCTTTTTGAAAAAAGTAGAACAGTTTACAATAGTATTGAGGAAATTCCAGAAGGACTAGAACGTTCAGCATTACAGAGGGTTATACAGATTTTAAAACATCATAGGGATGTTTATTATTGTAGAATAAAAAAAGAAAATCTCAAACCAACATCGGCAATAATAACAACTATTTGTGCAGAAATCGCAAGTGGTATGAATCCATCGTTAAATGTCTTTGAATTACTTCAGGCAATAGCAGACGACTTTGAGATCTATTCTGCTAACCAAACCATGACAGAAGAAGCGTTTTCTAGACAATATGAGACTAAAAAGGTTATTCGAAAAAGTAATGGAAAATGGCAAATTATAAATCCGGTAAACCCAAATGATAATTTAGCTGATTCTTGGAACATTAATCCAGAAAAAGCAGAACTATTTTTTAAATGGGTAAAAGCAATGAAAAAAGATTATGTAGATTCGTTACAGATAGAAGATAATGATTTTGTAGCATTGCTTGAAAACAATTTTGGAAGGGATTATGTGAAGAAAAGTATTAACTTAAACGAATATGCAAATGTTGTGCCGACTATCATCAAAAACACACCAAAACCATGGAGAAAATAACTATGGGAATTGATGATTTAAATGTTGAAATGATAAAAGAAAAATATCCACAGTTAAAGATGACGAAAGATAGGAATTCGTATATTTGTTCTGGAGAATTTATTTTAAATCATTGTTTTAAGGATGTTCGCATGACTGGAAAATTTGAATTAGAAATTGGTGTGCCGGAGGAGTTTCCCCTGGCACTTCCGAAAGTAAAAGAGGTGTCCCATTGTATTGATCGAAATTATCCGCATATATATCCAGATGGACAATTTTGCCTAGCATCTGATTTGGAATTAAAAATATTTTTTTCACAAAATGCAGATATATGTTCTTTCATAGATCAATATATAATTCCATATTTATACACATATCGGTTTTACGAGGAATATGGTGTGTATCCATATGGAGAACGTTCGCATGGAATAATAGGAGATTTAGAGTATTTGAAAGATTTGTTTAGAGCGGATGATTGGAGACAAGTTTTTAATATTATACTATTTGTAGTGCAATCGCCATATAGAGGACATCTATTATGTCCATGTGGAAGTGGAAAGCGAATAAGAAATTGTCATGGAGATATTTTGAAAAGAGTGATAAATGCTGGACTTCAAAATGATTGTAAAAAAATTTTATTAGAGATTAAAGAAAATGTGACAGAAAGGTAAACCATGGATAATGTAGTTAAACAGTTAAAACAATTTAAAACTGATGCGATATATGAGAAAAAAAAGCATTACAATGCAGCAGAAAGAAAACGTAAATGTTATAAATGGATATCAATTATTCAAATTATTTTAAATGCAGTTGCAGGAACAACATTGTTTACAATCGTGTTTGGAGAAGGTAGTAATACAGCTGAAATCTTTGCACTTGTTTTTACTATAGGCGCAACTATATTGGCAAGTATACAAAAAATTTGTGATTACGAAAATCAAGCCCAGGGAAATGCAAAAGCAGCAGATATGTACTTGAGAATTAGTAAACGAATTAATTTAATTTTAAATTTTATTAAAGATAATGCATTAACAGAAAATGAAATACTGGAAAAAGCGGAAGAGATTCAAGCTGAAATAAGTCATGCAAATGAGTTAGGATCTCAATTTCCTACTAGTAGAAGAGACTACGAGCGGGCACAAGAGGGAATAAAAAACGGTGAAGAAAATTATACTAATGAGGAATTGAATCTTTGGGAATAGGATAATTTCGAAGGTATGAGGTGATTTGTATAGATGAAATAATGATTGTAAAATGGTTATATTCTAAGTATAATAAAATTGGCGACAAATTGGCAACAGAAAATCAGTGAGCCAAAATAATATATGCAACAGAAATAAAATACCGGCGAAAAAGATACGAAACCTAAACAAATATATTTAAGAATATCTTTGGACTTGCCGAGTTTGAATAGTAAACTGTAAATTAGCAAACTCTATTATCCTGAAATTAGTAAACTTCATTATCCCGTCATAGGTAGAGTCCTAAACATATTTTTTGGTATGTTTGGGGCTCTTTTTTTAATGGAGAAAGGGGGTATCCATTCATTGATATGTACCCTCCTTACTGGTTGTCCAGTAAAGAGGGTACATATCATCCGTATGGCAGGATCATCAGGGGATTTTGTCAAAGTTCACAAAAATATTATAAATATTTTATTAAATATTCCAGATAGACAACATATATTTTTTCTGATACTATTACATGCAGTTATTAAATAGTTACGAATCAGAAGGATTGTTACTGAAATATTTATTTATCGTCAGGCAAGACCTTATAGTAGTATAGGAATAGGTTTTCTATATACTGTAATGGCCTTTTTTTATTTGTCTGGCAGCGGGGGAACAGGAATATGGTTATCTATAAGATTTTGAATAATAATCTGATACTGTCCAGGGATGGACAGGGACATGAAGTTATTGTAAAGGGCTGCGGAATTGCCTTTCAGAAAAAGAAAGGACAGCAAGTGGAGGAGTCCAGGATCGAGAAGATCTTTACTGCGGAAAATGCCCAGATCAGCAAGGAGATACAGGGTTATCTGACTGCTATTCCGGAAAAATATCTGGATTTTGTGGGAGCTTTTGTAAATGAAGTGAAGGAAAAAGAGGGGATGAAATTAAATGACAGTATTTATTTTTCCCTTAGCGACCATATCATGGGTGCGATCTCCAGACTTGAAAACGGGATCCGTCTTCAGAATATGCTGCTTCTGGATATCAAGCAGCTTTATCATAAGGAATATGAGATCGGCTTGGAATTACTGAAAAAGGTAAATGAGATGTTCGAGGTAGATCTTTCTGCAGATGAAGCAGGATTTTTTGCATTACATTTTGTGAATGCGGAAGATGGCGGCAAGACGGACAGCTATCAGATTTCCATTATCGTACATCAGATCCTGGACATCGTGGAGAAGTATTATGACAATATGGAATTTCAGGAGGATAATCTGTATTATCAGCGGTTTCTCACGCATCTGAAATATTTTGCCCAGAGATTCCTTCATAAAGAGCTTCACTATGATGAGAATCAGGAACTTTTCAAGATTATCAAGGAGCAGTACAGAGAAGCTTACGGCTGTGTAAAAATGATCTATCTTATGATGGAAGAGGAATATAAATACGCTATGACTGAGGACGAAATGCTGTATCTGACGATTCATATCCAGAAGATCACAGAAGACCATAAACGTCTGAAAAATCTGTGAAAAGAGATTGTTTTATAAATTAGGTGTTAATGGATTGTTACTGAAATACGTGCCATGTGCGTATCTTTTCAGGCAAGACCTTTAATATAAATTTCAATATTTATTATTAAAGGAGGTCCCCAAATGAAAAAGGACTATGCAAAAACTGCAGACACACTGATTGCAGCGCTGGGCGGAAAAGATAATATCACCCGTCTGTTCCACTGCATGACAAGGCTTCGTTTCTATGTGAAAGACAGATCGAAGATCAATGAGAAAGAGATTTTAAAGCTTTCTGAGATCTCCGGCGTTAACTGGCATGAAGATCAGTTCCAGGTTATCGCAGGAAACGAAGTAAACGCTGTTTACAAGGCATTGGAAGACAAAGGCGTTCCTACCGATGATGCACCGGCAGCGAACTCTGACAGCTCAAAGAGTGTTGTTTCAAAAGTTATCGATGCCATCACCGGATGTATGACCCCGATGATCCCTGCCCTGACTGCAGCCGGTATGATCAAAGTTGTACTTACCCTGCTGACAACTTTTCATCTGGTATCAGAAACAAGCAGTACCTACCAGGTGATCAGTTTTATCGGAGATGTTACTTTCTACTTCATGCCGTTCCTGATCGCAGCAAATGCTGCCAAGGTTTTCCGCGTGAACCAGTCACTGGCGCTGTTTATTGCCGGTGTTTACTTAAGCCCTACCTTTGTAACTATGGTAGCTGGTGATGCGGCCATCACACTGTTTGGTCTGCCGATTACAAAAGCAACTTATTCTTATTCCGTTATTCCGGTTATCCTGATGGTATGGATCACACATTATATTGAGATTCTGGTTGATAAGATCACACCAAAAATGGTAAAACTGATCCTGAACCCGACACTGGTAATTCTGATCAGTGCACCGATCGCCCTGATCGTAGTTGGACCGATCGGAACAATTATTGGTAACGGACTTGCGGTAGCCATCAACTTCCTGTCCGTAAAACTTGGTTTCATTATTGTAGGTATCCTTGCAGCAACCTTCCCGTTCATCGTTATGACCGGTATGCACCATGCGCTGACACCGATCGGACTGAATGCCATTGCAACCGGTGGTAGCGATACACTGATCTTTGTATCTCAGGTATGCTCTAACCTTGCACAGTCCGGAGCTTCTCTTGCAGTAGCTGTAAGATCCAAGGACAGCAACATGAAACAGCTGGCAAGTGCAGCCGGTGTTTCCGCTCTTATGGGTATCACAGAGCCTGCTCTGTATGGTGTTACACTGAAACTGAAAAGACCGGTTGTAGCAGCTTCCATCGCAGCCGGAATCGGTGGTATCGTAGGAGGACTTCTTCAGGTTTCTCTTTACATTGCACAGAATTGTATCATGGCGATCCCGGCGTTTATCGGCGAGAAGGGATTAAGCAATCTGATTTATGGAATCATTATGATCGTGGTATCTTTTGTAGCTGCTTTTGTTCTTACACTTATCTTCGGATTTGAGGATGTAAAGGCTGAGACAGAGGATGAAGTACAGAACACAGATACAGAAAAACAGCCAGTACAGCAGAACGCTCCGCTTGTAGATAAGATCGAGCTTTGTGCACCGGTAGCAGGAACTGTAAAAGCACTTTCCGATGTTCCGGATAAAACTTTTGCTGATAAGGTTTTAGGTGACGGAGCAGCGATCGTTCCATCAGAAGGAAAGGTTTATGCACCGGCAGATGGTACGGTGGCAAATATCATGGAGAGCAAACATGGAATCATGTTTGTGACAGAAAGTGGAGTAGAAATTCTGATTCACATCGGACTTGATACTGTAAATTTAAATGGTAAATATTTTAAATCCCATGTTTCTGAGGGAGATAAGGTAAAAAAAGGAAAGCTTCTTGTGGAATTCGATATGGATGCCATTAAGAAAGAAGGATATGATCTGATCACACCGGTTGTTGTGACCAATATTTCTGATTATATCAAAGCAGTATGCATGGAAAAAGAAGATGCAGCTGTAAATGCAGGAGATAAATTTCTGACTATTGTATAAGAATAACAACGAAACATCAGGCGGAGATAACAGATCCGCCTGATATTTGTAAAAAGGAGAAAATTAAAAAAATGAAAAATTATAACCGTATGCCGGAAAAATTTCTCTGGGGCGGAGCAACTGCTGCAAACCAGTATGAAGGCGGTTGGGATGAGGATGGCAGAGGCCCGTCCATTGCAGATGTCCTGACAGGAGGAAGTGTGGATAAGGAACGTCGTCTTACACCGCCGGCACCGTTACCGGAAGAATTTTATCCCAATCACCAGGCAACTGATTTTTATCATCACTGGAAAGAGGATATTGCTCTTTTTGCAGAGATGGGATTTAAGGTATATCGTTTTTCTATTTCTTGGTCCAGAGTGTTCCCAAATGGGGATGAGGAAACTCCAAATGAGAAAGGCCTTAAGTTCTACGACAATGTGATCGATGAGTTGAGAAAATATAACATTGAGCCGCTGATAACGATCTCTCATTATGAGAATCCCCTTCATCTTTCTCTGGAGTATGGCGGATGGAAAAGCCGTAAGATGATCGATTTCTATCTTCGATTTGCAAAGGTTTTATTTGAGAGATATAAAGGTAAGGTAAAATATTGGCTGACTTTTAATGAAATCAATATGCTGACGCAGGACTTTGGTGCGGTATTCTGTGCAGGAATGCTGGACCCGAAGGATGTATGTGAGCAGAGCCGTTATCAGGCAATGCATCACCAGCTGGTAGCAAGTGCACTTGCAGTTTCCATGGCTCATGAGATCAATCCGGAGTTTATGCTTGGCTGTATGCTTGCTTATCACAATGGTTATCCATATACCTGCCATCCGGATGATATCTTATATGCACAGCAGTTTGGGCAGATCCACAATTCCATTGCCGGTGATGTTCATGTAAGAGGATATTATCCGGGATTTGCAGCGAGATACTTTGAGGAGCACGGAATCCAGCTGGAGGTTCTTCAGGAGGATAAAGAGATCCTCAAGAAGGGTACGGTGGACTTTTTCACCATCAGCTATTATTCCAGTAGCTGTGTCAGCGTGACAAAGGACGGAGAGAAAACGGCCGGAAATGGAAGTGACAATCTGAAAAATCCATATCTGAAATCTTCCGATTGGGGCTGGCAGATCGATGCAACTGGTCTTCGCTATGTTCTGAACCAGATTTATGACCGCTATCAGATTCCGATCATGATCGTGGAAAATGGTCTTGGGGCGGTGGATCAGCTGACAGAGGATGGAAAGATTCACGATGATTACCGTATTGAATATATGCGCCGCCATATAGAGCAGATGAAGGAAGCAATCCATGACGGAGTAGATCTGATCGGCTACACCTGCTGGGGCTGTACAGATCTTGTCAGTGCCTCCACCGGAGAATTCAAGAAGCGTTATGGTCTTATCTATGTAAATAAAAATGATGACGGGACCGGAGACTTTTCCAGAATCCGCAAAGATTCTTTTTACTGGTACAAAAAAGTGATTGAATCCTGCGGGGAAGAGTTTTAACTGAATCAACTGCGAAGCAGTTATCTGGTGTAGAATTATGTGGCGAATGCGGTTGCTTTTATCCGGTTGATGACAAAATCCTGGAGTATGACAATGTACTCCGGGATTTTTTGGGAAGGTTGACTTTTACACGGTAAAGTGTAATACTTATTGTAAGTGACGAATGTGATGAGTGCTTTTTTATGCCGGATGAAAAAGTACTGCAGGTAGCGATACTTATATGGGGATGTGTATTTTGTGCCATAGCTGCATTATGTATATTTCTGAGCAGTAATTATGACAGGGAAAAGCGTCGGTATCTTATCCTGATGGAGAGTTTTGCTTCCCTGTTATTGCTGATGGATGCCATGGCACATATTTTCAGCGGATATCCCGAAGTTCCGGGCAGTGTGATGGTCTGTATTTCGAGTTTTCTTGTATTCCTTTTAAGTGACGTATTCCTGCTGTGTTTTCATATTTATGTGTGTGTTTATCTGTTTTCGAAGAAAGAGCGGAGAACATTAAAAAGAGTAAAAGCCAGATATGTTATTGCTGCCGCAGGGGCTGCTTTTGTGGTGATCTCGCAGTTTACTCACTGGTATTATTACATAGATGGGGATGAATCAGGAAATGTATCAGCTGATAAGCAGAGAGGGCAAGATAAAGGAAAGACTTGAGATCGCAACGATACTGAATAAATGCATTGCTGAGCTGATATCAGGAGAAGATGAAGATGCGGCGATTTTGTTTCATGGTGTTCTCCTTCCCAAAGATACTTAGCACTATCAAGCAGATCAATGATAGCTGTAAGCATATTGTTATAGTCGGTCTGTAGTTCCTTAATTTCATCATTGGTAGGAAGATTGCTTAAATTTTGTTGATTACAGCAATTAGTAAATGCTTTCTGTATTTCAAGTAATTGCAGATATAATGCATTAACAGTCTGCACAAGAGGATATATAGTTTCTTTCTTGCCGACAACGCAGATGCGGTTATAGATGCAGGAACGGACAAAGTAATCTTTCTTCATCATGCCACTGGCAAGAATGCGGGCTTCGATTTATTTGCGTTCAGCATCGCTGATTCTAAAATTTATAGTTGGATGTTTGTGTTGATTGCTCATGGTAAAGCTCCTTTCATAGTGGGGTGACAGCAGGTACAGTTAAGCACCCGCAAGCCATATTTGATTATTCTGAAACGCTTGAAAGGATATATGGGGTATGCAAACATAATATCTGTCATATACATGGGATAAGAGAGATAAATTATGAAGAACAAAAACGTAAGGATATGGTTTCAATTGGCAAGGATTATAGTAAACTGATTATTGGATATGAGGAAAAATTATTAAATTTAAAAGAGCATAATTTACTTTATAATGATGAAAACATAAGAAATGCTATTCATATTGCTAAAACGGGATTAATAAAAGATACGAATCAAAATATATTTCATGAAAAAGAATTTTTTGAAGATATCGAAAAAACAGATATTCAGTAGGTTTATCATATTCAGATGTAGATATGCCATATGTTAAGGAAATATGTGATAGACTTAGAAAATCGAAAAAAATGAGAGCGAGTAGGTGGTATCTTGAAGAATATGATTCAGTTGAACGCAGAAATGAATTTAAAAGAAAAATTACAAAAGTAGGATATAGTGGTAATTTCGCAGAATTTAAAATGTAGATGTATTAGAGTATATGTTAAGATTTTACACCAGTCTCTTATGTAAAAGTGAGACTGGTTTATTCGTATAAGATATAATTGAATCATCAGCTGTGCAGGTGTGCCAACAAACGTTTTAACTTACAATAAAAAATCGCTAATGTTATACTAAGTATAGGTTTGCCAACTATATTAAAAACAAAGGAGACTATCATAAATGAATGTTAATAGTTTGGCACATACAAAGTGGAATTGTAAGTAGTATATTGTATTTGTGCCCAAATACAAGAAGTCATATCTATACAGCAGAGTAGTATGCATGGAAGAAAAACAGAGTATGGTGAAATAATATTTAAAAATATATTGTTGCCTATTGTTGACATGAATTGCCAATAATGGTATATTTACCAACAAAAAAAGGAGAACATACACATGAATCAGAACTTATATTCAAGACGTTATATGTACATGTATTACGGACGTACACAGCTATAAATATGCAAGGTTAGTGCATTAGTTTATGGCGTGTAGGTCTTTTAGTCTAGTGCATAAAACCAGAATATAAGAGATGATTTAACACATTTTATATCTTAGATTGGAAATATCGCACTGGACTTTGAGGGTTTAGTGCGATTTTTTTTATGCTACCAGGCATCTGGAAGGAGCTGCCGGTGGCAGGTTTTGTAGGTGAAAGAGCATTTGTAAAGAACTGTTGGAAATAGGTTTACAAGAAGGAGAGATAAAAAATGAATGATGTAATAGAATTGGAACTCATAACAAGTGGAGAAGCAGAAGGTTTGCGTAAATTGCAGGTAGAAGCATTTATAGCGTTATATGAAAAATATCGGGATGATATTACAAGCCCGGCAAAAGAAAGTCTTGAAAAAATAACACAGAAGATAATTGAAGACAATTCGGATTTCTATTTTATTTTGTTTAATGGTAAGAGAGTAGGTGGTGTAAGAGTTAAATGGCATAATGGGAGAAATGTAAAATGGATTTCCCCTATTTTTGTTATTCCGCAATTTCAAAATAAAGGAATAGCAAGTGCTGTAATAGAACGATTATTTGAAATGTATTCTTCTGATACAATAGAATGGCGGTTAGATACTATTAAGCAAGAAGAAAAAAATTGCTATTTATATGAAAAATGTGGATTTGTCAGAGTCGGCGATGAAACAGTTATAAACGAAAAAATGACTTTAGTTGAGTATACAAAAACTTGTAAAAAATCATGAGGCAGAGTGACCTAAGGAGCCAGAAAAATAATAACAGAGGCATTTGATAATTCAGAGGCAATAATTAGACCGGAGGATTTTTATGGGGAGAAAAAGCAGTTGTGTGATAAGTGTATTATTGTTTTTTCAGAGCAGATATTTGACTATATACTGAAAACATATGCACATGAGCAGGCTGGTACAATAAAGTGTTGCAATGGAATTACAAAGGTATATGTTTTTGAAATAGATAAAATGAAAATTGCCGCATACTTAAGCCATATAGGTTCTGCAATGGCAGGGAGTGATGTGATAGATGCAAATTGGCTGACGGGTGCAAGCAGGTTTATTATGTTTGGTTCAGCAGGTTCGCTGGATAGAGATAAGACAACTGGAAAGTTTGTTATTCCAATAGAAAGTTACCGGGAAGAAGGAATGAGTTATCACTATGCAGAACCATCAAATTATATAAAAATTAGAAATCATCAGATTGTGAAATCCATATTTGACAATTTAGGACTTCCTAATGTGGCAGGAAAAGTCTGGACAACGGATGCAATATATCGGGAAACTAAAGCGAAGCTTGACGCAAGGAAAAAGGAAGGATGTATTGCCGTGGAGATGGAATTGGCTGGAGTTCAGGCAGTCTGTGATTTTTATGATTGGGATTTATATAATTTTCTGGTTACAGGCGATGTGCTGGACCGGGCAATTTATGATGCAACTGGACTGGCGGCAGCGAACCATGACGTGGACAAATTATATATCGCAATTGAACTTGCCAAGAGAATTTGACACGTTGATATTTATTGATGAATCCAGTAGTAAAATATTATTTATAGATAGAAAAATCAGACAATTTGTCAATAAAAGGGTTGCAATTTGTAAAAAATAGTCGCATAATATCTATATCATATTTGGGAGAGTGAGTTATGAGAAATGAGCGCAGATATTATAATAAGAAAAAAATTAGAAGTTCACAAAAGAGACAATGCTTAAGGTGTTGGTTTTTTTTGTGGGCTTTTTTTATTTAAAATTTCAATATTATAAAGTAAATTAGTTGGAAGGGATTGGGAGTTGAGGATATTGATATTAAGATAATTATATGAAGCAAAAATAATTTTGAAAACAGTAAATTGAGTGTTTTTAAAGTTAAAGGAGGCTATATATGAAAAAGACAAACGTAAATGAGAAAAGAATTTTAGACATATAAGAAATTTACTGAAAAACTTGCAGGGAAAATAGAGGTTTGGACTGTTGAAATGTCGAACTATACATGAAAATTAGTCTATCGGAAGGAGAAAGATATGGACGATGTAAAAAATATTTTTGTTTCACATTATCATGTAGATGCGGAAAGAATAGAGAATTTAAAATTATTGTTGGGTAAACATGGAATGACAATGAAAGATAGTTCTATTTATGAGAGTAAAAATCCAAATAATGCTCATAATGAAGAATATATAAAATCCATTATTCGACCTAGAATTGATTGGGCTGGGACTACGGTGGTATTAATAGGTAGGGATACCAGTAAAAGTGAATATGTAAACTGGGAAATTGAACATGCAGCTAGAAAAGGAAAACGAATTGTGGGTGTTTATTTGCCTGGTGAAAGCGATAGTGAGCTTCCGGAAGCATTGAATAAATATGGAAATTCACTTCAAAAATGGAATGGAGATAGTATTATTTCTGGAATTAATGGAGATAATACATGGAATGGACCTGGTAGGAATTGGGGAACGGAAAGAGTGACTTGCTAAAAGGGGGAGGTATGCATAAATGTATTTATATTCATATGTAATCACCAGGGATTATGGATTTGCGCCAAATCCATTTTGGAATATTTGTTCATTGGCAACATGTAAACCACAAATTAGAGAGAGGGCATTAAAAGGAGACTGGGTTGCCGGTTTTGGAGGTGCAAATACAGCAATTGTGCATAAAATGGTCTTTTTAATGCAAGTTGACGAAATTTGTACATTTGATGAGTATTGGGTAGATCCTAGATATTTTGTGAAAAGACCTCGTTTTGATGGAAATTATCAGCAATGCTATGGTGATAATATTTATCATCATATTGATGGCGAATGGATGCAAGAAAATTCACATCATAGCTATGCTGATGGAATAAATAAAAATAATCTTATTCATGATACAAGGATAGATCGGGTATTGATATCTTTTCATTATTGGTATTTTGGGGAAAATGCTATAGAACTTCCAAAAGAATTCAAAGAGGTAATTGCTACTGGAAGGGGATATAAAAAACTACAAAATAATATTTGTGCAGATGTTACTAATTGGGTTGGAAACTATTATGAGATGGGACAGAACGGACTACCTTACAAGTGGAAGAAATTTGGACAATTTGTTAGGTTTGAAGGCGAAAAGAAATGATTATAAATATAAAAAGAGAAGAATTAAAAAAAACTAAAGTATATGATACATATTGGCAATTTGCATGTGAGCGCCAGAATATTTTTATGCGTAAATTGATGGGGAAAAAAGATAATCTTACGGAAGATATTATTTTAAGAGAATATAAGTTTACCAATACTTATAGGGCCAGTGATAGAGTAAGCCAATATCTGATAAAAAATGTTATTTATCAAGGCGGATATACAGAAGAAGATACCATATTTCGAGTTTTACTTTTTAAAACATTTAACAAAATAGAAACATGGGAAAAGTTAGAAAATATTTTGGGGAGACTTAATTACAAAAACTTTGATGTAGATCGGTATGGTAAAGCCTTGAATGTTTTTTTTGAACAGGGGGAAAAATTATATTCAGCTGCATATATAATGGCATCAGGAAAGTCAGCGTTTGGGCATGAACGTAAGTTTATGAATCATTTAATGTTAATAGATTATATGATGAAAGATCATATAACCCCCAAAATTATGCATTGCCGAAATTTGGAAGAACTTTATAATACGTTGCTGGCATATCCGACTATTGGAACTTTTTTGGCATATCAATATGCAGTTGATATTAATTATTCAGAACTGGTAAATTTTGATGAAATGGAATTTGTAGTTGCCGGACCTGGTGCTAAAGCTGGAATACGAAAGTGTTTTAGTAATTCAGATGAGTATTCACAAAAGTATATTATTAGATATATGTGCGAACACCAAGAAGAAGAATTTGAACGTTTAGGTTTAAAATTTGCAACTCTCTGGGGACGGAAACTTCAGCTTATAGATTGTCAAAATATTTTTTGCGAAACTGATAAATATTCTCGGGTTAAGTATCCAGATATTATAGATTGTAATGGGCGAATGAGAATTAAACAAAGATATAGAATGAGAGAAGATAAAATAGCTTTTTTTTATCCTCCAAAATGGAAAATAAATGATAAAATAGAGGGATTTTATGGGAGTAAATGAGTGTGCTTTTGGCAGAACAGCAGATGAAGTGTATTGTGATATATATCAAAAACTTAAAACATTTGGTGAAAGTGTAATTGGACGTAATGGACAAACTAAGGAATTAACGCATGTATGTATGTCTATATCTGATCCAACACAACGTTGGGTGGAAAGACGAAAGCCGTCAATAAGTCCTGCGTTTGCTATTGCTGAATTAGTTATGATTATGAATGGAAGTGATGAGGCTGCGCTACTAAATGCATGGAATCCGGCACTTCCAAAATATCAAGGGAGATATGAACGCTATCCAGGCGCATATGGTAAGCGACTGCGGTATTCTTTTGGTTTCGACCAGATAAACAGAGCTTTTGACGCTTTGAAAAATAATCCAGAGTCAAGACAGGTAGTAATGGAAATTTGGAAGCCAGATATAGATTTACCACAGAGTGTGGGAATACCAAATAATGATGATATACCATGCAATATTTGTTCATTATTAAAAATTAGAAATGGCAAATTGCTGTGGACTCAGATTATGCGAAGTAATGATATAGTGTTTGGATTACCATATAATTTCTTACAATTTACTTTTTTACAGGAAATTATCGCTGGTTGGCTAAAGGTGGATGTTGGTGAATATATGCATATTAGTGATAGTTTACATATGTATGTTAATAATGAATGCAGTATTGATATTGAAAAAACAGCTCACGTCAATACAGAAAAAATAGGATTGGAAAAAATAGAGTCAGAAAAAGTATTTTTGGAATTGTTGGTTCGCATGAGAGAACTTTCTCAAAAAGAATGTACAAGTAATTATATTAAAAGTATTGTAAAAAACAAATATTTACCAGAGGCATATCAAAATATGTTGATACTTTTGTGCGAGTATATTGCATATCGTCATCATATGGATGAGGACGTAATTTGTTGTTGCGAGCAAAATATTTCTAATAAATTGTATCAATATATGATGAAAGAATGGATGTGCAGAAGAGTTAAACTATAATTTAGTATTATGCTGTTTGAAAAATTAGAAATAGATTTGTGTGGAAATATCTTCAATTTATATAAAATTTAAAATTATAAGGAGAAAACGGAAATGAATATATTTGATGTTGGGTTAGAAGGTTGGAATATCATTTATATTAAGGTGAATTGGCTTGCAGGAATCATTTTAGTAATTGCAGTTTTGATTGTTTCGTTTATGATTAGAAAATGTGCAAATATAGCAAAAAAGCATTCTATTACTATTGATGAGGTGAATTTAGGTATTGGAGATACTAGTGTGAAACTTGTGTATAATAAAAAGGACCAAGAAATCGCATACAAATTGTGGGTAGAATTAAGTACACGAAAAATAGGATTGCCATTTGATCAAGATAATGATGTTATAAGTGAGGTGTATAATTCGTGGTATGATTTTTTTGGAATTGCAAGAGAGCTGTTAAAAGAGATTCCAGTAAGTAGATTACCATATTCAAATGATTTGATTAAACTCACAGAGAAGGTGTTAAATACGGGACTACGTCCGCATTTAACAATGTGGCAAGCAAAATTTAGAAAATGGTATAGTGACAATATAAATAATAAAGAAAAAACACCGCAGCAGATACAGATGATGTATCCTGATTATGAAGAATTAAAAAAAGATTTAATTGAAACAAATACAAGAATGATTGAATACAAGAATCTTATGGAAAGAATGGCATTTGAGAAGTAGGGTGATTTTTTCCTATGTCTGGTGTTACAAAACATATATATGATAAAGGCTGATGCAGTAATTGGAGTGAATTTTTATTATGAAAATGTCTGGCAAGGGGGAGAAAAATGTCTTATCATGAAATTTTAAAAGAAAATGTTTTTATAAGGACAGCTATGTGGGAGGTATATGAGAAAAAATGTGTCTACTGTGGATGCGCTCTTATACCTAAAAATGCAGAGGTTGATCATATTCTACCGGATAACTTAAGCTTAGAGAAAGTTAAAAATTCAAATGATGAAGATTTAAAGAGGTATCTTAAAGAATTAGAAGATAAAAAATTTGTTAAAAATTCTATTGAGAATTATATGTTATGTTGCTCTAATTGTAATAAAAGAAAAACAAACATCCCATTTAAAACAAGTAATCTAAGATTTTTCCATGAGTTAGCTTCTCGTAAAGCGGAAAAAATATGGGAGAAATATGAAAAAAAGTTACAAATTAGTGGTGTAGAAAAGTCTGTTATTTTACAGCCAAGTAATATAGAACCGAATAAGTATAATGAAGAAGATCTAAAGATAGAATATGAGTGCTTTAATAATGGAGATAGAATGGTATTTCATTATGGCTTAGGAGAGGTTAGAATAGATGCCTATTTACCTATACGGTATAATGATAAAATGTGTTGTATGGTTTATTTTAGAAGCTTATACCAAACGGATATTGACATAGGATTTGATGAGAAAGATATTGTAGCTATATTATTTGAAGGATGCAGTTCGAGAAAAAATGCATATGAAAGAAGCTGGTGCAGAGTCAGGAAAACATTAGAGGATGAAAAATTTTATGTTATGAGTCTTCCAAATGTAATGATTAAAGCATCTACTGATATGGTTAAACAATTTGCCCAAATTATAGATAGATTATTTGATGACTATATTGTACAGAAGGAAATTATAAGAGCTGAATTGGGTGCTGAAAATTTCCAGGAATATAAAGAAAAGGGAGGTTATTATAAGATTTTAGAATTAGAATTGAATTTTTTTGCGGAGTTTTTAAAATTTATGAAAAAGCATCCATATGATGGTGAAGATAAGCCTTATAATATATTTCAGGTGTATTCTGATAATGATATGGTGGCACTACGCAGGAATGTCGATTCTAATGAGGATGCAGAAATATATGCATATTTGAAATTTATACCTAAAATGGAGGGATATATTGATGTGATTTGGCAACCGGGAATGTATAGACCTATAGGAGAAAGTGAACGGATGAAATATTTTGATAATAGAAAAAAGTGGACAGCACAATATGTACATGACTGGCTGGTTGGAGAGTTGTTTGCTGTTATACTTAGTGAAATGAAGCAGGAGAAAGTTTCTCTTTTGCAATTTATATTTAGCAACAGGTATGGGGTGAAATATACAGTTTCAGATGCAGTACGATGCGGGTGGATAAAATCATATTCAGAAGAAGGAATGGAAAAACAATTATAAACCATGAACACAATTTGCAGAGATATCTTCCGGGCCATTCATGAGAGAAAATGGCTCAGTATAGAGTACAGAAACGGAAAAGATGAAGTAACAAAATATTGGATTGGAATTATGGAGATAGACCCTATCCGGAAATCCATGCATGTAATGGGACTGCATTTGGGGCAGTATACCACAATGAGCCTTTACATTTATATTGAATCCATACTGTCATCGGCAGTAATAGAAGGCTCTTATTTTGAAACTAAGCAGGAGCTGATAGATGATATTACATATAATCAGGGAAAATACCGGAGAATCTTTGATAATATTGCAAATCTGAAGGTGCTCAATTATCTTGTTGACTGCAATAAAATGGATTCTGTACCTTACAAAACAGATTATGCACTCATTGAGCATCTGGATGGTGAATGGCAGGGGACTTATAAGCTCACACCGGAGCAGTTTAGGCAGATTGTATCAAAGTTTCAATATGGAGCAAAGGATGCCGCTTCCAAGAAGAAAATGAAGCAGCTGGCAATAAACGTATTAAGTATACATACGCCCAAAGGCGTATATGTGCTGGCATACCGAAAGCTGCGGCTGGATGTGCAGAAGAAGACCTTAAGGCAGGATGAAGAAATAACCGTCTGCATGGAGTTTTCGTTGGAGAAGAATAAGCCGGAAGCAAAATTCGGAATAAGGAAATTCCTAGATGCAGATGACTATGAACTTTTAAATGATTTTGAAAAGAATCAGGAGCTGATAAAAGATAAAATAACGAAGTCCAATCCCCAGATAAATGGTGTGGATGATATGCCATATGTAATTGCAGTCGGCAGGGATTTGCTGGTGGATCTTCATCAGGAGTATGAAGCAATTCATAAAATGTATGAAAAAGATGAAGTGACCATTCCGATAAAAGCATTTTTCGGAGAACTGTTAAAACAGGTAGACCGAAGGAAAAATTATCCGATAACACTTTTAGACCGGAAAATCAATCTGGACCAGTTACTGGCAATTCATAATGCCATGAAATATCCGCTGGCATATATCCAGGGACCGCCGGGAACCGGCAAAACAAATACCATCGTAAATACTATGGTGACTGCTTTCTTTAACGAGAAAACGGTCTTATTTGCGTCTTATAACAATCATCCCATTGATGGAGTGTGCGATAAATTAAAGTCCATTCCTTATCGGAATAAGGGGATGATACCATTTCCGATTATCCGCCTTGGAAATGATAAATGCGTGCTGCAGGCACTGGATGATATTCGGGATTTGTATAAGCGGACAAAGGATATTTCCATATTTGACAGTACCCTTGAGAAGAACAAGGACGATAAGACGAGAAGGACGGAGAAGCTGACCAAGCTTTTACAGAGGCATGAAGAGAGAATCGAATTAAAGGAGCGGGAAGAAGCGATTCTTAAAATGATAGAGACTAATCAGCATCTGACCTTTCAGACAGAATTGCAGGGTGTTCAGCTTCAGGAGGTACGGAAAAAATTAGCAGAAATTGGTGAGATTACAGATGAAGAAGCATTGAAACTTGTAGTGGAAGATGAGGAGCTGTTTAAGAAATATCTCTACTATACGTCTGCAAAATATATTCAGCGTCTGAAGGAACCGAAAAATCAGGATTTGATGGAGATTGTAAACTGTCCGGATGAGGAAAAGAAAGTCAAGCAGTTTAATACCTATATCCGTCAGGAAGAAAATTTGAAGAAGTTCCAGAGAATTTTCCCGATTATTGCAACTACATCCATATCGGCACATAAGATTGGTGAGCCGGGAACTTATTTTGATATGGTCATCATGGATGAGGCAAGCCAGGGAAATATTGCCATGTCATTAGTGCCGATTATCCGGGGCAGAAGTCTTATGTTAGTAGGTGACCCGCAGCAGTTGAGCCCGGTAATTCTGCTGAATTCCATAGATAATGAGAAGCTTAAGCGGATTTATGGAGTGACAGATGAGTATGATTATATAAAGAATTCCATTTATAAGACCTATCTGGCATGTGATGCAGTCAGCGAGGAAATTCTGCTCAGCCACCATTACCGCTGCAATAAGAAAATTATTTCATTTAATAATAAAAAATATTATAACAACAAGCTGATTATCAACAGTCCGGATAAAGAAGCTAATCCGCTGATTTTTAAGAATATTCCAGCAAATACCACCAACTATAAGAATACAGCGCCGCAGGAAGTGGAAGAGATTATTTCGTTTATCAAAGAACATCCGGATAAGAGTATTGGTATCATTACTCCGTTTACCAATCAGAAAGAGCTGATTAACAAGGCGTTGAAAGACAATGGGATGGAAAATATTCCCTGCGGAACGGTTCATGCATTTCAGGGAGATGAAAAAGATGTTGTGCTTTTTTCGCTGGCAATCACCCAGCAGACTTATCAGGGAACTTATGACTGGCTGAAAAATAATAAAGAACTGATTAATGTGGCAACCTCCCGGGCAAAAGACCAGTTGGTAATATTGTCGGATATCAAGGAACTGAAGCGTTTGCATTCCGCTGGGGATGATGATATTTATGAGCTGGTAGATTATGTCCAGACCAACGGTGAGGCGCAGGTGACAGCAAGAGAGACTTCTTCCAGGGCATTGGGAATCAAGCCATACAGCACGCAGACAGAGGCAGCATTTTTAACCACATTAAATCATGCACTGGATAATGTGCTGAATACAAATAACCGCTGTGTTGTGCAGAGGGAAGTCAGTATTGCACATGTATTTCGGGAAAATGATTCCTATGATGACCTTTTTTATACCGGCAGGTTTGATTTTGTGGTATATGAAAAAGGATTCCGGGGACAGGATATGCCGATACTTGCCATTGAGTTAGACGGAAAAGAACATAAAGAAAATGCCATTGTGCGGGCGAGAGACGAGCAGAAAAATGCAATCTGCCGGGCGCATGGATTTGAATTAATCCGGGTGGAAAATTCTTATGCCAGAAGGTACAATTACATTAAAAATATACTGATACAGTATTTTAAGAGTGTAAGGTAAATATAAATCCCCCTTGACATCTTCCCCAAAACTTATTATATTTATAACAGTGTTATATAACACTGTTATAAATGAAACGGAGGCATCAGTGACTAAACCAATCGAAGGCGTATCGGAAAGAATACTTTCCTGCGCAACGGAAGAATTTTTAGAAAAGGGTTATTCCGATGCATCGCTTCGCACCATTGCGGCGAAAGCGGGAACAACTACAGGTTCTATTTATTCCAGATTTAAAGACAAAGAAGGGCTGTTTGCAGCAATTGTAGGACCGGTGGCAGAGTATATGATGAATCTTTTTGTGAAGACGCAGGAAGAATTTCATGCAGTAGAGCCGGAGCGGCAGCCGAAAGAAATGGATGACTATGTAATATCCGGAATGGATGAAATGCTGGATTACATCTATGATAATTTTACTGCATTTCAGCTGTTATTAGAGGCGTCCTATGGAACGAAGTTCCAGAATTTTGTAGAACAGTTGGCAGAAGTAGAGGCAGAATATACCTACAAGTTCATGGAGGTTATTCATTTTCAGAATGAAGAGGAAAATGAAGTGACGGGAGAATTCATCCATATCATGACAAGGGCATTATTTGACAGCATGTTTGAAGTTGTGCGTCACAAGATGGAGAAAGAAACTGCACGGAAATACGTTCATATGCTGGAAAAATTCAACTATGCAGGCTGGAATACCATTTTAAAATTCGAAGTGTAAAAGATAGTAAGACTGCTTATCTTGTAACAGCAGGAAGCAGTCTTTTCTTAAAAGCACGGGTTAGTTAAACCTAATTCATGTTAGACAGCACTATGCAATGGAAATATCAAAAAGGTGCATTCCAGAATCCAAGAAGTCAGTTCTTCTGCCTGAATACCAACAGTGAGGTGGCGCTTGGCTGTGAAAATATGTGATTGCAGCACACCGGGAATAGTTAAAAAAAGTTTTCGTTTCAATAAGAAGAAAGAATCAATTATTTTTAAAGGAGGAGAAGAAAAAGTGAAAAAGGAAAGTTCCTTATCAAAGCTTTTAGACTATGCCGGTAAATTCCGCTATCTGACCATAGCATCCTGGATTTTATCGGTAATCAGCGCATGGCTGGCTTTGGTACCATTTTATTACATCTGGAGAATTATGAAAGAAGTGCTTTCTGTGGCACCGGATTTTGGCAAAGCAGCTCATTTAAAAGAATATGGCTGGGCAGCCGTTGGATTTGCCATTTTATCCATGCTGGTTTATGTGTGCGCGCTGATGTGTTCCCATCTGGCAGCATTCCGCGTCCAGGCAAATATCCGCACCAGCCTGATGCGGCATATCCTGACACTGCCAATGGGATTTTTAGATAAAGACGGAACCGGCAAAATCCGTAAAATCGTCAATGAATCCAGCGCAGCAACAGAGACCTATCTGGCACACCAGTTACCGGATCAGGCAGGAGCCATTGCAACACCGGCAGGCCTTTTAGTATTGCTTATGGTATTTGATTTCCGGCTTGGACTTTTGAGCCTGATTCCTGTGGTGGCAGCATTTTTGATTATGGGAACCATGACAGGACAGCGTATGAAAGATAAGATGGAAGAATATCAGAATGCATTGGACGAAATGTCCAGTGAGGCAGTGGAATATGTCCGTGGAATCCCGGTAGTAAAGACTTTCGGACAGTCGGTATTTTCATTCAAACGCTTTCAGACCTCTATCAGGAAATATGAAAAATGGACGATTGCGTACACGAAGGAAATGCGGGCACCGATGACGGGCTATACAACAGCAATCAATGCGGTATTTGCAGTGCTGATTGCAGCAACATATTTTTTTGCCGGAAAAGGAGGAGATAATACCTTTTTATTGAATCTTTTGTTCTATATTATCATTACGCCGATTATCACTGTGACCATGAATAAAATTATGTATTCCAGTGAAAATCAGCTGATTGTAGCAGATGCAATTTCCCGTATCGAAAGTATTTTAGAAAAGAAACCGTTACCGGAAACCGCCCATGCACAGGAGCCGGAGAACAACTCCATTACCTTTGAAAATGTATCCTTCCGTTATGAAGATGCCGGAAGAGATGCACTGCATCAGATTAATCTTGTCATCAAAGAGGGCGAGCATGTGGCATTTGTAGGACCGTCCGGCGGCGGAAAGACGACGCTGGCAAGCCTTGTGGCACGATTCTTTGATACTACGGAAGGGCGCATCCTGATTGGAAATAAGGATGTGAAGGAAATTTCTTCAAGGCAGTTAATGGATATGGTGTCTTTTGTATTTCAGGACAGCAAATTATTAAAAACTTCCATTTTGAAAAATGTCCGCATGGGAAAGAAGGAGGCAACCAGAGAAGAAGTCATGCAGGCGTTAAAGGAAGCCCAGTGTGAAGATATTATTGCGAAGCTTCCGGATGGAATTGATACAGTAATCGGAAGTAGCGGAACCTATGTATCCGGTGGAGAAGCCCAGCGGCTTTCCATTGCAAGAGCCATGTTAAAGAATGCACCGATTCTGATTTTGGATGAAGCAACAGCCTTTGCAGACCCGGATAATGAAGCAAAGGTGCAGGAAGCGTTTTCCAGACTGTCTAAGGGCAAGACCGTAATTATGATTGCCCATCGTCTGTCCTCTATTGTAGACGCAGACCGGATTTGCGTTTTAAAGGATGGCAGTATTGCAGAAGAGGGGACCCATGAGACGTTACTTCAGAAAAATGGTGTATATGCCCATATGTGGGAAGAATACAACAAATCGGTACAGTGGAAGGTAGGTGCGTAGCATGAGCTGGAAAGAAAAATTACAACATAAATATGCATTATCAGAGCAGGGCACAAATAACATGATAAAGGCATTTCTGACAGCAACCGTTTCCAATATTGTGTTGATGTTTCCGGTGGGACTGCTGTATTTTCTGGTGGAGGATTATCTGAATGATAACTTAAGCGGCAGAGGCGTGTTCTACCTTGTGGGAAGTATTCTCTGTCTGGTTCTGATTGCAGTGACAACGTATATCCAGTATAACTGTACCTTCCTTGCCACCTATGTGGAAAGTGGTGTGCGAAGAATTACGCTGGCAGAAAAATTAAGAAAGATTCCATTATCTTTCTTTGGCAAAAAGGATTTATCCGATTTGACCAGTACCATTATGGCAGACTGCGCCACCATGGAAACGGCATCCTCCCACTATATTCCGGAACTTTTTGGAGCCTGTGTATCCACGGCAATTATTGCTATCAGCTTATTTTTCTTTGACTGGCGGATGGCACTGGCTGCGCTGTGGGTGCTTCCGGTATCATTCCTCATTGTGCTGAGTGCCGGAAAATTTTTAAGATATCTTAGCAGAAAACAGATGAAACTGAAAATGGCCTGCACAGATGGCATTCAGGAATGCTTAGAGACGGTCCGGGATTTACGGGCAAATGATGCACAGGAAAATTATATGGCTGGACTTGAGAAGAAAATTAAAGCAGTAGAAAAACATGCAGTGGCGGCAGAACTTGGAAATGCTGTTTTTGTATCCGGTGCCCAGATGATTTTAAAGCTTGGAATTGCAACAGTATCATTGGTTGGCGGAATTTTACTTTCGAAAGGAAGTATTGATTTACTGACTTTCTTTATGTTCCTATTACTGGTATCAAGACTTTATGACCCGATGCAGATTTCCCTGCAGAACCTTGCTGCCATAATCAGCGTGGATGTGCAGTGCGAGCGGCTGGATGAAATTTTATCCCATCCGGTACAGAGTGGAAGCACCGAGATGAAATATGACGGATATGATATTGCATTTTCGCATGTGGGATTTTCCTATGACAGTAAGGAAAGTGTGCTGAAAGATGTTACTTTTACTGCAAAACAGGGCGAAGTTACAGCATTAATCGGACCATCCGGCGGCGGCAAGACCACGGTCTCAAGACTTGCCTCAAGATTCTGGGATATCGATAAGGGAACGATTACGGTAGGCGGCATGGACATTTCAAAGATTGACCCGGAAACACTGATGTCTCTTTATTCCATTGTCTTTCAGGATGTTACACTTTTTAACAATACGATTATGGAAAATATCCGTATCGGACGTTCTGATGCAACAGACAAGGAGGTCCTTGCGGCAGCAAAATTAGCACATTGTGATGAATTCGCAGATAAACTGCCGGAGGGCTGGCATACCATGATTGGGGAAAATGGTTCTGAATTATCCGGCGGAGAACGTCAGAGAATTTCCATTGCAAGAGCATTTTTAAAGAATGCACCGATTATTTTCTTAGATGAAGCAACTGCATCCTTGGACGTAGATAATGAAACACTGATTCAGGAGGCACTGTCCCGGTTGATTCAGGATAAGACGGTTATGATTATTGCACATCGTATGCGTACAGTGGCAGATGCAGATAAGATTGTGGTATTAAAAGATGGAGTGGTAGCCGAAGAGGGTGCGCCGGAAGAACTTACAGCAAAGGATGGCGTTTACCGACATATGGCAAAGACACAGCTTCAGGCAGCAGGCTGGAAATTGTAAAAAGCAGTTGACCTCCCCTCTGTTCCGTCATAAGATAAAAAAGATAGTGAGCATGCTATTGCGGAAACAGATAACGGAGGAAAAAAGAAAATGAGTTTTTTAGAAAGAAAAAACACAAAAGATGGTATGGCAGCAGGTCAGAAAGCCAGCGTAGATAATATTTATACGCTGGATGGCAAAGTGCCGGTTTTAAATGCAATTCCATTTGGCTTGCAGCATATTTTAGCTATGTTTGTAGCCAATATTGCACCGATTCTGATTGTGGCAGGGGCCTGCGGAATGGATGCAAAGAATACGGCAATGATTATTCAGAGTGCAATGATGATTGCTGGAATCGGAACATTGATTCAGTTATTCCCAATCTGGAGAATCGGTTCAAGACTTCCGATTGTCATGGGAATTTCCTTTACCTTTGTATCCATTGCCTGTGTCATTGGCGGACAGTATGGCTATGGAGCAATCATGGGAGCGGTTCTTGTTGGAGGTATCGTAGAAGGTGTCCTTGGACTTTTATCCAAATACTGGATGAAACTGGTAACACCGATTGTTGCAGCAACCGTTGTAACAGCAATTGGATTTTCTCTGCTTGAAGTAGGTGCAGATTCCTTTGGTGGTGGCAGCAGCAGTGCAGATTTCGGATCTGCAACCAACTGGATACTTGGAACTGTGACACTGGTATGCTGTATCGTATTTAATATTGTAGCAAAATCCTATTTCAAACAGTTATCCGTACTGTTCGGACTGATTGTAGGATATATCGTGGCACTGTGTATGGGGGTAGTTGATTTTTCTGCACTTTCCGATACAAGTCTTCTGGCGCTGCCACATCTGATGCCATTTAAAATGGAATTTCATGCAGATGCCATTATCGCATTTGTTCTGATATTTTTAGTATCGGCAACCGAGACAATCGGAGATACTTCGGCACTGGCATCATCCGGCTTAAACCGTGACGTTACTACAAAAGAAACTGCGGGCTCGCTTGCCTGTGACGGATTTGTCAGTGCATTATCTTCGGTATTTGGCTGTATGCCGATTACATCCTTCAGCCAGAACGTAGGTCTGGTTGCCATGACCAAGGTTGTAAACCGTTTTGTCATTGCAACAGGAGCTATAATTATGATTCTGGCAGGAATTTTTCCGGTAGTGGGCGCAGTGCTTGCCACACTGCCAAGTGCCGTTCTGGGTGGATGTACGATTATGATGTTCGGAACTATCGTAATCAGTGGACTGCAGATGATTGGAAAATGTGGATTTTCCCAGAGAAATATCACCATATCGGCACTGTCCTTAAGTATCGGATTAGGCTTTACCCAGCTGCCGGATTTATTTGTAATCTTCCCAGACATTATCCGTTCTATTTTTGCGGAAAACTGTGTAGCAGTTGTATTTCTTACTGCCATTATTTTAAATCTTGTATTGCCTAAAAATATGGAAGTAGAACGTCAGGAAAAGTAGCAGAGGAGAGCATATGAATATAGCAGTATATTGCGGTTCATCCGCAGGAAGTAAAGAAGCATATACCATCGGTGCAGTAGCCCTTGGTATGTGGATTGCAGAGAACGGACACACGCTGGTATATGGTGGAGCTCGTGGCGGATTGATGGGAACCATAGCCAATTCCGTCTTATCCAATGGTGGGAAAGTAATCGGTGTACTGCCGCAGGTGGAATCCATCCAAAACCGCAGACACCAGTTTTTGACAGAGTACATAGATACGAAAGATATGGCGGAGCGGAAAGCGAAAATGATAGAGTTAGCAGATGCTTACATTGCACTGCCAGGCGGGCCGGGAACCTTAGACGAGTTATCGGATATCATATCCCTGCAGCGTCTTCACATCAATGAGAATCCATGCATTCTTTATGATATTGATGGCTTCTATCAGCCACTGAAAGCATTTTTCGAAGAAATGCAGAGCTCAGGCTTTGCAGCAAAAGAAGATTTTAACCGTCTGCTGATTTCCAAAGATTTATCGGAAATCGAAGCATTTATCCTGCAGCATTAAATGAAGCAGGAAAATAAAGCCGGGGATTACAAATACAAAATACAGACCAAAAAGAAAACTCATAGTAAATTCCAAACGGAATCTGCTATGAGTTTTCTTCTTTCGCAAGCAGCGATATCTTAAAAAATTACTTGAAATAGTTTTATCCTAGCAACTGTTCTACATAATCTTTAATTGCCATATTGTCTTCCGGCATCTGGCAGCCGACGATATACATGCCTTCGTCGTCGGAACTTCGGATAATATGACCTTCCAAAGCAGCCTGATCCGGTAAATCAAAGGAAAGGATATTTAAGAGAATATCAGTCCCTTTGCTATCTGCAAAGAACGGTGCATCGCAAAGGAAAGCAAATCCGTTGGCACTGATATTTTCCATACGTCCCTGGAAGGTTTCTCCGGTGTTCTTAACTGTAATATTACAGAAATTGGAAAGGTCGGCACGAGGATATTTCCGTCTGTTTAAAATATTTGGACTGTCGGTGATTTCTACGACGAAATCAGAGGTTATTTTATCTACATGGATGGAAGCATTATCCCAGCAGTATAGTACATTTCCAACAGTAATCTGGATGGAACAGGATTCACTGTTACGAAGAGAAAGCTTTTCTTCCAGGGAAAGTATAATCTGGTTGGAATACTGTTTCAGAACTTCACCATGGAAATCATGGTCGGGGTTTTTCGTCAGGCGGATAGTTGCTTTCATACCAGGATTGATATCTTCAATACCCATGAAGCCGCCGATTCCAAGCTTGCACATTAACGCCTGGATTTCATTTTCTATGCTGTTAATATTGTTAGCACTTTCATCATATTTACTTACCATACGCTGACTGATATCATCGGAATCATGAATGCAGAGTGTCATGGTATCGACAATTTCAGAAATATACTTCATGTTTTCTACTAACTGTCGGTTTGATGTTTCCACTTCTTTGATTGCATTGTCAATGACCTGTATATGCTCACCCATCTGAGATGAGTCAGCGGTAATTTTATTCACATTTTCACCGGTCAGTGTGACTTTCTCAAGAGTAAGCTGAATAAGTTTTAAGGTCTCTTCAATGGATTTTGTCATCTTGCCGGAGATTTCATCCAAACGCATCAGCGCATCCTGGATCTGTTTGGATGAAGCCTTGGTTTCAGTGCTCAAGGTACGGATTTCTTCAGCAACAACAGCAAATCCTTTTCCTGCTTCTCCGGCTCTTGCAGCTTCGATGGAAGCATTTAATGCCAAAAGGTTTGTCTGACCGGAAATATTATCAATGGTTCCGGTTTCAGATTTTACTTTTTCAAATTCAGAAGTAAATTCCGTAAGAACCTGTTCTACTTCGCTGGAAAGCTTTGACATAGTGCCGGCAGTTGTAACCAGACCCTCTAAGTCGGCAGAACTAATCTGTGCATGGTGAATGGATTCATCCGTCAAAGATACCATTTCGTGAATCATGGATACAACATGCTCAACCTGGGAATTGATGTCAGTTGTCATATCAAGGGAAGAAGTCGTACGGTTCTGTAATTCCTGATTATTGTTGGTCAGATTGTTCATTCCTTTTAAGACAACGTCAGAACCGTGTTTATTTTCATTAGCCAGTTCCCGGACAACGGTGATACCGTCCATAACGTTATTGCTGGCAGTTTTCACCTTTTCTACGGTATTTACCACACGATGTAAATCATCCTTGATACTGTCTGTCAGTGCACCGTCAGCCTCATTTAAATGGCGGATGGACATGATATAACAGATATAACACAGAATCAGGCAGGATATCTGCAGCTGATAATTCTTTACATCAGTAGCAGTGGTGCAGCTTAATACCATATAGCGGTAAATAATACTGATCACTACGCTGATAGTATTTGCAATACCGCACTGCAGCATGAATTTTCGGTCTTTAAAAATAATTAAAAGACTGGTTACCGGCAGAATGTAGGTAAATGCAATTGGGGATGCTGTGGTACATAAAAGATAAGTATAAAAGATACCGTAACCAAGCACCAGTATATAGCGATAGATGTCAGTAGTTTTGCCTTTGATTTTTAGAAATAATTCTCCAATAAAAAATGGAATCCAGCAGAGCAGAACAAAATAGAGATACTGCTTCGATGGATAGAGACCGTTGGACATATCGGCACCATAGTTAGCGGTCAGCAGCAGGGAAAATACAAGCCAGATTCTGCGGGCTTTGATATTGGCCTTGGCTTTAAAAACATTTTCATCATAATTCATAGATATTCTTAATCCTTCTCTTTCGTACAATGATATAATAAGCTAAACTAATTCTAAGCCATTTTTTTGTGGTTTTCAAGGTATTTTATGGAAAACATAGCTTGCTTTTTTGTGGGGAATGTGTATAATGAAAATCGTTGAAAAACGGGGTGCTCGCACAGGCGGGCTGAGAGTAAGCAGAAGCTTTAACCCAGAACCTGATTTGGATAATGCCAACGTAGGGAGATAACGAAACGCAGGTGCGATTACTTAGTGTGCAGGAATCTTTTTTACAGAGGTCCTGCACTTTTGTTTTTGCAGGTAGTGAGGAGAAATCACATATGAATATTACAAGAGAACAGCTTCTTCTTTATGCCGTTACCGACCGTAGCTGGCTTAAGGGAGAGACCTTATATGAGCAGGTAGAAAAAGCATTGAAGGGCGGAGTTACTTTAGTGCAGCTTCGGGAAAAAGAATTATCTGAGCCGGAATTTGAAGCAGAAGGCAGAAGCCTTTTGGAACTCTGCCACCGTTATAGGGTACCATTGATCATCAATGATAATGTGGAACTGGCAGAAAGGATAGGAGCCGATGGCGTGCATGTGGGACAGTCCGATATGGAGCTGACCCGTGCAAGAGAAATTCTTGGAACAGATAAAATCATCGGAGTGACTGCGAAAACAATAGAACAGGCACAGGCAGCAGAAAGAGCCGGTGCAGATTACTTGGGAAGCGGAGCTGTATTTGGCAGCAGCACCAAGACTGATGCAAAGCCGATGGAACTAACCCTGCTGCAGGAAATCTGTCAGAGCGTCACCATCCCCGTAGTCGCAATTGGCGGCATCAACCACGATAACATCCTGAAATTAAAAGGATGCGAAATTGCAGGAGCAGCAGTTGTAAGTGGAATCTTCGCATGTGAAGACATCGAAGAGGGAACGAAAGAACTGTTGCAAAAAGTAAATATGGTAGTAAAAAATCATGAATAAGATAGGACATAAAAAAGTCTTACTTATATAAAGTGCAGATGATGATAAGATGAGTCTTATTTTGAATGAGGAAACACGCTGTCCTTGGAATACCATTTCTTTGTCTTTCCTGGGACACTTGGATTTCCCCTATTCAACAGGCAACGCCGGCATCATGGATGTGCCGGCGAGGCGGAATGGAGCATGGATGCAACTTTTCGCCGTTTGCCGGAAAAAAGATATACTTATGGGAAATTCTAGTGACCCTGAAAGACAAAGAAGGTATGCAAGGGCAGCGGGATTGCTCATTGGAAATATAGTAAGATATATCATCGCCTGCAATGTAATAACAAACCACAGCGGCAGATTGGGGGCACCACCTTAGGTCGCTATACAAAATTAATGCAAAGGAGACAAATGTATGAACACAGCATTAACAATCGCTGGAAGTGATTCCAGTGGAGGCGCCGGCATCCAGGCAGATATTAAGACGATGACCGCCAATGGCGTATACGCCATGAGTGCGATCACGGCACTTACTGCCCAGAATACAACCGGCGTAACAGACATTATGGAGGTAACTCCAGAATTTTTGGCAGAGGAGCTGGATCGTATTTTTACGGATATATATCCGGATGCAGTGAAGACCGGAATGGTCTCTTCCAGTGCTCTGATAGAGACAATTGCGGACAAACTGACAGCGTACCACGCAAAAAATATAGTCGTGGATCCTGTTATGGTAGCGACCAGCGGAGCAAAGCTCATCAGCGACGACGCTATCGGTACATTGAAAACTAAATTATTGCCTCTGGCAACTGTTATAACCCCAAATATCCCGGAAGCGGAAGTGCTTTCCGGAATGGAGATAAAGACAGAAGCAGATATGGAAAAAGCAGCAGAAATCATTTGTAAAACCTTCGGTTGTGCCGTGCTGTTAAAAGGAGGACATCAGTTAAATGATGCCAATGATTTGCTCTGGCAGAAGGACAAAGAGCCGGTATGGTTCCACGGAAAGAGAATTGACAATCCAAACACCCACGGAACCGGTTGTACCTTATCATCTGCCATAGCATCTAATCTTGCCAAGGGACGCAGCCTGGAAACATCCGTGCAGTACGCAAAGAATTACATATCCGGCGCACTGGCAGCCATGTTGGATCTGGGAAAGGGAAGCGGCCCGATGAATCACGCATTTGCAATAGAAGGAGAATATACCAATGAATGAGAAGAAGACATCTGTATTCAGTAACGGATTAATCTGGTTTGGAGCCGGCGTATCCATTGCTGAAATTTTAACCGGAACTTATTTTGCACCGCTTGGATTTGGAAAAGCCATGGCAGCTATCTTATCAGGACACTTAATCGGTGGACTGATGATGTTTGCAGCAGGGATGATTGGTGCAAGAGAACGAAGAAGTGCCATGGAAACCGTAAAAATGAGCTTTGGAGAGAAGGGAAGCCTTCTTTTTGCAGCGTTGAATGTATTGCAGCTGGTAGGATGGACAGCCATAATGATTTATGATGGCGCACTGGCAGCCAATGGTGTCATTCCGGTAGCAAACTGGTTCTGGGCAGCTATTATCGGAGTCCTCATTATCCTTTGGATCCTGATTGGACTTACCAATCTTGGGAAGCTCAATACCGTTGCAATGACCGGATTATTTATCCTGTCACTGGTATTGTTTAAAGTGATTTTTATTGGAAATGGAGCCATTCCGGCAATTGTGGATGATGGAAGCCTTACCTTTGGCGCAGCCGTAGAGCTTGCGGTAGCAATGCCACTTTCCTGGCTGCCATTAATCAGTGATTATACAAGAGAAGCAGAAAAACCATTTGCAGCAACTGCAGTCAGTGTTGTTGTATACAGTCTGGTCAGCATTTTCATGTATGTCATTGGTATGGGTGCAGCACTTATTACCGGTGAATATGATATTGCACAGATTATGTTAAAGACCGGATTTGGTATCGTAGGACTTGTGATTATCATTTTCTCAACAGTAACAACGACTTTCTTGGATGCTTATTCTGCAGGTGTTTCCAGTGTATCCATTTCTGAAAAAATCAATGAGAAATGGGCAGCAATTATTGTAACGGTAATCGGAACTGTTGCAGCAATTGTATATCCGATGGATAACATCACGAATTTCTTGTATCTTATCGGTTCTGTCTTTGCTCCGATGATTGCCGTACAGATTGCAGATTATTTCATTTTAAAGAAAGCCAATGCAAAAGACATGGCATTTCAGTGGCGTAATCTGGGTGTCTGGCTTATCGGATTTGTGCTTTACCGTGTGCTGATGCACATAGATACTCCGGTTGGAAATACACTTCCGGATATGGTGGTTACCGTCATTCTCTGCGTGATTGTGGAAAAAGTTGCAGAAGCAGTAAAGAAAAACTAAGAGGTTCCCGTCCTCTCGGATGGGAACAGAAGAGAGGACAAAATGAATCACAAATCAAACTTAAAGAAATTAACCGTAACCGCAATTTTTGCAGCAATCGCAGTCGTAGGAAGCCTTTTCTCATTTCCGGTATTCGGCTCAAAATGTGCCCCGGTACAGCATCTTGTAAACGTACTGTGTGCTGTTCTGGTAGGACCTTGGTGGGGACTTGCCCAGGCATTTATTGCATCCTTAATCCGTAACCTTTTAGCATTGGGAAGTCCACTGGCATTTCCGGGAAGTATGTGTGGAGCACTTCTTGGCGGACTCCTTTATAAATATGGAAAGAAACTCCCATTTGCATATATCGGTGAGGTAGTAGGAACCGGAATCATCGGTGGAATGCTTTCTTATCCGGTCGCTTATCTGGTAATGGGAAATACAGCAGCCGCATTATTTACTTTTGTTGTACCATTCTTAATCAGTACCTGTGGAGGAACCATTATGGCAATGATTATTACCATTCCTTTAAAGAAATCAGGAATGTTAGCAAAAATGAAAGATAGTCTGGAGAACTAGAATATGGAATTAGAAGCCGGAAAAATTGTAGAACTGCATCAGGAAATAAAAAAGAAACGTCCGGTCATTCACTGTATAACCAATGCGGTGACCGTCAATGACTGTGCCAATATTCTGCTGGCAGCAGGCGCATCTCCGACCATGGCACATCATCCGCTGGAAGTGGAAGAGATAACAGAAGGGGCAGCAGCCTTAGTCTGCAATCTTGGAGCTATTGCGGATTTTGAAGCTATGGAAAAAGCCGGAAAGAAAGCGGATGAAATGGGACATGCCATTGTATTAGACCCGGTAGGAATTTCCGGTTCTACTTACCGGCGGATGAAATGCCAGACTTTGATAAAAGAAATTCACCCGACCTGCATTCGGGGAAATTATTCTGAGATTCGTGCACTGTTAAAGGACTGCAATACCGTAACCGGTGTGGATGCATCGGATAAGTCTGTTGATGTGGAAAGCATGAAACAATATGCGAAAGCACAGAAGACGATACTGATTGCATCCGGTGCAGTGGATGTGATTACGGATGGCGGAGAAGTCTTTGAATGCAGAAGAGGCCATGAAATGATGGCGCATATTACCGGAAGCGGTTGTATGTCATCGGTTATGCTGGGTGCATTTCTTGGAACAGAAGCAACCATAGAAGCGGCAGCAGCCTGCTGCAGTTTTATTGGATTGTGCGGCGAGGCAGCCGCAGAAAAAACAAAGGAATGTCAGGGCGGTACCATGACATTCCGAAATGTTTTCATCGATGAAGTTTCGTTGATGACACCGGAGAAAATTTATGACCGGTATCAGGAAAAGTAGTTTTGTATACCAGATGATGCATTAATCATTTGGCGTATTGTGAAACCGGCCTTCCAATTCCTCCGTCTTTACAATATTGATAAATGCGTGTGGGTCGATGGAACGTATCATAGGAATTAACTGGCGCTTAGCCTCCGTATTAATGACGGAGTAGATAAGCGTCTTTTCTTTTTCTTCATAACAGCCAATGCCCTGAAAGAGGGTGGCATCATGGTTGGTGGTTTCCCGGATCGCATGATAAATTTCATTGGATTTATCGGAAATAATAAACAGAGTCTCTTTCTTGTAACGCTTATAAAGCATCTGAATTACCTGTGTGCTGCAGAACTGGTAAATAATGGAATAAAGTGCAATAGACCAGCCAAAGAGAGCACCTGCAATGGCAAGGATAATGACATTGCCAAGGAGAATATAATTCCATGCATCAATTCCCTTCTGGGAAGAAAGATAAATACTGATAAAATCGGTTCCACCGGTAGTAGTTCCAACGTTTAAGCACAGGCAGATGGCAAATCCGTTTAAAAGACCACCGAACACACTGATTAAAAGAACATCCTGTGTAAATACATAAGCCGGCAGCAGGTCTACGAAAATACTGGATAAGAAAATCGTAAGAATCGAGTACCAGGTAAATTTTTTCCCAAGGAACCGGAAACCGATATAGATTGGGAAAATATTTAAAGCCACGTTGAAAAAGGTATATGGAATATCAATATGGAAAAAGGTCAGTCCGATTTCCTGCAAGAGCAGGGATACTCCGGAAAAGCCACCCGGAAATAATCCGGCAGTTTTCGCAAAACAACGCAGGTTCCATGCATACAGAATCGATGCAAAAAATACGATGAAAATCCGGAAGACCTGATAAAATTTTGGATGTTTGGACTCAATGGAAAGAAACATAATGATTACCTCCTGTTATCAGATTTTTTTATAGGGACTGTGTCCATAACACTTCTCACAGACCCGGAACGGATAACCTACCGGCAGCGTTACGCCGCAGTATTTACAGGTGCGGATATAATCCTTCTTATCTTTGGCAAGAAGCTTCATAATTGTATCTTCTGTCTTTTCCCGTTCCCGGTTTAATCGTTCGCTATCAGAAATTTTTCCCATTCTGGTGGAAAACTGATGGTACAAGTCCAGCATTTTATAAAAAGTTTCGTAACGCATCAGTCCCTTGTCATTACACATAATCAGTGATGGAAAATGAAGGGAGACATCAGCAGTATAGGTTTTACAGTAATAGAGCCACAAATCAACGATATCCCGGTTTTTGATATCAATGGAGCAGGTCAGCATCCGGTAGAGGGTATGTTTATCCTCAAACCCATCGATTTCTTTACGGGCTTTATATGCCTTATCATATAGAAAGAGAATTTCGTCAATGCTGATTTTCTCAAAAGGAGCAGAGGGCTCTACGGATTTCCATATTTTTAAAATGGCATTTAATGGCTCGTCCATATCTAAAAGGACATGTGGGAAACCAAGGCTTACCTTCTTAATAACCGGTTCCGGTTGGTCAAAACGTTTGGCAATATAATTTCTGGCATCCTCGCCCATGGCATTGACATAACCGGTGTCATACATGCCAAACCGTCCGGCACGTCCGGCAATCTGCCGTATCTCCGGAATATTAAGCGGGCGGGTGGAAATGCCGTCATACTTTTCTGTCTGGATAAAAACAATTCTTCGTACCGGAAGATTCAGTCCCATACCGATGGCATCGGTGGAAACCACTACTTTTGTTTCGTGGCTTAAGAAAAGACGAATCTGTCTTCTGCGGATTTCCGGTGGAAGACTGCCGTAGATGACACTGGCACGAATTCCCTCACGTTCTAATCGTCCGGCAATGTCTAAGACAGCACGCTTGGTAAAAGTGATTAGTGCATCACCTTCTGTGACATCATCCGGAAAAACAAATGCCTCTTGCTCACAGACCAGTGCAGTTTTCCGTTCATAGTGGCGAACCTCAAAGGTATCCTCGCAAAGGGCTATGAGGTGGGTAACAACTTCCTCGGCAGCAGGACTCATGCAGATATGGATTTCATCTGCTTTTACCCCCAGAATAGCGCGGGTCCAGGAGTGCCCACGGTCACGGTCTGCAATCATCTGTGCTTCATCAATAACGGCAATATCATAGTGCTGTTCCATGTCCAACATTTCAATGGTAGAAGAAGTAATCCGGCTGTTTTCCTCCGGAATGCATTCTTCTCCGGTAAGCATCGTACAGGCAATGCCGGCATCTTTCATTTTCTCATAGATTTCCAGCGCCAGAAGACGCAAAGGACCAAGATAGACTCCGCACGAAGCCTCTTTTAAACGCTCTAATGCGTGATAAGTTTTGCCACAGTTGGTAGGACCAACATGCAGGATAAAATGCCGCTGCATGCCTCTGGTCTGTGGAAATTCTGTTTCCGGTTTCAACGGAACCATCCCGACAATCTGATGACGCATTCCAAATTGTCCATACTGATGGCACAAATCCTTTAAGGTGCGCCGGCAGATTGCAAGGGGCATTTCCTGATATAAAAAGTTTAAGAAACGCTCTGTAATTAATTCCGGTTCCTCGTCCCGCAGGGAACTGATATCAAGACGGACCAGCTCAGCAACAAGATAAGTCTCAAACTGCATAATATAAATGGGATTGGCATCCCGATAAACAAAATAGGAAAGATTACGGAGCTGACGGTGATAATTCTCCAGCTGCGGCTGTTTTATCTTCGGAGAATGGATAGCCAGCAGTTCCTTGGAAAGCCGCTGCATCCGCTTCGGATAAGGACCTGTTTCCGGTATCGTTTTTTTATGCTTCTTTTTCGCAAAGGTTTTATACTGGGCACAATAGAATTGTACCAATTTATCTGTCTGTATCATACGACCTCCATATCTATGCTAAGTATACCATTCTTTGGGTATGGTTGCAAAAGACATATTTTTCACTTTACAGGAAATTGCTTTCCTGTAAAGGAAAAAACGCTCCGCGGGGATGCGCACTGCGGCGTATAAGGTAGATGTCGCAAGCGACCGCCGCAGGCGCGAGAATGTGCCAAGGCACATTCTATGTTCTATGAAATCTCATCCACCGCTGGTTTGACTTCGGAGAAAATGGGTGTTACAATCGTTCGGTATGAAATGCTTTATGCAGGCGATGGGGAAAGCTTATAAGATACAATAAATATCATTGGTATTTAGAGATTGACTGGCTTTGACCTAAAATGCCTACAGTTCTTACACATATGTTTTTCTTGATTGTAAACTGTCTTTTGCCTGCTTTGACTGGAATACTGTACTGTCCGCTGGATACGGATGCCACATAAGTCCTGCAAGGGGCACTAGGAATTTCGATTTACAGCCTGCTTTGTCTGGCAACCGGCACAAATTCACATCCATGTTCATCTGTGCCTCGCTGGTACATCCCTGTACCAGCGTTGCCTGTTGCCAGACGAAATTCCAAGTGCCCCTAACAGTCCTTGAAATGCATCCGCATTTCAGCGAACGGTGCAGTATTACTGTCAAACATGAAAAAGACGGTTTTCATAGCAGAAAGAAAAACATATGTAATAGAACTGTGGTATTTTATGGTCAGGTCAGACAAGCTATGAATACCAAGGATATTTCTTTTAACTTATTGTCTTTCCCCTTCGCCTGAGAAAGAAAGGAGACCGTGATGGAACACACAGTAGAAACTACGAAGAATCCGCTGGCGGAAGAAAAAATCGGGAAACTGATTGCCCGCTTTGCAATACCGGCAATCATCAGCATGCTGGTAAGTTCCCTTTATAATATAGTAGATCAGATATTTATCGGACAGGGCGTTGGCATGCTTGGAAATGCTGCAACAAATATTGCATTTCCGGTATCCATTATCTGCACGGCAACGGCATTGTTACTTGGAATCGGAAGTGCATCCAATTATAATCTGGAGACCGGAAAAGGAAATGTAGAAGAAGCAAATAAGATTGCAGGAACAGGACTGGGTCTGCTGTTTATCTGTGGAGTGATAATTGCAGCAATCGTATTGCTGTTTTTAAATCCGCTGCTGTATTTATTTGGTGTAACACCAGATGTGCTGCCATATGCACAGGATTATACATTTATTACAGCCTTAGGAATCCCGTTTCTGGTATCCACAACCGGCGGAACGCATCTGATTCGTGCGGACAGAAGCCCGACCTATTCCATGACCTGCATGCTTGTGGGCGCAATTATCAACACGATTTTAGACCCGTTATTTATTTTTACATTTAACTGGGGAATCAAAGGAGCCGCATGGGCGACTGTAATCGGACAGTTTGTATCAGGTCTGCTTGTTATTATATATTTTGTAAAATTCCGAAAAATGGAACTTCGGTTTTCCATGCTTCGTCCAAGGGTAAAATATATGAAAGCGATTGCAGCATTGGGAATGGCTTCCTGCATCAACCAGATAGCCATGGCAATCGTGCAGATTACCATGAATAATACGCTGCGTCATTACGGAGAAATGTCTGTATATGGAACAGATATCCCCCTTGCCTGCGTTGGAATTATCTCAAAAGTAAATATGGTATTTATGGCAATCTGTATTGGAATTTCCCAGGGCTGTCAGCCAATCTGGGGCTTTAATTATGGAGCGGGAAGTTTCGAGAGAGTAAGAAAAACATTCTGGCGTGCTTTTGAGATATCCGTGCTGGTGGGTGTTGCATTTTTTGTTGTATTTCAGATATTTCCACATCAGCTGGTGACGGTATTTGGTGATGGAAGTACAGAATATTTCCAGTTTGCAGAGCGGTATTTCAGAATTTTTATGTTTATGACATTTATCAATGGAATTCAGCCAATGTCTTCTGGTTTCTTTACATCCATTGGAAAAGCCAGACTTGGTATTGTTGTATCACTGACCAGGCAGGTGCTGTTTTTGCTGCCGCTGATTCTTATTTTCCCTTTGTTTATGGGAATCGACGGAGTAATGTATGCAGGACCAATCGCAGATGCAGCTGCAGCTGTCGTTGCCATTTTCTATGCACTGCGTGAATTAAATATCATGAAAAATTTAGAAAAGAAAGCAGTATAAAAAATATTAATATAAAAAACGTCAAAAAGAATCCCATGGAAAATGATATGTACCCAGAATCCTGGACACATATTTATGAACTAGGCTGAACACATGGATGCT
>NZ_QTZJ01000020.1:0-6196 GCF_003462625.1 Roseburia sp. OM03-7AC
GTGGTATGGCACTTCCACTGGTGACAACCGTTGGAGTTGTAGCAATTGGATTAGGCACAACTGCATATGGTTGTGCGAATGCTATAGAAGGTAGTCAGGATGTTTATGCAGGAGTAATAGGAGACCCAAGAATGGTATCGGTTAATCCAATCCGTGATACATTATTTGCCAGCAATCCGGAACTCTATTATTTAATAGGAAATGCGTTGACAATCTCAGCTTCTATGATACTGACCGGAGGAATGGCAGCAAATGCAGCAGTAAGTGCAGGAACATCCATAGGAAGGGCAGTAGTAACAGAGTATGCAAAGCAGGGACTGACGGTGGCAGCCAGCAGTTATGTGGAAAAGAGCATGACAGAAGCAACCAACAGTCCACTGGCAGGCTTTGTAGTTGGATCACTAACCGGAATGGCAACATATGGAACGCTCAGTGAGGCAGAGCTGGAAGTAGTAAATAACGTAAAAAGACCGCAGCAGTTGGGAAATGTAGGAGAGGGTGGAAGTAAGACAGTAAAGTATTCACCAATCAAACCTTGTAATGAAATTAGTCAAGAAGTAGCAGAATCTTTTAATGGTGCAACATTTACAAAAACAACGTTGACAGAAGATACAGTTATGTATAGAGTAAGTGGTGGTAAAGCAGGAGAGGTTGGTTCATATGTATCAAGAACGCCTCAAGGAGGAGGATTGCAATCACAATTGGATTTAGCATTAAATCCTTCGTGGGGAAATACAACAGAAAATATTACCAAGGTTGTTGTTCCAAAAGGAACCACAATTTATGAAGGTATAGCGGCACCACAAAATATATATGATAGTCTTGGAAATGTGATAGGAACATTGCCAGGAGGTGGAAATCAAGTATATATCCCAAAAGTGGAAGCGGGGTGGTTTAAATGATAAAATGTGAATGTAGTGAACGAATAGGAAGTGTTATTAATTCATATAAATTATATGAAGATATTAAATTGTTTTTTGAAGAACAGGTAAAAGAAGATATATTTTCAGAAGTACCAGTAGGAAAGCCATATTGTGATGGATTTGAGTGGAAAGCAGATAAATGGTACAAGTGTAAGTGTTGTGGATGTCTATGGGAAATTAAATATCCTGATTTTCCAGCAAAAGGTTTTGTTCGTAAGTTTGCTGATGGAATATATCACCAGAAGGAGATAGGGAAAAATGAATATTAAAGAACCAATTAGTAATCTTAAATTAGTCGAGGCAATTGAAGGATTAAGTAACAATAATGCAACACAACAGAAATTTTTTACAGAATTTGCACAAGCTAAATTACTATGCCCTGCAGATATTCATTTACAAAACAGTTCGAAAGATGGTAATGAAATAGTTGTAGGTGAAGGGTCTTCAATATCTATAAAGCATTTAGAAGATACAAAAGGTAATAAGTTTTTAATTGCATTTACTGATTGGGAAGAATTATATAAATGGAATTCCTCAAAAGAACAGCAAACAGTTATTTTTGGTTATAAGGATTTTCAAAACATTATGAAAGAATCGAGAGATGTATATACAGGAATGGTAATAAATCCTTTCGGTGCCAATATTGTGATTACGCTTCCAATGCTTGATGGAATGGAAAATGATTGTATAATTAAAAAAGAAGAACAGGTGTTTATAGGCATTCCAGCTGAATACCCAACTGAATTGATAAATGAGCTATGTGTATATTTTGATAAAGAAAAGAGTGTTGATAAGGCGTTTTTATTATGGATGGTAAGGGGTGAAGAAGGAAGCTATTTACTAATATTGGATTCAAAAGAAGAACCTAATAGTCTATACCCAAGAGTTGGAAAATTTTGCATTAGATTTTTAAGAGATAAGATGCTTGATATGGTTTCAGCGGATTCGGATTTTGGAAAGAATGCAATTAGAGAATACAAACCATTTTATGAAAGAGATTAATTTAATTATGGTTATACTTTAGGACTTCAAAAATCCCTAACTCAAAAAGCTACTTTAATCTCTGTCTGTTCACGAAGTGAATGACATACAGAGATTAATAATAGCTTTTTGTCATTTACCTAAAGGGGAAAGGACTCCTTATGGCGAAATTTGCCCTCAGGTATACAAAAGGATTTGTCCGACAATTTATATTGAAGATATTGTGAGGTATTGATTTTACTAACCTGTTGCAAGCTGGGAATTTTCACCCTTCCACAGAACTATTGTTTGCTAAAATGCTTATAGACGCTGTGAGATAGCCAATTTCTGTGAATGATAAAAAATTACAAGAAGAGATTTCGTTACGAGTTTAACAAATATTCATAACATCATATTTTCTTAAAGTGGCATACCAAAATCAAGACAAGCCAACTAATTGTTAAGAAAATGCCTTATTCTGATATCTTGAATAATTTTAAGACCTAGGATAAGAAATTTAATCAGTACACCTATACGAACGATAGAACTACATGAGCAGTTGGATCAGGAATTATTAAATCTTATCACAGAAGTTCAGAACCATGAGAGCAGTACCGTGACAGCACTGGAGAATTCCGTGGAATTGTTACTATCGAGTCTGAATACCTGTATTGCAAAAATCGGATTGAACACAGCTGCAATTGCAAGTTATGAAAGCAACAGCTTTTATACAGATAAGGACGTGTATGCACTTGCCAATATCAGTGAATTGTTTTATCAGCAGCATGAAGACAATAAAGATGTATATGATGCAATCTGTGAAGCGGAACAGAACCAAAAGGATGCAGCGGAAGAACGTGAGACGCAGGGAGTGTGGAAGACCGTTGCCGGAGTGGGTTTGCTTGTAGTAGGCGGAGTATGTATAGTCGCATCATGGGGAACAGCAACACCAATTGTTGCAGCCGCAGAGGGTATTGTTGGAACCGGAACGACTATTTTTGGAGTCGCAGATTCTGCGGAAGGTGCCCAGGATATTTATTATGGAAGCATCGGAGATATTGACAGTACCGCAGTAAATGACTTAAAATATGTGGTATTCCAAGGAAATGAGGAAGCATATTATCTGACAGAAAGTGTCTTTGCATTTGCAGCATCCGCAATGATTCCAATCGGTCAGGCGGCCTCAGCAGGAAACCTGACATTTCGAAGTGGAGCAACAATCGTTGCAAAAGAAGGAATTGCAACAGCAGCAGGTGCAGGAGCCCAGAAGTATACGACGGATTTAACTGGAAACCAGACCGCAGGAATGTTAGCAGGTATGGCAGCAAGTATGGCAACTGCGAAAGGACTGAATGGAATTGAAGCAGGAGCGAAGAAACTGGCGAAACCGAAGCTTGGAGATGTTGGAGACGGCGGAGGTTCAGCGTTTGCAAGAAATAATTTAAAATCTGTGTTAGCTAATGAAAGTTTGACATTAGATGAGTTTAATACACTTCGTTTAGCAGATGTAAATGAATTGTCAGCAGAACAAATTGGAAAATTAAAAAATATAAGAGAAGCAGTGCCTAAGATTGATAGTAATACAGTGATTCAAAAAACTATTCCCTTTGAGGATATAGGAAAATACATAGGAGATGACGGATATAGTACTATCAGAGGCTATATAGCAAGATATGATGATGTTTCACATATTCATGGTTATGATAATGTTGTAGAATCATCAAGATTAGACTATACAATAAATAGTGATATTAGACCATATCCAGAAGGTGGAAATGCATATGGTTATATTAAATTTATGACGGATGATGTGGATAGGATTGGAATACCGTATGGAACAGAATTTGGTGGGGGAAATACAGACCCTGCCCCATGTACACGTAATGGATTTACAGGTGCAAGGAATGGAGAAGTTATTCCAGAATGGACAGTTGATGGTAACCTGGAACCAATAGAAGGTGCTGAATTGCATAGGGTAATTGATTCAGAAGATTCTATCGTAGCTATTTTTGATGGCGAACATTTCAGAGAGGTGAAAAAATGATAAAAAATGGAAAATATGCTTATTATAAAGGAAATGAATATAAATTTTCAAGAGATGCTGATGGTAATTATATTATTATAACATCAGATCTAAAGAAAACTGATTGTACATTTAAAGATAAATATAATACAGGAGTATACAGTAAATTAGTGAATATATCAGATGTAGATGAAATTTACAAAATTGCAACTTATGGAAAGGTGAATGAAGAGAGGGTTTCAATTATAAAGGAAAAAAACGGAGAATATTTGGTTAGTACAAATGACTGTAAGATAGGGGAAAAGCTGAAGTTGGATCGAGTTGACAAATATGCATATGAGGGATGGTTAAATTCAAATATAGTAAAGCTTGATGAGGAAAAACAAGTTATAAAATAATTGGTTTACATGAGCAGTTGGATCAGGAGCTATTGAATTTTATTACAACAATCCAAAATCAGGAAAGTAGTACCGTAACAGCGCTGGAGAATTCTGTAGACTTATTAATTTCGAGCCTGAACAGCTGTATTGCAAAAGTAGGGTTGAACCAGGGAACAATTGCAAATTATGAAAGCAACAGCTTTTATACAGATAAGGACGTGTATGCACTTGCCAATATCAGTGAATTGTTTTATCAGCAGCATGAAGACAATAAAGATGTATATGATGCAATCTGTGAAGCGGAACAGAACCAAAAGGATGCAGCGGAAGAACGTGAGACGCAGGGAGTGTGGAAGACCGTTGCCGGAGTCGTATTGGTTGGTGTTGGGGTGGCATGTATTATTGCAACTGCAGGTGCAGGAGCCCAGAAGTATACGACGGATTTAACCGGAAACCAGACCGCAGGAATGATAGCAGGTATGGCAGCAAGTATGGCAACTGCGAAAGGTCTGAATGGAATTGAAGCAGGAGCGAAGAAACTGGCGAAACCGAAGCTTGGAGATGTGGGAACTGACGGTGGCGCAGTATTAAATGATGCGGATGTGGGTTCGGCTGTAAATGGTGGAACATCAAGTAAAATAGGATATGAATATTTAGATGACCAATTAGGTAACTTAAAAGATAAAGTTAAAATAAATCAGTATCAATCAGCAGAAAGTGTTAATGCTTGGTGGGAAGCAAGAGGTTATAAATCACCTTACAAAGAGAAAACTGTTGTACAAGATATAACACTGACAGAAGATACAAAATTTGTTCGAGTATATGACGGTGTGAATTCAAATTTAGAGGGTGGATGGGTTATGAGAGCCGAGGATATCAAAGGACTTACACCTAAAGAAATTCAAGCTAAATTTGCATTAGAGTATGAACCTAAATTTATTGGAGAAGTAGAGCTGAAAGCAGGAGATACAGTACGTTTAGGTGAGGTTGGACCTAATTTTGGATTTGATGGTGGTGGAATACAAATAGATTTACAACAGCAATGGATTGGTGATTTTACTGAACTTGGAAAGATTGAAGACTGGAGGTAAATATGAGAGAAGTATCTATTGATGGTAATATTTTAAATATTGGTGGTACTAAAATCACTGTAAAATATCCAATTAAACAAGTTGAAAGCATCAGTGGAAAGTATGTTGTATTGTTAAAGATTCCACGAGTAGAACTAGGAGCAGAGGAACTTAATAATATTTTGTGTTATAATGAAAATGGCGAAATGTGTTGGCGAATAAGTGACAAATTACCGTCTAATATTGTCAGCAAAGAGCAAATTCCATATGTTGCAATTCAAATTATGAATGGGAAATTATATGCTACTGATTTCTGGGGGAGAAAGTTTAATGTTGATGTAGAAAATGGAAATTTAATGGATGTAAAAATAGTACGTTGACAGAATAAAGCAGAGAATGTCATAGATATAACAAGGTTGTAACATTTTCTTTGACGATTCTCAAACACCCATGTTACAATGGCACGCAACAGGGGGTATAAGGGGGATGAAACGCCCTCATAATACCTAAACAAAAACACAGAATCGGAGATGTTCTATTGGTGATAACCGTCGTTTTATCAGCAGCATGAAGACAATAAAGATGTATATGATGCAATCTGTGAAGCGGAACAGAACCAAAAGGATGCAGCGGAAGAACGTGAGACGCAGGGAGTGTGGAAGACCGTTGCCGGAGTCGTATTGGTTGGTGTTGGGGTGGCATGTATTATTGCAACTGCAGGTGCAGCGTCGCCCATTGTTGCAGCGGTTGGAGTAGCTATGGAAACCGGAATGACTATTTATGGAGTCGCAGATTCTGCGGAAGGTGCCCAGGATATTTATTATGGAAGCATCGGAGATA
>NZ_QTZJ01000021.1:0-5445 GCF_003462625.1 Roseburia sp. OM03-7AC
CTGACCGGAGGAATGGCAGCAAATGCAGCAGTAAGTGCAGGAACATCCATAGGAAGGGCTGTAGTAACAGAGTATGCAAAGCAGGGACTGACGGTGGCAGCCAGCAGCTATGTGGAAAAGAGCATGACAGAAGCAACCAACAGTCCACTGGCAGGCTTTGTAGTTGGTTCACTAACTGGAATGGCAACATATGGAACGCTCAGTGAGGCAGAGCTGGAAGTAGTAAATAATGTAAAAAGACCGCAGCAGTTGGGGAATGTTGGAGAGAGTGGTAGTAAGACGGGTACTGTATGGGATAATATTACCCCAACTCAAGAAAAGTATCCGTATACTAATATTCCAAAATCATTTGAGATAGAGGTTAATGGAGAAAAAATGTGGGTGCATGGAAATGCAACTGAACATATGTATGAAGAAGTTTATAAGGGGATTACTACGGGAAATGGCACAGCATATACAAATCCTAATCTTTATACACAAGAAATTATGAGTGATTTTTATGGTTCGCTTCAGGAGGCAACTAAATCAGGAATTGTTTATGGAGAAAAGATTACGGAAGGTAATTGGAAATTTATATTTGCTCAGTCAAGACAAGCAGGACAGTTGCCAGTAATAAAACATGCACAGTTTAATGGATGGCATTAGGAGGTACAAGAATATGCAAGATATAATAGATATGGAATTGGAAGAATATATTCCTTTGAAGATTATATTTAATAAGGATAAGGAAGCGGTTGAATATATTTCGTATTCAAAAGATAAAACTTCTTCATTGGAATTTACAGTGGGTATAAAGAGTAAGTTATTAAAAAGAATAACGCTACTGCTTTGCAAGGAGTATTCAGAAACTACGGATAAGCTAGTGGTGGAAAATTTTGAAGATGGAAAGATAATTTTTCATAGTGATGATATAGAATGCCCTGTTTTTAAAACTATTTTGTATTCTAATGGTAGCAGAATAATATTATCAGACAAAAAAAGTTCACATTATATAAAAATGGACAAAGTGTATTTTGGATTGTCAGAAACAGATGATATTATTGAAATATGTGTATGTGATATGAGAGATTCTGAATTGGAACACTTAAAAAAAGAATTAGAGTTGCAGTGAGTGATGCCATGGCAGCCAGCAGCTACATGGAAAAGAGCATGACAGAAGAAATTTACCAGTCCACTGGCAGGCTTTGTAGTTGGTTCACTAACCGGAATGGCAACATATGGAACGCTCAACGAGATAGATTCCATGGCAAATGTAAGTGGATTACACGGTTCTTTTGCAGAAGGAATGTCAAAGGAAGATGTCCAGAAATATCTTGATTTTCTTGAGAATGGAAGCAAGGAAGGGCTCACAGAGGCAGAAATAAGAGGAATCGGAAAGGTAGACGAAGCACTTGCATTAAAGAAAGTAAACCCGGAGGAGCTGTTGGAACTTAGAAAACAGCAACTGGGGAATGTTGGGGAGAGTGGTAGAAACACAGCACAAAAAGTCTTTACAGATAATCCTTTTGATGAAGCTGGAAATTTAAAACCCAATATTAGCTATCAGACAGGTGAATTTAAGTATAATTACGAAACAGATGCTAATGGAAGAATATCCAATTGGAATACTGATAATCTACAATTAACGAAACGAAATGGTCGGCTAAAACATAACCCAAACACTCCAGGAAAAATTGCAGGAGATTATGCGGGACACTTAGCAGGAGATAGGTTTGGCGGTTCACCAAATTTGGATAATATAGTATCTCCATCAAAAGATGTTAATTTGAGTCAATATAAGAAAATAGAAAATCAATGGGCAAAAGCTATAAGCGAGGGAAAAAAGTAGATGTAGATGTTAATGTTAAAACGCATTGTTTTCAGGAAAGATTGATGTTATGAGAATGATGCGTTTTGCTTATCTGGAATTATATTGTAATTTTTGTCTCCTTGATAGTGAGTGGTGTGATAAAGTTCGAGAATTAAAAAATGAACATTACAATAGATTGGAAATAGAAGAATGATAGGAAATGAAGAGTTTTTGCAGTTGCGAGAGGCGTATATAGAGATTGGAAAAATGGTACAAAAATATGGATATGGACAATATAACGGGATATTAAGAATTCTTATGGGACAAGTTAATTGTATTGACTCGGATGAGAGCAATGGTGAAAAAATGAAATACTTGATAGAAAGTTATAATAAATTGTTTGTTGCAAGAGGTGGGTTAGGCGATTTCATCATTTATGATGCAGATGTTCAATTGAAAAATCAGTTGAATGAGAAATATAATGACGAAGTAAAAAGGGTTTGGAACATTATGAAAGACTATATTTAATAATGACTTTGTATAAGAATATCTGAAATCACAACGGAACATAGTTTCTTTAAAGATGCAAACGTATTGTTTTCATAGAACTAGATGCTGTGGAGATGATTGAAAAATTATTTTCGAGAGGTAGAAAAACATGAAAATAACAGGTAGTATGAATTATGTAAAAATTGATTTGGAGAACGGATATGTTGTAAGAGCAGAAGGAGAAATGCTTGTAGGCAAAAAGTTTGTGGCATATAGAGATACAATGAAATTTTGGGAGCCACCACATGAGCATGAAGAACTTCTAGAAGAGCAAATTGAGAGTATAATACAGGAAGTTCAGAGAAACATGAATGAAAATACGGTTCAAATTGTTTTTGAATAATATGTATTATGTCTCCACATGAGGTATTTCAGATATAAAAATCGGTTTCAAAAGCGGAAGGTGAGACTGGCTAGTAGTGGGAGGTACTGGGAAAAAGTAGTAGAAATAATGGAAAATATGTAGTAAACTTTTAAACAGATAAAAGGGGAAGGGTACCATTACAATATTTGATTAACATGAAATATACAGATGAGGAATTAGAACCTTTATATCAGATTTGGTTTGCACAGAAAAATATTTTAGTTAATCATAAGAATGTATGGGGAAAATCACCATTGGAACTGGCAGCACTATTGCCATATAGAGCAAGTTTATTAGGGAGGTTGAAAAAGTATGAGTAAAGTAGTGACTTTTATTGCTGATGCAGGTGGATGCATTGTTTCAAAAAATATCTTAGATCATAAAGGAAAATTAAAATGGTGTGTTAGAGAAGAATCGCTAAATAATATTGACAATGGTTGGAGATTTTTTTCGGATATTGATATCGATGAGTATTTGAGTAAAGCAGATAATATGTGCATATGTGATTTTAATACAGTTGCCAATATCGAACCGGCAATTATCGCAATATACAATTGCGAAGTGGGGACAGACATAGAATTGGTAGAAGAGAATGGAAAGAAATTCTTTTTAGATAATAATACCGGGAAAATATTTAAAATATAGTATTTTTTATATAAGGTTAAAACGCATTGTTTTCAGGAAAGATTGATATTATGAGAACGATGCGTTTTACTTATCCGGAATTATATTGTAATTTTGGTCAAATATAGAAAAACCAATCCTCGAAGAAAATGATATTATTATTCAGGAGGTAATTATAGATGCAAAATAGTAAAGCTTATGATTGTTTAATAAAACAATTGAATGCAAACGGCTCAGATAAAATGGATGGATATTATCCAGAAGTGATGGAAGAAATATATGATTGGGAGCGAGAAGAAGTAGAAGATATTATTTGGGATGCTTTTTTTAATAAAAATGAAATAGAATTAGCACAATTTTTTCCTAAGTTAAAAAAATATGATGGTATCAAGGCTTTAAAAGAAAGTCCTTATTTATTACAAATACCAAGTGAAGCAAGTGTTGAAATTGGTAAAATATTGTATGAGGCTACGGGAGATGAGGGATATTTAGATATAATTAAAAAAAATATTGATGCATCTCCGGAAACGATATCATATGTTTCAATTTTGTCATATTGTAAGCCTTGTCAGCGATTATATAACATTCTTGTAGACATTTATATTAATAATAGTAATAAGGTTAACAGGAGTACTGCTGTTATGGGAATTTTATATAATAAAGGGATAATTAAAGACAGAAGCAGCATTAAAGAATCAAATGATGTAATAAGTTTGCGGAAGAAATTCAAATCTGAAGATAGTATAGAGCGTCAAAAAATTATTGAAAAATTTGAAAACGGAGAATTAAACAATGGTTACATTTGATGACAATATATCAAACAGTATTGAATAGAAAGCAGGTTTGTTTATGAATCATGACATTAATGAATTTTTTCCTGTTCAACAAGGAGAGTGCAAAAAAAACGCATGGGAAGAAATAGAGAAAAAATAGGAATTATTTTTCCAGAGGACTATAAGCGGTTTATCGATTTTCATGGAGAAGGAGGGATTAATGAGTTTTTGTGGATATTATCCCCATTTTCCGAAAATGAAAATTTAAATTCTATAGAGAAGTTTAACGTTATGAAAGATGCGTATATAAGTATGCAAAGTGAATTTCCAGAACAGTTTTCTTTTGATTTTTATAACGGCAAAACAGGTTTGTTTCTCTGGGGTATTACAGATAATGGAGATGAATTATTTTGGAATTATAAAAGAGATAGTATGTCCTATTTTTCCCGATGATTTCATTTTAGAGAAAAATTATTATGAAACAATATAATTTTAATTATGTGAGAGTAATAATTTTTTGATATTTTTCTTAATGCTTCAAAAAAACATGTTACAATAGCACGCAACAGAGGAATATGGGGATGAAAATTTCTCATTCTACCTAAACAAAAACACATAATAGGAGAGGTTCCGTAGCTGCTATGGGCTATGGTGCATCTCCTATTTTTCTGTTACAGGGCAATCCAGATGATACAGGTATCATCAAAGGGTATACCAAGACATTCAGCTTTTCGAGCGTATTATGAGAAACGTAAAGCAGAATGTAAATCTAGACTGATGAATCAGCTTCATGAGCAGTTGCATATCGCGTATCCGTCTTGCAAGCAGTCTTCCAATGATATTAGCAGACCTACGGCACTGTATTTCTGGAAGGCATTACCCATCCAGAGAGCATCTGAAGGGTAAGACTTTTGAGGATTTTTCATGAGGAACTTATTCCTGTCAGTTGTTAAAAATGCACAACCAATTCGTACTTCGTACATGAGTGTAACCGGTTTTTATATATGATTCGACTTAAAAAATTTTTGGCTCGACCTTGAATCTGCTGGAAAGCGGTAAAGGAAATTTTGAGAAAAACAGCATAAAACAAGGAATTTGGAAGAAAAAATATAATAAAAATAAGGGTGGCACAAAAGTCGAATATAGGGTGCTGAAAAGTCGAATTTCAGACAAAAATAAGTCGAATATTTTTCCTTGAAAGTCGAATGGAAAAGGGGAAAAATAGATAACAGACAGGATAAAAACAGAATAATAAAAGTGGAGAAAGTTATGGGATTTCAGGTAAAGTATGAAGAAATTACCAGCATTCGGGAACTGATTCTGGCACAGCTTGACCGGTGGATAGA
>NZ_QTZJ01000022.1:0-3375 GCF_003462625.1 Roseburia sp. OM03-7AC
ATAGGGAGAAGATGTCTTGCCTATTCTGATTATATGGAAATTAAGCGTTTGATAAATTTGAAAAAAAAGACATATTTTTTAAATGAAGAAGAAAAAAACATAGTAAAAAGGCAGGTGGGTATTCTAAATAAGAAGTTGGGGACAACTTTAACTGAGGCAGAGGTTATAGATTGTGTTAATAGAAGTCTAACGGGCTATTTTACATATTATAATGAATATAAAAAAATATTGAGAAAGTATAGACCGAAATATATAGTGGAGACAACACATTATGAAACAGCAAAACTATCATTAAATGTAGCAGCACATGAAATGGGAATTAAAGTGTTTGAATTGCAACATGGGGTTATGAATATACAGTACAATATTCCCCAAAAAGATGATTTTATTCCTGATGAAGTGCTTACATTTGGAGAATATTGGAACCAGACAACGTGTTATCCGGGGAAAATGGTGGCGATAGGAAATCCCCATCTTGAGGAATGTGTTACTACAATGAAAACAATAAAGTATTTCCCAACTATTTTAATTCTTTCTCAAGGGCCAGTAGGAGAAGCATTGGTTAAATTAGCAATAGAATTAAAAAATTTAGTTAGAAAAAAAGGAATTCCTGCAAGAATTATTTATAAATTACATCCAAATGAATATATAAGTTGGAAAAAAATATATCCAGAATTAGTTGGTTCAGAAATAGAAGTGGTTGATAATAATGAAAAAGATCTGTATTACTATTTCTCAATATCCACGCATCAAATAGGGGTATTTAGCACAGCTATTTATGAAGGAATGGCATTTGGTGTGAAAACAATTATATATAAGGCATATCGGTATGAAACAATGAAAGACATTATTGAAGCTGGTTATGCTAAACTTGCTGATGATGGAAATTCTGTGCTAAATGAAATCATGAACAAGGAAGAACAAAAAGTCCCAACGGAGATGATATGGAAGTCTAATGCATTGAGTAACTTGAAGAAAGAACTGTTGGGGTAATATATCAAAATATTAGATTGGAAAGAGAGGAAGGACAATGGTCTTGGCAGTAATACCGGCTCGTGGCGGCTCAAAAGGAATACCACGGAAAAATGTCCGTTTGATGAATGGAAAACCACTTATTTATTATGCAATTCATAATGCAAAGAATTGTCCAAGCATTGATGATGTTGTAGTTTCATCTGATGATGAAGAGATTTTGAAAATAGCTTCTTCTTATGGTGTAGAGACCATGACCAGAGATAGTGAACTGGCAAAGGATGCCGTGACATTAGACCCGGTTATCTATGATGCAGTCTGCACTATGGAAAAGAAGAAAGGGATTCAGTATGATGTGGTAATTACCTTACAGGTAACATCACCGTTACTTTCTTCTGATACCTTGGACAAGGCGTTGGAAAGCTTTTTGGCTTCTTCCGATGATACTTATATCAGTGTGGTAAATAAGCCACATTTATCCTGGACGAAGAAGGATGGCTGCTATGTGCCGAATTATGAGAAACGTCTGAACCGTCAGCAGTTACCGCCGAACTATCTTGAGACAGGTGCATTTCTGATTACAAGAAGAGAATGTATGGAGGTAAACAGCCGTATTGGAAAGAAGGTTTCTGTCTATGAGATGCCGGAGCGTGAGGCGGTGGATATTGATGCAGCTTCCGACTGGGTATTGTGTGAGCATGAACTGAAAAAGAAACGGATTATTCTTCGGGCAGATGGATACAAAGAGCTTGGAATGGGACACATTTATCATTGTCTGACACTGGCATATAATCTGACCGGACAGGAGCTTCTCTTTGTAACAAAAGAGCAGCATGAGCCGGGACTGAAAAAACTGCAGGAAGCAAATATGCCGGTACATACCATTAAGAGTGATGAAGAATTCTTGGAATTCGTGCAGGAATGGAAGCCGGATGTAGTAGTAAATGACTGCCTGAATACCAAAGCAGATTATATCAAAGAATTAAAAAAATATGTGAAACGTGTCGTAACCATAGAAGACCTTGGAGAGGGCGCCGATTTTGCAGATGCAGTGATTAATGCGCTGTATGAAGACCATACCAGAGGAGATAATTATTATTGGGGAGCCAATTATGTATGCCTCCGGGATGAATTTTTCTGTGCTGCACCATCTGTATTTCATGAGCAGGTGCAGAATGTAGTGGTTATCTTCGGTGGAACAGACCCATCGAACTTTACCAAGAGAATCTATGAAATGGCAAAACGGATTCATAAGGATTATCCAGAGATTAAATTCCATTTTGCACTGGGTGTAGGATATGACCAGAAAGCAAATCAGATTGAAACAGACGAGGCAGCAGGCATCTATGTAGAACAGAATTTAAAACACATCAGCGACCTGTTTGGTAAGGCAGACCTGGCATTTACTTCTCAGGGCAGAACCGTCTATGAGCTTGCAACCATGGGCGTACCTGCAGTGGTTATGGCTCAGAATGAGCGTGAGATGAAGCACACCTTTGCACAGATGAACAATGGTTTCTTAAATCTTGGACTTGGAATCAATGTGGCAGATGAAACCATTGAGACAACCTTCCGCTGGCTGGTTGAGACACCGCAGATTCGAAAGGAAATGCAAAGCCTGATGATGCGTCATGATTTGAAGTCCGGTATTAAGCGGGTAATTGGATTGATTTTAGAGGATGAGGAGATATAATTTATGAGCAAAATTATCGAACGTGCTCTGGCACATAAAGTAGTACTGATTGCAGAAATTGGTGTAAATTATTATGACATTGCAAAGAAAATGAACATTTCCAATATGGAAGCTGCAAAGTTAATGATCAAAGAAGCAAAGGATGCTGGAATTCATGCGGTAAAATTCCAGACCTATAAAGCTGATACGCTGGCGGCAAAGGATTCTCCATCTTACTGGGATACCACGGAAGAGACAACAACATCCCAGCATGAGTTATTTCAGAAATTTGACCAGTTTGGTGAAAAAGAATATCAGGAGCTGAAGGATTACAGTGACGAAATTGGCATTGAATTTTTATCCACTGCATTTGACATCGAATCTGCAGATTATCTCGATAAGATGATGGATGTCTATAAAGTATCTTCATCCGATATGAACAACCTTCCGTTTGTGGAATATCAGGCAAAGAAAAATAAACCAATGCTCATTTCTGTAGGCGCAGCCAATGAGGATGAGATTGACCGCATGATAGCAACCGTCCGTAAGGTAAATAACCAGCCGCTTTGCATCCTGCATTGCGTACTGGAATATCCGACTCCATATGAGCATGCCAACTTAAATAAGATAGCAAGCCTGAAAGAAAAGTATAAGGATTTGATGATCGGATATTCAGACCATACGAAACCGGATGCCTGCGCAGATGTTATCAAAACAGCATACAATCTGGG
>NZ_QTZJ01000023.1:0-3300 GCF_003462625.1 Roseburia sp. OM03-7AC
TACAGAAACAATTAAAAGCAGCAGGGATTGACACAAACAGTAAAAAGTATAAAGCAGCACTGAGTGAGATGATGAAGAATGGAAACGGTGCAATGTTTACGAATGTTCAGGCAATTAAGAACCTGATGAGCCAGTATGACAAAAACGGAGACTGGATTGATCCGAATACTGGATTAACAGGACTTGCGGTAACGGATGAGAACAGAAACAGTTATAAACATATCATTTCTATTCCAGAGAGCAGCCGGGAAGAAATGTTTGAACTGGCAAAGAAAGAATTCTTAAATGAAAATGGTACTCTAAATGGTGATACTACCAAAAGAGAGAGCGTATATAACAATTTATATAGAAAAATGGATAAAGATGACCGTTTATCAGCAGGCTGGACAATGGAACAATATGAACATCAATACAGACAGGCATTTGCAGAAGCTGCAAAAGCCGCAGATTCTACATGGAGAGCTGGTAAACCAATACCGGCTGGTGCATTGGATGGCATTACCAGAGAGTCTGTTGAGAGTGGCAAGAAATCAGTAGATATAAAAATATAGTATGTTTTTTATGTGGAATATATTTCATTTTTGAAGGAGGTTGCTAATATGAGAATATCAGAAAAAGCTAAAAAGACGGTTTCAAGAAAAACGTTTATGGCAGTTGTTGTAAGTATGATGGTTTGTTTGCTTTTTGTAACACCAGTATTTGCAGCTTCAAGTTTTTATAGTAAGACAACTACTAAGCTGAATGCTATTAATGGAGGAAAATCAACAACCAGCAGGTTGGTGGAGTGACTTGGTTGACAATAATCCACCATCAGGATCAATTGATGGAAACTATGCAACATCTGTTACAGTACATTGGGTAAGTGGTATTTCTTATGTAAATGCTAGTTGCACTACAATGACACAGATGACATTGGATTATTTAGTTCCTTTCGGAATAATAGTGGGCTAAATATTTAGAAAGATAAATAAATTACGGATGGTATTTTTATACCATCCGTGGATTCCAAGAGGTGACGATAAGATGGGACACTATGTACATTATATAGGTGGCGGAATAGTAGATAGTAAAATATATGAGACAGGAAATGCAGCAAAAAGTTTTAAATCGCCGATGAAAGAATTAAATGAGCAAACGGTGTTAATAGAAAATGCCAAAACAAATAAGAATGATAGTTATCATCAGCATACGAAATACGATGATCAGGTAGATCGCTATTACAGTACATATGATATAGGAACATTGTTGCATAATAATGAAAGTTATTTAGAGGGAACAATCGATTCAAAATATGATGTAGATTACTATTCTTTTTCTTATCCGCAAAAAAGTTTTTACTCTAAAATGGGTATATCTTCAGAGATAACGATTTCATTGGAAAGCAAGAATAGTCAGGCATATAATTTAGTATTGTACGATTTATATGGCAATCAGATTGGAATAGCGACAGATGATGGACATGGTAATAAACAGCTTACGGTACCTAATTGGGACTGCGTTACATCAGATTATGTGATCAGAGTAGAAAATTCCAATATGACATCGGATTCCGGGGAAGGTTCCTATAGAATAAAAATTACGGAAACGAAAAACAGGGATACTTCAAGTAGTAATGTGCAGCACTCACAAGAAATAGCAAATGCAGATAATTCAGAAGAAAAAAATGCAATAAAGCAGAAATATGAAAAAACATATCAAAGCGAAATTGACAAATTACATCAGATGCAATTTGAAGCGTTGCCGGAAGATGAAAAATATTCGGGAACGGATAGTGTAGAAGAATTATTAAATAAGATGAAAAAGGGGGAGCAGTTAAGTGTGTCGGAAATGGCATATGTGAAAATATTTGCCAATTTATCTGATTATGAGAGAGCAGAGAAGTCGAATTATATAAAAAACGATTTTTATGCAGAAATAGAAAGAATAGCAAATGAAAAAGGAATTGAACTGCCAGATACATCATGGAAAATTGAAATAGATGTATCTGGAACTATTACGATTAACGGGGACATTACAGAAGAAAACAAAGAACAGATAAAAAATATGATATCGGAAAATTTTGCTGATGATATGTGGGAAAAATATATTCAGACAGCAGATATTTCTAACACACAATATAGATTAGTAAATGCTTACTATGAAGTGGAACAGTTCATTCAGAAAGCAACAAATGGACAGTATTCATTTGACGATATAAACGTAGATGACAATGGGAAGATTACCGGACTTCCAGAGAAAATGTGTAAAATAATGAACTCCCAGGAAGCCAATGCGAAATATGAGGAAATACGAGATAATATCTATATGCTGACGGATTATAAAAATCAATATGGATTGGAGGATATTCTTGCATTTAAGGCAGGGTATAATATTTCGGACTCTGAGGTAAGTACTGTGGGTACATCTGGCAATAATAGTGTTATGGATAATGCAGGATACTATAAAAATATGAAAACTATAATATAATGATAGAACCTAATAGAAATGGCGGGTTTAAAAGACATGAATCAGTTGATTACATATCAGTATGAAGCTGATAGTATGGACAGACAATGGTATTCTATACTGTAGCAATATAATTTGGGGGGAAAATATAGGAAATGTGCCGTCAAGATGATGGCACATTTTCTATATATATGATATTTATTTAGAGCCTATTTAGATAATATGCAGAGTACTTTATATTTATTTAATGGAAAAATAAAAATTACCGATATAGTAGGAAGATAGGAAGAAGGTGAGTAATATGCTGGAAATTGTTGTCTGTGATGACGATATAGCAGATCTTGAGTGTGCAGTGACTATGCTGCATAAGATTTTTACAAGTCAAAAGATTGCTTATCATATTGAGCAATTTGCGTCTGCAAATCAAATGCTTGAAAATATCAGCAACATTGATATCGGAATTTTAGATATTTCGATGGAAGAACTGAATGGTATTAAACTGGGGAGAAAATTAAAGGAAAAATTTCCGGATGTGAAATTAGTGTATATTACGAGTTATGAAGAATATTGTATGCAGGTCATTAACGAAGTTCATGCATTTTCATTTCTATGTAAACCACTGGAATATGATAAATTGGAAATGCAGATGTTGGAACTACTGGATCAACTGCCGGATACCGGAGCAGAAAAGGATTTTTATAAAGTGACGGACAGCAATGGGAAAGAGTATCTGTCAATCAAATTGAAACTCAGGGACATTTTATATTTTGAATACATAAAAAGATCAAGAAAAGTACTGATAGCGTTGTCTGATATCACATATGAGTATGACTGCATTTTTGAAAAACTGGTTGA
>NZ_QTZJ01000024.1:0-1993 GCF_003462625.1 Roseburia sp. OM03-7AC
ATAGGGAGAAGATGTCTTGCCTATTCTGATTATATGGAAATTAAGCGTTTGATAAATTTGAAAAAAAAGACATATTTTTTAAATGAAGAAGAAAAAAACATAGTAAAAAGGCAGGTGGGTATTCTAAATAAGAAGTTGGGGACAACTTTAACTGAGGCAGAGGTTATAGATTGTGTTAATAGAAGTCTAACGGGCTATTTTACATATTATAATGAATATAAAAAAATATTGAGAAAGTATAGACCGAAATATATAGTGGAGACAACACATTATGAAACAGCAAAACTATCATTAAATGTAGCAGCACATGAAATGGGAATTAAAGTGTTTGAATTGCAACATGGGGTTATGAATATACAGTACAATATTCCCCAAAAAGATGATTTTATTCCTGATGAAGTGCTTACATTTGGAGAATATTGGAACCAGACAACGTGTTATCCGGGGAAAATGGTGGCGATAGGAAATCCCCATCTTGAGGAATGTGTTACTACAATGAAAACAATAAAGTATTTCCCAACTATTTTAATTCTTTCTCAAGGGCCAGTAGGAGAAGCATTGGTTAAATTAGCAATAGAATTAAAAAATTTAGTTAGAAAAAAAGGAATTCCTGCAAGAATTATTTATAAATTACATCCAAATGAATATATAAGTTGGAAAAAAATATATCCAGAATTAGTTGGTTCAGAAATAGAAGTGGTTGATAATAATGAAAAAGATCTGTATTACTATTTCTCAATATCCACGCATCAAATAGGGGTATTTAGCACAGCTATTTATGAAGGAATGGCATTTGGTGTGAAAACAATTATATATAAGGCATATCGGTATGAAACAATGAAAGACATTATTGAAGCTGGTTATGCTAAACTTGCTGATGATGGAAATTCTGTGCTAAATGAAATCATGAACAAGGAAGAACAAAAAGTCCCAACGGAGATGATATGGAAGTCTAATGCATTGAGTAACTTGAAGAAAGAACTGTTGGGGTAATATATCAAAATATTAGATTGGAAAGAGAGGAAGGACAATGGTCTTGGCAGTAATACCGGCTCGTGGCGGCTCAAAAGGAATACCACGGAAAAATGTCCGTTTGATGAATGGAAAACCACTTATTTATTATGCAATTCATAATGCAAAGAATTGTCCAAGCATTGATGATGTTGTAGTTTCATCTGATGATGAAGAGATTTTGAAAATAGCTTCTTCTTATGGTGTAGAGACCATGACCAGAGATAGTGAACTGGCAAAGGATGCCGTGACATTAGACCCGGTTATCTATGATGCAGTCTGCACTATGGAAAAGAAGAAAGGGATTCAGTATGATGTGGTAATTACCTTACAGGTAACATCACCGTTACTTTCTTCTGATACCTTGGACAAGGCGTTGGAAAGCTTTTTGGCTTCTTCCGATGATACTTATATCAGTGTGGTAAATAAGCCACATTTATCCTGGACGAAGAAGGATGGCTGCTATGTGCCGAATTATGAGAAACGTCTGAACCGTCAGCAGTTACCGCCGAACTATCTTGAGACAGGTGCATTTCTGATTACAAGAAGAGAATGTATGGAGGTAAACAGCCGTATTGGAAAGAAGGTTTCTGTCTATGAGATGCCGGAGCGTGAGGCGGTGGATATTGATGCAGCTTCCGACTGGGTATTGTGTGAGCATGAACTGAAAAAGAAACGGATTATTCTTCGGGCAGATGGATACAAAGAGCTTGGAATGGGACACATTTATCATTGTCTGACACTGGCATATAATCTGACCGGACAGGAGCTTCTCTTTGTAACAAAAGAGCAGCATGAGCCGGGACTGAAAAAACTGCAGGAAGCAAATATGCCGGTACATACCATTAAGAGTGACGAAGAATTCATGGAATTCGTGCAGGAATGGAAGCCGGATGTTGTAGTAAATGACTGCCTGAATACCGAAGCAGATTATATCAAAGAATTAAAAAAATATGTGAAACGTGTCGTAACCATAGAAGAC
>NZ_QTZJ01000025.1:0-1620 GCF_003462625.1 Roseburia sp. OM03-7AC
ATTTATATGGATAATGGAAAAGAACTCCAGATTGCGCAAAAGAGAAGCAGCGATTTTAGAGAAGAAGTAAATAAATTTTTGCAGAAAAATTCATAGGAGAAACGATGAATACGATTTTACTGATATTATGTAATGCTCTTTCCTGTTTTATCATAAGTACCATACTGTTCCAGTTTATGAATGGAAAGTATAAAAAGAGTAGTCAAAGTAGATATGTATATATTGTGATCGAGACTGTCACAGTGATTTTTACAACCTGTATCAATATGCTCAATCATTCCATATTAAATTTGGTGGTCTGGGGCGTGTTGACGGGGATAATAGCATATGCTCTGTATTATGAGGATATGGATAAACCGTTAAGACGTATCATTGAATGTGAGGCATTGGTATTTTGCATGTCTGTTTGTGAATCATTAGGAGTGATTCTTTTACAATGTATTTTGCAGGCAGCAGATATAAAAAATGTGAATGAAACGATGCTTTACTGCCTTGAGGTAACATTTTCAAAAGTAATACTTATTTTTTTGTATTATACATTCATAAACAGGTTTGTGAAAAAGAGCGATATTCCTTATGCAAAGACAAGGTACATCATGTATGGAATTATACTCCTATACAATCTGATTAACATGGGTGTAATTGTAGAGAATTTTAAAAATGGAGAAGAAAATTATTTATGTGCAGTCAATATGGGGTGTATTGTTCTGGCAGATCTATACCTTTTATATTTTGTTAAAATGGCAGATGAAAAGAACTATTATGAAAAGCAGCTCATCGCTTTAGAGCAACAGGCAAAGGTACAATACGAATACTATTTGACGCAGACAAAAAAATATGATCAAACCGTCCACATATTACATGATGTAAATAAGCATATTAAAGCAATCGAAGGATTATATGGTGCAGAGCAGGGGAATACGGCAGGAGAATATGCAGCGGAAATCAGAGAACTGTTAAAGCCGCTCATTCCGGTTCAATACACAGAAAATCCGATCTTGAACATTCTTCTTACCGATAAAGAATCCGTTATGAGGGAAAAAGGTATTTCAGTAACCATAAAGGTGGATAATGTGAATCTGAATTTCCTTGCACCAATCGACATTACAACTATTTTTGGAAATTTATTAGATAATGCGATTGAGGCAGCAGAGAAGCTGGAAGGAGAGAAATATATTTCGATTAAGATTGGCTCATACCATAAAATGATAGCTGCCAGCATCGAAAATAACTGCGGAGAGGTAAAGTGGAAAAATGGTTTTCCGGTATCAGCGAAAGGAAAAGGCGGTGGAATAGGACTGCTGAATGTTCAGAGCAGTGTAAAAAAATATGATGGAAATTTAATATTGAAAAGTGATGGAAATAAATTTATTGCTGAGTTATTCCTCAATTCATAAAAAGAGCATTCGTGCTCTTTTTTGGTAAAAAGTCTTACTTCGTGCAAAAAAATCGTACTTGGTGCAGAAAAGGTAAAATATTAGAAGTGGGTTGTCGATAGAAAAAGAAAAATAAAAATAAAGCGGATGATAGATATAAAAAATTTAATGATGGGAGGTTTCGATTATGTCAAGAATTACGGACTACGGTTTTTTATTTCAAACGACATTTGGAACATCAAAA
>NZ_QTZJ01000026.1:0-1616 GCF_003462625.1 Roseburia sp. OM03-7AC
AACATAGAAGAGAGTACGTGTAATGCGGAGTAAATAATGGTCAAAAAACAATCGACATCCGACCTCACACACGTTATAATATAGATAATCTAATAAGAAAACAGTGTTATCATTACCGCATATTCAGTGAGAATGGTAGCCATAAATATGAATTCGCAGGAACGGAATGGTTGAACCCTCAGGGTGACAGTGTCACTCATTTGTCAGCGAGAGGTGCTTAACTTGGATGATTTTCAGTTTTCTTATTTTGACATGGATTTACAGGAAAGTCAGTAAAATCAAGTTGTTGCTTGACTTATGTTGACCAAGAAAAACATAGATTTTCTGTAGTGACTTGAACTCCTAAGACTCTATTGTAGGTTCGATTCCTATAGGAGACGCTCATTTTTAGCGGTAATGAAGATAGTTTCATTGCCGCTTTTTTCATGCAGAATTGTAATTTCAGTGACAAATTTGTCAGCGAAGCAGGACTGAAAATACTGATTTTGTCAGCGGGAATGGATGCTTGTCACCGATTCACATTTTCTGATTTGTCACACAAAGGGATTAACTACAATGTAGGATGAGCTTTGGGGTGTAAAATTAGGAAAAGAAGTGAAAAAACACTATATTCTTGAAAGCCTTGTTTGTTACGAAACTTTTTAAGCATATTAAGAAATAAAAGAGATTGTGTTTAAAGATGGAAAACTTGTCTGAGACGCAGCGAAGTAAATAAAATGAATAATATAGGAAGTCAGTAGTGCGTGAATAAACTGCTGGCTTCTTTTTTGATAGATATAGTCACTCCCAGAGAGTGTGCAGGATAGTAAAGTAATAATATCAACATGACGATATAGAAAATGCAGGGAAGCATTGTATTTCAAAGAGTTTGAGATACAGTGCTTTTGTGTATTAACATGGGTAAATGGTTTAATGCTTTTTTTTAATCGTATTTCGTGTTAAAAAATTGTATTTGGTGAAGAAATACCGTAATATTTTGTTTCATGTGATATCTTTTATAGGTGAGATTTGAAACAGAATAAAGATTGAGCCGATATATAAATGAGAAAGAAGGTGAGTGCTATGTTGGAAATTGTTGTCTGTGATGACGATATAGCAGATCTTGAGTGTGCAGTGACTATGCTGCATAAGATTTTTACAAGTCAAAAGATTGCTTATCATATTGAGCAATTTGCGTCTGCAAATCAAATGCTTGAAAATATCAGCAACATTGATATCGGAATTTTAGATATTTCGATGGAAGAACTGAATGGTATTAAACTGGGGAGAAAATTAAAGGAAAAATTTCCGGATGTGAAATTAGTGTATATTACGAGTTATGAAGAATATTGTATGCAGGTCATTAACGAAGTTCACGCATTTTCATTTCTATGTAAGCCATTGGAATATGATAAATTGGAAACGCAGATGTTGGAACTGCTGGATCAACTGCCGGATACCGGAGCAGAAAAGGATTTTTATAAAGTGACGGACAGCAATGGGAAAGAGTATCTGTCGATTAAATTGAAACTCAGGGACATTTTATATTTTGAATACATAAAAAGATCAAGAAAAGTACTGATAGCGTTGTCTGATATCACATATGAGTATGACTGCATTTTTGAAAAACTGGTTGA
>NZ_QTZJ01000027.1:0-1465 GCF_003462625.1 Roseburia sp. OM03-7AC
TGATATGTACCCAGAATCCTGGACACATATTTATGAACTAGGCTGAACACATGGATGCTATCCTGTATTGTACAGGCGGCATCCATTTTGTTTTTGCCTGAATTCTTTTGTTATTATAATAATCTATATATTCTTCAACCGCTTGTGAAAATTCTTCGAAAGAAGAATAGTTTTTTTCATAGCCATAATACATTTCATTTTTTAATCGTCCAAAGAACGTCTCCATAATACAATTATCATAACAATTACCTTTTCGTGACATGGATTGTATAATGCCATGTTCCTGTAAAGCATTTCTAAAATAAGCATGTTGATACTGCCAGCCTTGATCTGAATGAAATATCAATCCTTCAACTGAAGGAAATTTTTCAAATGCTTTATTCAGCATTCTTTTTATCTGTTCAAGATTAGGACTCATGGATAAATCATATGAGATGATTTCATTTGTATTCATATCTAGCACTGGAGAAATATAACACTTTCCCCATGCAAAATTGAACTGTGATACATCTGTGGTCCATTTTTGTAAAGGCAAAGTTGTACTGAAATCCCTGTCTATTATGTTGTCAGCAATCTTACCAACTTCACCCTTATAAGAATGATATTTCTCCTTTGGTCTTTTTCCGGCTAGACCTGCTTCATGCATAAGACGCTGAACTCTTTTATGGTTCACCTGATACCCGCGATTAATAAGTTCCTGGTGAACCCGTCTTACACCATATCTGCGCTTGTTCTCAACAAAAACACTTTTTATTTCTTCTAGTATTTCTTGATTGCGTTCGGCAATAACATCGTTTCTGCTAATCTCAAAATAGTAAGTAGATCTAGCCATGTGCATTGCTTTAAGGAGATATTTTAATTGGTATCCGTTTTCTCTGAGTTTTTTGATGATTGCTGCTTTTTCGCCTTGAGTTGCGCAGCCCATTTTTCTTGCCTCAAGGCGATCCGTTTTTTTATTACTTCATTCTCAGCTTTGATATATTCGTTTTCAGTTCTCAAGCGTATCAGTTCTTCTCGTTCTGATTCTGTTAAAGGTAATGGATTTGTTGACTTCTTCATTCTTGATTCCTTTGTTGGACGTCCTTTTTTACTTTCTACTAATCCATTATATCCTTGTGATTTATATTTGTATACCCATTGATAAAGCATTCCTGAGTTAATACCTGCTTCTATGGCAACTTTCCTCCTTGGTATGCCTGCAATAACTTTTAAAACCAGTTCAAGTTTTTCTTCCGGTGTCCACACTTTATTGAACACCTTATGTTTTAAAACTTCTGGACCATGTAAATCAACCAATCCAGACCATTCTCGTATATGTCTTTTGAGAGTATCTGGATTCGCACCCTCTGGGATATCTGGATACGAACCTGAATGATACAATTCAACACACATCAGTTTAAACTCATAACTATAACGCATAAAAACACCCTCCTTACTGGTTGTCCAGTAAAGAGGGTACATATCA
>NZ_QTZJ01000028.1:0-1392 GCF_003462625.1 Roseburia sp. OM03-7AC
CTCTGATAATAACTCATCAGACCAATTAACTGTGAAAAGCCTGCCCGGTACGCTGTCATAGCATCCATTGATACATTTAAATCCGGAACTGTAAGCTGTTTTCCTTCTACCTCACCGGATACCGTTGAAAAAGAATGTACCTTGGATGCATAAACATTGGTATCTAATTTTATCAGCCTGATAATTAGTTACTGATATAGCAGGACTTCCTGTTCTTGCTATCAAAATAGACCTTATAAACTCCAGCATAGAGTCCATATTCTGTGTGTCATTTTGATTTCATCAAACAATAGTTCTGTGTAAGAATGAAAACACCAACTTGAAACAAGTCAGTAAAATCAATGTTTTACAGTACCTTAGAAATAAAATGTCAGACAAATCCTTTTGTATACCTGAGGGCAAATTTCGCCATAAGGAGTCCTTTCCCCTTTAGGTAAATGACAAAAAGCTATTATTAATCTCTGTATGTCATTCACTTCGTGAACAGACAGAGAGTAAAATAGCTTTTTGAGTTAAGGGTTTTGGAGTCCTAAAGTATAACCATAATTAAATTTATATATTTTATTCAACTACATCTTCACCATATACACCATCATTTTGATATTGCAAAATAAGATTATACATTTCTTCAACATCTAATTGGCATAACTCCGCCTCTTCATTTGTAATTTCAATTCTTTTTTTCTTTATCATATGCGCTCCTGCATCATACTGAAGATAATATTGCCCTTTGTTTTCCAGTAGACTAATACCCTCATCTTCTATAATTAACTTCATTTTAAAGCACCTCTATTCAAATAAATGTTTATATGTATATGTTCCTTCTTTCGCCGGATTAATAACTGCTTCTTTTATTCCACCACTTGTATAGCCGCCTGGTTCCCAGTATTCCGGCCATGCACCTAATTCATTGCCAGATGGAAGTCTTAAACTAGATGTGTCCTGAATTGTCACTATAACAGGATTACTTCCTAAATATCCTTTGTCTAATCCCAAAACACTTTCTATTTTAGCCACATCCCCATCTGCGTTTCGAATTATTTCACTTAGTTCATCCCCAGACATTACAAATGTACCACCTTTACCACCAATTGTTCCTGATGGCTCACTTGGCATTATTTTTACCGCACCACTTTTCTTGAATGAATTTAGATGATTATTAATATATTCCTCACTCAAATAAGTTTCTGGTAATGGTTTCTGTCCCTTTGGTGTGCCTTTTATTTTTTCTACTTGTTCAAGTGACAATCCCTCTTCTCTAAGTTTACTCCACGATGAATATTGCTTTCCATCCTCAAATGACATATTACCTAAGTTCAAATATCTACCACCCTTTACAGCCGAACCCACATCCGCATCATTTAATACTGCGCCACCGTCAGTTCCCACATC
>NZ_QTZJ01000029.1:0-1126 GCF_003462625.1 Roseburia sp. OM03-7AC
TGACAGGCTTTTAGCCAATCCACCAGAAAAGATTGAAATCGAAGTAAAGTATAAAATTGCTGTGACGGTTATGGAACTGCGATTTTGGCTAAAAGATTGTGAATCACCGATATAATCGGGATTTGTGAGTAGAGGGCACTTATGAAAAATAAAAGTATCAATCAAGTTTCCATAATAAATGGTGAAGATGGTCCCACAAGTGTTTTTATATTTGGAGAAGCTCAAAAGCAATCTCTAAAGATTAGAATCCGAAATGCTATCTATCAATCCAGACGAAAAAGGATAGAAAAGAGAATAGCGGCCAACCCGCATACCCTTGCGGAAGTGGTGCAATACGCAAAGGATCATTATGATTTAGTGGAAATCAATCCTGCCGCAACAAATTGGATAGAACGACAGAAAAATCTAAAAGCTAGTTTGATTATGCAGCATAAACCAGAACTTTTGGGCCAAAGGAAGGATATTCCAAAACCAGATTTTCATAATGAAGAATCTGTTAAAAATTTTTTGAATGAAATGGAAATTAGAAATAAATTGATTGACCAAATGCCTGATAATGTAATTCCCATGGATTTTCATTTATATGAAATAAAAATTGGTGAGGATTTAATGGAAATAGAGGTAGATTATACCTGGAATATATTTGGAATATCTTACTCTGGAAATAAGTCGGTCATAAAAAGGTTTAAGAAAATAGCCAGAGATTTATATTGTTATTATGGTGTCAGTGAGGAGGATATAAAGAACCGGACAAAAAGATATTCTTCACTGGTAACGGAATTGAGTTCATAAATAAGCAGTTAATTTAGCAACAACTTGTTGCAGATTCTAAAGTTATCTTGCATAATTAAAATATAAAAGATGTATATAAGGTCGGAACAGAGACCTTAAACCTGTTCCAGTGGTCGGGATGGAGACCGAAAACCCATTCCCATTGCGGAATAAACTGCAAATACAGTGATCGCGTTGCAGAAACCTGTGAGGCCTGCGACCGGGGGAGAACCTGCGGGGACTCCTCTTTTCTATATTATGGAGATGGTGTATATGCAGAAGATGCTTGATTTTATAACATAGAAGAGAGTACGTGTAATGCGGAGTAAATAATGGTCAAAAAACAATCGACATC